>CACJRF010000005.1 GCA_902595755.1 uncultured Alphaproteobacteria bacterium | reverse complement strand
AAATTATTTTTTGTATTAATTTCTTTTTTTACATTCAAACCTTTATTATTTATTTCTTTTTCTGGATCAATTTTTTTACTTATAACATTCCATAGTTTTTTATCTTTTTCCGTTACGAAGCAGATTGCAGCACCTGTTGCACCTGCTCTTGCTGTTCTTCCAATTCTATGAATGTAATCCTCTGAATTCTGTGGAAGATCATAATTTATTACATGTTTGATATGTGGGATATCTAATCCTCTAGCAGCAACATCTGTTGCTACTAGAATTCTATATTTTTTTTTTCTGAAGTTATTTAAAATACTTATTCTTTTACTTTGTCTTACATTTCCATGAATAGCATTAACCGATAATCCATATTTTTGTAACTTTAAACACATTTTTTTTGAACTATGTTTCGTTTTCATAAAGACTATAATGCTTCCTACTCTTGAGTCTATTTCCTCAAGTAACTTTTCATATTTTTCATTTGAGTTCAAATTCACTACATTGTGCTTAATATTTGTTAAAATTTGTTTGTCATCTGGTATCGATATTCTTATTGGGTTTTGAAGATATTCGTGAGAGATTTTCTCAATATTTTTTGGTATCGTAGCTGAGAAAAGAAGTGTTTGTCTTTTTTTGGGAATAAATTTAATAATTTTTTTAATTTGTACTGAAAAGCCTAAATCAAGCATTCTATCGGTCTCGTCCAAGACTAAATAACTAATTTCATTAAGTTTTAAGGTACCCTTATTTAAATGATCACAAATTCTTCCTGGTGTACCAATAATTAGTCGAGGTTGATTTTTGATCAATTTAATTTGTTTTTGTATTGATTCTCCACCAATAATTACAATTGACTTAATTTTGATATTATTTCCCATTAAATCTTTAATATGTTTATCAACTTGTATAGCTAACTCTCTTGTGGGAGTAAGAATAATTGCAGACATGTGTTTGTTTTCATTTAGTTTTTGAATTAATGGAATTCCAAAAGCAGCTGTTTTTCCTGTTCCTGTCTTAGCATTAGCTAAAATATCTTTTCCCTCTAAAGCAGGAATAATGGCTTTTTGTTGGATGGGAGTTGGATTGGTTAATTTTAGATTATTAATATTAAATAGTATTTCCCTAGAAATACCGAGTGTGTTAAAATTTGACATATATAATAGATTAGTTTTTATTTACTGAATAAGCTCACATTAGAACTAAATAAGCAAGCTAATTCTAAACTTTATATAAATCTTAATAGTAAAAATTTAATAATCTTCTTTTATATTATTAAAGTAGACTTTTGATGAATCAAAAATTTATAGGTTTTGTGAGGAAATATTACTTAATTGATGATTAAAATAATTAACTATCTCTTTTAATCAAATGATATCCAAATTCTGTTTCTACTGGTTCACTTAACTCATTTACTTTTAAAGAAAAGGCTACTTCTTCAAATTGTTTAACCATTACCCCTTTACCAAACTCGCCTAAACTTCCACCATATTGTGCTGAAGAACAACTTGAATGTTTTATTGCAAGATCCTTAAAAATATTAAGATCTTTTATTAATTTTTTATGTAAATCACTAGCAAGTTTAAGAGCATCATCCTTTGAAAGTTCTGATTCACTATTTTTGGATTCATTGTGCATAATCAATATATGAGACGCTGATATTTTATTATCTTTTGCCATAAATATGAAATAAGTAACTGGTTCCCATTAAAGTAGTAAATAAAATGTATATAATATTATAACTAATACTGAAGTTAAGAAAAGCATAAAATATCATTGGAATAATTAGGATTAAAGTTACATTAATTATATTAAATAAATCAAATTTAAATAATTCATCTTTAAGATTTTTATTATCAAACCTTATTACTAACAAACAAATTGAAAAGCTTGAAAATAGAGATAAGAATAATTTTACTAAATCTATACTGTATGAGGAGGTATGTTCAAAAAAAATGCAACAGAATGATATAACAATTGGTGTTATAAAAAAGAAATTTGCTGATTGTTTTTTTCCGATAAGATTAGATAAAGGAATTATGAAGAGAGTAAGCATTATAGTTAAAGATAAATAAAGGAAATCATATTGAAGAAATTGCATATTATTAGGATTTGAAAATTTAGGCAACCATTCAGATGTTGCAAATAATACAAATGAAATAAATGGAATTATAAGATGAAGGAGTTCAAGTAATCTTGCTGTTTTTGATTTTTTTACATAATTGATTACCAACTGATTAATTTCATCTAATTTATAATCTTCATTTTTGAAAAAAAATATATATAAAAGGAATACTAGTAGTAAATTGAATGAGTAAATGACTTTCCATGCCCAACTATTTAATTCACTGTTAGAAAAAATTTCGTTAATCAAAAATAAAATAATGGATCCTATAATTAGCCCAAGAAGGAAAATTATCCAATATTTTAGTTTTTGCACACTAAATTCATATGAACTTTGGGACAAATAAGTTAAGGCAAAACAATTACCTATTATAAACCTTGATAAAAGGAATAAAATTATTGATAAAATACTTAATTCTCCAGATGGTGCTATGATTACTAATAGATACCCAAAGAACAAATGGAGACATACATTAATTTTTTTAATTTTTTTTGATAAAATTGAACATAATCTTAATATAAAAAATTTTGAAAAATATGAAAATAGTGCAAAAAATGTAATTATTAATATCGATTTTCTTAATTCAACTTCAGGTAAAAAATACGAACAAAGGTAAGTAACTAAGGATAAATTAACAAATAAATCAAAGCCTTCTATCAAAGGATAAATATCACTTTTAGTAAAATTATCTTTTTTTTTTATAGTTGTGTTCATTTTTTAATAAAAATTGCTCTTCATAAAAGTTATAAATTTTTTAAGTTCATCTACTTTTTTTACTTTACCATAACTTGATTTAAAAATAATTTTTGATTTTGGTTTTAATTCTAATTTAGATGGATTTAACCTTGCATGATTTAAAACCTTTGTAACATCCAAATTCGCATTAATTTTAAACTCTAAAACAAATCCAGTACTTGTATCATCAATTTTTTTTATTAACAACTCTTTTGCCATAATTTTTATCTCAATAACCATTAGTAGATTTTCTAGATTATTTGATAAAATACCATATTTATCTTTAAGAGATTTTTTCATTTTTTCAAGTTCATCAAAGCTCTTAATATTTGATATTTCTCTATAAAGAGATAATCTTTGATTAGTGTCATTTATATAGTTATCAGAAATATTGATTGGAAATCCAAGATTAATATGCGGTGACCAATTATCAGGATCAGGTGATTTATTTTGTAACTCATTTACTGTTTCTTGTACCATTTTATAATATAATTCAACTCCAATCTCTTTGATATGTCCTGATTGTTCTGACCCGATAATATTTCCAGCTCCTCTAATGCTTAAGTCGTTTGATGCAATACTTAATCCAGCTCCTAATTTGTCTATTTTTGAAATAATTTTTAGTTTTTTAACAGCATCATCACTTAAATTACGTATATTTTTTATAATTAGGTATGCAAAAGCTTGAACTGAAGAGCGCCCAACTCTTCCTCTAAGTTGATAGAGTTGTGATAAGCCAAATAATTGTGGTTTTTCAATAATTATAGTATTCACATTTGAAAGATCTAAACCGGACTCAATCATTGCAGTTGATAATAATATATCTATTTTCTTATCAAAAAAATCACTGTAAGCTTTTTCTATTTGTGAGCTATTTAATTTACCATGAATACATCCTAATTTTATGTCTGGAATGATATTGAGAATTTTTTTTTTTATATCATCTAAATCATTTATTCTTGGTGCAACATAAAAAACTTGTCCATTTCTATTAGTTTCATGAGTAATTATTTTTTTTATCTGCAACAAATCCTCAATCATAAGATAAGTTTTAATATTTAATCTATTTATTGGTGGAGTTTGTATTAAAGAAATATCTTTAATTTTAAATATTGAGGATTGAAGAGTTCTTGGTATTGGAGTTGCAGTTAATGTTAAAACATGACAATTCGGTTTAAATTTTTTAAGTTTTTCTTTTTGCTCAACACCAAAACTTTGTTCTTCATCAATAATAATCAAGCCAAGCTTTTGAAATGAAACATCATTAGCAAAAATTGCATGAGTTGAAATTAATAAATTAATTTTACCATTAATTAAGTCTTCTTTTATTTTTTTTTTTTCATTATTACTTTCAAACCTTGAAATTTTAGATATTCGATAATTAAATTTTTTAAATCTATTACTAAATGTCTTAAAATGTTGATTTACTAGTAAAACTTTTGGACAAATCATCACAACTTGATACCCAGCTGATAAACACATAAATGCTGCTCTCATAGCTATCTCAGTTTTTCCAAACCCAACATCTCCACATACCAACCTATCCATAGGTTTGCCTGAACACAGATCGTTGCTAATTTGATTGATTGTTTTTATCTGATCAGAGGTTTCTGTAAATTCAAAATGTGAAGCAAATTTTTCGTATTCTAATGTATTGAAATCAATTATTTCTCCTCTATCTAAAGATCTTTTTGCTGCAACTTTTATTAAATCGTTTGCAATATCCTTAATTTTATTTTTAATTTTAGCTTTTTTCTTTTGCCAATTGCTTAAGCCTAGTTTGTCTAAAGATACTTTATCATCTGACTCTCCGTATTTAGATATTAATTCTAGGTTTTGAATAGGAATAAATAATTTATCATTAGAATGATAAATTATTTCAATAAATTCATATTCTATTGCATTTATTTTTCTTATTTTTAAACCATTATACTGACCTATTCCATGGTCAATATGAACAATAAGATCTCCTATTTTAAGTTTTGAAAAATCTCTAATTATTAAAGAATTATCTGTTGGGTTATGAGTTTTCTTCTTAGTAACTTTTTCAAATATATCTTTATCTGATATAAAATTAATATCAAAATTTAGTAATTTGATATTAAAACTTTGATCTATTTTTAAATTTAAATAATAAATATACTCAAATGAAATTTTATCTTTAAAAAGATCATTTATTTTCTTCAAAGATTTTCCTATTGAGCTTGTAAAGTTTTTAAATTTAATTTTATTAATAATGCTATCAAAACAGAAAATAATTACTTGTTGTTTTCTATTAATTAATTTTGAAAGGTCATCTATCTTTTTTGGAAGAAGAATTTGGTCAGAAAAATTAAAAATTTTACTTGAATAAATATTAAAATCTGAAATAAAATTTAAATTAAAATTTTTAAGAGATTTATTGAATCTTTCAAAATTTAGTAAATAATTTGAATTATTAAGGAAATATTCTTTATTAACTCCAAACTCATTTAATTTAGTATCATAAGCTTTTTCAAAATTAGTTTTATAATCATCGTAAAAAAATAGTTCAAACTCTTCTAAATAATCAGTTAATGAAGATAGTGATTTATTTAATATAGGAAAAAATTGTTCTGAACCCTCAATAATATTCTTTTCAGATATTGAATGATAATAATCATTTTTATCAGATATATTTAGCTCTCTAAATTCTTTTCTGAAGTGTGTTATATTTTCATCGCTATATATAAACTCAGATGGTGGGCAAATTTCATATTTATCTATTTCAATTGTAGTTTCTTGAGTATTTATTGATATTTTTTTTATTTTTTCAATATTCTCAAAGTTGAAAAAAATTCTAACAGGAAAATTATGTAATGGTGAAAAAATATCAATGATTTCCCCTCTCTTAGAATATTCTCCAACATTATTTACAAAGTCAACATGTTCAAAATTATTTTTTTTTAAAAAATCAATCATATTATTATAATTAATATTTGTGTAAATACTTAACACTAATCTTGAATTAAAAAATGAGTTTTTCGAAATTGTTTTTTCCACCAAAGAATCTAAGGAAGAAATTAAAATCATATCTTTATTTTGGCTAAGGTTATATAAGGTTTTAATTCTTTGACTTTTATTTTCAATGGTTGGAGATAGATTCGAAAAAAAACTACAATCAAAAGATGGAAAAGAACAAGTTAAAATATTACTATTCAATGATTTAATTGATTCCTGAATTTTTTCTATATCTGAGTTACTTTTCGTGAAAAAAGCTATTTTTTTTTTTTTAGATTTAAAATACTTTAAGATTAAAAATAGAAAAAGTGATGAGCTGTCAACTTTAAATCTATTGAATTCATTTTTAAAGACAAAGTCTTCAAGACCATTCATAACTTATAGAAATCAAATTTTTTAATGTTTCAGAACGTAAATTAGCAGGAATTTCTTCTTTACCTAAAATAATATTTAATAATAATTGATCTGGAAGATTTAAAATTCTCTCTAATTCATAAAATTCATCATCTAAAAGACTCTCACTATATTTTTTTATAAATCTATCAAAAATTATATCTAACTCTTTAATTCCTCTATATTTTGCTCTGTGTAATATTTTTTTCTTAAAAAGATCAGTCATATGTTTTATTATTTAAAAAGATAGTAAATGAAAGATTTAAAAAGTAAAAATATTTTTAGCAGTTTTTCATATGAAAGAAAAAACTTAAGTATTAGCAATATTATTAATAAATTTGGCACTAGAGTTATTGATGTTTTAACAACATTTCCTTTAAGCATCATTAAAGAAAATTTTATTAAACAAATAGATTTAAAGTATTTAGACAGTTTAGTCACCTTAGATATAAAAGTAATTGATTATACGAAAAAATATAATAAGAGATCTCCACTTATAATTATTTGTGAAGATATGGAAAAACAAAGAATTAATCTTCTTTATTTTAATTTATATGAAAATCAAATAAAAAATTTTTTAAAAAAGGATAATATTTACAGAGTATCAGGCAAGTTAGAGGTATCTAAAAGTTCTTTTCAAATTATTCATCCATTAAATATAATCAATAAAAATAGTATAAATAATTATGAATATATTTACCCAGAATACGATCTATCTAGAAAAAAAATTAATAAAAAAATTTTTAGAAGTGTAATTAATAAGAATATTAACCTACTAATCGACGACACAATTCCTCAGGAATGGATCCCAGAAAGCATTATAGATAAATATAAATGGCATTCATTCAAAGATTCATTAATGAATATTCACAAGCCTAATAAAGTATTTGATAATAATGAAATGAATACATTTAGGAGAAGAATAGCTTTTGATGAATTATTGTCTAGTTATCTAACTTTCTATGAGTTAAAAAAAAAATTTAATTTCTATAAGAATGATATATCTATAAATAATTTTTCAAGATCAAAAGAAGTTATAAAAAAACTTGAATTCTCATTAACTAAAGATCAAATCAAAGCTTTAAATGAAATAGAATGTGACCTTAAACAAAAATTTAGAATGTATAGACTTATTCAAGGAGATGTTGGATCAGGTAAAACTATTATTGCTTTATTAGCTACAATAGATGTTATTAACAACGGATTCCAAGTAGTGTTAATGGCACCTACAGAGATTTTAGCAAGACAACATTATGAATATTTTTGCGATTATCTTCCAGAATTTTCACATCATATATCTTTACTTACAGGTAAAACAAAATCAAAGAAAGATATTTACAAATCAATCTCAAGTAATAAAACTAAAATATTAATTGGAACTCATTCAGTTTATAATAATGATGTAAGATTTCAAAATCTTGGTTTAATTATTATTGATGAACAACATAAATTTGGTGTAAAGCAAAGGATAAAGCTTCTTGATAAATCAAAATTTTGTCATACACTTATTATGTCAGCCACACCCATCCCTAGAAGTTTATCCTTTGTAATTTATGGAGAAATTTCTATCTCTGATGTAAAAACAAAACCAGCAGGAAGGAAAAAGGTTATTACTTCTATTATAAATATTAAAAAAATTGAAAACTTAATAGATGGTATCAAAAGAAAAATTCAAATGAATGAACAAATTTTTTGGATTTTACCAACAATTAATAATGATGATAGCAATTCTAATGAAACAGTTACTAGTAGATTTAACTATTTAAAAAAAGTTTTTAAAAATAAAGTTTCTATGATTCACGGAAAGATGAAAAAAAATGAATTAAATAAAACTATGGATGATTTTAGGAATAAAACTATCTCAATTCTTGTTTCAACAACATTAATTGAAGTTGGAGTGAATATCCCCACAGCAACACTAATAGTAATTGAAAGAGCCGAAATGTTTGGTTTGGCTCAGTTACATCAGTTGAGGGGTAGGATAGTTAGAGGAAACTTACAAGGAAATTGCGTTCTAATTTATAGTGACAATCTATCTGAATCAACTTTAACAAGGTTATCAATACTAAAAAGTTCGGAAAATGGTTTTGAAATAGCTGAAAAAGATCTTGAAATTAGAGGTGCAGGAGATTTTTTTGGAACCAATCAATCTGGTATTCCAATATGGAGATTTTTTAAACCAAGTATTGATAGAAAATTAATTATTGAATCAAAAGAAGCATCAGAGAAATTAGTAAAAGATTATGATATAAACAAGGAAAAGATTGATTTCTTAAGAGAAGTTTTTTATAGAAATGAAAATTTTATGAATTATTTTTCTGTTTAGTATTTAGCTCTATAATACCTGCAGAAACAATTGTCTTAATTGCTTCATCAACGCTTACATCAAGATATTTAAGATCTTTTTTAGGTATCATCAAAAGAAAACCTGAAGTTGGGTTAGGAGTTGTTGGAATAAAAACATTAATCAAATTTGTTCTTAGTTTTTTTTTAACCTCCCCTTTTACCTCTCCAGTAGTAAAGCCAATAACCCATGCATCTTTTCTAGGATATTCAACTAAAACAGCATCTCTAAAGGCTTGAGAGTTTGTTTTTAAGATTGTTTCAAGAATCTGTTTTATAGTTTTATAAAAAGTTTTTATCAAAGGGATCTTTGATATAAATGCGTCTGTCTGTTTCAATATCCATGAACCAAAAAAGTTTGCAGTAATTGCACCTACAAAAACTAAAAAAACTATCAAAACAATAAGTCCTAAACCTGGAATATCTCGTGGTAGGTAAGTATTTGGGTTCAAATAAATTGGAATAAGAGGGGTAACTAATTGATCAAAAAGTTTAACTAAAGAAAAAACAATCCAAAATGTAAGTGCCACAGGACCTGCGACAAGTATACCGGTAAATAGATAGTTTTTTAATCTGGCAATCATTTATAATATGGTACGCCCGATGAGGTTCGAACTCATGACAACTCCCTTAAAAGGGGAGTGCTCTACCAGCTGAGCTACGGGCGCACAATTAATTTATTAATTAGCATATAATAAAATTCAAATGATTTAACAACAAAATAATTTTATTTAACTCTTATAGTTAATATTTTTGTTGGGTTACTCAAAACCTGTCCATTTTGACCTCTACCTTCAGGTATTCTATCTATATAATTCATTCCACTAGTAACTTTACCCCATACTGTATATTTTCCATCTAAAAAAGGAAGTTCATCATAACAAATAAAAAATTGGCTATCTGCAGAGTCGGGATCATTTGCTCTAGCCATAGAAACAATACCCCTTTCATGCTTAATGTCATTAAATTCAGCTTTTAAATTTTTTCCACTTCCACCTGTTCCATTACCATCAGGGTCACCCCCTTGTGCCATAAAACCTGCAATTACTCTATGAAATGTAAGTCCGTCATAAAAACCACTTTCTGCAAGCTCTACAATTCTTTGTACTGTTTTGGGAGCTTTATCGGGAAAAGTCTCTATAACTACAACTCCTTTGTCCAAAACCATATGAAGAGTTGGAGAAGAGTTAGCACTTAATTTTGTACAAAATAGAATGAAAAAACAATAAATAAATACATTAAAAAAAAATTTCATCTTAACTCCTTTTTTTCTTGAACATTTTTAATACATTTTTTGGAACGAAATTTCTTATTTCGCCATTATGATAAGCTACTTCCTTCACAAATCTAGCTGAAGTTAATTGTAAACTTTCTGATGCCATTAAAAAAATAGTTTCAATATTAGGTTCAAGTTTAGCATTCATTCCTGCCATTTGAAATTCATACTCAAAATCTGCTACGGCTCTTAAACCTCTGATTATTACTTGAGCATCAAACTTTTTAGCATGTTCTACTAATAAATTGTCAAAACCAACAACTTTAATAGCACAATTTAACTTTTCTTTCTTTAGACACTCTTCAATCATCTCAATTCTCTCATTAATTTTAAAGTATGGTTTTTTGTGAATATTTTCCGCCACACTTATGATTAATTTATTTACAATATGAGAAGCTCTAATAATAATATCAAGATGACCAAAGGTAATTGGATCAAATGTTCCAGGATAGATTCCTGTTATATATTTTTTATTCATTTTCTTCTAGTTTTGCCACAGATACAACTCTCTCTTTTTCAGAGACATTAAATAGTGTTACGCCTTGTGTTTGTCTTCCAGCTATTCTAACATCATTCACAGGACACCTAATTAATTGACCATTATTTGTTACTAACATTAATTGATCATTTTCTTTAATAGGAAATGATGCTATAATCTCGTTACCATTTCGTTGAGTTAATTGCATATTTGCTATTCCAAGCCCTCCTCTATTACTTTTTCTATACTCGTATGCAGAACTTCTTTTACCAAAACCCTTATCAGTGACACTTAAAAGGAATTCTTCATTATCTTTAAAGTCATTAATCTTATCCTTACTAACATTTATTTCATCAATTTGTTCATTCCTTCTTTGTGCAGAAGAAATCTTTAAATACTCATCTCTTTCATTAACATTAAAATTAATACCATTTAAAATAGCAAGAGAAATGACAGTATCTTTTTCAGATAGTTTTATACCTCTTACGCCTACTGACGACCTTCCAGAGAAAACCCTTAAATCTTTACAGGAAAATCTGATACATTTTCCTAATCTAGTTGAAAGAAAAATATCATCAGTTTCAGAACATGTAACAACATTAACAAGCATATCATCACTATTTAACTTCATTGCAATTTTTCCATTTACATTAATATTATGAAAATCAGTTAATTTATTTCTCCTTATGTTACCCTTCGAAGTAGCAAAAATTATATTCTTTTGATCAATATCATAAGGCATTGTTGTTGTAATTTTTTCTCCAGATCTCAGCGGCAACAAGTTGACGAGAGCTTTACCTTTTGAAGTTGGACTCCCAATTGGTAGTTTGTATGTTTTGATTTTATAAACCAAACCTTGCGAAGAAAAGAATAAAAGAGGAGTTAAGGTATTAACAACAAAAACTTCATTTACAAAATCTTCTTCTTTTGTAGTCATCCCAGATCTACCTTTTCCTCCTCTTTTTTGGGATCGATATGAATTTAAAGGCACTCTTTTTATGTATCCAGTATTTGTTAGAGTAACAACTACCTCTTCCGATCGTATTAAAGATTCATCATCTATAGTCTCTTCATTTTCTGATATTTCTGTTTTTCTATCAGAATTGATTTTACTTTTTATTTCAAGCAATTCTTTTGACAAAACTTCATTTAGTTTTGATTTTGATGACAAAATTGATAAATATTCTTCTATTAATCTAACGCATTCTTTCAAATCTTCAGTAAGTTTGTTTCTTTCCAGACCTGTAAGTTTACTTAATCTAATTTCTAAAATTGACTTAGCCTGAGCCTCTGATAGTTTAAAATATCCATTTTCTATTAATTTTTCATCTTCATCTTTAATAAAATCAACAATGAAAGAATCATCTGGAATTTTCCATTTTTCAGTTATTAGACTATTTTTAGCATCATGAGTATCTTTTGAATTTCTAATTATTGTTATTATTTTGTCAATATTCTCTATTGCAATGGATAGTCCAAGCAATAAATGAGCTTTATCTCTAGTCTTATTAAGATGAAATTTTGTTCTTTTAAATATTACATCTTTTCTAAATTTAGTGAAAAGATTTAAATATCGTCTTAAATTTAAAAGCTCAGGTATTCCATTATTTAATGCAAGTAAATTAATTCCAAAACTAGTCTGAAGTGGTGTAAATTTAAATAATTGATTTAAAACCACATCAGCTTGTATATCTCTTTTTAGATCTATGACAACCCTTACACCCTCTCTATTAGACTCATCTCTTAACTCTGAAATACCCTCAACAACTTTTTCCTTGGCAACCCTTGCAATGTTTTCTATTAAGTATGATTTTTTTACTGAATAAGGAACTTCGCTTATAATTATTGATTCTTTACCCTTTTTTGACGTTTCAATAGATGTTTTTGCACGAATCATTATTGATCCTTTACCTTTAAGGTATGCATCTCTTATACCAGATTTCCCTATTATTAATCCTCCAGTTGGAAAATCTGGACCTTTTACTATACCTAAAAGTTCTTCTTCCGTAATATTTGGATTATTTATTATTTCACAGCACGCATCAATAATTTCATTTGGGCAGTGAGGTGGAATTTTAGTTGCCATTCCTACTGCAATCCCTTCAGAACCATTTATAAATAAATTTGGAAATTCAGCAGGTAAAACAACTGGTTCCACTGCAGAGCCATCATAATTTTCTCTAAATGAAACCGTTTCATTATCAATATCATTAACCAGAAAATTTGAAATTACGGAAAGCTTAGCCTCTGTATATCTCATAGCAGCAGCCGAATCACCATCCATTGAACCAAAATTTCCTTGACCTTCAATTAAAGGTACACGCATACTAAAATTCTGGGCCATTCTAACCATTGCATCATAAATTGCTGAGTCTCCATGTGGATGATATTTACCCATTACATCACCGACAATTCTCGCAGATTTTCGCGACGGTTTTCCAGAAGTATACCCGGACTCATTCATAGCATACACAATCCTTCTATGAACAGGTTTAAGGCCATCACAGACGTCAGGTAAAGCTCTAGAAACAATTACGCTCATAGCATAATCCAGGAAAGAGTTTTCCATTTCCTTTTCTATGAATATGCTATTTTTTTCTTTAAAAAGCTCTGGGTTTTCAGGGTTACTGTCGTCAATCATAATGAATTTTATTAAAAGGGTACGTCATCCTCAATATCAAACGATTCAGATGGTGAATTATTTGATTTGTTATTAGTTGAATTTTCAACATTTGGGGAATTTAAAGCAGGGCTATCGCTTTTAGAATCTAACATCTTAAATTCCGAGTTATAATTAGTAAGATGAACTTCTGTTGAAAACTTTTCTATTCCAGCTTGATCTGTATATTTATTTGTTCTCAGCTGACCTTCTAAGTATACTTGGGAACCTTTTTTAACATAATTTTCAATAACTTGGGCCAAACCTTTAGAGAAGACAACAATTCTATGCCACTCAGTTTTTTCTTTTTTTTCATTGGTATTCTTATCATTCCAGGATTCACTAGTAGCAACAGAAAAACGAGCTATTTTGTTTCCATCCTGTGAGACTCTAATCTCAGGGTCAGAACCTAACCTTCCAACTAAAATAACTTTATTAACTGTACCTGTCATAAAAAATAAAAAATTATCATATCATAATTAATTTAAATAAAATATAAATCTTAAAAAAAAGTTAAGGAAATGAAAAGAAATAATTACATTAAAATTGTAGGTGCTCGGCAGCATAATCTTAAAAACATTAATATTGATATCCCAAAAAATAAATTTGTAATTATCAGTGGACTATCTGGCTCAGGTAAATCATCACTAGCATTTGACACAATTTATGCTGAAGGGCAAAGAAGATATGTTGAAAGTTTATCTTCTTATGCTCGACAATTTTTAAATATGATGGAAAAACCTGAAGTTGATCATATTGAAGGCCTATCACCATCAATTTCTATAGATCAGAAAACTACATCAAAAAATCCAAGGTCAACTGTAGGTACTGTTACCGAAATATATGATTATATGAGGGTTTTATTTGCTCGCATAGGAATTCCATATTCTCCAGCGACAGGCAAAGAAATAAAGTCAATGAGTGTTCAAGAGATTGTTGATGAATTTCTGAAATTTGATCAAAATTCAAAGTTTTATCTTATCTCTCCAGTAGTGAATAATAGAAAAGGTGAATTTAAAAAAGAGCTGAAAGATTATATTAAAAAAGGATTTATAAGATTTATTATTGATGATGAATATTATGAATCTGATAACTTACCCAACCTGAGTAAAAATAATAAACATAATATTAAAATTGTAGTAGATAGATTACAACCTAACCAAAATTATAAAAATAGAATAGCTGAATCTACTGAAACTGCTTTAAACCTCTCAGATGGGGTTATTTATTTTCATGATGTAGAAAAAAAAAAAGATTATATTTTTTCTTCAAAATTTTCCTGTCCGGTATCTGGCTTCACTATCGAAGAAATTGAACCAAGATTATTTTCTTTTAACAGTCCCAATGGAGCCTGCCCAAATTGTGATGGTTTAGGTTATATAGAAAAATTCGATCCTTCTTTAATTATTGGTAACCCAGAATTATCAATGTCCGAAGGTGTTATACTTCCATGGAATAAAAGCAATTCTTTTTACACCGAGTTAATAAATGAAATTTGTGATATTTATTCAATTAATTCTAACAAACAATGGAGAGATTTATCAAAAGAACAAAAGGAATTAATTCTTTACGGTGATGGTTCAGAAATTTTTGTAAAAGGAGGATTTTCAAGTTGGAGTTATAATAAAAGATTCTTTGGTGTAATTGGTTTTCTTGAAACAAAAATAAAAAAATTAGATGTATGGCAAAGAGATGAACTCAATAAATATCTTAGCAAATTTTCATGTGAAGATTGCTTAGGTGCAAGATTAAAAAAAGAAGCTTTAACAATTAAAATTAATAAAAAAAATATTTCTGAGATTACTGAACTTTCTATAGAAAATGCACTCAAATGGTTTGAAAGTTTAAAAGAGAGCCTCACGAAATATCAAATAGAAATTGCGGATAAAATAATTAAAGAGATAACTGATAGAATATCATTTTTAAATAATGTAGGGCTAAATTATCTTCAATTATCTAGAAGCTCAACAACACTATCAGGAGGAGAAAGTCAACGTATAAGACTAGCATCACAGATTGGGTCAGGACTCACTGGAGTACTTTATGTTTTAGATGAACCTTCGATAGGTTTACATCAAAGAGATAATAAAAAACTTATAAATACTTTAAAAAGGCTTAGAGACCTTGGTAATTCTGTAATAGTAGTTGAACATGACGAGGAAATGATGATGGAATCAGATTATATAATTGATATTGGTCCTGGCGCAGGAGTGAATGGAGGGGTAGTAGTAGCAAAAGGACGAGCAAATGAAATTCAAAAAAATAAAAAAAGTTTGACTGGAAAATATCTATCGAAAAATTTAAAAATAAGTTTTCCTAAGAAAAATATTTGTCAAAAAAAATATATTGAAATCATAGGAGCAAAGGGAAATAATCTAAAAAACCTTAATATAAAGTTCCCGTTAGAACATTTTATTACAGTATCAGGTGTTTCTGGAGGAGGTAAATCTTCACTTGTAATTGAAACTTTTTTTAAAGCTTTATCTAAAAAAGTAAATAATTCAAATCACTTACCACTAGAATATAAGGAAATTAAAGGATATGAATTTATCGATAAAATAATTGAAATTGATCAAAGTCCAATAGGTAGGACTCCAAGATCCAATCCAGCAACTTACACGGGATGTTTTAGCTTTATAAGAGATTGGTATACACAATTACCAGAATCAAAATCTAGAGGTTATAAACCAGGTCGTTTTTCATTTAATGTCAAAGGTGGAAGGTGTGAAAACTGTCAAGGTGATGGTGTTAATAGAATTGAAATGCATTTTCTTGCTGATGTATTTGTAAAATGTGATCTTTGTAAAGGTAAAAGGTTTAATAGGGAAACATTAGAGATTAAATTTAAAAATATGAGTATCCACGATGTGTTGAATATGACTGTTGAAGAAGGGTTAGATTTTTTCAAAGCAATACCCTCGATATCAAATAAGCTAGAAACACTTAAAAAAGTTGGATTGGAATACATTAAAATCGGTCAATCTGCAACTACATTGTCAGGTGGAGAAGCCCAAAGAATAAAATTAGCTAAAGAATTATCCAGACGTTCTACAGGAAAAACCCTTTATATTTTGGATGAACCAACCACAGGACTTCATTCACATGATGTAAAAAAACTTTTGGAGATTTTACATAAATTTGTTGATAATAAAAATACCGTAATTGTTATAGAACATAATATGGACGTTATTAAGAATTCTGATTGGATAATTGATCTTGGTCCAGAGGGAGGAGATAAAGGAGGAAATATTTTATTTGAAGGTACAGTGGATGAATTAATAAAAGAAAAGGATAATGAGACGGCCAAATGTGTCAAAAAATAAGTTTATTTGTTATAGACCAAAGACTTTAGCCTTTTCATAAAGCCTATCAGTTTCAGATATATAAATACCTTTACTTATATATCCACCAACATAAAGTTCTCTTATGGCTAACATTTCTTCCTCAATAGCCACTAACACATCTACAAATTCATTATCATCATTAATCTTAATTTCTTTTCTATCAATTATTTCGTCTAAATTTGGTTTTAATGTATTTCGTTTTGGAATATCACTTTTTTTTGTTTTAAACAAAAATATTAAGAATAACAAAATACATAAAAAAAATAGTCCCGCTAAAACACTGAGATAAAATGTACTATTCAGATGAGGAGCGAAATGTTCAAGATTCAATTTTTCTAAATAATATTTTATTTTATCTTCCATGCGCATATCAACATATAGTGTTTGATTTATTTTTTTAATACAGTATATTGATTTTATGGTTTTTATCAATCTATATAATATAGCAAAAAAACAAATTAATAAATCTTCTTTTAAGCAAAAAAATATTATTTCATTCCAAGCATATGAATTGCTTAAGCAATATGTTGTTAAAGGCTTGGTCAACGCTGATGTTTTAGATAGTGCATATCCTAAAAATACAAGACTAAAAGTACTTAAGAATGTTTCTCAAAGGTCAATGCATACATTTTATAAATTATCTGATAAATATTCTAAAAACAAAAAAGGTGTTCTATCTCAAAGTATTGAAGACGATTATCACCTATTTCATAAAAAAAAATTATCTCCAAAAGCTAAAGATTTGCTTAAAAAAATAGAGAATGACTATCCTCGCTATGAAAATATAGATAAGATAATCAAAAAGTATTCAACGTAAATTATTTTTTTCTATATACGCCCATTCTTACTTTTTTTGCTACACTCTCAAGAAATTTTGCTACCTTTTCATCTGAATTTAAAGTAACTAGTTCTTTAATTACCTCATCTATGAATGCTCCTATGGCTATATAAGAATTTATTTTTTTCTCCCTACACTCTGATCTAGCTTTTAATACAATTAACGATGCAATTTTCTTTTCTTTATTTTCACTCATATTCTATTTTACTTTAACTTTTGGTATATCATACCAATTTGTAGTATAGCAAGCAGAACGAAAGGCAGATTTCATTTGCCAACTTACTCTTGGCTCTTCATCAGTATAAAAAAATCGGTGATCAGAATTAGCTAATAACCTTATTTTACCTTCTCCAAACTTTTTGTTTATCTTTTCAATAACATTCATTAGTTTTATTTCATTCTTTACAGTTGTATTTTTTAATTTATCTCCAATTAAAGATTGTTGAATTTCTTTTCTTTGAGAAAAATTAGATAATATTATACCTACCTTATTATAAGCAAAGGCCTTTACATATAAAAATTTTAATATATCTTTTGATATTTTCCAAATTAGTCTTATGTCACATGTTGCTTCAAGTAATTTGTAAGTTTTTGAATTACTATAAATCTTTTCATCATATCTTGAGGTTTTCAAAAAAACTGTTATTGATCTACAAAACAAATTATTTTTTATAAGTTTTATAACCGCTTTATGAACATATACTATCAAAGCCCTATTAATATGTTCATAATCATAAATTTTACTTCCAAACGAACGTGAAACACAAATAGATTTTTTTACAGGAAGTTCTTTTTCTATTTGGTAACATTTAATATTACGAAGCTCGTAAATAGTTTTTTTAATAAGAATTCCTTTTTCTTTTTTTATAAAGTCTTCGTTTGAATCTCTCAGGTTAAGAGCACTCTTAATATTATTATTAACAAGAAAATTTGATAACCTATTACCTACTCCCCAAACATCAGCTACTTTTGTATTTTTTAAAACATAATCTAAATCTTCATCAGACTTTATCTCTAAAACATTAGAGTATTTAAATTTAATGTTTTTATAGTTACTTTTTTTTTTAATAACTCTATTAGATATTTTTGCAAGAGTCTTAGTCTTTGCAATTCCAATACTAACAGGAATACCAACCCATTTTAGTATTTTTTTTGCTATTTCTGAACAAATAATTTCATTTTTACTTTTATTATTTAAGTAAAAAAAGGCTTCATCAATTGAATAAACCTCAACCTCTAAAAATTTTTTTTTTAATATACTCATAATTCTATCCGATATATCTGCATAGAGTGAGTAATTTGAAGACAGCACTTCTATTTGAAGGTTTTTAGTAATTTTTTTTATCTTAAAGAACGGTTCACCCATAGTGATACCTAATTCTTTTGCTTCATTAGACCTGGATATAACACAACCATCGTTATTTGATAAAACCACAACAGGTTTATTTTTTAACTTTGGAGAAAACAACCTTTCACAAGATACATAGAAGTTATTACAATCAAGAAGAGCAATCATAATTCTTAGACTAAACTATGTATAGTATAAGTAACTATTCCCCAAATTATTGTATCTGAATTAGAGTTTAACCGTATATCTGGATAGTTTTTATTTTCTGATTTTAAATAAAAATCTTTTTTTATTTTATCTTTTACTAGTTTTTTTACTACGAGTTCACCGTCAATCGAGGCGATTACAATTGACTGTCTAACTGGAACAAGCGATCTATCAACAACTAATATATCATTATCAAATATTCCAACATTTATCATTGAGTCACCAGAAACTCTAACAAAAAAAGTAGATTCCTTATTTTTTATTAAATGTTTATCTAAATTTAACTTCTCCTCTATATAATTTTCTGCAGGAGAAGGAAAACCAGCTGCAACAGTTAGAATATTTTCATTATTAATCATTATTTGATTATAAGAACAAATGTAGAACTTTCAAGCTAATTTATAAGACTCTTTATATCTTTTAGTATACAAACCTCGTTAACAGGCTTATCCCAACGTATTCTGCTAAATCGAGGAAATCTAAGTGCTACTCCAGATTTATGTCTATCTGAGTGATTAATATTGTCAAATGAGATTTCAACAACTAATGTTGATTTCAAGGATCTAACTGGTCCAAAACGTTCGAGCGTATTATTTCTGACCCATTTATCAAGTTGATTTAATTCTTCATTACTAAAACCAGAGTAAGCCTTACCGATAGGGACTAACTTATCAAAAGCATTATCAACCCAACATCCAAATGTAAAGTCAGAGTAGAAAGATGATCTTTTTCCATGCCCCCTCTGCGCATACATAAGAACAAAATCAATTGTATATGGTTCTTTTTTCCATTTAAACCAACTATTAGCAACTCTACCTTTTTCATACTTTGTAACTATTCTTTTTATCATTAAACCCTCAATATGATTATTAAGTGTAGAAGCCATCAAAAATTCAAGTTCTTTCCATTTTGAAAAGTTAATTGATGGAGAAAAGGTGATATTATCTTTATTAATTTTAGATATAAATTTGCTAAGTAAATCTTTTCTTTTATTAAGATTCATGTTTGTACATTTTTTTCCTTTGAAATAAAGAATATCGTAAGCAATAAAATGAGCTGGAAGTTCATTTAAAATCTTATTGGTAATTTTTTTTCTTCTAATTCTTTTTTGTAAAATATTAAATGGAAGTATTTCATTTTCTTTTTTTATGACTAATTCTCCATCGATAATATAATTATCATTTGAATTAAATTTTAAATCAGGAAAGGAGTCAGTAATATCTTCACTATTTCTAGAAAATAATTTAAATTTTGAAGAAACGATCATCTGAGCTCTAATACCATCCCATTTATACTCAGCTACAAAATCACGTGGATCCTCTAAAAAAATCTTATTATCTATTGATTTAGCTAACATAAATGAATGAAATAAATCTTCTTTTTTCAAACCTTTAGGTAAACTTGCTCCGAGCAACCATTCAAAAAAATCAAAAAAAGGATAGGTAAAACCGTGCCACACCTCTTCTATTTCAATAGAGCTTCTATTACCAAAAGCTACTAAGGATTCGCGAACTAAACCATTTGAAACCCCTACTCTCAACCCACCAGTAATAATTTTAATTATTGTATAAATCTGAGATGATGTTGATGAATTAAAAATATTTTCAAGTTTTTCAAGTACTGTTTTTTTATCATCAATAAAAAAAATATTATTCATAAAATCAGATAGTTTCAAGTTCAAATTAGGAGACTTATTTTTTGGCCATAATAATGATATTGTCTCGGCAATATCTCCGACATAATCATAAGATAACTCAAATAATTCTGATGGTATTTTATTCTTAATTAAATTTTTTAAATCATTTAAATGTATATTCTTTTTTTTTATTGAATTAGTTATTATTGATAATGTCCAGCCTCTATCATTAGAATTAGCTTGCTCAAAATATTCATTTAATAATCTAATTTTTATTTTTTTTGAAGAATTTAGTAGTAATTTATCCAGTAGTATTGAAAGATTATTCATACTCATCTTCATATCCCAATAAGTTTAGAGCTTTTGCTTCAAAACCTAGTTTATTTAATTGAAAAACCAAAGCTTCTTCTCTTCCATGCGTGACAAGAACTTTATCTGGATTGTTTTCTTTTGTAGTTAGTAGAATATCATTCCAATCTGCGTGATCAGAAATAATTAAGGGCAGCTGTATATTTTTCTGTTTAATTCTTTGCCTTATATTCATCCAGCCTGAAACAATACCTTTAATTGGATTTTTAAATTTTCTTGACCATTTATCATGAATTGCTGAAGGAGGACATAAGATAATTTGGTTTTTTAATTCTGAGAGGTTCAAATCACTTGTATTTTTTACTTTTCCTATATCTATACCTTGTGAAATATAATAATCTGTAATTTTTACAAGCGCACCATGAAGATAAATAGTGTCGTCATATCCAGCATCTCTTAAAAGCGATAAGATTCTTTGACACTTTCCAAGTGCGTAAACACCAATTAAATGTGGTTTTTGTCTATTTTTATTAACTGATTCTAATAATTTCTTTATTTCATCTTTATCAGATGGATGTGAAAAAATAGGCAAACCAAATGTAGCTTCTGTAACGAATGTATCACATTTTTTATTTTGATAACCCTTACATGTTTTGTCTTCTACTCGTTTATAATCACCAGAAATTAAAAATTTATATCCATTATATTCAATTAAAATTTGTGAGCTACCAAGAATATGACCTGCTGGTATGAACGTAATTACAATATTATTAATTGTTAATGGACTATTATAATTAACTACCTGGTAATTATTACAATAGCTTTTTGCATATCTTATTTTCATTATTTCAATTGTTTCCTTTGTACCCAATATGAAATGATTGTTTGGCCTAGCATGATCTGTATGAGCATGAGTTATTAAAGCTTTTTCAACTGGATACAAAGGGTCAATATAAAAATCTCCAGGGATACAATAAAGTCCTTCTTTTTTCTTAATCAACCAGTTAGCATTTTTTAATTTCATAACTAAATATATATTAACTATTTAAAATTTTGTAATGTCAGAGGATAAATTTCAAGAAAATCTTAACAAATTAATTTCAATTCAAAAATGGGAACTCTATGACTATCAGAAAGACTTTTTAAACAATATAAATAATCAAGAATTTAAACAGTTTCTAATATTTTCTGAAACAGGTACCGGAAAAAGTATAACAACTTTTTTACCTTTTTTTGTTCATAGACTTAGTAAAATAAATAAAAACTTAATTTATGTTGCTCCTTTAAAGGCATTGGTTAACGATATTTATAAGAATTTAAATAGTTTAATTAAAAATCTACATATAAATGTAAATTTACAAAAAAGAACTGGTGATGTGTCTTATAAGGTAAAAAAAGATCAATTAATCAAACAACCTGACATAATTCTTACAACCCCAGAGTCTTTGGCTGTTCTTTTTACAAAGAAAGAATCCAAAGAAATTTTTGTGCATATTGATTATGTTATTATTGATGAGTTATCTGAAATAATAAATACAAAAAGAGGTGATCAATTAATTCTACTTTTGAGTAAAATAGTAAACTTAAATAATAAAATCAAAGTAATATCTTCTTCTACTCATGTAAAAAATAACTCCTATCTTGAAAATTGGATATCAATAAATGGTAAAACTAAAGTCATTAAAAATAATTTTGAAAAAAAATTAGAAATTAATCTTTTATATTCAAAAAAATTGCCGAATTCTGGTCATTCTTGTGATCACGTTTTAGAGGAACTTTATCAAATCTTAAAGAGAAATAGAACAATTATTTTTGTAAATACAAGAGCACAAGCAGAGTTACTATTCATAAATATTACTAAAAAATATAAAGATTTGAAATTTGCTATTCATCACGGATCGTTATCAAAACAAATTAGATTAGAAACTGAAGAAAATATGAAAAACAATCAAATCGATGCTATCATAAGCACCTCCTCGCTTGAAATGGGGATAGATTGGGATACTATTAGTCAAATAATAAATATTGGAACACCAAAAGGTATCAACAGATTGGTCCAAAGAATTGGTAGGTCAAATCATAAGTACTACAGTGTACCTAAAGCTTTCATAGTACCAACAAATAAACTTGAATATTTTGAATGTCAGGCATGCATAAATCTTATTAAAAGAAAAAAATATGATTTAATTGACGAGAAAATAGGATCTAATGACGTTTTATGTCAGCATTTACTCATTCTTTCGTGTATGTATGGTTTTAAATCCAAAAGTTTATTTAAAGAAATCATTAAAACTTATCCTTACAAAAGTTTAGATTATACTTATTTTTTAGAAGTTGTTTCATTTGTATTTGATGGTGGCTACATTCTAAATAATTACAATAAATGGACAAAATTAAAAAAAGATAGTCACAATATTTATAGAGTTAATGATGATGATAATAAAAAAAATATTATAATGAATATTGGAACAATTATTGATACCTCAAATATTAGAGTGAGGCTTGGTAAAAAAGTACTTGGTGATGTAGACCAAAACTTTTTAAATTTTGTTAAAAAAGGTGATTGCTTTAATTTTTCTGGCATTTCTGTTGAGTGTATTAATATTTCTGCTGATGAAGTTAGAGTTAAAAAAATTAAAAAGAAAACATTGAATGTTCCAGTTTATTGGGGTGGAAGCTTATCTTTAACTAAAGATCTAACAAATGAAATTTTAAAAATTTTTGAGCATAATCAATTTGAAAATTATCCTAGTAATTTACAAAATTTTTTAAAAAATCAAGAGAATAAGTCAACTTTACCCAAACAAAACTTAGTTTTAATAGAATCCTTCCCCTATAAATCAGGTAGTTATTTAGTAATACATACTTTTAGAGGTAGACAAGCTAATCAAACCATTTCAAATCTATTAACTAGAACTTTAAGTGATAATGGTTACGTACCATTAAATTATATTCTCAACGATTACTCTTTAGGTATATTCATTAATTCGAAGATAAGAAATTTGAGGGAAATTATTTCAATTTTTTTTAATACTAAATTTGATAATCTTAATCTTATGGAAACACATTTAGCAAAAAAAATCTTTAAAGAAGTTACTTATATTAGCGGCTTACTTCCAAAAAATTCAATTAAAAAAGAAAAAAACTATATTAGTAGTGATAATATATTTGATACTCTAATGAAATATCAACCATCACACATATTACTAAAAATTACAGAAGAAGAAGTTAAAAAAAATTTCTCACAAATTGGAGAAATTAAAAGTTTTTTTGAACTTGAATATAAGTGTATTTCACTAAAATCTTGTTCTGAGTTTTCATGGACTCTCATAAGCGAAAAACCAAAACTAAAAATTCAAAGTCCCATATAGTGAAGATGAATAGACTAGAATTTATTTTGGATAAAAAAAAAGTTTTTTTTCACGAACTGGGTGGAGTCTATTTAGATGAACTTGAAATATTAATTGTATCGGATCTTCATTTCGGAAAAGGTATAAGTATGGCAAAAGATGGCTTTAATATACCTCCTTTTGATATTGATGATACTTTGTCTAAACTTGAAAATATCATAAAATTCTTCTCACCGAAAAAAGTTATTACTTTAGGAGATAATTTTCATGAAAAAGATTCTTTAAAAAAAATTCATAAGGATTCTTTATTAAAGATAAATCTATTAACAGAAAAATATAACTTTCTTTGGATAGCAGGGAATCATGATAATTGTATGAAAGATGAAAATTTACTCTCCGCGAAATCACATTCTTTCTATAAAATTGACAGGTATGAATTTAGACATATTAAAATAACTCAAGAGAAAGACTATACCTTTGAATTTTCTGGTCATTATCATCCTAAGTGTTCATTAAGATATAATGGTTCATCATATAACTATAAATGTTTTATCTTGGGAGAAAACTTTTGTATTCTTCCATCCTTCGGAACTTACACCGGTGGCTTAGATGTAGAATCAGAAGTTCTTAAACGAGTTCTAAAAAATAAAAAAATTGATTTAATAGTAATAGGAAAGAGAAATATCTTAAAAAAAAAATTAAAAAATGATTCCACTTAAAGATGAAAATCCGACAAATAATAAAAGTTATATAAGATTAATAATTTTGATTATTTGTAGCTTAATTTTTTTATTCCAATCATTTGGAGGAATAAATAATTTTTTAATAGGTTATTTTGGATTTAAACCAGTAAGTTTGATTAATTCATCAGGAATTGAGACATTTAGTCCTTTTTTAACAATTTTTACATCAATGTTTATGCATGGGGGCTGGCTTCATTTTTTAGGAAATATGTTATATTTATGGATTTTTGCAGATAATGTTGAAGATGTGTTAGGACATAAAAAATTTCTTGTATTCTATATATTTTCAGGAGTTTTTGCATCACTCTCACAATTTATTTTTGATATAAATTCACCAATTCCTATGATTGGTGCATCAGGAGCAATTGCTGGTGTTTTAGGTGCGTATTTTTATTTATTTCCAAAAGCAAAAGTTTTGGTATTGATACCTTTTATAATTTTCTTTACAATCAGAGTGCCTGCAAATATTCTGCTTCTTTTTTGGTTTTTTTATCAGTTTATTAATATTAATGATGAAAATTCAAGTGTTGCTTGGATTGCGCACATTGGAGGCTTTATTTTTGGATTAATGTATGTTGTAACAACAGGAGCGAAAAAATTTGAATCAAAAACAGGCAAATCTGTTTTTTTGAAAAATAGGAAAGGACCTTGGGACTAATCTCTAAGTAATTTTAAAATTTCTTTTTTATTTTCATTTAAATCTGGAGCAGGTTCAGCTACTTTTTTATCTTTAGAAAAGTTAAACTTTAATGGATTTCCTGGTAATTTTAATTTTTTTATGAATCTATCTTCATAATCAATGATCATATTCCTATATTTTACTTGAGGGTTTTCAACTAAGTCACTAATATTGTTTATCTTTGCTGATGGCACACCTTTTTCCCTAAATTTTTCAAGCCAATAAGAAGCTTTATTTTTTTTTAGGATATTTTCTATTCTAATTCTTAATTTTTTTATATTTTTATTACGATTCAAGTTAGAATTAAAAATTTTCATTCTAAGCATTTCCTCATCATTAATAGCTTCACAAAAATTTTTAAAAAGTTTTTCGTTACCGATTGCGATTACGATTTTTTCATTTAGTGTATCAAATGATCCAAAAGGTGTTATTGAGGGATGATCTGTTCCAAGTGGAAAAGGATTTTTTTTTTCAACAGAGTACCTTGCAATTGCATTTTCTAGAATAGCAACCTGACAGTCCAGCATACTTAGATCTAACTTTGATCCTCTGTTTACTCTATTTCTGAGAATTAACTGACTTAAAACTCCAATCACACAAAATAGACTTGCTGTGATATCTCCTATTGAAGTTCCTACTCTTGCAATGTTTTTCTTATCTGAGCCTGTAATACTCATTACTCCTCCAATTGCTTGAACAATGATATCATAAGCAGGAGCGTTGTTTAGTGGACCTGTTTCACCAAACCCACTAATCTTACTATGAATTAATTTAGGATAATTTTTATTTAAGTATTTCCAACTAAAACCAAATTTCTCTAGAACCCCAGGCTTATAATTATCAATCAATACATCAGCTTTTTCTAATAGTTCAATAAAAATTGATTTATCTTTATTATTTTTTAAATTTAGAACGATACTTTTTTTACCTTTATTTAAAGAAACAAAATAACAGGATTTTTTATTAATAAATGGGCCAAATTTTCTTGAATCATCTCCATCTGGTTTTTCTATCTTTATTATCTTTGCGCCTAGATCACCTAAAATTGAAGTTGCAAAAGGTCCTGATAGTACACTGGTCATATCAAGAACTATTACCCCGCTAAGTGGCATTTTTTCTTTTTTTTTCACAAATTTATTCCCAAAAAACTTGCGATTTTTTACAATTAAAACTAACTTAAAATTATGAATTTTGATCAGTTTAACGAAAAATCAAAGTTATTAATTAATGAAGCTCAAAATAAAGCAATATCATTAAATCATCAACAAATATTTCCATTACATTTACTTTATAGTATTTTGGATGATAAAAACGATCTAATTTTTGATCTTTTCAATGAATTAAAAATTGACATTCATGATATCAAAAATAAAATACTAAGTAATCTTAATATTCTAACATCTGTTACAGGAAAAAATTTAAATATTTTTTTTTCAAATGAATTAATCAATATACTTGAGCAATCAAAAAATATTAAAAATGAATTTAACGATAAATTTATTTCACCAGAAATATTACTTTATTCAATTATAGTATTAAACCCATTGAGCTTACAAAATATAATTGAGGAATTTAATCTAAATGCTATAGAGTTTAAGAAGATAATATTAAAAATAAGAAATGGTAAAACAATAGATAATAATACTACAAATATACAAAACAATAATCTAAAGAAATTTTCTATAGATGTTACAAATCTTGCTAAAACAGGAAAGCTTGATCCAGTTATTGGAAGAGAAGATGAAATTAGGAGAAGTATTCAAGTTTTATGTAGAAGAACTAAAAATAACCCAATCCTTATTGGAGAGCCAGGAGTAGGAAAAACAGCAATTGTTGAAGGATTAGCTCATCGAATAATAAATAATGATGTTCCCGATTCCCTAAAAGATAAAAGAGTTATTTCCCTTGATTTAGGAGCATTAGTCGCAGGTGCAAAATTTAGAGGTGAGTTTGAAGAAAGACTAAAATCAATTCTTTTAGAAATTGGTCATAACCAAGATTCTATTATTCTCTTCATTGATGAAATTCATAACTTAGTTGGAGCTGGCAAAGCTGAAGGTGCAATGGATGCATCAAATCTTCTAAAACCAGCGCTAGCAAGAGGTGAATTACATTGTATAGGTGCTACAACATTAAATGAATATAGAGAGAATATTGAAAAAGATGCAGCATTAGCAAGGAGATTTCAACAAATATTAGTTGAAGAGCCAACGAATGAGAATTCGATATCTATTCTCAGAGGACTAAAGGAAAAATACGAAGTACATCATGGCGTCAAGATTCTTGATTCAGCAATCATATCTGCGGTTGAGTTATCGCAAAGATATATTAATGATAGATTTTTACCAGACAAAGCGATTGATTTAATGGATGAAGCAGCATCAAGGATTAGATTGCAAATTGATTCAAAACCTGAAGAATTAGATCAAATTGAGAGGAAATTACTTCAAAATAAGATTGAATTCGAAAGTCTAAAAAAAGAAAATGATAAAAAATCAGAAGAAAGAAGTGAAAAACTTCAAACAGAAATTCTAGAACTAGAAAATAATTTTAAAAAATTTAATGAGAATTGGAAGAATGAGAAAAATAGTATCGTTGAGATTCAAAAGTTAAAAACTGAAATTGAAGAGAATAAAAATAAATTAAATATTTTGCAAAGAAATGGAAAGTTGTCAGAGGCTGGAGAGTTAGCTTATTCAAAGATACCAGAACTAGAAAAAAACCTTAGAAAGTTAGAGTCTAATAAAAAACTAAAAACCATTCTAAGTAAAGAAGTTACGTCTCAAGAAATTGCAGAAGTTATTTCTAAAGCCACTGGTATACCTATACAAAAAATGCTGGAGGGTGAAAAGGAAAAGATACTTAATATGGAAAAAGACTTGAAAGAAAAAGTAATTGGTCAGCACAAAGCTATTAGTACTATTTCAAAATGTATTTTAAGATCACGTGCGGGAATTCAAGACCCTAATAGACCCATGGGAATTTTTTTATTCTTGGGGCCAACAGGAGTTGGTAAAACTGAACTAACAAAAGTCTTAGCTGATTATTTATTTGATAATCATAAATCACTTCTTAGGTTAGATATGTCTGAACTAATGGAAAAACATTCTGTATCAAAATTAATTGGCCCTCCTCCGGGTTATGTTGGTTTTGAATCAGGTGGACTTCTAACAGAATCGGTTAGAAGAAAACCATATCAAGTAGTTCTTTTAGATGAAATTGAAAAGGCTCACTCTGACATTTATAACATTTTATTACAAGTATTTGATGAAGGAAGACTTACTGATTCACATGGCAGAACTGTAAACTTTAGAAATACATTAATCATAATGACTTCAAATATTGGTGCTGAAAATATTACTTTTTCTGAAGATCAAAATAAAGAAATTGAAGTTTTTACTCAAGAAAAAATTAAAGATCAAATAAAAATTCACTTTAAGCCAGAATTCCTTAACAGATTAGATGATATAATTATATTTAATAGACTAACTAAGGAAGAAATGATTAAAATAGTCGATATTCAAATTAAAGATCTTGTACAAAAACTCAACGATAAAAAAATAAAAATTTCTTTTGAAGAAAGTGCTAAAGACTGGCTTGTAACAGAGGGTTTTTCACCTGATTATGGTGCAAGACCATTAAAAAGAGTAATTCAAAGCTACGTAATAGACGAATTAGCATCAAGTATATTATCAAACAAAATTTCAGAGGAAAAATCAATTAGAGTTTCTTCAGAAAGTAACGAATTGAAGTTTCATTATGAATAACATTAATATTGGTTTCGTAGGTTTAGGTATAATGGGCAAACATATAGCTAACTATTTATTAAAAATTTCCGACAATTTTTATATAGTTAAAAGAAACTCTAAAAATTCAAGAGACTTTATAAAAATTAATAAAAATAAATTAACTGTTTTAGATAATTATAAACAACTTGGTGAGTTATCGAATATTATTATAACTTGTGTTGGTGATGATTTTGACTTGAAAAACATTTTCCTTGGGAAAGAAGGAATTATTTGTGGATTAAAAAAAAAAACTTTACTAATAGACCATACAACATCCTCAGAAAAAATATCTAAGGAAATTTATAAGAGATGTTTAAAAAAAAATTGTTATTTTTTTGACTCCCCAATGAGTGGTGGAGAAATTGGTGCAAAAGAGGGAAAGCTTTCTTTGATGGTTGGAGGCTCACAAAAAAAATTTAATGATTTAAAAAAAATAACAAAATACTACTCGAAATCCTGCATTTATATGGGCTCAAGTGGAAATGGTCAGTTAACAAAAATGGTTAATCAAATATTTGTTGCAAGTATTATTCAAGGTTTAGCTGAAGGTCTTACATTTGCTAAAGATAAAAAACTTAATATTGAAAAACTCTTAAAAGTCACTTCAGGTGGTGCAGGGCAATCGTGGCAATTAGAAAATAGAGGTTTAACTATGACCAAAAATAAATTCAATTTTGGGTTTATGAATAGATTAATGCTTAAGGATTTAAACTTAGTATCTGATAGTTTAGTTAATGTTAAAAAACTGCCATTAACAATGCAAATTAAAAGATACTATAAGAAGTTAGTAAAACTAGGATACAAGAATGATGATACATCAAGTCTTATAAGACTGCTGAAGTAAAAGGGTATCTTTATATAATATTTCAAGTTTATCAGAAATTGAGCTTTTTAAATAATTTATTCCTTCTCCTGAGATGGCTGAAATTCTTATACCGTTACTTTTAAAATTTTTATTATTATCTTCTAATAAATCAATTTTATTATTTACCTCGATAATTCTTGGATCATCATCTCTAATTCCCAATTCAAATAATATCTTAAGAACATCTTTTTTTTGTAATAAATACTCATCATCAGAGGAATCTCTAATATGTAAAATTAGATCTGAATTTACTATTTCATCAAGAGTTGATTTGAAAGCATCAATTAAATTAGTTGGTAGATCACTTATAAAACCAACCGTATCAACAAAAACTAAATTAAAATTCTTTATTCTAGTTTTTCTAATAGTTGAATCTAAAGATGCAAAAAGCATATCTTTGGAGAGCACATTTGAGCGAGTTAAAAGGTTAAATAAAGTTGATTTACCTGAGTTTGTATAACCAACTAATGAAATTATAGGTATGTTATTTTTTATTCTTCTATCACGTTGAATATTTCTAATATTATCAATTTTTTTTATTTTTTTTTTTATTCTATTAATTTGTTCAGTAATTTGTCTTTTATCTGATTCAATTTGTTTTTCTCCAGGTCCACCCATAAATCCAGCTCCACCTCTTTGTCTCTCAAGATGTGTCCAAGATCTAACTAATCTGCTCTTTTGAAACTGAAGACTTGCAAGTTTTACACTTAGTTTACCTTCATTAGATTTAGCCCTTGAACCAAATATTTCTAAAATTAAGCCGGTTCTATCTATTACTTTACATTTCAAAGCATTTTCTAGATTTCTTTGTTGGATTGGTGATAAATTAGTATTTAAATATAATAATTGAGTTTTGAGATCATTAATTTTATTTTTTAAGATATTAACATATCCTTTATTTATGAAAGTATTAGGGTTTATATTTATTAATCCAACTGAACTTGAGTATTTGCAATCTAAATTTATAGCTTCAACAAGATTTATTGCTTCTGAAAGTCTTTGAGATTTATCAACTCTATTGTTCTTAAGATAAGGATGAATTACAATAACATCTTGATTAACCATTTATTTTTTTATTAATGTTATAAGTAAGTATTTCAGTAATCTCGCCTATTTTCATCATATTAATTTTAATATCATTCACTTTTATAACTGGAAGAATTTTGACTGTGGTAGAAGTCAAAAAAGCTTCCTTACACCATTTAATATCATTTAAGGTAAATGCTTTTTCAATAATTTTTATATTTTGTTTTTTTGCTATTTGAATTATAACATCTCTGGTTACACCCCCTAATATATGCTTAGACTTTGGATATGTTCTTATGGATCCATTTTTATCAACAATAAATGCATTGGACGTAGTTCCTTCAGTAATATAATTATCTTTGATTTGCCATGTTTCATAGTAACCTTGATTGAATGCTATTTGCTTATCTAATATATTTGGAAGAAGTGATATAGATTTAATATCACACCTTCCCCATCTTAAATCTTCAGAAGTTCTAACTTTAACCCCTCTTCTAAATTCCTCAATCTTTCTCAAAGGCAAACAAAAGATTACAAGATTCGGTGGAGTCTCTTTGGAATAAACATGATTTCTTTTTGCCGTTCCTCTTGTAATTTGTATATATATATATCCACTTTTAATTTTATTTAATTTAATCAATCTTTTAATTATTAATTTTAGGATTTTTTTATTTGATAAAGGTGATGAAATTTTGAGAGAGAGTAGTGATTTAATTAATCTAGAATAATGTTTTTCAAAAAAAATTAAATTTTCATCTAAATATGAAATCAATTCATAAACGCCGTCACTAAAATTGAAGCCTCTATCCTCTACAGAAATTTTAGCATTATTTCTTGTTTCGTAGAAACCATTTACGTAATACGTTTCCATCAAAAAAATTCAATATTTACTTCGGAAAACTTTTCAATTTCTTTAATTGAAGTTGGATCTGAAAATAAAATTAATTTATCTTTCACAAATATAGTAGTATTTTCATCTGGAAATATTAATTTATTATCCCTAACAATTCCTCCAAGTACTACCCCTTCAGGAATAGGTAGTTCAGAAATTTTCTGATCAGCAAATTTTGTTGTTGGTAATATTTCAATTTCCATAATCTCTCCTCTATCATCTCCAAAGTCATGAATTTCTTTAACTTTCCCTCTTCTTACATATTGTAAAATAGCTGATGTTGTAGTATTACCAGGATTTATCATAACATCTAAATTAAGTTTTTTATTTAAATTCCTATAATTCTGATTTCCCACGATAGCTATTGATCTTTTGCAACCTAAATCTTTAGCTAAAATCGATGCAAAAATATTAACCTCATCATCATCAGTCACGCTAATTATTACTTCAGCCTCATCAGCTCCAGCTTCTTTTAATAGATTAATATCAAGAGCATCACCACATAAAATTGTATTTTGACTTGAAAGGTTATTAGCAATCTTTTTTGTTATATTGATATTATTATCAATTATCTTACAACTAATATCAGGGTAATCTTTTTCAAGAATTTTTATTATGTTTAGCCCTATATTACCCGCACCAAGAATAATAATTTTTCTATTTTCTTGGAATTTAATACCAAAAACTCTTAAGGCTCTTAATAAATCATTATTTCTTATACAAATATAAATATCATCTCCTGGATAAATCTCCATTTTTCCTGATGGTGTAATCAATTCGTTATTTCTAAATATTGACAAAATTTTAACATCTAAGCCTGAAAAAATCCCTGGCAACATTCTTAAAGGAGTATTAATTATTGGACATGAACTATCGACAGAAATTCCAATTACTCTAGCAACCTTATCTCCTAAGTAAAAAGAATCAAAGGCACCAGGTGTATTAAGTTTTCTAATGATATCTTTTGCCACTTCTAATTCAGGAGATATGATAGCGTCTACATCAATTTTACCATTTACAAATAAATTATCTAAATATTTTGGCTCTAAATATGCTGATTCTTTTATTCTTGCGACTTTTAAGGGAATTTTAAAAAGATGATTTGCCAACTCACAGGTTACTATATTAGATTCATCATTGTCAGTAACTGCGATAATCATATCAGCCTCATCAGCACCAGCATTTTCTAAAATTTCAGGATGACATGGTTTTCCACATATACTTTTTAAATCTAAATTTTGATTCAATTTTCTCAATAAAGGTTCTGATTCATCAATAATAGTTACATCATTGTCCTCATAAACTAATTGTTTTGCGATATTTGAACCAACTTCTCCTGCTCCACATACGATTATCTTCATTATTCATTATCCATTTTTATATTCATTGATTTAATCTTTCTGTATAGTGCAGTTCTTTCCATTCCAATTTTAGAGGACAACAAGGATACGTTATATTTAAATTTTTTTAAATTGTATATTAAAAATTTTTTTTCAAAACTATCCCTAGCATCTTTAATCTTAAGGTTAAAAAGTTTATCATTATTTTTTCCAAAAAGATTATGGTTATGATTAAAGGTTTTTGTGATTAATTTTTCAAAAACTTCTTTTGATATTACTTTCACATCCTTCTTCTCAAACATTACTACCAACCAATCAATAAATTTCTCAAGCTGTGAAAAATTACTAAAAATTTTTGCTTCTTTGAGAGTCTTAATTAAATCATTAGATAAATGTTGAGTTTTTAAATTTCTTTTTTCTGATGATTGTTTTATAAAAATCTGTAAAAGATCATCGAAATCTTCTATTCTATCTTCTAAATTTGGTACATCAATTTGTGTAAAATTTAGTTGTTTTAGAAGATCTTTTCTGATGATTCCATTTAGATGATCAGAATTTTTATGAGATGATGAAACGATTCTTAAGTTTAAACTTATTGGAGAAAATGAACCTATTCTGTAATATTTTCTATCTTCAAGGATTCTTAATAATTTACCTTGAGTTGAACTTGACATTAAATCGATATTTTTTAAATATAAAGTACCATAATTCACCTCCTCAAGAAGACCAGGTATTTCTATAATTTTATTCTCTTCTTTACCAAAAAACTCATTTTCAAAATCCTCTTTTTTTTTATTACAGTCAATAATCTTAAAGTTTTTATTAGCTCTATAAGACTTATTATGAATTATTGATGCAATAAACTGCTTTCCACATCCAGTATCACCTTTAAGTAAAATATTATTATCATTCTTAGCATTTAAATTTATAAAGTTATTTAATTCTTTCGATGATTCTGAAGTTTTTACTAAATTAAGATTACTTTTTAACTTTTGAAAATTACTAAGTTTTCTTTTTAAAAATAGAGTTTCTAACGCTTTTTTTATCTTAAATACTATTATGTCACCATCGAAAGGTTTTTCGACAAAATCATACGCTCCTTGTTTAATTGAGTTTACTGCAGTTTCAATATTACCATGTCCACTAATCATTATTACTGGTATGTCTTGATTAATATTTTTTATCTTTTCTAATGTCTGGAAACCATCAAATTTTGAATTATTAAGTAAAATGTCTAGTAGAACTAATGAAAATTTTTTAGCCTTAAACAATTCTATACCCTCTTCCGCAGTGTTACTATAACTAGAATTATAACCTAAATCATTAAGTAATCCCGATAATTGTTTACAAATATCAATCTCATCATCAATTATTAGAATTTCATTAAAATTATCCATATTTTACACTTTGTATAACTTTATTCTTACACTTGCTCCACCAAAATCATCACTATTAAGTAAATAAATCTCACCTCCATGATCCTCTATTATTTTTTTACAAATTGCTAAACCTAAACCAGTCCCATCAATTTTATTAGTAATATAGGGTTCAAATAGTTTATCTCTGTTTTCAGGGAAGCCGATACCATTATCTTCTATATTAATATCTATAAAATCAACGCCATCAGTAACTTTTACTGAGATAAATTTTTTATTTTTCGTTTGAGATTCATATGAATTCTTTAAAATATTCAAAAAAACTCTACTTAATTGGTTATAATCACATTTTAATTTCATATCCTTTACATCATTATTGTACTCAATGATAATATTTTCATCTAGTATTTTAAGTGAATTAATCTGTGATTCAATGATCTCATTTAGTCTTTGGTTTTTAAATTTACTATCCGGCATTCTAGCGAAATTTGAGAATTCAGTTACTAAATTTTGAATATTATTAACTTGCCTTTTTATAGTTTCTGTACAGTCCTTTAAACTTTGATTGTTTTTATTGATTAAAAATTTTTCTAACCTTTGTGCTGATAACTTAATTGGAGTCAATGGATTTTTTATCTCGTGTGCAATGTATCTTGCAACATTTGACCATGCTGCATGTTTTTGCGCTTCGACCAATTCAGTTACATCATCTATACTCAAAATTAGTCCTTTAGTTTTATTTTTTTCCTTTAGTTTTGAAATTTTTATATTTATTATTTTAAGTTGGTTTTTGATTATTATCTTTAATTGAATCTCTTTATTTAGTTTTTCTTCTTTATAAAAATTTTCTATTATACTTTTTATATCTTTATTTTTAGCAAAAAAAGTTTTTTTATCTTCATAATTAAAAATTTCTTTACTTTTCTTATTCCAAATGGTCACTCTATTTTTTGTATCTAAATGAATAATACCTGTACTTACTTCATTAATAATCTTTTCTGTAAATTTTCTTCTCAAGTTAATGGTCTCATTAGCTTCAAAAAGTTTATTTTTTTGATGGTTTAGTGTGTCTAGCATTTTATTTAAAACCTTTGATAAAATATTAAACTCATTTTTATCCTCGAAAACTCTTATTCGAGCTGAGAAATCATTTTGAATAATTTTTTCGGAATCAGATATTATTTCCATAATTGGTTCAATTAATTTTCCTGAGAATCTAAGACCAAACCAGATTGATAAAAGGATCATTAAAAAATTTATTGCAAGAAATAATTCATTAAATTGTTTTTGAAAATCATCAAGTTTTTGATTAAGCGAAAAATATTCTTTTGCAGTAAGATTAACTGATTCAACTCTTGATAGAACATTAGAATCTACATTTTTACCAATATATAAATATGTTGGAATAACTCGTTGAAGTTTAATTAAGGCTCTTACTTTTGTATTTTCTTCATTAGGGAATACTGCTATATTACCTTCATCAGCTATTATAAATGACCACAAAGGTGGAGCAGACTCAGACTCTATTAAAAAAGTTCCAACTTTGGCAAGAAGTTGTCCTGAACTCTCAAACACTATAGCTTCATCTAAACCTTTAATTTCAACAAAATAAGCTATATATTCTGTCAGTCTATCTTTATCTGTAAAAAAAACTATTTTTTCATTACTAATTTCATTTTTTATGAATAATATGTCATTTTTTATATTACTTGTGTGTTCATTAAAATAAGATTCTGATATTTCTTTTGAACCAGTTACAACCTTTTTAATTTTATCATTAAACCAGATTTTTAAGCCTTGATCAAAAAAGATAAAAGAAAAAACTGTAATTAAAAATGCTGGAATTAAAGTTATGAAAATAAAAAGAGAAGTTATTTTTATTTTAAATTTAGACTTAAGTTTTTGTGAATAAAAAATATTAACGATATTTCTTATTGAGATAATAATTAAAATTATTACAAAGAAATAATTAATTTGAATCAGTGTGGAAACACTTTTAACTTGTTCAAGATTGGGAATATTTCCAATTAGTGATATAAAAATTAAAAAACTAACTGCAAAGGATAAAGTAAAAATTGAAAGAAAAAGTATATTTGAAATATTAAATTTTGATATTGAAGTAAAAAATTGTTTAGTCATTTTTACCAAATTTATTTGGAACTTTATGTTTGACCATTTTTGATCTTAATGTATTTCTGTTAAGACCAAGCATTTTTGAAGCTTTTATTTGATTTCCATTACAATATTTTAAGGTTTTAATTATAATAGGCTTTTCGAACTCATTTAGAAATTTTTCATGTAAATTTAAATTTTCTTCATTATCTCCCAACGAATTAAAAAACTCTTCAAAAAAATCATCTAAATAATTTTTAAGACTTTGTTTTTTATTTTTCTTTTTTGGGTTTAAATTATTTTGATCATAAGAACTGTAACTCAAATAGTTTTCTACAGTGTAACCATCTATAATGTTGTCTGAAGATAAAACGCTTACTTTTTTTATAAAATTTTCTAACTCACGAATGTTACCTGGCCAATCATAATTCTTAATTGCATTAATCCCACTTTCATCAAAATTTTTAGAATTTTTTGAATATTTTGAAAGAAAATGATTGCCGAGAGATAAAACATCATCTTCTCTTAATCTTAAAGCTGGTAAATCAATATTAATTACATTTAGCCTATAATATAAATCCTCTCTAAATTCCCCTTGATTAATTGAATTTATAAGATTTTTATTTGTTGCTGAAATAATTCTGACATCAATTTTAATTTGTTCTCTCCCACCTACTCTTGAAAATTCACCAAATTGAAGAACTCTTAGTAATCTTGCTTGAATATCAAATGGCATATCACCTATCTCATCCAAAAATAATGTACCTCCAGAGGCTTTTTCAAAAAAACCAAGCGTTCGCTTTTCTGCTCCCGTAAAAGCACCTTTTTCATATCCAAATAATTCACTTTCTATTAAATTTTTTGGTAAAGATGCCATATTTATAACAATAAATGGAGAATCTGAACGTGCACTAAAACTATGAATTGTTTTAGCCACAATTTCTTTCCCTGTTCCAGACTCCCCTGTTATTAGTACAGAAAAATTTGTTTTTGTTGTTTTTGCGATATTTTTATACACATTTTGCATCACAGAGGAACTTCCAATCATAGGTAATTTTTTATTAGCATCAAAATCAACGTCAAATTTTTTATCAAAACTTTTGTCTTTAAGCGACTGATTTACCGAAATAACAAGATCATTTAAATCAATTGGTTTTGGAAGATATTCAAAAACTTTTAATTCATCAGCTTTAATAGCTGTAATTATATTATTTTGTGCAGAAATAATAATTATTTTTTGACTTTCTTTTTTTTCTTTTATTTTTTTAACAAGTTCAAGACCGTCACCATCAGGTAAAACAACATCACAAATAATCAAGTCAAAAGTTTCTTTTAATATAAGGACCCATGCCTCAGAAACTGAAGAAACACTTTTAACATCAACGGATTTTGAACTAAGAGCCTTTAACATTACTGTTCTTAAAGAAAAGTCGTCATCTACTATTAATATCTTTTTATTCATTATATCCTTAAATTGGCAAATTGATTACAACTTCAGTAAGACCATTTTTTGATTTTATACTTATATTTCCTTGGTGGTCATTAATTATTTTTTTTACTATAAACAATCCTATTCCTGAACCCTTTTTTTTGGTTGTATAAAAAGGGAAAAAAAGTTTATCTTTAATTTCTTCATTTATTCCTTTACCGTTATCTATTATTTTAATATTCAAATAATTATTCTTTTTTTTCTCAATGATATTTGGAATTTTGACGCTTTCCCCTTCTTTAAAACTAGTAATTATTTTTATAAAAGAAGAGGAAGTGAAACTTGATGATTCATAACAATTCTTTAATATATTATCAAAAACTTGAATTAAGGAATCTCTATTTACATTTAAAAAAGGTAAAGAAGGATCAAAAAGCTCTATGATTTCTAAATTTCGTTTTGTGTCACTAAATTTTATTAGAGAATATCTTATAATTTCATGAATATTTTCTTTTTGTTTGTTTTCAACTTTATTATTGAAAACTTGAAAATTATCAAAAATATTAATAATCCTATCCGCCTCTTTTTTAATAATATCAAGAAGTTCAAAGTCATTTAATTTCTTTTCCTTTTTTATTAAATCTGTTGCTATTTTTATTGTTGTAATTGGATTACTAATTTCATGTCCTAGAATCGCTAAAGAATGATTTAAGAATGTAATATTTTTATCTACTAAATTAATTTTATTTTCATTTGGAACTCTAAGAAAAAATAAAGTCATGAGTTTTTGGTGTATATCATCAAAAATGCATTTAACCTCATATTCAGAATCTTTTAATTTAATCCTGTCCTTAATTATAAAACTATTCTGTTTATTTAAAATTTCTTTAATATTACTCAAAAAAAACATATCAAATGAGAAAATATCCTCTAAAGAATTGTTAAGAATATATTTTGAACTTATACTTATTAAATTTTGAAATTCTGAATTACAATAAAGTACTTTGAGGTCAAATTTGTTGATAATTATCAAGGGTTCTGAAAAAAATTCAAATAAATTCTTAAAGTATGTTTCATTTATTTTTTCAGACATTTTTAGATACTAAAAAAAATCATTTATCATTTTTTTTACATTCTTTAATTCATTACACGTATTTACTTTAAATCTAAACTCATTAGAGTTTTGAATTGATTTTGAATACCATCCTAAATGTTTTCTAAAGTTTTTTAACCCTATTTTAATTCCATAATGATCAAGATTTAAATCTAAATGTTTTAAAATAATTTCTTTTTTTTTTTTCGATGAAATGGTGTGTTTTTTTCCAACGATTGCATTTCTTATTTCTTCAAAAATCCAAGGTTTGCCATAAGTTCCACGACCTATCATTACACCATCTGCGTTGGATAGACTTATAGATTTAGTATAGTCATCAAAGTCTTTTATATCTCCATTAACTAAAACTGGTATATCAGTGGCAGATTTGACCTTTGAGACAAATTTCCAGTCGGATTTACCTTTGAACATTTGACATCTAGTTCTACCATGAATAGTTATCATTTTTATTCCTAATTCCTGTGCCCTTAAGGCTAGAAAAGGTGCATTGAGTGATTCATCATCCCAACCTTTTCTCATTTTCAAGGTTACTGGAATATTAACAGAATTGACTACTTTTTTTATAATTTTTAAAGCCAAATCCTCATTTTTCATTAATGCAGAACCTGCGTAACCATTTACTACTTTTTTTACTGGACATCCCATATTAATATCTACTAAATCTGAGCCATTATCCTCACATATTTTTGCTGCCTCTCCCATTATATCAGGATCACAACCAGCAATTTGTGTCGCAGAAATTTCATTTGTATCCTTTTTGATCATCTTAAGAGTCTTTTTATTTTTTTCAATTAAAGCTCGGCTTGCAATCATTTCTGAAAACACTAGACCAGGTTTAAATTCTTTTACAACTTCCCTATATGGGAAATCACTAATTCCAGACATAGGGGCTAAGAAAAAATTCGAATTTATTTTTAAATTACTTATTTTCATTTTTATTACAGAAACTTTATACCAAAGTATGAAAAATTGATAAGAAAATAAGATAATATTATTAACTTGAAAATTGTTTGTCCTGCCAGACCAACAAATTTTTTGATGGTTAGAATACTTATAATTAATAACAACGCTATTAGACTAATCAATATTTTGTTATTTAAAAAAAAATTCTGGCTGTAAGCATCTAATTTAAAATAAAAGAAACCAGAGATCAAAGATATCGTTAAAAGTAAAACAGTTAAATTTAACAACATTATTGTAATTAGTTCACTTTCATTTATTGAGGGTAATGCAGAAATAAATCTATTCTTAACGCTAATTTTTTTTAAATAATAGGTTTGTATAAATATACAAAATGCAGTCACAGCACTAATGGTAAGAAATGAATAAGATATTAAGGAACTTATGACATGAATGATTAATATATTATCATTGAGCTGTAATGTATTTGATGAATCGTCTAAATGAACGTTTTGACTTATAATTCTAAATATTAATAATACTAAAAAAAAAGGTATAAATAACACTCTGACTCTTAAAAATTGAAAGGAAAATATTGAAAAAAAGAAAAATATTAAGATTATTATTATTATTAATAAGGAAATTATTTCTGATAAATAATTACTTTGAGAATTGTGATAAACAAAATATTGGTAAAAGTTTATTATTCCTAAGAGAAAAAAACTTAAAAAATAAGTCATTTTTCTCAAATTTACTTTTTTTTCTATATGATCAAAGGAAATTAGTGTAAATAATAAAAAAGAAAAAAGAGTAATAAGCTCTAAAAATAAATAATTCATTACTCTTTTTATACTACAAAGTGATATGTCGCAAAATAATTTGGCAATAATTCTAAGTGGAGGTTTAGGTAAGAGATTTGACAGAAAGCTTCCAAAGCAATTTTTTAAAATAAATGATAAATATATTTTAGAAATATCTGTTGAAAAATTTATACAATCAAATTTATTTACAAAAATTATAGTTGTAACAAGTTTAGAATTTCTAGATCTAACAAAAGAAGTTTTAAAAAATAAATCTGTTAAAATAGTTATTGGGGGTAAAACACGCCAGAATTCTGTATTAAATGGATTGATTGAGGGTAAAAAGTACCATATAAAAAATGTTTTGATCCATGACGCTGCAAGGCCTTTAATAAGAATTTCTTTAATAAGAAATATTGTAGAAAAAATACAGAAACTTGATTGTGTAATCCCTATTATTAACGTTAACGACTCATTACGAAAGATTAAAAATAATACTTATGAGGATATAAAAAGAGAAGATATAAAGAAGATTCAAACTCCACAAGCATTTAAATTTGATAAAATTTTAAATGCACACATAAAGTATAAAAATAAAAATTTTACAGATGATTCAATAATTTTATCAAAAGATGGTATAAAAATTGATCAAATAGCGGGTGAATCTGTTAATTTTAAAATTACAACTAAAGATGACTTACAACTGGCAAATATGATAGATGGAGGAAAAAATAACCAAGTCACTAAAGTAGGTAGTGGATTTGATGTTCATGAGTTTGAAGATGGTGATTCAATTAAACTTTTTGGTATAAAAATGCAATTCAATAAAAAACTTAAAGGTCATTCTGATGCAGATGTAGGATTACATGCATTAACTGATGCAATACTTGGAGCAATTGGAAAGGGTGATATAGGTGAACACTTTCCACCTTCTGATTTAAAATGGAAAAATAAAAGTTCAGAAATTTTCCTTTTATACTCTAAAAAATTGATGGATGAAAATGGGTATAAAATTAATAATATAGATATAACTTTAATCTGCGAAAAACCAAAAATTTCAAAATATAAAATTAAATTTAAAAAAAATATCTCTTCACTACTCAATATTGAACCTCAAGATGTTAATGTTAAAGCTACAACAACAGAAAAACTTGGCTTTTTAGGAAGAGAAGAAGGTATCGCATGCCATGCAGTTATAACAGTTTCTAGAAATGAGTCGTAAAATCTATAAATTTATATGTTCAGGATTTGGGATAGGATATATCCCATTATTTCCAGGAACAATTGCATCATTTATCATTCTATTTCCCATTTGGTTTTTCAAAGAAAATTTTGGAATAAACTATTTTTTATTATTAATATTAATTATTTTTTTTATATCATTAATAATAATTTCAAAAATTATTAAATATGAAAAAAATAAAGATCCTAAATTTATTGTTATTGATGAATTTATTGGTCAAGCTACTGCATTAGTATTTTGCAATCAGCTAATTTTTGATTATATATTAGCGTTTATTGGATTTAGAGTTTTAGATATTTTCAAACCATTTCCTGTAAGTTATTTTGATAACATGAAGAATTCTTATGGTGTTTTATTAGATGACTTAGTGGCTGGCTTAATCATAGCAACATTTTTTTTTATTTATTATGAAAAATTTTGATGAACTAGAAAAATTAATAAGTATTCTTAAAAAAAAAAAAATGAAAGTTTGTATCGCAGAATCTCTTACTGGAGGGAAAGTCGCTTATTCATTTGTTAAAAAAGAAGGTGCATCAGAAATTTTTGATTTTTCAATTGTTTGTTATAGTAATGATTCTAAGTGTAGGTTTTTAAATGCAGATAAGGTAATAAAAAAGTATGGTATAGTTAGCACTGAAATGGCAAATATTATGCTAAAAAAAATACAAAAGTTCACTTGCTCAAAAAAAAGGTTGAGATTATCATGTACTGGGTATGCTAGTCAAAACTTATCCAATGATAATATTGAAGTCGGCACTGTATATATTGGAGTGGGTGTCGGTGCAAAATCTAAAATAATAGAAAAAAAATTTAAAAATAAAGGTAGAGCTAGCATAATTAACAGTACAGTTAAGGCATTGATTCATGAAAGTGTTAAAATTCTCAGTCAATAATTTTATACCTTATTATTTTTTCATCTTTTTCTTTGTAAAATAATTTCTCCTTAACAATTAATTTTCTTGATTCTTTATTATTTTTAAATTTTTCCAAAAAGTCACTTAATTCTTTTTCAATAAGTTTCTTTTTATTTAAATTATCTGATTTTTTTATTATTAGGTCAGAATTATTAACAAATTTAAAAATGCTCTTTTCACTGAATATTATTTCTATAAATAAATAACACATAATAATTAAATAAATTGGGAGGAGAAATCTTTTTTTATTAAGCATTTATATATTTGGAAAATGGAACGTTTCCTGAGAATGGAATATATTCATTTGAATCTTCAATTCTTAATAATTGGTTATATTTACAAATTCTTTCTGATCTTGATAAGGATCCGGCTTTAATTTGGCCTGATGAAACTCCAACAGATAGATCTGCAATAAAGGTGTCCTCTGTTTCTCCAGATCTATGAGATATAATCGTATTATAATTATTTTTTTTTGCCAAATTAATTGTATCCATTGTTTCAGATAAAGTTCCGATTTGATTTAATTTAATAAGAATAGAATTCCCAGCTTTTTTATCTATTCCAAACTGAAGTCTTTTATCAGAAGTCACAAACAAATCATCTCCAACTAATTGACATTTGTTACCAATAGCATTTGTTAAGTTTGTCCATCCTTCCCAATCACCTTCATCCAATGCATCTTCGATAGAGATTATTGGATAATTATTTATTAAATTTTCGTAATATTTAATAAGGCTTTCTGAAGTTAGTTCTAAATTTTCACCTTCAAGTTTATACTTTTTATTTTCATAAAATTCAGATGATGCAACATCCAATCCAATATATACATCTTTACCCTCTTTGTATCCAGCTTTATTAATTGCTTTTAATATTAAATCTAAACATTCATTATTTGATTTTATATCTGGTGCAAAACCACCTTCATCACCAACAGAAGTTGAAAAACTTTTACTAGATAAAATACTTTTAAGTTCGTTAAACACCTCGCATCCGCATCTTAATGAATCTTTAAAAGTTTTAAAACCAAGTGGAATAATCATAAATTCTTGGAAATCTAATCTATTATTTGCATGACATCCACCATTTACTATATTCATCATAGGAGTGGGTAAGTAATTTTGAATACCCCCTATATATTTATAAAGAGGTAACTTTTGATATTTTGCAGATACTCTTGCGCAGGCCAGTGATGTTGCTAAGATTGCATTTGCTCCTAGTCTAGATTTATTTTTAGTTCCATCGAGCTCAATCAGCGCATTATCAATCTCTTTTTGATTAGTCGAATCAAAACCTAAAATGGTTTCTCTTATTTCTGTATTAACATTATTTACTGCATTCTGAACACCCTTAGAGAAAAACTTTTTATTATTGTTATCTCTGAGTTCAAACGCTTCATAAGAACCAGTTGATGCTCCAGATGGAACTGACGCAACAGCAGACTCCATTGTTGAAAGTTTAATCTGAACTTCAACAGTAGGAACACCCCTACTATCAACTATTTCCCGTGCGAAAATACTAGAAATTTCTGACATTTTTTAAAACCTTACTTTTAGTTAAATTATCATAAAGTATAATTTTGTGAATTAAATTTCCTAAATCTTTAAGAGCAATCATATTAGGTCCGTCTGATGGGGCCTTTTTAGGATTTTCATGAGTTTCAATGAAAATTCCACTTATTCCTACTGTTGTTGATGCAGTAGCTAAAGTATCTACAAATTCGGATTGACCACCAGATTTATTTCCCATCCCTCCAGGAAGTTGAACGGAATGAGTTGCATCAAATATAATTGGATATCCAAATTCTTTAATTATTTTTATTGAACGCATGTCAGATACTAAATTATTATACCCAAAACTTGTACCTCTTTCAGTAATAAGAATTTTGTTATTGCCAGAGGAATGAACCTTTCTAATTACATTTTTCATATCCCATGGAGCAAGAAACTGTCCCTTTTTTACATTTACTGGCACCCCAGATTTACCAGCCTCAACTAAAAGATCGGTTTGTCTAGATAAAAAAGCAGGAATTTGGATAATATCAAGAACCTTTTTAGCTTCTTTAATTTGACTAATTTCATGTACATCTGAAATAACAGGACAATTATATTTTTCTTTTACTTTTGATAAAATTTTCAGCCCCCTTTTTATTCCAACACCCCTCTTACTCTTATGACTACTTCTATTTGCTTTATCAAAAGAACTTTTATAAATGAATTTAAAATTTAGTTTTTTTGAAAGGTTTGTTATTTCTTCACATATATCAAACGCATGAGATAGACTTTCTATTTGACATGGTCCTAAAATAAATTTTATATCTGAATCGTTTGAAAACGAGAAGTCTTTAGTAATTTTAATTTTTTTCATTCTTAAACTTTATTAAAGCGTCGATAAAAGAGTTAAAAATTGGATGTGGATTAAAAGGTGTAGATTTTAGTTCAGGATGAAACTGCACACCTATAAACCATGGATGATCAATTCTTTCAACTATTTCGACTAATTTACCATCCGGAGAAAAACCTGTCACCGAAATTCCACTTTTTTCAATAATATCAATAAAATTATAATTTACTTCATATCTGTGTCTATGTCTTTCTTTGATTTCATATTTTCTATAAATTTGAAAAATTTTGGAGTTTTTTTTTAATTTCGACACATACGCTCCAAGCCTCATACTTCCTCCAAGATTTTGTTTATCATGTTTTAAAATTTCTTTATCTTTTGTCCATTCGTGAAGCATAGAAATAATTGGTAGAGTGGTATTTCCAAACTCAGTGGATGATGCTTTTTCAAAACCTTTCAGGGATTTCACAGACTCTAGGATACTTAGTTGCATACCAAAACAGATACCTAAGAACGGAATTTTCATTTTTCTAGCAACTCTTATTGCGTATTCTTTACCAATACTTCCATCTTTACCAAATCCACCAGGAACAAGAATTCCATTTGTATTTGAAAGAATTTTCTTTGATTTGCTATAATCTTCAAAAAGTCTAGAATCTAACCATTTGACATTAACTTTTATGTTATTTTTAATACCACTATGAAATAGTGCTTCATTTAGTGATTTATATGATTCAGATAAATTAGTGTACTTACCAACTATTGTTACATCAACCTCTTTTTTTAAATTATTAAATTTGTTAATAAATAATTTCCACGGTTTTTGATTTAATTTGGGGATTTTTTTAACACCAAAGTGATTATAAAGTTGTTTTAATATCCCTTGAGAGTTCAATTTAACTGGAACTTCATAAATAATATTTGCATTTTCAACCATTATCACCGAATCAAATAATAAATTACAAAATTGTGATATTTTTTTTCTAGCTTCATCGCCAAAAGCTTTTTCTGTTCTACATAGTAATAGGTCTGGCTGAATACCTAAACCTAACAATTCTTTCACTGAATGTTGGGTTGGCTTTGTTTTAAATTCATTTGAGGCAGATAGGTAAGGAACTAATGTTAAATGAATGAAATAAGTAGCTTTCTTTCCTAGTTCATTTCTCAATTGTCTTATAGCTTCAAGAAATGGAAGGCTTTCAATATCACCAACAGTTCCTCCAATCTCACAAATTACATAATCCTCTTTTTTAAGATCTCTTTTTATAAAACTCTTTATTTCATCTGTTACATGAGGAATTACTTGTACCGTTGATCCAAGATAATCACCTTTTCTCTCTTTTTTTAAAACTTCTGAATATATTTTTCCTGTCGTTATGTTGTCATTTTTTTTAGCTATAATACCAGTAAATCTTTCATAATGTCCAAGGTCCATATCAGTTTCGGCCCCATCATCTGTAACAAAAACTTCTCCGTGTTGTGATGGATTCATAGTTCCTGGATCAATGTTTAAATATGGATCAAGTTTTCTAACACGAACTTTGAAATTTGAAAGTGATAGTAATGAAGCGATTGATGAGGAAACTATACCTTTTCCAAGCGATGAAACAACACCACCCGTGATAAAGATAAACTTTGTCATATTTTGCAAGTACTAGCTGTTGGCTTTTTAATCAACAGGAACGTTAATGTTATCTTCTTGTTTTTCAACATCAAACTCTTCAGGAATCAAATCAAGTCTATCAATGATAGAATCATCATCTGAGTCAATTATAGATTCTTTATTATAATTCTTATTAGCTATTATAACCAGAGAAAAACTTGTAAGAAAAAAGCAAACAGCAAGAAATGAGGTTGTTTTGGTTAAAATATTGGATGTACTTCTTGTAGATAAAAAGTCACCTAAACCACCACTGTTTGATTGTCCAATTCCTAAGCCCCCGCCCTCTGATTTTTGAAGTAATATAAAAACGATCAGGAAAATACAAATCAATACATGGATGGATAAAACTATAGCCAACATAAACTTACAATATTAAAAAAAATTAAAAAATCAACAACTTGTGAGAATTTTCTTCATTTCATCAATTTTTAAGCTTGCTCCACCAATCAAAGCACCATTAATTTTGTCTATCGAATTAATTTCTCTGAAATTTGATGAATTTACAGAACCTCCATATAGAATTTGAAATTTATCAATTTTTTCTTTTTTTAAAAAAGAAAAAATTAATTCAGATACTTCAATAATATCTTCAACTTTTGGAATTATTCCAGTTCCAATAGACCAAATAGGCTCATAAGCAATAACTAATTCTGGACACTTAATCTTTTGAATACATTCTGTTAATTGTTTTAATATAAAATCCTTATAAGTATTTTTTTTTCTTTGTTCAATGGATTCCCCAACACATAAAATAGGAATAATAAAATTATCCAAACATAACTTAACTTTTTTTTTTATCATTATGTTACTTTCATTGTGTAAAGCTCTTCTTTCTGAGTGACCAACAATTGAATATTTACAATTATAATCTTTTATCAACTCAATACTTGTATCCCCAGTATAAGCTCCATTTATATCAAAGTGTAAATCCTGAGCTCCTAAAATTAAATCACTTTTATGTAATACTTCGTTTAAAGTTGGAAGTAATAAAAATTGAGGGCAAATAACATTTGATAATTTTAATTTATTATATTTAATTTTTTTTAAATTAGTAACTAGATTTTTGGCTTGAATAAAGTTAAAATTCATCTTCCAATTTGAAACAATTAATGTATTGTGTGTCATAAAATTTATAAATAAAAATTTATTATGCTTACAACTTTAAGAAACAGTTCAAAAAACTCAATACTTAAAATTATTTTTGGTAGTCTATTAACAATACTTATTATCAGTTTTGGTATGTGGGGAACTGAAGATTTGGTTGGTGTTGGGAAAAAACAATCTACAGTTGCTACAGTTGGAAAATTAGATATTTCAGCTAAAGAGTTTTATTCGTTATATTCTAGACAAACTGAGGAAATAAGAAAACTTTTAGGCTCGTCACTAGATATTCAAAAATCTAGAGAATTTGGGTATGTAGATAGGGCTTTAAGTTCCTTGGTAAATAGAGCACTATTTAATAATGAAGCTCTAGAACTTGGTTTATCAGTAAGCGATATAAATGTTAGAGATAAGATCCTTAAGGATGATGCTTTCAAAGATGATCTAGGACAATTTAGTGAGCTTCAATTTAGACAATTGATTTCTGAGTCTGGTTATTCAGAGGATACATATGTTGAAGGGACTAGACAAGATCTTGCTAGAGAGCAAATGGTTGAAACAATTCGTTCAAGTCTAACAATTCCTCAAATCATGTTAAATAAATTAGGAGAGTACAACCTTCAAGAGAGATCGGTTGATTATTTTGTCCTTAATATAAAAGACGAAAAAGTTAGCAAATTTGATGATCAAGAACTAATAGAATTTTATAATGCCAATAAAGCTGATTTTATGTCAGAGGAACTGAGAAATGCAGAAACACTATTATTGGATGCAAAGGAATACGCAAAAAAATCTACAGTTACTAGTGATGAAGTAGAACTACTATATGAAGAGAGAAAAGAAGCTCTGATAGAGCCAGAAGAAAGATTCTTATATCAAGTTTTAGTTGATAATGATCAGAAAGCTAAAAGTATATCAAATAAGATCAATCCCAAGAATTTTGAGGCTATTGCAAAAAAAGATCTAGGTTTAGTTAATGAGGATATTAATTTAGGATGGAATACTAAAAGTGAACTTCCTGAAGAAATTGTTGATGATATTTTTAATCTTAAGGAAGGTGAAATTTCTCCACCTCTTCAAAGTGGTTTTGGATGGCACATCATTTATGTTTCTAAAATTAAAGAAAGAAAAGAAGTGAAGTTTGAAGAAGTAAAAGATAAGTTTAGAAACGAAATTCTTTTTGAAAAAGGTAAAGATGCAGTTTATGACCTTCAAGACGAACTTGAAGATCTCTTGGCATCAGGAAGTACTTTTGATGAAATTTCAAAAATTCTTGAGGTAAAAATATTGAAAAGTAATTTAATTAAAAGAAATGGTGAGTTTGAAGATAAAAAAAAAGGAAAGTTTAAAGATGAAAGAATATTAAGAACAATTTTCAATCAAAAACTTAATGAAGAGGGTAATATAATAGATACAGATGGTGACGAAGGTTTAGCAATAAGTTTAGTTACAGAAATTATCCCTCCCAAACAGTTGAGTTTTGAGGAATCAAAAAATAAAATTTTAGAAAGAATTAGCTTAAATAAGCAAACTGAAAAAGCGCTAAAAAAGGCCAGTAAAATTAAAGAAGAAGTTGAATCAAAAAAAATATCATTTACTGATAAAGCAAAAAGGCTAAATTTAGAAATAAAAGGGGTACAACCTTTTTCAAGGATATTGCCAGATAGTAGTGTTCTTCCAATTCAACTCATAAGTAAAATATTTGAATCAAAAATTAAAGATGTTAACTACGTTAAAAGGGGACAAACAGAAATCATTATTGCTCAAACTGCAGAAATAAAAAATGATTTAGTAAATGATAAGTCAGAGCTTAAGGAGTTTGAAACAAAACTAAAAGATGATTTGACAATAGATTTACTAGCCCAATTTTCCGAAGCATTAAGGAAAAAATATAAAATTACAATTAATGATGATGTAATTGACCAATTAAATTAAAATGAACATCGAAGAACCTGACTTAAAGTTATTTGAGAAAAACTATCTTTCAGGAAAGACTCAAATTCTATTTCACTCATTCTCTGCAGATATCCACACACCAGTTTCAATCCTTATTCAACTTCAAAAAGAGAAGTACGTTTTTTTATTCGAGTCTGTTGAGAAAGGAAGCCAAAAAGGAAGATTCTCTGTTATAGGAATAAGACCAGACCTTATTTGGGAGTGTAAAAATAATAAATGTTTAATCACTAATCTGGTAAGATCAAAAAAACAAGCAATTGATAAAAAAGAACCCCTACAAAGTTTGTCAAGTTTTATAAAAAATAACAAAATTAAATTACCAGAGCAACTTCCCTCAATTTCATCAGGTATTTTTGGGTATATGGGTTATGAAATGATAAAGTTTTTCGAAAATGTAGAACTTAACAAAAAAAATTCATTAAATTTACCTGACTCAATCTTTTTAAGACCATCAATAACATTAGTTTTTGATAATGTAAACGACAAGATTATGATTTCTCAACTTGTAACAAAAGATAAAAAAAATAACGCATCAAATAAATTTAAAAAAGTAAAAAAGGCAATTTATGATATTAAAAAAACTATATGCCAACCAATTAAAAAGAAATATTTCGTCGAAAAAAAAATAAATAAAAGTTCAAATATTTTTGAAAATGTAAAATCTTGTACTACCTATGAAGAATTTAGGGTAATGGTAAATAAAGCAAAAAAATACATTTATGAAGGAGAAATATTTCAAGTTGTTTTATCTCGGGTTTTCAAAAAAAAAATTAATGTCTCACCAATATCTATCTATAGATCATTAAGATATCTAAATCCATCACCTTATTTATTTTTTATGGATTTCAAAAACTTTTCAATTGTTGGCTCAAGTCCTGAAATTTTAGTCAAGCTTGAAGGTAAGGACGTAACAATTCGACCAATTGCTGGAACAAGGAAAAGAGGTAAAAATAAAAATGAAGATGAAAAATTAAAAAATGAGTTAATCAATGACCCTAAAGAGTTGTCAGAACATCTTATGCTTTTAGATTTAGGAAGAAATGATATCAGTAGAGTATCACAAGCAGGGACAGTAAAAGTCACAGACAAAATGTATGTTGAATTTTTTTCGCATGTTATGCACATAGTATCTAATATAGTTGGAAAATTAATGAAAGGTAAAAATAGTACTGATGTTTTATTTAGTGGTTTTCCAGCTGGGACAGTTACAGGAGCTCCCAAGATAAGAGCAATTGAAATAATTGAAGAATTAGAGAAAAACAGAAGAAATGTATATGCAGGTTCAGTAGGTTATATTTCTGCAAATGGAAATATTGATACTTGTATAGCTTTACGAACTGCTTTAATAAAAGAAAAAAATATTTATGTTCAAGCAGGTGCCGGTATTGTTGCTGATAGTAACGTTAAAAACGAATATAAAGAAACTGAGAATAAAGCATTAGCATTATTAGCAGCAACACAATATGCAAAAAAATTTGAATAGATGATAATACTAATAGATAATTACGATAGTTTTACTTACAATCTTGTACATTACTTCCAAGAAATGGGTGAAAAAGTTAAAGTTTATAGAAATGATGAAATAAACTCAGATTTCTTAATTAGAGAGAATCCAAAATATTTTGTAATTTCTCCAGGCCCAAGTAGTCCAAATAATGCTGGAATATGCCTTGAATTAATTAAAAAAAACTCGGAACTTAAAAGTCCAATACCTACACTTGGAGTTTGTTTAGGTCATCAAGCAATTGCCCAAGCTTTTAATTCTAAAATAATACAAAGTGGAAAACCTGTTCATGGTAAAGTAAGTTTAATTCATCATAATAATTTAGGTTTATTTAATGATCTTAAAAGCCCTTTTAAAGCAACAAGGTATCATTCTCTTATAATAGATAAAAAATCAATATCTAAAAATCTAAATATAACTGCAAAAACTGAAGATGGAGTGATTATGGGTATTCAACATGTTAGACTTCCATTTTATGGTGTGCAATTTCATCCAGAGAGTATCGCAACTGAATATGGTCACAAAATTGTAAAAAATTTCATAAATTGTGTATAGTTCTTATATCTAATAATATAATAAAGAATGTCAAAAAAAATCAATTCTATATTACGAAAATTAATTAAATCAATGGATTTAAATCACTTTGAAAGTGATTTGTTAGTAAAAAAAATTTTTAAAAAAGAAATAGATGATATTTGTTTATCAAGTATCCTTACTCTTTTATTTGTTAAAGGAGAGTCGTATGAGGAGATTAAATCCTTTGTTTATTATTTAAAAAACAAAGCGGCTAAAATATGTATTAATGGTGATATCATGGATACCTGTGGAACTGGAGGTGATAATAAAAATAGTTTTAATTTTTCTACAGCCACATCAATAGTTCTTTCATCGTTTGATGTTAAAATTGTAAAACATGGAAATAGATCTGTTACATCGAAGTCAGGAAGTTTTGATGTTTTAGAATCATTAGGAATCAAACTTTTTGATAATCCATTAAAAGTTCAACGTTTCTTTGAAAAACATGGCATTTGTTTTTTATTTGCACCATTTTTTCACCCGATTTTAGCAGAAGTTTCTCAAATTAGAAAATCACTATTTTTTAGAACAATCTTTAACTTACTTGGTCCTTTATTAAATCCAACAAACCCTTCATTCCAGATAATTGGTGTAAGTGATGAAAAGAATCTTAAAACTCATTCAAAATGTTTGAAAGATCTAAAAGTAAAAAAAGCATGGGTTGTTTACAATACTAATGGATATGATGAATTGACAACGCTATCAAAAAATAAATTTATTGAAGTAACCAAAAAAGGTATATCCAAAGTTAAAATTCTTGACCCTTTAAAATTTGGTTTTAAAAAATGCTCAGAAGATGATCTTAGAGGAGGAAATGCAAATGAAAATGCATTTTTAATGAAAAAGGTATTTGAAGGTGAAACAAGCCCGATAAGAGATAATGTAGTACTTAACTCAGCTGCTGGACTCTTAATTTCTGATAAAGCAAAAAATATTCATGAAGGAATTGAAATGGTTAATTATAATATTAATAATGGAGTAGTTATTAAAAAATTAAACGCCTTAATAAAAGGTTAGCTATGGATATTTTAAAAAAAATATGTCTTGAAAAGCAAAAAGAAATAAATATTTTAAAAAAACTTAATAAAAAAATGGCAAGAAAAACCTCCGTAAGAAATTTTTTTAAAGATATTAGAAAGAAAAATCATAAAAATTTTAATTTGATTACTGAAATAAAAAAATCTTCACCAAGTAAAGGTGTTATTAGAGATGATTTTGACCCTGAATTTATCGCTAAACAGTATGAAAAAGCAGGTGCAAGATGTATATCTGTCTTAACAGAAAAAAATTTTTTTGACGGGAGTTTGGGGATCCTAAAAAAAGTAAAGAATTCTGTGAAGATTCCTATTCTCAGAAAGGATTTTATAATTGACGAATGGCAAATATATGAAAGTTTTAATAATGAAGCTGATTGTGTACTTCTAATAGTTGCTGCTTTGGATGACGATAAATTAAAATCTTTTTACATGATTGCGAAAAAACTTGGAATGAGCGTTATTACTGAGGTTCATAATGAAAAGGAACTACATAAAGCTTTAAAACTTGATGTTGAGTGTATAGGTATTAATAATAGAAATTTAAAAACTTTAAAAATTGATCTCAGGACTTTCAAAAAACTGTCCCCAAAAATTCCAGACAATATTATTAAAATTTGTGAAAGTGGAATCTCAAGCAATGAAGAAATTAAAGAGTACTCAAATTTTGGTGCAGATGCTTTTTTAGTTGGTGAGAGTTTAATGAAATCAAAGAATATATATAAAGAAACAAAGTATTTAATAAACAAATGAAATTTTCACACCTTAAGAATAAAAAAATAAATATGGTAGATATATCTTCAAAGAAAATTACCTCAAGAATTGCAGAGGCTACAAATGAAATTAAGTTTAAAAAAAATTCTTTTAAAAAAATCATTGAGCTTGGAAGTGAAAAAGGTGAAATTTTCAATACAGCACGATGTGCTGGCATTCTTGCTGCTAAAAAAACATCAGAATTGATTCCACTTTGTCATAATATCGATCTTAACACTATAAGTATCGATTTTGAGATAAATAAAAAAAAGTCAATAATTCTTGTTCATGTCAAAGTTAAAAGTAATGGTAAAACTGGAGTTGAAATTGAAGCACTGATAGCCTCTGCTATTGCAAGTCTTACTATTTATGATATGTGTAAGGCAATTGATAAGGCAATTATTATAAATGATTTAAAGCTTCGATACAAAAGTGGTGGAAAATCTGGTGAGTTTAAAAATGATAACGTTTGATGAGGCATGTAATCATATAAAAAATAATATTCGAACTAGTAAGAAAAATCAGATAATAGAAATCGAACAATCTTGTGAACGAATAATCTCAAAGGACTACCGTTCAAACTACTATATGCCATTTACAAATCTCTCAGCAATGGATGGAATTGTGGTTAATAAAAAATCTTTGTTAAAAAACAAACAATATGAAGTAGTAGGAGAATCAAAATCGGGGGATAAAAGTGCACCTGATTTTAAAGATAATGAATGTTTGTTAATTTTCACGGGTGCACCATTACCGAAAGGAAGTAAAATTATAATTCCAAAAGAAAATTATGAATACTCTCAGAATAAAAAAATAAAGATAAATAAAATCCCTGATCAAGATTATGTTAGAATGAAAGGGTCTGATATTAAAAAAAATGACCTTATATTTAAATCAGGCTCTGTTATGTCACTAAGAAAATTAGTATTGGCTAAATCCTTGAGAATAGACAAGATAAAAGTCATTCAAAAACCAAGAATTTTTATAGTATCAACTGGTGATGAACTTTTAAAAAAAAATTTAATCGTACCAACTAATCATCTTGTAGTAAAGTTTCTATCAAAGAAATTTGGTGGTGAAGTGGTTGGTGTCGATATCATCAAAGACAATCCAAAAAAACTTATAAATAAAATTAACAAATTAAAAAATTTTGATATTTTGATTACTACTGGTGGGATATCTGAAGGTAAATATGACATTGTAAAAAACTCGTTAGATAAAATTAACATTAAAGTTATTTTTGATAAGGTTTTGATAAAACCAGGAAAACCAACAACATTTGGAAAGTTTGATAATAAAAAATTTTTTCTTGGTTTACCAGGAAATCCAGTATCTTGTTTTATGTCAATGTTAAACTTTTTTCCAATATATATAAATAAGTTTTATGGAACAGATATTGTTAAAATCAATCATCAAATGTTGAGAAGTAAAAATTTTTTAAATAAAAACGGACGATTAACTACCTTTCAACGGGTAAAACGTATCGGCGATAAATTTGAAATATTTCATACACAAGATAGTTCAATGCAGAATATTTTATCAAAATCAGATGGAATTATTATGAGAAATTCATTTGACGATCCAATTAAAAAAAATGAACAAGTTAAGATTTTAGAATTTAATAATATAACAGAAAATTATATTTAACTTGACAAAGTGTAGAACTTATGTAGAACATTTGAATATGTTAACTGTAAAACAAAAAGATTTACTTGATTATCTAAAATCCTACTATTCAGAAAAAATGGTATTCCCAACCTTTGATGAAATGAGATATAAACTCAATATTAAGTCTAAGTCTGGAATTCATAAATTACTAAAGAGTTTAGAAGAAAAAAAATATATCAAAAGGTTGCCTCATAAGGCAAGAGCTCTAACAATTAATAATTTTGAAAATAAAATAGAAAATGACGAAACATCTCTTCCATTTCTTGGAAGAATAGCAGCAGGCAATCCAATTGAGGCTATTACAAATAGTTTTGAGCAAATATCTGTACCAAATTATCTTGTAAGTAATAAGAATCACCATTTTACATTGGAAGTATGTGGAGACTCGATGATTGATGATGGAATATTTGATGGAGATATTGTTGTAATAAAAAAAACTAATACTGCTATTACAGGTGATATTGTTGTGGCATTGATAGATGAAAATGAAGTTACTTTAAAAAAGTTTAGATCATTTAAAAATTCAATTGCTCTTGAACCTTCTAATAAGAACTTCAAAACTAGAATCTTTGGTGAAGGAAGAGTAAGAATCCAAGGTAAATTAGTTGGGTTAATCCGAAAGTTCTAAATTTTAATGCCTACAATTACAAGATTTGCTCCGTCTCCGTCTGGAAGTCTACACTTAGGTGGCGCAAGAACAGCGCTATTTAATTATTTGTACGCTAAATCTAATGATGGAAGTTTTTATTTAAGAATTGAAGATAGTGACAAAGAAAGATCTTCTAAAGAATCTATAGACAGTATAATTAATGGTTTGAGGTGGCTTGGTATTGATTTTTCTGAACCAGTAACTTTTCAAAGTAATAATTATAAACGGCATGTTGAAATCGCAAACCAACTTTTATCAAAAAATTTAGCTTATAAATGTTTTCATGATCAAAACTATGTTAAAAATAATAGATCATTAAAAACAAAATTTCAAAGTAAATGGAGGGATATTCCAGCTGATAAATACCCAAAAGATCAAGCATTTTCAGTACGTTTAAAATCACCAATCAATGGTATTTGTAAAATTAAAGATAAGATTCAGGGAATTGTTGAAGTTAAATATGAAGAAATTGACGATTATATTTTATTGAGAAGCGATGGAAGCCCAACTTTTCTTCTTTCATCAGCAGTAGATGACTATGATATGAAGGTAACAGATATTATTAGGGGAGATGACCATTTAACAAATTCCTTTCGTCAGAAAGTCATTTTTGATTTTTTAGAATATAAACCAAATTTTGCCCACATATCACTTATTCATAATGAAAATAATCAAAAGTTATCAAAAAGGGATAACGCACCATCAATTTTAGAATATAAAAAAAAGGGATATTTGTCTAAAGCAATAAATAATTATCTTATGAGGTTAGGTTGGTCCTTCGGTGAAAAAGAAATTTTTACGATAGAAGAGATTAAAAAAAAATTTTCGCTTGAAAATATAGGTAAGTCACCATCAAAACATGATAAAAAAAAATTAGACTTCTTAAATAACTATTATTTAAAAATTACAGATAATAAAACTTTATTTAACTTGATTAGAGAAGTTTATGATTTTGAGAGTTTAGATCAAAAATTTAAGGAAAAGAATATACATTTAATTAATTTATTTAAAGATCGTGCAAATAATTTATATGATATATTTAATAATATAAGTAATTTTAATATTAGTCCTAGAAAACTTAACATAGAAGAGAATGAATTAGTGCTACCCTTAAAAGACAATAAAGACTTAATACTCAACCACTTTAATTATATTGATAAGTGGAGTCAGGAAAGTATTGAAAAACAGATAAAAGAGACTATTTCTGAACTAGGTGTTGGATTTAAAAACTTTGCTCAACCAATAAGATGCTTAATATTAGGGCAAGTAAACGGGCCGTCTATTTCTGACCTTATTTTTATTGTTGGTAAACAAAATTTTATAAAAATGATTAAAAGTTTATGAAAAAAATTAAAATATTAAATCCTGACAATAATAAAACATATAATTTTAATATTATTAAAGGTTCATGTGGTCCTGATGTGGTTGATCTAACATCTTTCTATGAAAAAACTGGAATGTTTGTGTATGACCCTGGATTTACGTCAACAGCAAGTTGTTCATCTGAAATTACTTATATTGATGGAGAAAAAGGTATCCTATTACATAGGGGTTATGAAATTGAAGAATTAGCTGAAAATTCAGACTATCCAGAAGTTTGTTATTTGTTACTAAATGGTGACCTCCCTAATAAAAATGAAAAAGATAAATTTATTCAAACGCTAACAAATCATACGATGTTACATGAGCAAATCCTTAGATTTTATAGCGGTTTCAGAAGAGATTCTCATCCAATGGCAGTAGTTGTTGGAATTGTTGGTGCTTTGTCCTCTTTTTATCCTGAAAAAATATATGATTTTTCATCAAACGAAGGTAAATGGGTAGCAGTTACAAGATTATTAGCCAAATTACCTACGATGGCAGCCATGGCATATAAATACTCACTTGGTCAACCATTTATTTATCCAAAGAATGAGTTATCATATAGTGAAAATTTTTTACATATGCTTTTTTCAACACCCTGTGGAGACTATAGTCCAAGTAAGGCAAAAATTGATGCACTTGACAAATTACTTATCTTACATGCTGATCACGAACAAAACGCATCCACATCAACAGTAAAGATTGCAGGTTCGTCTGGAGCTAATCCATTTGCTTGTGTCGCAGCTGGTGTTGCTTCATTATGGGGGCCAGCTCATGGTGGTGCAAATGAATCTGTTATTCAAATGCTAAGATTGATTGGTAATGAAAACAATATAAATAAATATATAAAAAAAGCTAAGGATAAAAAAGATTCGTTTAGACTTATGGGATTTGGACATAGGGTATATAAAAATTATGACCCAAGAGCTAATGTATTAAGAAAATATTGCCATAGATTATTAAATGAAATAGATAATAATAATATTCCACTACTTAAACTAGCTAACAAACTTGAAGAAATAGCACTTAGCGATGATTATTTTATTAAAAAAAAACTTTATCCAAATGTTGATTTTTACTCAGGTATAATTTTAAAAGCGCTTGGACTTCCAGAATCCATGTTTACAGTTATTTTTGCAGTTGCTAGAACTGTTGGGTGGATTTCCCAATGGAAAGAAATGATAGGAATGGAAAAGTCCAAGATCAGTAGACCAAGACAACTTTATACTGGCAAAGCAAAAAGAGACTTCATTGATATTAATGATAGGAAGTAATAGAAACCATAATTAAAAAATTGAATTAACAATGATTTCTGCTGGGTTTTTGTTTTTTATAAGCATTTTTGAAGAAAAAGCTTTTAAATTTTTTATTTGCTCATTCCTTTTCAACTTATTTTCTAAAAAATCCGAAAATATTGGTAATATTTTTTTATAACTAAAATCATTAAATAAGAATTCTGGTATAATTAGTTTATCAAAATAGATATTTATCAAGCACGCATACTTTACTTTAACCAGCAGTTTAATAATTAACTTTGTAATGAAATGAGTTCTATATACTACAATCATAGGAGTATTAAATTTTGCAAGTTCTAAAGTAACCGTTCCAGAAGCAGCAACAGCAAAAAAAGATTCTGACATTATCTTTTGCTTTTGATTTGTGTAAGTAACAATTTTAATATTTTTAAACTTACTTTTTATATCTTTAAAAAAATTTAAATGATCTTTAAAGGTTAATATATAAAAGCTAAAATCACTAAAATTAGAAATGGTATTCTCAATTAATAAGCTAAATTCATTAATATTATTTTTAATTTCCGATGTTCTTGAACCCAAAAGAAAAATTATTTTTTTTTTTTTCTTTGGAGGAGATTTTATATTATAAAAGGCCTGATGTCCAACTACTAGAGTTTTTAATTTATGTTTAATAAAATATTTTTTTTCAAATTCAAATAAAACAAATAATTTGTGATAAAGATTGGCGAAAAGTTTTGCTCTATAAGATTTCCAAGCCCAAACAGTAGGTGCAACATAATGATAAAATTTAGTTTTTTTCCTTTTTAGGTCACTTAATTTTTTTAGTAATCTATAATTAAAGCTTGGAGAGTCAATTGAAATAATAATATCTGGTTGAAATTCTCTAATTTTTTTTTCAGTGAAGTTTATTAATTTAATAAATTTAGATATTCTAATTAAAACCTCATATATACCAATAGCATTAAATTTAGATATATTTACCCATGATTTAAAATTAGAATTTATCATCAAAGGACCACCTATTCCTTTAATAATAACATTTTTTTTTTTTATTCTAATGGCTTTAATTAATTCAGATCCTAAGAAATCTCCAGATGCCTCAGTTGCTAAAATTACTATTCTCAACTAAACTCCAATTAAAAAAAGTTTATTTTTATTACAATAAGAGATTATCTTTTTAACATCTAAAAAGATTGTGTTATTTGCACAAAAAGCTAGGCCATAAATATTACTTTTCTTACAATTTTCCATTGTTTTGATACCAACTGTTGGAAGATCTACTCTTAAATCCTGTTTTTTTTTTGTAGATTTTAATAAGATAGCATTTGTGTCGTTTACAAGATAGTTTTTTGAATTTTTAATGAGAAAATCGGTCCCTTGAACACCTTCAATACCTACAACATTTCCTTTTTGAACTATAATAGATTGTCCAATATCAAATTTTGAGATTTGTTCTAATATTTTTTGTCCTTTTCTTATATCTTTAATCATATCTTTTTTTGGTGATATTTTTGTGAATACGCCTTTACCAAGAAATAATTCAGGTAAAATATCTTTTATATTTGTTATTTTAAACCCAATCTCCTCAATTTTTTTTATACAAAAAGATAGTAAATTATTATCTCCTCCCTCTATAATTTTTTTAGCAAACATTGGAATAAGTTTTAAGGAATTAATATCGGGTTTTATTTCTTTAAGTTTAGGCTTCTTTAATCCACCGATCATAATTATACTATCAAATTTTTTAATTTTTAATTTCTTTAGTTCTGTGACTATTTTTCCAAAATTAATTTCTATTGGATTATACTTTTTTAATTTTGCTGATACTTTATTATTTTTAAAAGTAATGATAAAAAAATCTAGTTTTCTTTTTTCCAATTCTTTAACTACAATGTATGGTAACACTCCATTTCCTGCTAATATAATTATTTTTTTCATTTAAAACTAAGGTAGACAAAAAGATCTGTTACTCTCTCCAGATATAAAATCTAAAAGTTTATTTATAGTATAAAATCCAGTTTTTTCTGCTTTGATCTCTTTTAATCGTTCTTTAAAAGTTAATTCATTACTACCAAAAATATAATTATATACTTTTCGTAATTCTGATATTTCAATTTTACTTACTTCATTTCTTTTTAAACCTACAACATTTAATCCATTTAATTTTGCTCTATTTCCCATCGCTGTACAAAAAGGAGGAACATCACCTGTAATTCCTGACATACCTCCAATCATTGAGCCTTCCCCAATTCTTGTAAATTGGTGTATAGCACTTAATGCTCCTACTACAACGTTTTTTTCAATGTTGACGTGACCCGCCAATGTAGAGTGGTTAGCAAATATTACATTATCACTTATCAAGCAATCATGAGCCACATGAGTTCCAACCATCAATAGACAGTCATTACCAACTTTTGTGACACCTCCTCCACCTGTCGTACCTGGATTAATTGTGCAATATTCTCTTATCTTACAACTTTCTCCTATAATAATTTCAGTTTTCTCACCGTTAAACTTTAAATCTTGAGGATCAGATCCTATTGATGCAAACGAAAAAATTTGTGTTTTATCTCCAATATTTACATTACCATCCACAACAACGTGACTTTTCAAATGACAATTTTCACCAATTTTAACATCTTTACCAATCACACAATAAGGACCAACTTTTACATTCTTACTAATTTTTGCATCTGGATGTATGATTGCAGAGGAATGAATCATATTATAAAACTACAATGAAAAAAAATTAAGACAAATAACAAATAATTACAGTTTATTACAAGATTATTCTGAGTTTAAAATTGCTGAGACTTCAGCCTGAGCAACTAAATTATCATCAACGTATGACTTGCAACTAAACTTCCAAATATTTTTTACATTTTGTTTTTTTAAAACTTTATGATGAAGAGTATCTCCTGGACAAACTGGCTTTCTAAATTTTGCTTTATCGACTGTTAGTAAATAAACTGACATATTTTTATTACTTTTCTTAAGACTGTGCATAACAAGTGTTCCTGCGGATTGAGCCATTGACTCGATTATTAAAGCTCCAGGCATTACTGATCTTGAATCAAAGTGTCCTTGAAAAAAATTTTCGTTAAATGTTACATTCTTAATACCAGTAGCACTTTCATTGGGTACTATATCAACTAATTTGTCGATAAGCAAAAAAGGGTATCTGTGAGGTATTAAAGATTTAATCTGCTCGATATTAAGGCCTGTCATTTTTTTTCTTTCTAAGTTTTTTTAATATTAAAGTGTTTCTATGCCAATCCAGAATATTATCGGCTGGATATCCACCTACTGCTTGATTATCTTTAATATTTTTCATAATACCAGATTTCGCAGCTATTCTAACGTTATTTCCAATATTTATATGACCACTTATACCAACCTGTCCACCAATTGATACATTATTTCCGATTTTTGTACTTCCTGATATTCCTGTCATCGCTGCTATGATACAATTTTTACCTATCGAAACGTTATGACCTATATGAACTAAATTGTCTATCATACTCAGCTTTCCAATCTTTGTATCTCCAATAGAGCCTCTATCAATTGTTGTATTTGCGCCTATTTCGACGTAATCATCAATTATAACTCTTCCAAGCTGAGGTATTTTTTGGATAGAATTCTCTTGCATTATAAAACCAAAACCCTCGCTACCTATTTTAACACCTTGGTAAATTTTAACATTTTGCCCCACTTTGGAAAAATATATTGATACATTATCACCTATTAAACAATTATCTCCTATTGTTACATTCGGCCCAACAAAACTATTAAAACCAAATTTACAATTTTTTCCTATCTTTGCATTTTTATGTATAAATGTATTGGCGGAAATTTTATTAGAATTATCAATTTTCGTATTTTTATCAGAGTCTATAAACACATTATTTGGATAAGAAGAGTCAGGATAAAATATTGAAGCAACTTTTGCCATCGTATAATAAGGATCATTACAGAAAACTAAATTTTTATCTAAATTTAAGTTAAAGCTTTTATCAACTAGAATAACGTTAGCTTTTGTTTTTTTTAGAGAATCTAAATATTTCTTATTATGGAAAAAACTTATATCAGAAATTGTAGCGTCTTCTAATGTTGAAATATCATCAATTAAAACGTCTCCATTTCCTTTGTAGTCACAGGATAACATCTCAGCTAATTTGGATAATGAATGAGGACCAGTCTTATTATAGAAATTATGATCAACCAACTTAACTTCTCTTTCTTTTAATTACTGCACTTTTAAATCAACTTTCGGAAGTACTTTATTTAATTCAGAGATAGCTTTGTCTGTTAAATCAATATCTTTACCAACTAATATCACCTGACTTTTTGCAAGAACAAGGTTTAAATTATTATTATTCGCTAATACAGACAGAACATCGACAAGAGCACCCTGAATTTTTTTTGTTGATCTATCAAAGCCAATCTCAAATTTTTTACCTTCAGTTTGTTGCTTACTTTTTAACTCATTAATTTTAACATTTAATGCTTTAACTTTTTCAGTATAAACTTCTTTAGAAAGAATATTTTTTTTTTTCAACAGTTCACTTTCTTCGTCTCTTATAATATCTTCTTGCTTTGTGAATGTATTTCTTTGTTTTCTTCTTACATTCTCAAACTGATCGACCAGACTTTGATATGCTTTAGATTGTGCAAGAATTTTTTTCATATCAACAACACCAATTGATGCCTTAAAATTTTCTGGGTTAATTTCTTTTTTCGTCTGTTCTTGAGCCATAGCAAGACTACCAAAAAAGAGAAAGGTTAGACATATAAATTTTTTCATTATTATTTCTCCATAATTGTTTAATATGTTGTACCAAAACTAAATCTAAAAATCTCTGCTTTATCATAATTTTCTTTTTTAAATGCTTTAGTTAAATAAAATTTTATTGGTCCAAAAGGTGAAATCCATTGGATTCCAACACCTGCTGCAGCACGTAGACTACTTTCATCTACAATGTTCGCTCCTGATTGAGAGGTATTATAAAGTGTACCAATATCCAAAAATGCTAATCCTTTAACTGCTAATTCATCGGGAAGACCAAGAGGGAAATTAAGTTCATTTCTGTTCAAGTAATAAATCTCACCTCCTAATGAATCTGAAGTAGAAGAGTCTCTCGGACCAATTCCTAAATTTTTAAAACCTCTTAATCTATCTCCATTTAAATAAAATCTATTATTAATTTTAACTTCTTTAATAGATGCGATATGTCCTGCTTCTATAAATGTCCCAAGAATAAAACCATCAGCCAGTCTAACAAAATTAGATAATTTTATCTCTGTTAATAAATGTTCAGCGTCACCAGTCAATCCAAAATAATCAACATCCAATCTTGCTCTGTAACCTTCAGTAGGATTAAGTCTATCATTAAGTGTATCATATTGAAATGCTTGCCCAATTATCGATATTGTTCGTTTACCTTCCTGTGCTTGAATATAACTTGAAGTGTTATTATCAATATCATGAATTTTATCTCTCTTAAATGTGTAACTTGAGATATGCCTTAAGTTATCTAAAACTTCATACCCTGCTCTTAATTTGAAACCTACAATATTATGTTTATAACCACTATAAATCTTATTATTTCTTCTCACATTAAAAAGATCTATACCCGCTGCTACATCACTATTTAAAAAATAAGGGTCGGTATAACTTAGATCTATAGAATTTCTTCTTGTTGATAGACCTAATTGAAGAGAAAGTTCTTTTGCTTGACCAAAAACATTAGATTCTCTAATCCCAACATTCCCCAAAGCTCCATCAATTGAGGAATAACCTGCACCTACAGAAAACTCACCTGTTGATCTTTCAGAAAGTTCGACATCAAGAGACGAAAAGTTAGTTTCTGGAATTTCATTTACTTTAATGCCAACATTCTCAAATAAACCAGTTGTTTTAATATTTCTTTCACTACTTCTTAATTTTAAAGAATTAAAAGGATCACCCTCCGATAATTCCATCTCTCTTCTAATTACATTATCTTCAGTTTTTATATTTCCTGTTATATTTATTCGATCTATGTAAATTTTCCTACCTTGGTCTATTTCAAACAAGATATTTACAGTTTCTTTACCAGTTTTTCTTATTTTTGGTATTACCGTTAAAAATGCGTACCCCTTTTCTGAGGCAGCGTCATTAATATCTGAAATAGAATCATCAATGTCAGTAGAACTGTACCAATCATTTTTATCTATACTAATATATTTTTTAATATATTGCTCTGAGAGGTTTCTTACATTTGATTTCACTCCTATTTTATTGACTCTATACCTTTGGCCCTCAAAAAGAGTAAAGTTTACAATAAAATCTTTATCATTTTCAACTAGACTTGAATTAACTGATATAATTTGAAAATCAATATAGCCATTTTTATAATAATAGTCTTTCAAAAGATCCTTATCATAATTTATTCTTTCCTTATCGAACTTATCATTCGACCCCCAAAATTCATACCATCTATATTCTGCAGAAGATATCACATCTTCTAAAGTTGAATCCGAGAAAACTTTATTATTGAGAAAATTAATCCTTTTTATTTTAGCCTCTTTCCCTTCATATATTTCAAAAATAATATCAACTCTATTTCCAGAATTTTTTATGTATTTTGGTTCAATAAAAGTGGAAAAAAAACCTTGCCTTTTATAGATAGATTGAATCTTCTTCACATCGTTTTTAATTATATCCATTGAATATACATTTCTTGGTTTTGTTTCTATTTCAGATTGGATAATTTCATCTGAAATTTCCTCATTACCTTCTATGGATACTTGATTTATGAGGGGATTTTCTTTAACTGATATAAAAATTATATTGTCTTTTTTATAAATATTAACGTTTTCATAATACCCAGTTTTATATAAATTTTTAACAGACATGCTTAAATTTTTTTGATCGATTTTATTAGGATCAATATCTGCATCTCTTATAATCAGCGATGAATCAAGCCTTATGTTTCCTTGTACTATAAATTGAATATTCTGTGGGGTTAACCTTTGGGTATCAGCATTTATAATTGAATCATCTTTTCTAAGATAATCATTTTTGTAACTTGAAGATGGACTTGCAGGGACACCAGAAAAGGAAGCGGATTTTATTATAGAAACTATAAAAAAAATTAAAAAAAATATAAACTTCATAATTAATCAAAAAATCTTGAAATATCATTATAAGTCGCAAAAATCATTAATGATATAAGAATAAAAAAACCAAATGTATGTGCTAGCTCAAGATATTTTTGACTTAATGGCTTACCATTTACAAACTCAACTAAGTTTAGTAAGAGGTGGCCCCCGTCAAGCATTGGGATTGGGAACAAGTTTATTAAACCTAAATTTAAAGAAATAATCATCATAAACCACAAAGTACTCTCAATGCCTTTTTGCCAGAAGTCCCCAGAAAGTTCAGCAATACGAATAGGACCACCCAATTCGTCAGCACCTCTTGTACCAGTGATAATTTCGTAAACACCTACGATTGTTAATTTTAAAAAATTTATTAATTGTTCAGATGATTTTTTTATAGATGAAATAAAAGTCATTTTCTTCTTTTCAAGAGTTCCTCTTATTCCAATAATGTTTTTTTCAACTTTTACAGAAACTAAATTTACTTTACCATCCCTAATAAAGTTAATTTCGATTAATTTTTCATTATTATTTGAAATAACTTTTTGTAGATCTGTAAAATTTTTTATTTGTTGTTTATTTACTTCAATTATTGTGTCACCCTCTCTTAGACCTGCTTTATAGGCTGACTTATCTTGATCAATGTAACTAATTTTAGGGATATTTTCTGAATATCCGTAGTAGGTATTTATAAATATTAGAATGATAAAAGAAAAAATAAAGTTAGCAGCTGGACCGGCAAATAATATCCAGGAACGTTGATTTAAGGTTTTTTCATGAAATGAATCCTCTGGATTTATATTTTTTGTACTTTTTTTTGAACTTGCCTCATCAAGATCACCATGCATTTTAACATAACCGCCTAGCGGTACTAATGAAAATTTCCATCTTGTTCCAGATTTATCTGTAAAACCAAAAAGTTCTTTTCCAAAACCAATCGAGAAAACCTCAACTTTGACATCATTGTATCTTGCAATAGAATAATGGCCTAGTTCGTGTACAAATACAAGAATTGTAAGTATTATAACAAAAGGGATTATATTATTTAATAAAATTTCGAACATAACTAAAAATTAATTGAATCCTGTTTTAATGAGCTCACTTGCATATTCTCTGGCCTCAATATCAGCTTCAATTACATCTTTTATACTATTGAGTTCATAAAATGAAGTTTTATTTAAAGTTTTTTCAACAATTTTTGGTATTGAGACAAATTTTATTTTTTTATTCAAAAAGGCTTCCACAGCAACCTCATTAGCTGCATTAAGTACTGCTGGAGCACTTTTTTGGATTTTTAAACTTTCATATGCAAGGCTTAAACAAGGAAATTTATCAAAACATGGTGGAAAAAAGGTTAATTTTCCAACTTTACTGAGATTTAACCTTTCCACATTAGTTGATATTCTGGTTGGATAGGCTAGTGTATAGGAAATGGGAGTTCTCATATCAGGTGTTCCCATCTGAGATAAAACTGAACCGTCAACATATTCAACGCAAGAATGAATTATAGATTCTGGATGAACTAAAACCTCAATTTGGCTGTGTGGGATATCAAATAAGAAAAAAGCCTCTATAAGCTCTAAACCCTTATTCATCATAGTAGCCGAATCTATAGATATTTTTTTACCCATCGACCAATTTGGATGTTTAACCGCTTCTTTAGGAGTTACATTTTTTAGTTGTTCATAATTATGATTTAAAAAAGGGCCTCCAGAAGCTGTTAAAATTAACTTTGAGACTAGTGATTTATTTTTGTAATCTAGTACTTGATAAATTGCATTATGTTCAGAATCTACAGGTAAAATTTTTACATTCTGTTTTTGTGCAAGCTTTGTAACTAACATTCCAGAACAAACAAGACTTTCTTTGTTTGCAAGGGCAAGAGTGATCCCTTTTCTTAAGGTTGAAACTACAGGCATTAAACCTATTGCACCTGTTATAGCAGCTATAACTAGATCAGTATCATAATCTAAAATTTCATCATATGATGATTCACCATTAAGAACTTCAACATTATATTTATTTATATTTTTAAAGTTTTTAAAAGAATCCTTATCTGATATTGATATAACTTTAGGGTTAAATAGCTTAACTTGTTCTAATAACTTTTTATAATTCTTATTTGCTGTCAAGCCCACTACCTCATATTTATCTGGATGATGTTTGATTATATCTAATGCAGATTCTCCAATAGAACCCGTTGAACCAAAAATAGTAATTTTTTTTTTCATATGGTTAATATCAACTTATAAAAAAAAGATTATAATCCAGTATTGTCAATAATGATATTAATATTAGGAATAAAAATATTCCATCAAATCTATCTAGTAAGCCTCCATGACCAGGAATAATATTACTAGAATCTTTTACACCACAAATCCTTTTAAATTTAGACTCTAACAAATCACCACTTTGGACAATGCAAGAAAAAAATATAGAATAAAAAATGATGTTTAAGAGTAAATCTTTCTCATAAAATATAATTACACAAACTAAAGTTGGTATAAAAATTCCTCCAAGTGCCCCAGAAATTGTTTTATTAGGACTAATTAAAGGAGCTAGTTTTCTACCACCAATTTTTGAGCCAAGCAAATAAGCACATGTATCAACTAATAGAGAAAAGAAAATTACAAATAAAATATATACTTTGAAATCAGATAAGGTGCTTAAATATATTAAGAAATAAAATGGTAAAGAAATGTAGACTATCCCAAAAGAAAATAAGAAATTTTCTTTATTCATAATTACTAATGAATAGATGCAGAAAGAAAATAAAATTAATGAGGTAATAAAAAAATTTAAATAAAAAAAAATACACGAGATTATTAATGATAATATTAAAAGAAAGTTTTTGAGATCAATCTTGGTTTTTGAAAGCAAAAAATTTGATTTAATAATATTTTCCTCAAATTTTAGACTTTTAAACTTCATTAATCTAAGATATTCCCAAAGACTTAATAGATAAAAAGACTGAACTATTAATAAAAACATAAAATCGTTAGTTGCAATCATACAAAACCCTATAAATAAAAGGATTAACGTGGAAATTATTCTCAAGTATAAGTCATTCATTCAATCACCACCAAACCTTCGCTTTCTAGAAATATAATTTTTCAGAGCAGAAATATACTTTTGTGTCGAGAAATCAGGCCATAATGTTTTAGTAAAATATAACTCTGAATAGGCAATTTGCCATAATAAAAAATTAGATAGTCTTTTTTCACCCGATGTCCTAATAACAAAGTCTGGATCAGGCAAATCAGAGGTCATCAGGTTTTTCGATATATCTTGTTCATTTATATTCTTTATATTTTTTTTATTTAATACTCTAAGGGCATTAAGTATTTCATTTCTTGACCCATAATTTAAAGCAAGTGTAAGATGTAATCGATTAAATTTTGATGTGATTTTTTTTAAATTCATTATATCTATTTTTATTTTCGGATCGAATTTATCTATATCACCTATAAAAGAAAATCTGATACGTTCTTTAACAAAAATCTCCTTTTCTGATTCAAGGTAAAATCTCAGTAATGATTGAAGTTTAAAGATTTCAGAGTTACTTCTATTCCAGTTTTCAGTAGAAAAACTGAAAAAGGTTAAATATTTAATTTTAAACTCAATAGATTTTTTTACAATTTTCTTTACAACTTCGGATCCTTTTTTATGACCTTCAATTATTTGAAGATTTTTTATTTTTGCCCATCTCCTGTTGCCATCCATTATAAAAGCAACATGATTTGGCAAATGTTTAGAAGATTTTTTATCGAAGATCATCAAACCTTTAAGATATCTTTTTCCTTTTCGGCAAATAGATTATCAATTTTTTCAATAAATTTATCTGTTAAGCTTTGTAGTTCCTCAGAATTTTGAAATGATTCATCTTTTGATAATTCTTTATTTTTTTCGTCAAGCTTTATCTTATCCATACCTTCTCTTCTAATATTTCTTACAGATATTTTACAATCCTCAGAATATTTTGCCGCTATTTTAACAATTTCTTTTCTACGTTCCTCTGATAATTCTGGAACAGGCACTCTAATAAGATTTCCTTCTATCATTGGATTTAATCCTAAATCTGAATTTCTTATTGCATTTTCCACAGTATTTGTAAGCGATTCATCCCAGACCTGGACAGTTATTAATCTTGATTCAGGGACACTAATATTTGAAACTTGATTTAATGGAACTTTACTTCCATAGGCATCAACAGAAACTGGTTCAAGTAAGGAAACTGAAGCTCTTCCAGTTCTTAGCCCCTGAAATTCCTTTTTTAAATTTTCCAAAGATTTATCCATTTTTTCTTTGAAAGTATCTGTACTAAAAGACATTATTTGACCTATTTTATTAAAGTGAAGTTCCCTTTTCCATTTATTATATCTCGTAAAGAGTTTTTTTCTAGTATTGAGAAAACCAATATTGGGATTTTATTTTCCTTGGCAAGAGATATTGATGCTGTATCCATAATCTTTAATTCATTATTAATAACATAATCATATGTTAGATCATATAATTTTTTTGCATTTTTATTGATTACAGGGTCAGATTCATATATTCCATCAACTTTTGTAGCTTTAAATAATACATCACATTTCATTTCTGAAGCTCTTAATGAAGCAGCTGTATCTGTTGTAAAATATGGGTTTCCAGTACCTGCTGCAAAAATTACAATTCTATTTTTTTCAATATGCCTTATTGCTCGTCTTCTAATATAGGTTTCACAAACATTTTCTATTTTTAAGGCTGATAATACTCTTGTATCAATACCTTTTCTTTCAATTGAATTTTGTAGTATCAATGAATTTATTACAGTTGCCATCATTCCAGTATAATCAGCAGACGATCTATCCATACCTGCTGATGATGCTGAAATTCCCCTAAAGATATTTCCACCACCTACAACAATTGAGATTTTCAAACCCTTTTCAAATATATAAACAATTTGTTCTGTAATAGAGTTTATTGTGTTTAAATCAATTCCAAACTCTTTATCACCCATTAAAGCTTCACCTGAAAGTTTAAGCATAATGTGTTTATTTTCGAAATTGTCCAATTTATTTTTTATTCTTGACCAAGTTTATAGATATAGAAGTTAATAATTTTAAAATTTGAATTATTTTCATTGTTAAAATTAGAAATTAACTTATTAATACTTATTTTTCCATCCATAACGAATATTTGTTCATTTAAGCAAACTTCTTCATAAAACTTATTAATTTTACCATCGACTATTTTATTAATAATTTCATCTGGTTTTTTAGAATTATTTAGTTGTTCTCTGAAGATTAACTCTTCGTTTTTTACTAGTTTTGGATCCAAGCTTTCTCTGTCAATTGATTTAGGAGTTGTAGCGGCTATTTGCATACATAAATTTTTTGATAGTTCAGATACTTTTTCATCATTTTCATCACACTTATAAGAGAGTAACACTCCTATTTTTCCAGAATCTTGATTAATAGAGTTATGAAGATATTTTTGATACTTTTCCGTTTTATTAGAAAGTTTAATAAATCTTTTTATTACTATATTTTCACCAAGTTTTGCAATTAGATCCGTCAACACATCACCGACCTTTTGTTCGGTTCCTGAAAAGTTTAAATTAGATATAGACGAAACATCTTGAACATCATTAGTTAAACATGTGATGGATAAATTTTCACAAAAATCAGTAAAAACTTCATTTTTTGCAACAAAGTCTGTTTCAGCATTAACCTCTAATAATACTGCTGAGCCATCTTTAATTTTTGCTGTAATTAATCCGTCTGATGCATCTCTGGTTGCTTTTTTATTTGCCGTGTTGATACCTTTCTTTCTCAACCATTCTATTGCTTTTTCAACATTTCCCTCAGATTCTTCAAGTGCTTTCTTACAGTCTAGCATACCCGCACCAGATTTATCTCGAAGTTCTTTTATTGTTTGTGACGACAATCCCATTTTATCTCCTTATTCTACTTTCTCAGTTTCAATAGAGGAATTAGATTTTTTATTAGAGTCTAAAATTGTTTTCGATAAAGCATTGCAGTAATATTCAATTGATCTAATTGCATCATCATTTCCAGGAATAGGAAAATCAATACCAACAGGATTTGAATTAGAATCAATTACTGCAACTATTGGAATTCCAATCTTATTAGCTTCTTTGACAGCAAGAATTTCCTTATTTGTATCAATAATAAATAAAAGGTCTGGTTGACCTGACATATTTTTAATACCTCCAAGGGCTTTATTCAGTTTTTCTACAGAATTTTCAAAATTAAGTAGTTCTTTTTTAGTGTATGAGTTAGATTTATTTTCAAGTATTTCTTCTAAATCTTTTAGTTTTTTAATTGAATTCTGAATAGTATCCCAATTAGTTAGCATACCTCCTAGCCAACGTTTATTGATAAAGAATTGATTACATTCAATAGCATATTTTTCAATTATCTCAGAAGCTTGTCTTTTCGTACCAACAAAAAGGATATTTTTACCTTCCGCAGCAAAGTCTGATACAACTTTTAAAGCTTGTTGAAAATATGTTACTGTTTGTTGTAAATCGATGATGTGGATCCCATTTCTATGCCCATATATATATTCTGCCATTTTAGGGTTCCACCGATTGGTTCTATGGCCGAAATGGACTCCTGCGTCTAATAGTTCTTTTATCGTAACGTTCATAATGTACTCCGGTTATACTTTCATGTGGCAAATATCACCAGAGTTACCACATGTTAGAATTTAATTTTTGTAATCTACCTCTATTAAAAAAAAATTCAACTATTTTTATTATCTTTATTAATCAAAATACCTTTAATATTGGAAGCTTTATTCAAAAATTCATAATCTATGTCAAATTTTTTTTTACTCTCCACAAAAATTTCATAATCATTGAATTTGATTATAAATGAAAGTTTGGAGTTACCTTCCTCACAATTTTTAAAAAAATTATTTACTCTTTTTATATTCAAATCTTTAGTATCCAGTTTAATTAAATAGTTTTGAACTAAATTTATTTTATTATGCAAGTCTTTAATATTATTAATAATGAATCTACTATTATTATCTTTTACTTGAGTTGAAATTTTAAAATTATATACCTTACCTTTTTTCAAATCAAAAGTTAAACTTTCTAATACTTCAGAAAAGCAAATTGCGTCAATTTGAGTGGTATCATCTGCCAAACTAAAAAAACAAAATCTTTTTCCATTTTTTGACGTTCTCTCATTAATTTCATTTATAACTGCAATATATGATTCACTCAAGATTGTTGCGTTATTAATTTTATCTGTAAGGTTTGATAAATTTTTTACTTTAAGATCTTGAAATACCAATTTTAATTTTCTTGTTGGATGCTCAGATAAGTAAAAGCCAATTACTTCCATTTCTTTTTCAAGTTTATATTCATGAGACCATGAATCATAACCAGAACTATTTAAGCTTTCATCAAATAAATTTTCCTCTGCAAATAAAGTATCTTGGTTAATATTTAAATTTTTATGATAATGCGAGTTTAAAGATATGATTTCATCAATTTTATCATTTAAGAATTTTTGGTTTACTTCTAGACTTTTTAAAGAGTCTGAAAATATTAAAGCCTCCAGAATCTTTTTATTTAGGACATTATTTGAAACTCTCTGAAGTAAATCTGAAAGATTCTTAAATTTTCCATTTTGTTCTCTATCTTTTATTATTTCTTTGATAGAATTTTCTCCAATATTTTTTATAGCACCAAGACCAAATGAAATAGATTTACTTCCATTTTCATGATCTATTACTAAAAATTCTGTATCAGAGAAAGAAATATCAGGGCTAATAATATTAAAACCAAGTTTTTTTACTTCATCACAATAAATTGATAATTTATCAGAATTATTTATATCGCAATTCATCAATGAGCAAAAAAATTCTACAGGATAATTTGCCTTCAGATAAGCAGTTTGATATGCAATCATTGCATACGCAGCGGCATGGCTTTTATTAAAACCATAACCAGCAAATTTTGCTATTTCGTTAAATAAATTTTCTGCTTGATTTTTATTAATTGCATTTTTTATACATCCATTAAGAAAATTTGATTTTTGAGCATCCATTTCTGATTTAATTTTTTTCCCCATTGCCCTTCTTAGAAGATCAGCTTTTGAAAGACTAAAACCTGCCACCTTTTGAGCAATCAACATAACCTGCTCCTGATAAACCATAATACCATATGTTTCATCTAATATTTCTTTAAGATCTTTATGCGGATACTCTACTGACTCTTTTTGGTGTTTCCTGTTAACATATGTAGGTATATTATCCATTGGTCCAGGTCTATAAAGAGAAACAATTGCTATTAAATCCTCGAATCTATCAGGCATAACCTTCATAATTGTTTCTTTCATCCCTTGACCTTCTAATTGAAAAACCCCAGTTGTTATACCTTTTTTGAGCATATTAAAAGTCTTATTATCATCCAATGGTATCTTATCTATATCAATATCAACCTTTTTTCTTCTTAATATTTTACATGTATCGTGTATAACAGTTAGAGTTTTTAAACCTAAAAAATCAAATTTAATTAATCCAACTTTTTCTACATATTTCATTGAATATTGCGTAACTGGAATTTCAGATTTTGGATCTTTGTATAATGGTACAATTTCATTGAGCTTTTTATCTGATATTACAATGCCAGCAGCATGTGTTGAGGCATGCCGAAGTAAACCCTCAAATTTTCTTGCGTGATTAAATAATTTTTTTATATCTGAATTATTTTTAATGATTTTTTTTATTTGACTATTTTCATTTATAAATTCATTTAAAGTTACAGGTTTTGCAGGATTAAATGGAATCATTTTACAAATTTCATCAATTAATGATAGAGGAAGTTGCATCACTCTTCCGACATCTCTTATTGCTGCTTTTGCTTGAAATGATCCAAACGTGATAATTTGTGCAACATTATCGAATCCGTATTTCTGTTGAACATAATCAATAACCTTATCTCTTCCTTGCATACAAAAATCAATGTCAAAATCGGGCATCGAAATTCTTTCAGGATTTAAAAATCTCTCGAAAAGCAATCCAAATCTAATCGGATCCAAATTTGTAATTGATAAGCACCAAGCCACTAGGGATCCAGCTCCTGAACCTCTTCCTGGCCCAACAGGAATGTCACTATTTTTTGACCATTTAATGAAGTCTGCAACAATCAAAAAGTAACCAGAAAACCCCATTTTTGTTATTACCTTCAGTTCATAATTTAATCTAACTGTGTATTTTGATTTATTTTTAATATCAAATTCATTGATTCTTTTTTTTAAGCCTTCATAAGAATATTTAATTAGTATTTGATTTTCACTCAACTTCTCATTTTGAAGTTTAGGTAGTTGAGGTTTACTCTCAACAGGAAAATAGTTACATTTTCTGGCTATTAAAAGTGTATTTTCACAGGCAATTTTAAGATCACTAAATAATTCATACATTTCCTTAGAAGATTTAATATAAAAATCTTTACTACTTTTTATTCTATCCTCACTATCAATATATTTTTGCTGAGAAATGCACAATAGAGCGTCATGAGAATCATAGAAATTACTTTCCAAAAAGAAATTTTCATTAGTTGCAACTATAGGAATACCAGAATCTAAAGATAAATTTACAAGGAAATCATTGATTGCTAAATTTATCTTTGAATCAGTTTTTTGAATCTCTATAAAAAAATCATCCTTATATATTTTTTTTAAATAATTTACTAAAGACTTTACAGTATCCTTATTTTTAGACAGATTCTTATTAATAACACCAAACTCTCCACCTGCTAAACAAATAAGCCCTGTATTATAATTGACTAAATCTTCATATGTTATATAAGGATTATAATGATCAGAATTTACTAAATAAGATTTTGAAACAAGATTAAGTAAATTTTGATACCCTACTTTATCTTTACATATTAGTAATACATACCCATCATTTAGCTTATTGCTTTTTAAGTAAAGATTACATCCAATTATAGGCTGGATACCAAAATTTCTGCATTCTAATGAAAATTCCAATGCACCAAATAAATTATCAAAATCTGAAATAGAAATTGCTGGGAACTTATTCTTAAAACAGTATTTTGCTAAATCATTTAATCTCAAGGCTCCCTTAGAAAGAGAGTATTGAGAGTAATTTCTCAAATGAACAAATTTATTCATTCTTCATACTCGGTTATTAGACCGTCATCAACTTTATAACATCTATCAAACTTTTTTATTAAATCAAGGTTATGTGTTGCTAAAACTAAAGCAGTACCAAGTTTATTTATGATAGAAAATATTATTTGCATTACTTTTTTAGTATTTTCTTCATCTAAACTTCCAGTTGGTTCATCTGCAAGTAAAATAAATGGTTTTTTAATAACTGCCCTTGCAATTGCAACTCTTTGTTGCTCACCGCCTGATAATGTTCCAGGTTTGAAATTGACTTTATCTATTAAACCAAGAGTTTTAAGTATTTCCTTAGCTTTATTTAAAGAAAAACGTTTTGGAAAGTTATTTAATATTAAAGGAATAGCTACGTTTTCAATTACTGAGAAATCTTCTAATAATTGATTATTTTGAAAAATATAACCTATATATTGTCTTCTAAACATAGTTTTTTGTTCAAGAGACATTAAATTACAATTTTTTGAATTTATTAATACAGAACCACTTATTGGATTTTCAAGCAATCCAAGAATATTTAGTAATGTTGTTTTTCCAGAGCCAGAAGGACCAATAAAGCATATTTTTTCACCCTTTGATATATTTAAATTTATACCATTCAATACTTTAACAACTGATTTACCTTGCAAATAACTTTGCTTAATATTTGTTATTTTTATCAATTTATTCCCATTTTATTAAGTTTATTGGTTCTACTTTGGATGCTTTGATTGAAGGATAAATGGTTGCTAAAAATGAAAGTAACAAAGATATTGAAGAAATAACTATTATTTGACTTGAATCAATAATGACTGGTAGATTTGAAAAAAAGTAAATTTCTTCTGAGAATAATTCAGAATCACTAAATAATTCTATGAATCCTTTTATTTCGTTAATATTTAAACAAAATAATAGTCCAAGAATTAAGCCCGAAATTGTTCCAAAAAGTCCTATTAGCAATCCATTAATTATAAAAATTTTAAGAAGTTGAAACCTTGAAACTCCAAGTACTCTTAATATACCAATATCCTTTGTTTTTGTTGAAACTAATATCATCATAGATGATATTAGATTAAATGCAGCAACAATAATGATTAAAGTCAGTATTATAAACATTACATTTCTTTCAACTTCAATTGCATTAAATAAGGAAGGGTTTAGTTGTCTCCAATCAAATACTTTATAAAATGATGGTATAATCTTAGTAATGCCAAGTCTAATGTTATCAATATTATCAAAATCTTTTAATAATATTTCATAATGATCTGGATTTTTTTTATTTAAAAATTGATTCATTAATTTAAATGGAAAAAATACCAAGGATGTATCATACTCGTACATTCCGATTTCAAAAAAGCCAATGACTTTAAATGAAGCTTCTCTTGGGATATTACCAACTAAAGTCTCATAACTTTTTGATGAAATTATTTTAATACTATCACCCAACTTAAGTCTTAATTTATTTGCTAATTTTTTACCAATTATAATACCTTGATTTTTTTTAAAAGATTGGATCTGACTCTTTGTAAAATCATTTTTAAGAATTTTTCTTTCCTCAAAGAATGAATAATTTATACCTTTAAGTAAAACACCTGTAGTAAAATTTTTTGAATTTAACAAACCCTGATCGGTATAAATTGGTTGAACAATAATATCTTTAAATTCATTATTTATTAATAATTTAATATTAGTCTTTTCTTTTTTTACATTATAGAAAGTTTGAATTTTTAAATGACCATTTATATTTAGTATCTTTTTTGTAAGTTCCTCTCTAAAGCCATTCATTACTGACATTACTATTATTAAAGTTGCAACACCTAAGGCAATACCTAAGAATGAAAAAATAGTAATCAAAGAAAAAAACTTTTCCCTTGTCTTAGGTAGAATATACTTCGTTGAGACCCAGATATCAAATTTTGTAATCATGAGTTATATTTTTTATAAATTTATTTAAATAACTTTCTATCTCTGATTTGTGAATTAGTTCCTCTTTGTTTAAATTTCTAAAACTAACTCCAATTAAATTTTCATTCAAAAAGTTTTTACCTATTATTAATTTTAAAGGAATGCCTGATAGATCAGCGTCAGCAAATTTTTTTCCAGCACTTTCATCTCTATCATCTAACAATATATCTAATCTGTTATTTTTTAAATGTTCATATAAATAATCAGTATAATTACAGCAAACTTTATCTTTTGTAAGAAGGTTTATTATAATTATTTGAAAAGGTGATATTTCTTTAGGCCAAACTATACCTTTTTCATCATGAAACTTTTCAATTACAGCTGCAGGTATTCTTGAAACACCAATTCCGTAAGATCCCATGTAAGGAAATACTTTACCATTCTTTGAATCAACATGTAGATCAAAAGGTTTAGAGTATTTTTGTCCAAAAAGAAATATATGGCCGAGTTCAATACTTTTTTTTTTTATTAATTTATCTTTTCCTACTTCTATTTTATCAAAATCAGAAGTGTAGGATCTTATATTTATAAGTTCTGAATCAGAAATATCTAATAAATTCTTTTTTAGCAACTCATCTGAAAAGCAAATTTCAGACTCACCACTATCAACAATCATATGAAACTCATGGGATAAACTCCCTCCAATTTCTCCACTAGGTGCTTTAACAGGTATAATTGGAATACCTAATTTTTTAAAAATAAATAGATACATTTTAAAGTAATTAATATATGTCGTAAGACAATCTTCTTCAGTCAAATCAAAACTATAAGCATCTTTCATCAAAAATTCTCTTGCTCTCATCACTCCGAATCTAGGACGGATTTCATCTCTAAATTTGCTTTGAATATGATATAAATTTAACGGAAGATCTTTATAACTTTTTAAGTAATGCTTACCAATCGCTGTAATCATTTCTTCATTTGTAGGGCCATATAATAATTCTTTTTCATTTCTATCAGTTATTTTAAGCATTTCTTTTCCATAACTTTCATATCTATTACTAATTTTCCATATATCAGCACTCTGAATTGTTGGCATTAAGATTTGATTAATATTGTGACGGTCGTGAATTTCCTCAATTATCTTAATTACTTTTTTTAAAACACGAAATCCAATAGGTAGCCAACTATATATACCAGATGTTTCTTGACGAATCATCCCAGATTTAAGCATAAATAAATGTGAAATTAATTTTACATCTTTGGAAACATCTTTTTGAGTTGAAATAAAAAAGTTAGAATATTTCATTTTTTATAATGGAAAAAATAACAGTTAAAATTAAGGAAGCAAATGATGTGATTAAAACTTTTTTCTTTAATAAAGTTTTTTTTGGAGCACCTGGGTCATTTCCGTGAATAACTTTTTTATCTCTAGAAATACCAAATGGTAGAGTAACAAAAAGGATTAACCACCAAAAGATCACATAAATAACTAAGGATTCTAAACCGAACAAAGTTACTCCTGCTCAAGTTCTATTAAGGTACCAAAAAAATCTTTAGGATGTAAAAAAATTACTGGTTTATTATGAGCTCCATTTTTTGGAGTGCCATCTCCAAGAATCCTTACACCATTTTTCTTCATTTCACCGCAGGCTTTAAATATATCTTTCACTTCCATACAGATATGATGCATAGCACCAGAACTATTTTTCTCTAAAAAAGATTTTATAGGTGATTTTTCACCATATGGGTGCATCAATTCTATCTTTGTATTATCTAGCTCAACAAATACTACACTTACTCCATGCTCAAGGTAATCAAAAGGTTCTGAAACCTTGGCTCCTAAAACAGTTTTATACTTTTGTGCAGCTTCATCTAAGTTTGGAACTACGATTGCTACGTGGTTAAATTTTGTAATCATATTTATATTATATTCTATATCCTTATAATCTCAACATTTGTAGAAGGTTTTAAACCAATTTTCTTTTTTATGTATGTTCTTGCAATTATCTTTATTTCATGACCGAAAATATTATCATCAATACAATTTTTAGAAATTAATATGATTTCTTTTTTTAAATAGTCTTTTAAATTAACCAAATCATCTTCATCAAGTGCTAATGTTGGACAATATAAAACTGGATCAGCTTTTAAATCATTATTGATGCTTATTATTATATTGATAAAAAGTTGGCCATCGTTTGATATTTTTTTAATATTCTGGAAATACTTACTATCTACCGATATGATTTGGTTACCTTTTAAAGCCTTTCTACCAGAAGGAATTTTGTTAGTAATAATTGATTGTTTATTGTTATCTAATAAGACTAGATCTCCATTTTCCACCAAAAGTTGATCTTTGATTCCGCATTTTTTTGCGAAAGCCGAGTGTTCTTTTAAATGTCTATATTCTCCGTGTACTGGTATTAAGGATTTAGGTGAAACCCAATCATACATAGTTTTAAGTTCTTTTTTTGAGGGGTGTCCAGAAACATGTACCATAGAATTTCTATGGTCCAATATATGACAACCAATCTTCATAATCTCTTTTTTTATTTCATTTATTTGCTTTTCATTTCCTGGAATTTCTCTAGATGAAAAAATAACAAGATCTTCAGAACTAATGTTTAAATTTTTATGATTACCATTAACTATTCTTGATAAACCAGCTCTACTTTCACCTTGACTACCTGTACAAATAATTACAAGATCATCATCATTAATTAACCTAGAATCTTTTTCATTTATAATATTATTAAACTGCTTAAGATAATTATTCTCAATTGCTGATTCGTATATTCTAAATAAAGATCTTCCTAAAAAAAAGCAACATTTGTTTAGTTCGTCTGATACTTTTAAAATTGTTTCTAATCGCGCAATGTTTGAAGCAAAGCATGTGATTATTATTTTTCCTTTTTTTCTCTCAGAAAAAATTTTTTTTAAGCTTTCCCTTACTTCAAATTCACTTCCTGAGGGATTTTCATTAAAAACATTTGTAGAATCACAAATCATTGCGGTAATACCGTCATTACATATTTCTTTAATTTCATTTTCATCAATTGGAGAGCCAACAAGAGGATTAGGGTCAATCTTCCAGTCACCAGTATGAAATATATTACCTTTTTCAGTTTTTAAAATAATCGCATTTGGTTCAGGTATTGAATGCGTTAAAGAACAAATTTGAACTGAAAAATAACCTATTTTAAAACTTTTATTATATTCAAATAGCTTAAGATTTAGTTTGCTATTTTGATTAGAATCAAATTTACGTTTCAGAACAGATGCAGTAAAGGAAGTTGTATAAATAGGTATATTACTAAACTCTGAATACAAATAAGGAACTGCCCCGATATGATCTTCATGTGCATGAGTTAAAATTATTGCAGACAGATCTTTCTTACGATTTATAATAAAATCAATATCAGGCATGAGTATGTCATATGGCTCAAGATCAGAATTACTGAACATTACACCCAAATCAACCATGATCCATTTACCTTTATAATGATAAAGGTTACAGTTCATTCCTATCTCACCTGAACCACCCAATGGTAAAAAATATAGATTGTCGTTTTTAATATTCATTTTTTAAATACTCATTCATTATAAAATTCAATCCCTTAGAATTAAATAAATCATCACTTACTATAACATTTTCAATAAGGCTCTTAAAAATGTTACAATTTCCTCCAGTAAGAATAATCCTAAAGTAATCTTTCTTTTCTCTAGATATATTTTTTACAAGTCCTTGTATCATAGAAATGTATCCCCAAAAAAAACCTGACTGAATAGCACTTTTTGTATCTCTACCAATAATATTTTTAGTTTTTACAAATTTTACTAATGGTAATTTTGCAGTTTTTTCTGAAAGAACTTTTAAAGACAGATCTATACCAGGAGTAATAATTCCTCCGTCATAATTACCCTTTGAATCGATAACATCAAATGTCGTTGCTGTTCCAAAATCAATTATAATCAAGTTTTTTGAATATTTTTTTTTTGCATAGTATGCATTTACAATTCTGTCATCACCAATTTTCTTTTTATTTTTAATATTAATTTTAATATCTAAAGTTTTAACTAAATCTTTCAGTAGATAAAATTTGACTTTATAGGCTTTTAAAAAACCAATAATCACTTCAGAAATTGAGGGTACAACTGATGATATTACGATATTTGTAAATGAATTTTTTGTATTTTTTATTAAAAGATGTTTTTTTAGCATAATTTTAGTTATCTCAGTGTTTCTAATTTTAACAAATTTAATTGGTTTTTCTTTATTAAAGAGACATATAGATATATTAGTGTTTCCTACATCAATGGTTAAAATATTCAAATAATCTCTCCAAACGAAATTTTTTTTTTGTTATTATTATAAGTATCTAAAATAAGTTCACCATGACTGTTAATTTCTTTGAAAGTACCACTTATCAATTTATCGTTCACTTTAATATTTAATTCTTTCTTATTTTCATAAAAGTTTAAATTTAAATTTTTACTAAGAGATAAAAAATCTAAATTATTAAATTCACTGAAAAGATAAGTTACTTCTTTTTGTAATAAAAAAAATGCATCTATAGGCTCAATATTAATATTTAACTTTGAAAGGGACAGTGTTTTATTTGATTCTATTTTTGGAGACGACATTAAATTAATTCCAATACCGACAATAAAACTTTCTATATTTTTAATATTGGAAAATGTTTCTATTAATATTCCTGAAATTTTTCTATCATTAATTTTAATATCATTTGGCCATTTATATTTTATAGGATATTTAATTTTAAAGTTTTTAAAAAAATTAAATAAAATATTTACAAATATTATATTTATTTTTCCTATGTCCTTAAATGAAAGTGATTGATTTATTAAAAACGAACATGTCAAATCTCCTTTATTACTTAACCAAACTTTTCCTGATCTACCTTTACCATTACTTTGATAAGCAGAAAACAGAGAAATATTACGATTTGGATTTACTAATCTAATTTCTTTCAATTTATCATTGGTATTATTAATTGATTTATAAAAATATAGGTCAAAAAAATTCGTCATTATTTAGTTTAATGCAAATAGAGATAGTGTAACTGATGAACACAAATCTAAAAAAAACTGTGGAACAAATATTACTATAACATTAAAGGTCGCAAAAAAACCCAATAAATATTTAGATTGATTATTACTAATAATATCTAGTTCATCTTGTGGTTGATCAAAAAATATACATTTTATCAATCTAATATAATAAAATGCTGCAATTACTGAAGTTAATACAGCAATAATAGCTAAATAAAAAAGGTTATTATCTATAACTAAGTTCAAAATTATAAGCTTTCCAATGAAACCTGCCATAGGTGGTATACCTGCCATAGAAAATAATAAGATTGCCATAAATGTGGCCATTAAAGGTTGACTTTTGTATAAACCAGATAAATCTTTGATACTACTAACATTAATTTGATCCCTATTCATATTTAATATAAACAAAAATATACCGAGATTCATTGTCACATAAAAAATGATATAAATACAAATAGCAGTTATCCCATCCTCAGTTCCAGGAATAAGACCCATTAACATAAATCCAATGTGATTTATAGTGCTGTAAGCCATCAATCTTTTTAAATCTGACTGAAGAAGTGCTCCAAGTGAACCAACTAACATTGAAGTAATTGATAAAATTATCAAAATCTTACCCCAATCAATAGTTATTTCACTAAAAGGGTAAACAAGCAACCTAATTAGCACACCAAAAGCGGCTATCTTAGGTATTGTTGACAAAAGTGTTGTTACTAACGTGGGTGCTCCTTGATAAACATCAGGGGTCCACATGTGAAATGGAGCAGCAGATATTTTTAATGATATTGAAACTAAAATAAAAATTAAACCAACAATTAAGAATGTTGGCATAGTTAATTGTTCAGACATAAATATACTTATGCTTTCAAAAGAAACTGATCCAACTAGTCCATAAATTAAGCTTGTCCCAAATAAGAATATACAAGTCGAAAGACTCCCAATTATAAAGTACTTGACACCTGCTTCAGATGAAAAAGAATCTTTTCTAGAAAAAGAAACAAGTATATAAAGTGTTAAACTTTGAAGCTCAATTGACATAAATAAAGACAAAAAATTATTTGCGGAGACCATTAACATCATTCCTACTAGTGCAAATAAAATAAGAATAGGAAACTCTGGTCTGTTTAAGGATACTGGGTTTTTAACTATAATATAAAAATAGACTATTAAACCCGCACAAATTAAAATTAACAGTTTCATAAAAGAACTAAATGAGTCAACAATAAAGAAACCGTTAAAAATTTCTTCATAGTAAAAAATATCTTTTAGAATAAAAAACTGAGCGAAGAATATAATAAATAAAGAAAAGTATGCCATGTCTTTTTGATTGATCTTCTTACTAAAAGAAGCCAAAAGAAGTAAGATTAAAGTGGATAAACTAATAAAAATTTCAGGAAGTATATACAATTTGACCTCAAAATATTGAAATTGGATAAAATTTAGTAATTCTATCTAAAGAACTAGTAGTAAAATCCAGAATTATATCGGGTTTAATACCAATTAATAATATTAAAAAAGTAAGTTTAACGTATACTATTAGCTCAAAAATTGAAAGATCATTAACTTTTGTTTTTAAATTTTCGTTTGTAATACCTAAAAATACTTTTTTATATAAAATTAACATATATGAGGCAGCAAGTATAACCCCAAAAGCTGATATGAAAGCAACTATAGTATTTTTACTATATGCAGCAAGTAATGTTAAAAACTCACCAACAAAGCCCGAGGTTCCTGGAAAACCTATTGAGCCTAATGTAAATATTAAAAAAAGAATTGATAGTTTTGGAAGTTTTGAATTTAACCCCCCAAAATAAGCAATTTGCTTAGTATGAAATCGATTATAAATTGAACCGATACAAAAGAATAACGCAGCAGAAATCAATCCATGAGATATCATTTGAATAACTGCGCCATGGAGACCTTGAATATTAGCAGAAAAAATTCCGAGAGTAACAAAGCCCATATGAGCAACAGATGAATATGCAATAAGTTTTTTCATATCTTCCTGAACTAACGCGATAAAGGATGTATAAATAATTGCAACCACCGATAGAAAGTATATAAATGGTGTAAAAAAAATAGAAGCATCGGGTAATAACGATAAATTAAATCTTATAAAACCATAACCTCCTAATTTTAAGAGTATTCCAGCTAAAATAACAGAGCCTTCTGTTGGGGCTTCTACATGCGCATCAGGAAGCCATGTATGAAAGGGCCACATTGGAATTTTGACAGCAAATGATGAGAAAAAAGCAAGCCAAAGCCAAACTTGAAGATAAAATGGTAAAGTTGTATCTAATAATTTAGGAATGCTTATTGTTCCAAATTCTTGGTAAAGAAATATTATTGCAACTAACATTAAAACTGAACCTAAAAATGTGTATAGAAAGAATTTATATGCAGAATATATACGTCTTTCACCACCCCAAAAACCAATTAGTAAATACATTGGAATTAAAATTGATTCAAAAAAAACATAAAAGGAAAAAAGATCTATTGCGCTAAATGCCCCAATGAGAAAGGATTCAAGTAGTAAAAATGAAGCCAAATACATTTTCATATTTTTTTTATTTTGAGGATAAATAAAAATTATGCATAACAATATTAAAAATGTTGAAAGAATTACAAAAGGCATTGACAACCCATCAACACCAAGAGAAAATCTTAAATTATCACTATTAAACCATGAAAATGTATTAACAAACTGAAAATGAGGAATTGATTTATCAAAATTTATAGGAAGATATAATGATAACAAAAAAGTACTTGAGGAAGTCCATATAGCTGATTTTTTCGACTCTTTTGCAAAATCATCCCCTTCTGGTGAAAGTAAAACAAATGCTAATCCTACAAGAGGCAAAGCTATTAGGATAGGTAAAATAGGGAGATTTAACATCACAAAATATAAATATATATACTTAAAAATAAAGTAAGTCCAACAACAACTGATAGAACATAATGATATAAATATCCAGATTGAAATCTAGAAACCACTTTTCCAAATGAACCAACTAATCTTGAGATACCGTTAGGACCGAGATTATCAATTAAGTCGGTATCTATTGATTTCCAAAAACCTTTACCAAGATAAAATGATGTTTTAACAAAAATAAAGTTATAAATTTCATCTATGTACAACTTGTTTTCAAAAAAATTAACTAAAATCATTAACCTTTTTTTCAATGCTTGACTATACTCTTTAAATGTAAAATATATTAAAAAACATATAAAAATACCGAAAATTATTGCAAATAATGGTGATTTTTTTACTAAGATAGGAACATTACCAATTGTATACTCATCGTTTATATCATTATTGATAAACATGAATTCACCCCATACTTTAAACAAACTTTCTCCAGCAAAATAACTATTCATTAGCATACCGAAGAATATTGCAAAAATAGATAAAATCGTAAGTGGTAGTATCATTATGAGAGGAGATTCATGAATATGGGCAAAAACTTTCTCATCAGATCTATTTTCTCTATGAAATACGTAAATTAAAAGTCTAACTGAATATATTGTGGTAAATAAAACGCTAACTATTGAAATAATATAGGCATAAATTTTAATATTTGATTGACCTAAGTATATAAATTCAATTATTAGATCTTTTGAATAATAACCACTTAAAAAAGGTAAACCCATTAAAGAAAAAGACCCAATTAACATTGTTATATAAGTCAAAGGAATTTTGTTATAAAGCCCCCCCATTTTTTTAATATTTTGTTCATCAGACATACTATGAATTATTGACCCAGCGCCTAGAAAGAGCAAAGCTTTAAAAAATGCATGCGATAATAAATGAAAATATGCAACAGAATAAGCTGAAACCCCAATTGCCATAAACATATAACCAAGTTGACTACAAGTAGAATAAGCAATTATTCTCTTAATATCATTTTGAAAGATAGCCACACTGGAAGCAAAAATGCAAGTTATTGTTCCAATAATAAGTATAATGGATCTTGAAATTTGGCTAGACTCTTCAATAAGTGGTGACAGAATTATAAGTAAAAAGACACCAGCAGTGACCATAGTTGCAGCATGTATTAAGGCTGAAACAGGTGTTGGGCCCTCCATAGCATCGGGTAACCATACATGTAAACCGAACTGTGCTGATTTTCCCATACAACCAATAAAGATTAAAACTACAATCAATGTTATTGAGTGAAACTGAAATCCTAAGAATTCAACTCTAGTTGTATTTTGAGACTCTAATAGGAGTAGGATTTCATTTATGTTCAAGGTTCCAAATACAATAAACGTTGCGAAAAGAGCCAAAATCAGTCCGAAATCACCTACCCTGTTTACAACAAATGCCTTTATTGCTGCAACATTAGCTTGATTCTTTTTATACCAAAAACCTATCAGTAAATAAGATGTTAAGCCTACGCCTTCCCACCCAAGAAAAAGTTGTAGAAGGTTTGATGATGAAACTAAAAAAAGCATAAAAAAAGTAAATAGACCTAAATAGCCCATAAAAATTACTTTTCTATCATCTTTAACCATATACCCAACAGAATAAATATGGATCAGCGTAGAGACAAAATTTACCATTAGAACCATGCTTGAAGAGAGTAAATTATATTGAACAGACCAATCAACACTAAAACTTCCTGAGTTTATCCAGTTTGAAAGAACTATAGCTTGATCTTGATTTGTTTCTAAATTCAGAAAAGATAAAAATGCACAAATTGAAGAAAAAATAAGAATAAAAGATGAAGAAATACAAATATATTCATCTTTTAATCTCTTATTTAAAGTAATACAGAATAGAAAGCTTGATAAAGGTAAAAATATAGATAATAAAAACAAAATTTAACCTTTCAATTTATTTATAAAATCGACACTAATAGTACCAGATTTATTAAAGAAAATTATTAAAATCGCTAATCCAATTGCAGCCTCTGCTGCTGCAACTACAAGTACAAATAAGGCAAAAATCTGACCATACAAGTCGCCAAGAACATTAGAGAAACCAACAAAATTAATATTTGCTGCTAATAGCATTAGTTCAATAGACATCAAAATAGAAATAATATTTTTTCTATTAATAAATATACCCAAAAATCCAATCGAAAAAACAATTGAGGAGAGTACGAAGTAATTAAAAAAGTTCATTTTATTATTTTAATTTGATTACTCTTTTTTTATCAAGACTCTTTTGATAGATAATTTTTTGCGATTTGATGTTTAAATTTTCATTTTTAGCTAAAACAATAGCTCCGATCATAGCCACAAGTAATAAAAAACCCGAAATTTGAAAGACTATAAAAAAGTCTGTATACAAAAACATTCCTATTGATTCAGTGTTAGTATTTCCTTTATTTAATAATTCAGAAATATTCATTTTAGAACTTGAAGTGTTTTTTAATGTTATGTCTTTAAATACAAAAAATAACTCTAATAAAAAAATCGTTATTAAAATAAACCCAAAAGGAAAGTATTTTAAAAAACCCTCTTTTATTAACACCTCATTTATATTTAACATCATAACAACAAACAAAAATAGAACAGCCACTGCACCTACGTAAACAATTATTAATGTCATAGCTAAAAATTCTGCATTAGAAAGTAGGAAAAGAATAGAAACATTAAAAAATGTAAAGATCAAAAACAAGACTGAATGAACAGGGTTACTTGAAAATACAACTGACAAGCAAGAAAGAACTGTTATTGAGGAAATTATATAAAATGCAATAATGTTCATAGATATTTAGATTCTTTTTCAAGGTTTTTAGATATTTCTAATTCCCATCTATCCCCGTTATCTAAAAGTTTCTCCTTACTATAAATTAATTCTTCTCTGGTCTCAGTAGCGAACTCAAAATTCGGTCCCTCGACAATTGCATCCACGGGACAGGATTCTTGACAAAAACCACAATAAATACATTTAGTCATATCAATATCATATTTTGTTGTTCTTCTTGAACCGTCAATTCTCGGCTCAGCCTCTATAGTTATAGCCTGTGCAGGGCATACAGCTTCACAAAGTTTGCATGCTATACATCTCTCTTCTCCTGAGTCATATCGTCTTAAGGCATGCTCACCTCTGAACCTTGAACTAAGTGCTCCTTTTTCAAATGGATAGTTTATAGTAACTTTTGGCTTGAAGAAATACTTCATAGTAAGTCCTAATCCTTTTATAACCTCAATAAGTAAGAATTCTTTAATATAAAAAAAGACTGCTTTCATTTTAAAAATAACCCCTCATCCAGAATATTACACATGATGTTACTATAATCCAGAATAAAGACAATGGGAGAAATAACTTCCATCCTAAAGACATTAATTGATCATACCTATATCTCGGTAATGTAGCCCTCACCCATAAGAAAATGAAAAGTAAAAACGCAACTTTAACTAAAAACCATATAAACCCAGGAATTAAATTTAAAAATTCGTTTTGAACAGGAGGCAACCACCCTCCAAGAAACAGTATTGTTGACATTGAGCTCATTAAAATCATATTTCCATACTCACCAAGAAAAAATAAACCAAAGGACATTGAAGAATATTCTACATTATAACCAGCCACAAGTTCAGATTCAGCCTCCGGAAGATCAAAAGGCGCTCTATTTGTTTCGGCTAATGTAGATATAAAAAAAATTACAAACATGGGAAAGTGTGGAATTATGTACCAAACTTTTTCTTGAGATAATACAATATTTGAAAGGTTTAGGGAACCAGCAGTAAGAAGTATTGAAATTATAATTAATCCTATTGACACCTCATAAGAAATCATTTGGGCTGCTGAACGTAAACTTCCTAAAAATGCATATCTAGAATTACTTGACCAACCAGCTACTATTATTCCATATACACCAAGCGAGGAGACTGCAAATATGTACATTATGCCGACGTTTATATCTGCCAAAACAACTTTATAATCAATTGGTATTACAGCCCAAGCAATTAATGCCAATACAAATGTTATAATTGGTGATAGGATAAATAAAAATTTATTCGAATCATTAGGAAAAATTGTTTCTTTTGATAACAATTTTAAACCATCAGCAATAGGTTGAAGCAATCCAAATGGACCCACAACATTAGGACCTTTTCGTAGTTGCATAGATCCAATCACTTTTCTTTCAAAAAAAGTTAAGTATGCAATTGAAATTAACAATGGAAAAATAATTAAAAAAATTTTTAATATTATAATTAAAATATCTATTAACATTTCTTTATTATTTTTTTTGCATTTGACTTGAACATGAGGACATAACTGGCGAATTTCTACTAACTGAATCAGTCATATAAAAATTATTAATACTTGGCTTTATTAGATTTTTGGAGAGTTTTACTTTTGGAGTCTTAAACTTTGGTAAACTATTTTCAGAGAGTAGGCTTATTTTTGACAAATGTGGTGTCTCTTCAAACATAATTGACCTTAATTCAGAAAAATTTTCATAACCAATTTGATCAGCATTTAGATATTTTGATAGTTTTCGAAAAAAGTGCCAAGAGTTACTTACTCCAGCAATTGGCATTTTTACTTGTCTACTTATTTGAGGCCTACCTTCCATATTTACATAGATACCCTCTTTTTCTGTAAAGCAAGAAGTAGGAATGATGAGATCTGCTCTTTTTACTGCTCTGTCACCATGGTGACCATGATAAATCACGAAAGTTTTTGAAGGAATCTTGTCAAAATCAAGTTCATCAGCGGATAATAAGTATAAAACATCATATTTACCGTTATATATATTATTCACAAAATCTTTGCTTACGTTATTCTTATTATAAAATTTTAGGTCCAAGGCACCAACTCTACCAGAATAATTTTGTAAAACATTAAAGCCCGACCAACTAGAAATACCACTAGATTTATTATAAATATCAAGTAAAAAGTAGAATAAATTTTCTGCTTCGTCGCTAATCAAGGGACCTTGGCCGATTATAAAGATTGGTTTTTTTGATTTTTTAAGTAGATTTTTATATTTTAGATCTTTTAAACTGTTGAGTGAGTAAAAATCGTTACCAATATTGAATGAATCAAGATTAGAATTTTTTTCTCCAAAATTAAATACTTGGAATTTCTCGTCACTGTATTTGATCCTTTGTCTTAACCTAGCATTAATTAAAGGAGCTTCTTTTCTCAAATCTGTACCAATTAGAATGCATAAGTCTGATTCATCAATTCCTGATATTTTACTGTTAAATAAATAAGAAAATCTTTTACTTGGAATAAAAAATGATTGATCTTGTCTACAGTCGTAATTTTTGAAATTAAGTTTATCCAAAAATAACTTAAATGAAAAAACTGACTCACAGTCAAGTGTATTTCCAACTAGGGAAAAAAGCTTGCTATCTTTGGTTTTTAATAATTTATTTTTTAATATTTCAAAGGCTCTTTCTTCAGATATTTCGCTTATTTTAGAATCATTTCCTCGAAAGTAAAACCTATCAAGTCTTTGGTGGTTTAGACCATCATAAGCAAATCTCGTTTTATCGGAGATCCATTCTTGGTTTATATCTTCGTTTATTCTTGGAAGAACTCTTAGAACTTTATCACCTTTAGAATCAACCCTTATGTTGCTTCCTAAAGCGTCAAATACGTCAATACTATCAGTTTTTTTAAGTTCCCAAGGTCTTGCAATAAATGCATATGGTTTTGATGTTAACGCTCCTACTGGACATAAATCAATAACATTGCCAGATAGTTCTGAATCAATGTTTTTTTCTAAAAAGCTTGTGATTTCTGTATTTTCTCCCCTTCCAATAGCTCCGAGCTGATAATTTCCTGCAATTTCTTCATTAAATCTTACACATCTTGTACAATGAATACATCTAGTCATGTGTGTTTTTATTAATGGCCCTAAATTTTTGTTTGATACTGCCCTTTTTCCTTCATTAAATCTGCTGAATCCCTTACCATATGCCATGGCCTGATCTTGAAGATCACATTCTCCACCCTGATCACAGATAGGGCAATCTAAAGGATGATTTATTAAAAGAAACTCCATAACACCATTTCTGGCTTTTTCCACTAATTTTGAATTTGTTTTTATATTCATTCCTTCAGCTACTGGCATAGCACACGAGGCAACAGGTTTTGAAGAGTTTTCCATCTCAACCAAACACATTCTACAATTCCCAGCAATTGATAATCTCTCATGATAACAAAATCTTGGTATTTCTATTCCAGCTATCTCACATGCCTGTAAAACAGTTATACCTGTCTCAACATCCAAGGTTTTATCATTAATTGTTAATTTAACCATAGTTTAGGCAACGTTCTTTTTTTTACTAGAAATCCGATTAATAATTTCGCTTTTAAAGTTTTTAAGTAAACCTTGAATTGGCCAGGCAGCAGCATCACCCAGTGCACAAATTGTGTGTCCCTCAATCTGTTTTGTTACCTCTTCAAGTAAATTAACTTCTTCAATAGTACACTTATTATCAACTAATTTTCTCATCATTCTCATTATCCAACCTGTTCCTTCCCTACAAGGTGTACATTGACCGCATGATTCATGATGATAAAATTCTGACAATCTTGCAATAGATGATAGTATATCTGTTTGTTTATTTATCACAATTATACCCCCAGTGCCCAAGGCAGAACCTGCATTTTTAAGTGAATCAAAATCCATTAATACATTTTCACATTTACTTTTTGGTAGCAACGGAACTGATGAACCTCCTGGAATAACAGCTAATAGGTTACTCCACCCACCTATAACATCCCCTGCATACTTTTGAATTAAATATTTTAAAGGGACACCTAATTCCTCCTCAACATTACAGGGCTTGTTTACATGGCCAGAAATACAAAAAATCTTTGACCCAGAGTTATTTTTATTTCCAATATCTAAGAACCATTTAGAACCTTTTCTTAGTATCGTAGGAACTACAGCTATAGTCTCAACATTATTAACAGTAGTCGGCTTTCCGAAAAGCCCAACATTAGCTGGAAAAGGAGGCTTCAGCCGAGGTTGACCTTTCTTACCCTCAAGACTTTCAATTAATGCTGTTTCTTCTCCACAAACATATGCGCCTGAACCAAGATGCAAATATAGGTCAAAATCAATATTTAATCCAAATATATTTTTTCCTAAGAATTTTTTTTTATAAGCTTCATTAATTGCTTTTTGAAGAATTAAGGATTCATTATAAAATTCACCTCTTATGTAAATATAACATTTAGTTGCTCCCACTGCATATGAAGATAACAAACAACCTTCTATAAGTTTATGCGGTTCATTTCTAATTATATCTCTATCCTTACATGTTCCAGGTTCACCCTCATCGGCATTAATAACTAAATAATGTTGTTTTTTTACCTCTTTAGGCATAAAATCCCATTTCATGCCTGTAGCAAAACCAGCTCCACCTCTTCCACGAAGTCCTGACTCTTTGATTATGTCGATGATCTTTTGCTTACCATTCTTCAAAATTTTTTTTGTATTTACCCAATCACCTCTTTTAATTGCAGAAGTTATGTACGGATTCTCCGATCCATACAGGTTTGAAAATATGATGTTTGTTTTTTTTATCATTCCTAGCCTTTCATTGGTTCTGAACCTTTTCTTTTAATTTGCGGTCCAATTTTCAATTCCTTCCCTTTAGCCAAATTTTCTATCAACTTATCGAACGAATGCGGATCAAGATCCTCAAAGTAATTTTCATTAATTTTAATGACTGGTGCATTTACACACGCACCCAAGCACTCCACCCTATTTAAAGAAAATTTTTTATCTTCAGATACCTCTCCAATATTTATTCCTATTTTTTTTTTACACGCCTTTACTATTTCATCTGATCCCCTCAACATACATGGTGTAGTAGTGCAGACTTCAATATGATAGTTTCCGATAGGTGATAAATTGTACATAGTGTAAAATGTAGCAATTTCAAGAACCTTTATTTCTGGAACTTTAAGGAAGTTTGCAATATATTCAATAGCCTTTTTGGGAACCCACCCGTTGTTCTGAGCTTGAGCTAGCATTAATAAAGGCATAATTGAACTTTCAGGATAATTAGATGGATAATTTTTTTTTATATTTACAGCTTTGTCCAAGTTTAGCTTTGAGAACTTAAACTCTTGAGGCTGTATAGACTCATCAGCAATTTTTCTAAAACTATTTTCACTCATCTATCAATTTCACCAAAGACAATATCTAAACTACCTATTATTGCAACTAAATCTGATAACATGTGACCTTTTGATAAGAATTCAGTAGCCTGTAAAAATGGGAATCCTGGGGCTCTTATTTTACACCTGTATGGTTTATTAGTACCATCTGAAACTAGGTAGACGCCGAATTCCCCTTTCGGAGCTTCCACGGACGTATATGTTTCACCTTTTGGAACGTGAAAACCTTCCGTAAAAAGTTTGAAATGATTAATTAAGGACTCCATAGATGATTTCATACTATCCCTTTTAGGTGGTACTATTCTTGGATCAGAAGAAATACATTTACCTGAGGGAATATTTTCTAAACATTGTTTAATGATAATTAATGATTGTCTCATTTCCTCAATTCTAACTAAAAACCTCTCGTAACAATCTCCGTTTGTACCTACTGGCACTTTAAATTCAATATCCTCATAACAATCATAAGGTTGATTTTTCCTTAAATCCCAAT
>CACJRF010000004.1 GCA_902595755.1 uncultured Alphaproteobacteria bacterium | reverse complement strand
TGGATTAGTGGTCATTATTTGCTCTACCTTTTTTTCTAATAATCCTTTTGTCATATGTCTTCGTAAATCACCATCGGTAATTATACCTAATAATTTTTTATTATCAGAAGAAACGATTCCAACGCAACCAAATCCTTTTGAAGACATCTCTAAAATAGCATTACCAACTATATTTCCAACTCTCATAATTGGAAGTGATTTACTAGTCTTCATTATTTCACGGACGGATAAAAGAGTTTGTCCTAACTTCCCACCAGGATGAAGTGCATGAAAGTCTGATTTTGTAAATCCTCTTTTTGTTAAAAGAGTAACTGCTAGTGCATCGCCCAATGCCAACGCACAAGTTGTAGAGCTCGTTGGAGCTAGCTCTAGTGGACAAGCTTCTACATTTTTAGGAATCACAAGTACAATATTTGCGTTTTTTGCAAGTGTACTGGACTTTTCACTAGTTATCGAAATGATAGGAATCTTTGATTTTTTACAATGGAGTATAATATTAGTTAATTCAGATGTCTCACCAGAATTTGAAATTAAAATAGTTGAATCACCTTTTTTTATCATACCAAGATCTCCGTGATTAGCTTCTGTTGGATGCAAAAATACTGACGGGGAACCAATTGATGAAAAAGTTGACGAGATTTTTGTTGCAATATGACCACTTTTACCTAAGCCAGAAATTATTATCTTCCCTTTAGTTTTATATAATACTTCAATAGCTTTAGAGAAATCTCTTGAAATTGATTTTTTTAATAGATCTAGCGCCTTAATTTCAGTATTTATTACTTTTTTTCCTATATCTATTTCCACTTTAATTTTCCTGTTTCTCAATGTGAAAATATATCTGTATCATTCCACCCCGCTAAATCAAGTTTCACTCTACTTGGAAGAAAGTCAAAAGTCTTTTGTAATAACTCTTTTCTACCTTCTCTGACAATCATTTCCTCAAGTTTTTTCTTTAATCTAAAAAGGTAGATAACATCATGAGAGGCATATTTTAGCTGATCTTTTGATAGTTCTTTTGCTGACCAATCTGATGATTGAGAAGATTTGTTTAAATCTACATTAAGCATTTCTTTGCATAATTCTTTCAGTCCGTGTTTATCAGTATAAGTTCTAACAAGTTTAGATGCGATTTTAGTGCAAAACATATTTTTTATTTCAACACCCAAAAACTTTTTTATCATTGCAAGATCAAACCTTGCATAATGAAAAATTTTTTTAATATTTTCATCACTCAATAAATTAATTAAATTTTTTGGTTTAGCTTTCCCAGATAGAGAATCTCGATTAAATTTTACAAAGTGACACTCATTTTCTGAGAAAGCAATTTGGAGTAAACATAATCTGTCTCTTACAAGACTTAGTCCTGTTGTCTCGCTATCAACTGAAATTATATTTGGTGCAGAAACACTTTCTGAGATATCATTTTCGTGGAGGTTAACAGTAGTTTGACCAATTGTAAAATTTTTCATTTTTGATAATTTTTAAATATGATATTAATACCTTAATATAAAGATAAATAGCAAAAAAAAAAAAAATGAATAAAGCTTTAAATGGTAAAAAAATTTTAATTTTTGGAGGAAGTGGTTTTATTGGATCCCACCTTGTAAAGAACTTATGTACTCACTCATGTCAGATAGAGGTTGTCACTCGTAAACTAAATTTTAAAAGCTCCTTATTTTTAGGAAATGAACCAGGACAAATAAAATATAAACACATCAAAGACTTCCGACAGGAGTCGATAGATAAGATGGTTTCTGGTTCTGATGTTGTAATAAATTTGATTGGCATATTATATGAGAAAAAAAAAAATACATTTGATTTTATTCACTCAAAGATTCCAATGATGATTGCAAAAGCCTGTAAGAAAAAAAAAATTCGATATTTTCTTCATATGTCAGCATTAAATATAAATAAAATTAAAGACTCCAAGTATGCTTTATCAAAAATGAAGGGAGAGCAACTTGCTAAAGAATATTTTAAAGATACGACTGTTGTTAGGCCAGGAGTAGTTTTTGGGAAGGGCGATAATTTCATCAATTTTTTCTATAAACTTTCAAAGTTTAGCCCAGTTCTTCCTCTTATAGGTACACCAGAAATTGTGAAAAAAAAGAAATTTATTTCAAAAATCGATTTTACAAAGAGAGTTAAATTCCAACCTATTTATGTTGGTGATCTTGTAAATTTTATTATAATTAAGTGTTTATCTAAATCTAATACTTTTGAGCTAGCAGGTCCAATGATCTGTTCCTTTGAAGAAATATTCGATATAATTTTAAATTCCAAAAAAAAAAAAAGATTTTATTTTCCAGTACCATTTTTTATAGCAACAAGTCTTGCCTTTGTTTTAGAGATGTTACCTAATCCACTTCTTACCAGAGATCAGATTAAGTTGTTGAAAAAAGATAATATCTCCAATCAAGGTCTTCAGACTCTCAGGAAAGAAATTAAGAACCCAACTTCAATTGAATCTGTGATTGATACCTACATATAGAAATAACTTAATATGGCTAGACCAAATAATATTCTATAAATTGCAAAAATTGCAAATGAGAAATTTTGAACCCACTTTATAAATAAGAACAAAAAGATTAATGAGAAGATAAAGCTTAGTATTAAAACTATTAAAGCAATTGAATTTGAAAAGGTTCCTAATTGAATTAGACTATTATTTTCAATTATTAAATAAGTAACAGCACCTAATATAACAGGAATACTTAAAAGGTTTGAATATTCAACAGCAAAATCCCTTCGAAATCCCAACAAACGCATAGATGTAATTATTGATCCTGAACGACTTACACCAGGTATTAAAGCAAAACATTGAGATAAGCCTATAATAAAAGAGAGTTTAAAAGTTAAGCCCTCTAGGTTTTTGATTCTTAAACAGAATTTGTCAAAAATATAGATAAGAATGCCAAAAATAATACTTGTTAAAGAGATTATTACTATCAATAACTCGCTATCATAGTCGAAAAATTTTGCAAAAAAGTATCCCATTATTACTACCGGTATAGACGCTGTAAAAATATTTAATAATAGGAATATTTTTCTATCAAGGTCAGGCCTTACTATCATATTAACTGAAAATATCCAATGAGTGACAGTTTTTCTGTAGTAAAAAATAACTGCCAATAAAGACCCCATGTGGGCAATAATATTCATCTCCAAGATCGAAATTGTTGAGGATTGACTAACATCAAATACATCATTGAATAGAATCAGATGACCCTGTGAACTAATTGGAAGAAATTCAGTAAGCCCTTGGATTAAAGCAAATGTAAAAATATAAATCAATTTGATATTGGCCCTTAAGTTACATTAGTACATAAAATTAATTGTATAAAGAGAGGAACAATTTTATATTTTATAAGATAACATTTAAAGGTAAGTAGTGCACTCATAAAATAATTGTTTTTGATAATAGTGTAGACTCTGGTAAATTCATATAATGAATATTAAAAACTTCGATCTCAATCTTCTTTTAGTGTTTAGAACTGTTTTTGAAGAGAAAAATGTAACTAAAGCAAGTAAAAAGCTTGGAATAACTCAACCAGCAATGAGTAATGCTTTAAATAGACTAAGGTATTTAGTTAAGGATGAATTATTTATTAGAGGTCCCAGAGGAATGAGGCCAACTCAAAGGGCCATGGATCTATCTTTACCAATAACAAATGCCTTGAATAATTTAGAATTAGCCTTGTCGTCTTTAAATTTTACTCCAGAAACAACAAAAAAATTATATAGAATATCAATAACAGACGATGTTGCCCCATTAATTTTACCAAACTTAATAAATTTTCTTGAAAAAAAGTCACCTAATTCATCTTTGAGAATTAGATCAGAACAGGGAAATGAAGCATTAAAGTTACTAGATAGTAATGAACTAGATTTTGCAGTTGGAAGATTTGAAATTATACCAAGTAGATTTGGTTCTATAGATTTATTTACAGAAAAATATGTATGTATAATGAGAAAAGATCATCCTCTTGCTAACGATGAAAAATTATCAATAGAACAATATTTATCAGCAAAACATCTGAGAGTGGCTCCGTCAAATGCCCCAGCCGCACCAATTGATAGATCGCTAAGTCAACTTAATCTTGAAAGAGAAATTTTTGTTAGAATTGATCTTTTAACTCTAGCACCATCGATACTTGAGAGTGCTGATCTAATTTTAACTTTACCATCAAAAACAGCACAAAGAATGGCTAATAATTATGGTTTTATGATTTCGGAACTTCCAATAGAGCTTGGAAAAAGACAAACAAAGCTTCTGTGGCATAAAGAATTAACTAATCATCCGACTTTTGAGTGGATAAAAAAACAGATAAAACCTGATTAAAATGCGATTAATTTTTTTTGGTTCAGGTTATTGTTCTACTTTTATTATTCCTTTAATTTGTAATAATCTTGAAGTAATTTGTACGCATAAAAATAAAATTAAAGTTCAAGCTTTTGATAAGAACCTTAAAATAAAAAGAATGCCCTTTGATGATTTCTTTGACAATTCTCGTGAACTTTTAAATTCTTCCAATATTATTCTTAATTCGATTCCTCCAATTAATGGGAAGGATATTCTGGCAGAAAAATTGAGAGGAATTGTTAAAAAACAAAATTCAATTAAATGGTATGGATATCTTTCTTCTACTAGTGTTTATGGTGATCATGGGGGAAAATGGGTGACAGAAAATACAATACCAAAACCAAAAACTAAAAGGGGAATAGCTAGATTAAAAGCAGAGAAACAGAATTTGAGTTTATTTAGGGAATATAATTTACCTGTACATATTTTTAGATTGCCTGGTATTTATGGGCCCGGTCGTTCTATTTGTGAAAAAATTAAAAAAAATCAATTTGTAATTAAAAAAAAAGATCATTATTTTTCAAGGGTACACGCAAAGGATATTGCATGTGCAATTCAGGCCAGTATCCATAAGCCTACACCAGGCGAGATTTTTAATTTAACTGATGATCTTCCAGAAAGAAATGATTTAGTAGCTGATTATGCCGCGAAATTAATGCGTATCAAGTTAGAAAAAATTGATATAACTGATAAACGAGTTGGTCAGAAAGTTTTAGACTTTTATAAAGAAAATAAAAAAGTAAGTAACACAAAGATAAAAAATATTTTATCATGGAGTCCTAAATTTAAAAACTATAAAATTGGTATAAGTGAAATTCTAAGACAATTTAATGACTAAAGTTCTACAAATAGTACCTTCCCTAAATTCAATAAATGGTGGTGTTGAAAGAGGCGCCCTTGATGTTGCAAAGGAACTAATTGAACAAGGTTTTGATTCTGAAATAATATCATCTGGTGGTATGATGGCCGAAAAATATAAATATAAAGGAGTAAACCATAATGAAATAGAGATTAATAAAAAAGGTTTTACAAACTTTCTAATGGTAAGAAGGAAATTTGAAAAAATGTTAAATAAAATAAAGCCTGACATTGTTCATATTAGAAGTCGGTGGCCAGCATTTTGTTTCAATGAAATTGTAAAAAAAAAAAAAATTCCTTTAGTTACAACTTATCATGGAACTTATAGTGGAAATGATTACTTTTTCAAAAAAAACTATAATAGGGTAATGACAAGTGGAGACAAAATCATAACAATATCCAGTTTCATAGATAATCATGTTAGACACTATTTTCCGGAGGTAAAGAATAAACTTTGTCAAATAGATAGAGGTATCGATTTAAATTATTTTGATATAAATGCTGTTACACAAACAAGGAAAGAAATATTTCTAAACTCATTTTCAATCTCAGAAAAAACTCACATTATATTACTCCCTGCAAGAATTAGTATGTGGAAAGGTCATTTTGTGGCAGTGGATGCAGCGAAGGAATTGAAAGAAAATCATCCAGAACTTAATTTTATTTTTTTATTCGTAGGCGGAAATAATAAGATTAAATTTTTTGAAAGACTAAAAAAAAGAATTAAAAAAAATAGAGTTGAGGAAAATATTATTTTTGCGGGAAATATTTCTGATATGCCTGCTATTTATTCAATTGCCGACGTAGTCCTCTCAACATCAATTGAGCCGGAGGCGTTTGGACGTATTTCAGCTGAGGGATGCTCCATGTGTAAACCAGTTATTAGCTCAAATCATGGGGGATCAAAAGATATAATTGAAAATGAAAAAACAGGTTGGTTGGTTGAGCCAGGTAATCCTGTTAAATTATCTGAAAAAATAATTAAAGTTATAAAAATGCCTGAGAGTAAAAAAGACAAAATAGGTAAGAGTGCTAGAATAAGAGTGAAAAAAAAGTTTTCGTTAGATCTAATGTTGAGTAAAACTATAAATTTATATGAGGAACTAGTTGCAAGAAGAGAAAATATTAATTATTAAATTTGGCGGTTTAGGTGACATAATACTCTCACTTGACGCGATTTTCTCAATATATTGTCACCATAAAAACAATAAAATTATTTTGTTAACAGAAAAACCTTTCAAGTCAATTCTCAATAAAACTGGTTTATTTGAAGAAGTATTAATTATTAAAAGAAGTTTATTTTATTTATTTGATATTAAACAAATAAGAAAAAAAACAATGTCTTATAACTTTTCTCATGTTTACGATCTTCAAACATCAAGAAGATCATCATATTATCTAAAATATTTTTTTAAAAAAGGTTCAATTACTAATGGGATAGGAAAGTATGCAAAATTAAATCATCTAAATTCAAGAAGAAACTTTATGCATACGATTGATCGTCAAAAAGAGCAGGTGGAATTAAGTAATATAAAATTTTCAATGATGGATGATTATAATTGGCTTTGCGATAAAAATATTGATATTCCTAACTCAAAATTTGCCTTGATAGTGCCTGGGGGTTCGAAAAGTAGACCCTATAAAAGAATACCAAAGCTTTTATACGAAAAAATCATTAAGTTTCTTCTTAAAAAGAAAATAAAACCGATTTTGATAGGCTCTTTGGATGATAAAAAGATTTGCTCACAATTATCTTTGATATCAAAAGAAATTTTAAATTTATGTACATTAACGTCTATTGGCCAGATCTTTTTTTTAGCAAAACACAGCTTTTTTTCAGTTGGAAATGATACAGGACCTATGCATATTATTGCTAGAGCAAATAAAAAAACACTTGTTTTTTTTACTAAATTTTCTGACCCTAAACTTTGTAAACCAACTGGAAAGGATGTTGAAATATTAAAATACCCTAATAATAACAGTGATTTTTTTTTAACAATAAAAAAATCCTTACAAAAGTGGATATGATTTTATTGATTGTTGACATAGACTTTCAATTATTTTAATTAGAAAAGATGCTTAAAATTTCATTTCCTAACGGAAGAACTCAAACATTTAAAAAAGAACTAAATGGGTTTGAAATAGCTGAAAGTATTTCCAAATCTCTTTCAAAAAAAGCAGTTGCGATGAAAGTCGATGGAACTTTAATGGATTTATGTGATTCAATAAAAACAGATTCAGCAGTAGAGATAATTACATTAGATTCAGACGAGGGTCTCGAAATAATGAGACACACTGTTGCAGCTCAAGTTTTAGCAAAAGCAATAAAAAATCTTTACCCAAATTCAAAGCTTGCGATTGGACCAACAATTCAAGATGGATTTTATTACGATGTTTTATTTGAGGAAAAAATTTCTATTGATCAATTTCCGTTAATTGAGAATGAAATGAATAACATTATTCAAAAGGGAGAAAAAATTATTAAGTCTCTTAAAAAAAAAGACGAAGTTTTAGAAATTTTTAAAAGTAAGAATGAAAACTACAAAGTTCAAATAATTGAAAATTCTGATCAGGAGGATAATTTCCAAATTTATCAACAGGAGAATACAGATTTTGTAGATTTATGTAGGGGACCTCATCTACATGATTTAAAAAAAGTTGGAGCTTTCAAACTTACTAAACTAGCAGGCGCTTACTGGCGTGGAGATTCAAAAAATGAAATGTTACAAAGAATTTATGGAACAGCTTGGTCAGATAAGAATCAACTTGATTCATACCTTGGAAGAATTTCAGAAGCTGAAAAAAGAGATCACAGAAAAATTGGAAAAGCCTTGGATTTATTTCATTTTCAAGAAGACGCACCTGGAGCGGTATTTTGGCACCCTAGGGGCTGGACGATTTTTAAAACTTTAGTCGAGTATATGCGTGTTAAACAACAAAAAGCAAACTATCTTGAGATTAATACACCTACTGTAATGGATAGATCTCTCTGGGAAAAATCAGGTCATTGGGAAAAATTTCATGAAAATATGTATACTACTGAAACTGAAGATGAAAGAATATTTGCGCTTAAACCTATGAATTGTCCAGGTGGGGTTCAGGTTTTTAACTCCCAGATCCGAAGCTATAAAGAATTACCCTTAAGAGTAGCAGAATTTGGTAAAGTTTTTAGATATGAACCCTCTGGTGCTTTGCATGGTTTAATGAGGGTAAGAGAATTTACACAAGATGATGCGCATATATATTGCTTGCGCGAACAGATGCAAAACGAATGTATAGATATTATTAAACTCACATTAGATATTTATAAGGATTTCGGTTTTGACAAAATAAAAATTAAATTTTCTGACAGGCCTAAAAAAAGGATTGGTGACGACGAAGTTTGGGATTTTCTTGAAAAAGCACTCTTAGAATCAATGAATAAGCTTAATTTAAAGTATGAAGTAAATCAAGGGGAGGGTGCTTTTTATGGACCAAAGATAGAATTTGTACTCATAGATGCACTTTCAAGGGAATGGCAATGCGGTACAATGCAAGTTGATTTAAATTTGCCTCCGAGACTTGAAGCTAGTTTTATAGATTCCAATGGGGAGAAACAATTTCCAGTAATGATTCACAGAGCTTTCTTCGGATCTTTGGAGCGGTTTATAGGTATTCTTATAGAAAATAATTCTGGAAAACTTCCGTTATGGCTTTCACCAATACAAGTTGGCATAGCTAATATAAATGATGATTGTACTGGATATTGTAATTCTACTGTGAAAAAGCTAGAAAAATTTAACATCAGATGTAAGTTTGACGACAGACAAGAAAAATTAAACTATAAAATTAGAGAGTTTTCATTACAAAAGATCCCGTTTATAGCGGTAGTCGGAGCAAAGGAAATTACTAATAATACTCTGAATATTAGGGAGTTAGGAAGTGAAAATCAGTATACTATTGAAATAGATGAATTTATAAAAAAAATAAAAAATTCTTGCAGAATACCGTAAATTATGAGTATGTTGATCATCTAATACTTATGAATATTTTAAAGAAAAGGTAATAAATTTATGCAACATCTAAAACATGAATAAAAATAGATTCAATTCATCAAGGCGGGGTCCTGCCATCAACGATAGAATAAATGCAAAATCAGTAAGAGTAATCTCAGAAAAAGGTGAAATGGTAGGAGTCCTAGAAACAAGAGCAGCTATTAAAATGGCTTTTGATCAAGGTCTTGATCTAGTTCAAGTTTCACCTAATGCATCACCACCAGTTTGTAAAATAATTGATTATGGAAAATACAAATATCAATTACAGAAAAAGCAAGCAGAAGCAAAGAAAAAACAAAAAACCTTTGAGGTTAAAGAGGTAAAATTAAGGCCTGGTATAGAAGATCATGACTATGAAGTTAAATTAAAATCTATCCAAAGGTTTTTAAATGAGGGGGATAAAGTAAAAATAACTTTGAGATTTAAGGGAAGAGAGATGGCGTATCATCAACGTGGGATGGATGTTTTGAAAAAGCTTGAGAGAGAGATAGTATCTTTAGCAAAGATTGAGCAAGTTCCAAAGCTTGAGGGGAAGCAAATGATAATGGTAGTTGCTCCTCGGTAGTTAATTCAAAACTATCTTGATTTAGATAAAAAAAACTATATAAATATAAAAAAAATTTGATATTCAAATGCCTAAAATTAAAACAAAAAGTGGAACAAAAAAAAGGTTTAAAGTTACTTCAACTGGAAAAGTAATGATGTTTGCTAGTGGTAAAAGGCATAACCTCACAAAAAGAACGAAAAAAATGAAGAGGTCAGCAAAAGGTCCAACAGTTATGGCAAAATCAGATTCTGTAATAGTAAAAAAATATATTAATATGAAGTTGAGGTAATGTAAATGTCAAGAGTTAAAGCAGGAACAACTACTAGGTTTAGACATAAAAAGATATTAAAAAGAGCAAAAGGTTACTTCGGCCGAAGAAAAAATACTTTTAAAGTCGCAAATCAAGCTGTGGAGAAGGCTGGTCAATATGCCTATAGAGATAGAAAGGTTAGGAAAAGACAATTTAGAAGTCTATGGATTCAAAGAATAAATGCAGGCTGTAGGTTAAATGGTATGAAGTACTCAACATTCATAAATGGTCTAAAAAAGGTTAATCTTAATTTTAATAGGAAAGTTTTAGCCGACCTTGCTGCTTTAGAGCCAGAATCTTTTAAAGAAATTGTAAATAAAGTCAAGGCAGCTTAAATTAATAAAATATGAGTAACTCAGATCAACTAATTCAATCAGTGTTGGATGAAGTTGCAGCTTGCCAAAAACTAACAGATCTTGAAAATATAAGAGTAAGGTATCTTGGCAAGACAGGTTTAGTTACCGAAGAACTTAAAAACCTTTCAAATCTTTCAATCGAAGAAAAGAAAATTCAAGGTAAGGCTCTTAATAATATTAAATTAAAAATAATCGAATCAATAGAAGCAAAAAAAGAGGAACTAGAGACACATCAGTTGGATATTAAATTATCTAAAGAGTTTATAGACTGTACTTTACCAATCAGAAATAACAGACTATCTGAGGCTAAGATTCATCCCATTACACAGACCATCAATGAGATTGTTTCAATACTTGGAGAGATGGGCCTTAGATATGAAGAAGGTCCAGATGTGGAAAATGATTTTAATAATTTTACAGCATTAAATATACCAAAAAATCATCCAGCAAGACAAATGCATGATACATTCTATTTAAAAAAAAATTATGATGGAGAAAAATTAGTATTGAGAACACATACATCACCAGTACAAATAAGAACATTACAAAAGTCTAATTTGCCAATTAAAATTTTTGCCCCAGGTAGAACTTACAGATGTGATTCTGATATGACTCATACCCCCATGTTTCATCAAGTTGAAGGTTTAGTTGTTGATAAAAATATCAAATTTTCTAATTTAAAATGGTTTGTTGAGGAATTTTGCAAAACTTTTTTTAAACAAGATGAATTGAAATTAAGGTTCAGACCCTCATACTTTCCTTTTACAGAACCATCAGCAGAGGTTGATATAAATTGTGAGGTAAAATCTGGTAAGATTATACTTGGCAAGGGTACAAAATGGTTAGAGATTTTAGGTTGTGGTATGGTTCATCCAAACGTATTTAAACAATGTAAGTTAAATAATGATAATTTTACTGGATTTGCTTTTGGTATGGGTATAGAAAGACTGGCTATGCTTAAATATGGAATGCCAGACTTAAGAGATTTTTTTGAGGGAGATATAAATTGGCTTCAACATTATGGTTTTTCTCCATTTGATACATCAGATTTAAGTTGGCGTTGAGATGAAGTTTACAGTTGGATGGCTAAAAGACTACTTAGATTTTGATTGTTCACTTCTTCAATTATCTCACAAGCTTACAAGCATTGGACTAGAGGTAGAAAATATAAGAAGTCCAATTACAGATCCAGATAAGTTTATAGTCTGTAAGGTTATAAGGATAGAAAAACATCCAAATGCAGATAAACTAAAAATTTGTGATGTTTCAGATGGAAAAGATAATTATACGATTGTATGTGGAGCTCAAAATGTAAAAAATGGCTTGATTACTGTTTTAGCAAAAGAAGGTGCGATAATATATAATCTGAAAGAAAATGAATTTAAAATTTCTAAGAGTAAAATCAGAGGAATTGAATCTAATGGAATGCTATGTTCAGAGGAAGAATTAGGTATAGAGGAGAAGTCAACTGGTATTATAGAGTTAAATGAGACTTATGAGGTGGGAAAAAGTTTTTCCGATTATGTAAGTGATGAAGATATTGAAATTGAGATTGCTATTACACCTAATAGAGTTGATTGTGCTGGTGTATATGGAATTGCTAGAGACCTAAGTGCATCTGGATTAGGGAAATTAAAAGAACTGAAAGTTGAAAACATTAATTCTTTTAGAAAGTCAATAATTAAAATCGACAACAAATTAAAAGATAAAGATTGCCCACAATTTTTTTTGAGAGAAGTTAAAAATGTTTCTAATACAGAATCTCCAGATTGGATGTTAAAAAGATTTAGGATGACTGATATTAAGATCATCTCATGTTTAGTTGATGTAACAAACTATATAAATTTTGACATATGCAGACCGTTACATGTCTTCGATGCAGATAAAATTGAGGGTAATATTATTATTAGACATTCAAAAAAGGGTGAAAAATTTCTAGGACTAGATGATCAAGAATACATACTTGATGATAACATGATTGTAATCTGTGATGAAAATAAGATTATTAGTTTAGCTGGTATACTTGGAGGAAAAAATTCTTGTTGCGATCATAAAACAAAAAATATTCTTATAGAGTCTGCTTATTTTTTACCAGATTCAATTTCCTCAACCGGACGAAAGTTAAATATTCAAAGTGATGCGAGGTACAGATTTGAACGAGGAATCGACCCAGAATCGACAAAGAATGGGATTAATTTAGCATCAAAAATGATTACTGAGCTTTGCGGGGGTGAGTTGTGTGAAATTATAAATGATAACACCTCAATTAAACAAGAAAGATCAATACAAATTTCCTCAGATTTTATAAATCAAATTCTAGGAACAAAGCTCAATAATGAAGTTATTAAAGAGAAGCTACTTAAGATAGGGTGTTTAATTGAAAATAAAAATTCTATCTTCCTGGTTACACCTCCAAGCTGGAGGCAAGATATTTCTATTAAGGAGGATTTAGTTGAGGAAGTTGCAAGATTATATGGGTATGACTCTATTGAGAACGAACCAATGAATATTAAAAAAAGACTAACCAACATAGCGAATATCAATCAAAAGAGTAAAAAAAAAATTAAGGAAGTACTTGTCAGTAGAAATATTAATGAGATTATTAATTGGTCATTCGTTAATAAAGAATGGGAAATTATTTTTGGTAATAAAGATCCTATTGAAATTGAAAACCCTATTAGTTCACAGCAATCAGTTCTAAGGTCTAACTTAGTAGGAGGTTTATTATCTGTGGTAAAAAAAAATAACAATAAAGGCAAACAAACTGTCTCTATTTTTGAGTTTGGCCCTACTTTCAGTCATGATAAAAAAATTTTACAAAGAGATCATATTGTAGTTATGAGATCAGGTATGATGACCGAAAAAAGTTGGGTAGAAAAAGATAGAGAGTTTGATGTTTTTGATATAAAGGAAGATTTAATAGAAGTTTTAAAAGTTTTAGATTTTAAAGAGAGATCCATAAAATTTACTAATGAAGAAAATAAATATTATCATCCAGGTAAAAGTTGTATCGTAGAATACGGAAATCAGTTAGTTGGAAGTTTTGGAGAAGTTCATCCTTTAATCAAGAAAAAGTTTGGGATTAAAAATAATGTATGTATGTTTGAACTTAACTTTTCTAATCTAAGCAATCTTCTCAAGAATAAAATTGATTCTAAAAAAGAATTTTTGAAGTTATTATATCAATCTTCAGTTAGAGACTTCTCCTTTTACATTGATAAAAAACTGTCATGTGGAGATATTGTTGATCATATATATTCTGTTGATTTAAAGTTAATTAAAAGAGTAAAAATTTTTGATAATTATGATCAAGGATCTTCTGAAAGAGCAATAGGTTTGGAAGTAGTTATACAATCCAATGAGAAAACTTTAAGTGAAAAAGAAATAAATAATTTAAGTGATAAAATAATAAAAACGGTTGAAGATAAATTTAACGCAAAATTGAGGTAGAATGTCAATTAAGAATATTCGAAATTTTTCGATTATAGCTCATATAGATCATGGAAAATCAACTTTAGCAGATAGAATAATACAAAAGTGTGGAGGGCTTTCTGAAAGAGAGATGAAGGAACAAGTTCTAGATTCTATGGATATTGAAAGAGAGCGTGGTATAACCATCAAGGCCCAAACAGTTTATTTAAATTATAAATCAAAAAAACAATCAATTTATAACTTCAATCTTATGGATACCCCTGGACATGTTGATTTTTCGTATGAGGTAAGCAGATGCCTAGCGTCATGTGAGGGATCTTTATTAGTTGTAGATTCATCTCAGGGTGTTGAGGCACAAACGCTTGCTAACGTTTATCAGGCTATTGAATATGATCATGAAATAATACCTGTTTTAAATAAAATTGATCTACCAGCGTCTGATCCAGAGAAAGTAAAAAAACAAATCGAAGATGTCATAGGAATTGATACTAAGAACTCGATACTTGTTTCTGCAAAAACCGGTGAGGGAATTGATGAGCTTTTAGAAGCTATAGTCGAAAGATTGCCAGAACCAAATTCCTTAGACGAGATGACTTTAGTAGGCATGCTAATTGATAGTTGGTATGATTCTTATCTTGGAGTGATAATTCTTGTTAGAATAAAATCAGGTGTTTTAACAAAAGGTATGAAAATAAAAATGTTAGGTACAAATGCCAGCTACACTGTTGAAAAATGCGGTTTTTTTACACCAAAAATCCAATACTCTGAAAAACTTTCTCAAGGACAAATTGGATTTATAACAGCAGGAATAAAACATGTAAGTGACTGTAAAGTTGGCGATACAATAACTGATGAGAAACTTCCTGTTAAGACTGCTCTAAAAGGTTTTAAGCCCAGCATACCTGTAGTTTTTTGTGGTCTCTACCCGGTTGAAGCAGACGATTACGATTTACTAAAAGATAGTTTGCAAAAATTAGCATTAAACGATGCAAGTTTTACTTATGAGACTGAAACATCCGCAGCGTTAGGTTTAGGTTTTAGATGCGGATTCCTGGGATTACTACACCTTGAAATAATTCAAGAGAGACTAACTAGAGAGTTTAACTTGAATTTAATTACAACCTCACCGTCAGTTGTTTATAAAGTTGAAAAGACAAATGGGGAGCTTTTAAGTATTCATAACCCATCTGAACTTCCTGACATTTCAAAAATATCTAAAATCTTTGAGCCTGTTATTAAGGCAACAATACTGTTACCCGATGAATATTTAGGAGCTGTAATACAGCTTTGCACAGATAGAAGAGGAGTCCAGAAAGATCTCACATATGTTGGAAAAAGAGCAATGATAGTTTACCTTTTACCACTTGCAGAAGTCGTATTTGATTTTTATGATCGTCTAAAATCTATGACCAGTGGGTATGCAAGTTTCGATTATGAATTTGAGGAATATAAAGAGGATAAACTTGTAAAAGTACAAGTTTTAGTGAATTCAGAGCCTGTAGATGCTTTATCTTTTATGTGTCATGTTGAAAAAGCTCCATTAAGAGGGAAGTTTTATTGTGAAAAATTGAAAGATCTTATTCCTAGACAACAATTTAAAATACCTATCCAAGCCTCTATAGGGGGCAAAATAATAGCAAGAGAAACCATAAGCAGTTTTAGAAAAGATGTAACAGCTAAATTATATGGGGGAGACGTTACTAGAAAAAATAAATTACTAGATAAACAAAAAAAAGGTAAAAAAAGAATGAGGCAGTTTGGTAAAGTTGAGATACCACAATCTGCTTTTATAAATGTTTTGAAAACATCTATAGATTGATTTTATGGAGAGGTGGCCGAGTGGCTGAAGGCGCACGCTTGGAAAGCGTGTAAACATTTTTTGTTTCGAGGGTTCGAATCCCTCTCTCTCCGCCAATTATTTTAATTGATGTATTGTAAAAAAAAATGGTATATAAAATAACTCATTACTACTATTAATCTTAGAAGATAATCTATCTTTAAAAGTACTTATGGAACATTTAATTAACAATTTATTTAACGAAACAGATGGAAATCTTAGAGGCTTTGTATTTGGTTTTGTTCACGTCAGTATAATGTTGGTCGGATATTATACAGGTTTTAGTATAAATAGATTTTTAAAGATATTATCAAAAGGTCACATAGCCGGAATCCTAGGAGCTGCTATGTCTCACATAATAGCTGATTTTGTTGCTAGTTATCTCGACCCTCACTTAAGAACCATGATAATAGGAATTGTAGTTGGAGGAATAATTCCATTATTGTTAATTCCTATTTTTGAGAGATATGTCGTAAAGAGTAAACATCATATTGTAACTGGAGACCATGAGGATGTGAAAAAAGATCTAGATTCTCATTGAACTAACTGATTAAGTATTGTTAAATATTAGAATTAAATGCAACCAACAGCATCTTTTAAATATAGAAAGCTTAAAAATTGTAAATGCTTTAAGATAAGAAAAGCATCGCGGTTAGTTACTCAAATCTATGATAGAAAACTTCAACCCTTAGATCTTAAAATAACTCAGTTTTCGATATTATCTTTTATTGCGACTAGTGGTAAAAAGAATCTTATTAAGTTAGCTGACGAACTTTATATGGATAGAACCACACTAACTAGAGGGTTAGAAATATTGCAGAAAAAAAAATATGTTAAGAATTTGGGTAGTCAAGATTCTAGAAAAAGAATTGTAAGTCTAACTAAAGATGGCTTAGATATTCTTGATAAAGCTATTCCATTATGGATGGAGGCTGAGGAGGAAATATTTGAGGAATCCAAAAAACATAATCTTTCAATACTTTAAAATCATGTACCGCAAAAAGTATTAGTGACCTCCTCTGAAGGACTTGGTGGCAGCTCAAAATATTTACTATCTTTTTGGTATGTATAAGGCTTCTCAGTCAATTCAAGGATCTTTTCTAACATGTTATTTCCTTTCCCTTGAACTAATTCATTAATCACCTTTTCTATAATATGGTTTCTGGGAATATAGATAGGATTAATTTTTTTCATGGATTTAGATATATTTTGTATATCTTTTTTTTCTTTATGCAGTCTGGTTTTCCAGGAATTAAACCATTCTTTAGAAGCTATACTATCCTTAAAATCAAAATTAGAAAAAGAAAAGTCCTCATCATTATCAAAAATTAAACTTCTGAAGGCTTTTGTATAATCAAGCCCTTCTTTTTTTATTAAATTTAAAAATTCACTTATTATTTTATAATCGTCTTTAAACTTTGAAGAAAAACCAAATTTTTCTCTCATTTTATCTAACCATTTCTCCTCAAATATTCTTGGAAAATTTTTTAATACATCTACGGCAATATTTCTTGCAATATCTGAATCTTTATCAAGGATAGGAATTAAACTTTCAGCGAATTTTGAAAGATTCCAAAACATTATTTTTCCTTGGTTAATATATGAATACCTTCCCTGATGATCAATGTAGCTATAGACTTTGTTTGGGTCGTAATAGTCCATAAAAGCACAAGGCCCATAGTCAATTGTCTCGCCAGATATAGATGTATTATCTGTGTTCATAACTCCGTGAATAAAGCCAACTGCCATCCATTTGGCAACCAATTCAGCGTTAATGGATTGAACCTTTATTAAAAGTCTTTGGTATTTATTTTTTTTTCTTTTTATTGATGGAAAGTGTCTGTTAATCGTGTAATCTGCAAGTAGTTTTAAGGAATTTATATCTTTTCTATAACTAAAGTATTCAAAAGTACCGATTCTAATGTGACTGGAAGCAACCCTACTCAGCACTCCACACGGAAAAGATTCTTCTCTTTGTATGAAGTCATCACTTTTAATTATTGAAAGAGAGCGAGTTGTAGGAATTCCCAAATGATGCATAGCCTCACTTACAATATATTCTCTTATTACTGGACCTAATGGGGCCCTGCCGTCTCCACTTCTAGAAAATTTAGTTATACCTGCACCTTTTAATTGAACGTCAAATCTTTTGTTTTTAGGTGTCAAAACTTCTCCAAGTAGTATTGCTCGACCATCGCCAAGACTAGGAACAAAATTGCCAAATTGATGACCAGCATAGGCCATAGCAATGGGATCAGCTCCTTCAGGTAATTTGTTTCCAGAGAGAATTTCATCTATAGAAATATGACATGAATCTTCAATTCTTAGACCTAATGATTTAGCTAAATTTAAATTAAGTTTTAAAAGTTTAGGGTTTTTAACTTTTTGGGGTTTAATTCTTTGAAAAAAATGATCTGGGAGATTTACATAAGTATTTGAAAAATCGAGAAAAGGTGTTTTCAATTTAATGTTCCCATCAGAGAAATAGTTAAACCTAGAGTAAATCCGAATACTCCTCCCCAAACTACTAGCCAGCCTAGGTGCTTATGAATTATATTTTTTATTATAATTTTAACATCTTGAGGGCTAAGTTCTTCTAACCTAATATTGATGAGTTTGTCTATTTTATCATGGAATTTGTTATCAATATGTTTTTCTTTAGCTAGGTTATTTTCAATGAAATCACTAAATATTTCTTTGATTTTTAAAATTAGTGACTCTTTTAATGGCTCCAGAGCTTTTTTTCCACCCACCATTTTTAACATTGAACCAAATGAAGACTCTTCAATTGATTCAATAAATTTATCAAAAATCTTATCATAATTGATCTCTTCCAGAATTTTATTTTTGTCAATAAGGTCATCTTTAAAAAAATTTTCAAATGAATTTTTTTTAAAAAACTCTTCAATAATTAAACTTTTAATACCAAGTTTAAAGTCTTCAAATCTTTTTACTATTATTCCTGATCCATATAATAAGGGAACTTTTTCAAAAAGCATATGAACAGCCAACCAATTTGTTATAGACCCTGATAGAGCAAAAAGACCAGCTGTAAGAATTTGTTCTGAATAATAAGGAGAAAAGGTTCCAATGATAGTTACAATTAATGCTGATAAATTTGTTACAATACTTTTGTTCATTAAATTATTTCTTACTTTTTAAAAAGATACGAATTTTGAATCTATCCATTGTAAGGTAAAGACGAATGGTGCAAATTAATTTTTAACTGGTCATTTACTCTTATAAAGCCAAAAGTATATTCAACTTTAAGTAATTTTTTTTCATTATCTTCAAAAAAGTAGTTGCCCATTGCTATAACGCTTCCATTGTAGTCAACTATTTTATAGTTTTCAAATTTAATTGATTGCCAATCTTTAATTGCGAAACCAGTATCTTCTTTACATACTTTATTTTGTCCTAAGAAATAGGATTCAAATTCCTCTTTTTTTGATCGAAATTGTACTTTTTTAGCTAAAGTGGGTTTAAATAAAATATCGCAATGATCAAAGGCGTATATATTGTGAAGTAAATCAGAAACTAGATCACTTATATCAGATTTATTTTTGTACTTTTTCCCAATCTCTAAAACAATCGAGGCCCATTTTTGTTGTGTATCCTCTACAAGATTCTCAATATTTTGATCTGACATTTTTTCCTCACAATCCAAGATTAATTTTTAAAATATTACATTTAATGCTAAATCCGAAATTGGATTTTTCATTTAACTATGATAGGTATTATTATATGAATTTTTTTTTTTTTTCAATTTTTCTTTTGGTTAGTTCGTTAGCAAATTCTATGAATCTTTTTGACCAAGATATCAAAAATTCTTCTGTTTTTTTTCAGAAATGGGAATATAAAAGTGATAAAGTAATGGGTGGTATCTCCGATGGAAAAGCTGAAATTATAAATGGTGAAGACTTATTTTTAAGGTTATCAGGTAATGTTAGTACTAAAAATAATGGTGGTTTCATTCAAGTGAGGTCTTCCAAGGAAACCTTGTCTAATAACTTTTCAGGTATTAAGTTGAAAGTTCGAGGGAACCCAAGTTCTTATTATGTTCATGTAAGAACAAATTCACTTTTATTCCCGTGGCAGTATTATTCAGGTGAGTTTTCAGTAGACAACAACTGGAGTTATGTAGAGATCTATTTTAAAGACTTCAAAAAATCTAATTTTTATCAACCCTCTAGCTTTTCTTCTTCAGAAATTAAGAGTATAGGTTTTGTAGCCTTTGGGAAAGATTTTGAGGCTAAGCTTGATATTATGGAAGCTGAATTGTTTTAGGTATGTCTGAAAAAAAAAATAACGTTCCAAAGACTAAAGTTAAAAATCCTGAACCTAAGGGTTTTAGTACAAACGAATGGGTTATTTGGGCAGCATGGGCTGATAGGATTACATTTGAAGAAATATTTGAGAAGTCAGGTAAACGCGAATCTGAGGTAATTAAATTAATGAGAAGAAGCCTCAAGCCATCATCATTTAGGTTGTGGAGAAAAAGGGTTCACACAAAGTCTATAAAAAATCGCAAGAAGTTCGAAGAAGAGAGAAAAAGGATTAAAAGAGGCTCATCAGTTTTGTTTGATTAGTTCTTCAGCAGTGGCCTTGGTTTCCGCAACTTCTTTTCCTGTAAGGTGAAATAGGCCTGTTAGATTCCTAATTAGCCCAGATTCATAATCATCAATTACACCGTCGGAGAGAATGACTTTCCACAAATACACAAAAATATTTAATATTTCATCCTTAGTAAAATTTTCTTTTATATCTTTTGTTAAAGAATAAAGTTCAATACTATCTTGTGAAGTTTCTAAAGCTTTATCAAAAATTGAATTGGTCAGCTCTTCATCAAAATGAAGTTTGTTGGAGACTATTTTTTTTATTTTAGTAATTTCCTCATCAGCAAATTCATCGTCAGATTTTGCCGCCTCAACCAACAACGTTGTGATCATGATACCTTTTTCTTCATCACTAGCGGATTCAATATTACCTTTTTTTTCTTTTAAATTTTTGAATATATTTAGCACTGTTAATATATAGTGTAACAGTTTAAAGCTGTCAATTTACAACTAATATTTATTTATTGTTGACAAAATATGAGTAAAATATAAATTGAAAACCGGGAAATATAAGGGGAAGACATTTATGAAATCAATAATTAATATTATAAATACGCAAAAATTTTATATTCATTTAATAAATATATTAATTGTATCTTTTTTAGTGCTTTCCACATCACATGCACTTTCTCAAGACAAAACATATATGGCACCAGATGTTAATATTATTTCTGTAACTCCAGTTCAAGGATCCGGACTTAATATAGACAGAGTTCCCGGTAAAGTTCAAAGCATAAATAGAGAAGTGATTGGGAAAAAAAAGAATTTCTCCATAACAGAGACGCTTAATAGGGAAGCGTCGGGTATCTCTCTTTTTAATTTAAATAGTTCTCCAATGCAGAACGATATAAATTTTAGAGGTTATGTAAGTGGACCTCTCTTAGGTACAGCCCAGTCAATAGCAGTGTACCAAAATGGTATGCGAGTAAATGAATCGTTTGGTGAAGTAGTCCAGTGGGATTTAGTTCCTGATTTTGCAATAAATAATATGCAAATCTTTACTGGTGGTGATCCAATTTTTGGACAAAACGCTATTGGTGGAGCTATAACAATGGAAATGAAAAATGGATTTAATTTTGAAGGAGCTAACTTAACCACATCAGGTGGAAGTTATGGACGTACAAATGAGATTTTTGAATACGGAAAACAATTCGATAATGTTGGAATTTATCTTGGTGCTAACTTCAATTACGATAACGGTTGGAGAGATCAGTCTGAATCATACCTCAACACAGTTTATGGTGATGTAAGATTTAGACCAAACGATGATACAGAACTGTTTGTAAATTTTGGACAAGCTTACACTGATTTACGAGGTAATGGTGCTGTCCCATTAACTCTCATGGATATGGAAGGTAGAGATGCAGTTTATACCTATCCAGATAATACCCACAATAAAAATTATTATGCAAATTTTGGAGGTAACCATTTTGTAAATGATCAATTATCCATTCAGGGAAACATTTACTACCGTCATATGGAAAGAAGAAATTATAATGGGGACGAATTTGAGGCAGGGGATTGTGGTGCACAATTCGACTATACACCGGGTAATGCAGATGGAGTACTTTGTTCCGAACTTGAAGTAGGAGGTGCTTCAACTGAAACATATTTAGACGTAGCAGGAAATACAATTAGGTATGGAAGCCTGGGTCTGGAGCTTGATGATGACGAGAATGAGATTGAAGATATAGGTGCTATTAATAGATCAAATACTAAACAAAATCAGATGGGGCTAAACTTCCAGTCAACTTATGATTCTGATCTTTTTCAAAAAAACAACACACTAATTACTGGTATGACTTACGAATACTCACATAATAGCTTTGCATCGTCAACGGAGTTAGGAATAATTCAGAATGACAGAGGTGTACAAGGGACAGGAGTTCTCCTTAGTCAAGATGAGGAAGGTGAAAATATTTTCATTACAAACATAGAGGCTACAACACATAATATTGCTTTATATGCTAGTAACACAATTGATATTGACGATTTTACTTCTCTAAATTTATCAGGTAGATGGAACTGGGCATCACTTAAAATGGAAGATCAATTCGGCACTGCTCTTGAAGGTCATCACTTTTTTAACGAATTTAACCCTGGGGTAGGGGTTACTAGGAAGTTCGGAGATATTTCAGTCTATGCATCCTATAAAGAATCAAGTCGTAATCCTTCTGTAGCGGAATTAGGTTGTGCCGATCCAGATCAACCTTGTAGACTTCCCAACTCATTTCAGGCAGATCCGCCACTAGATATGGTCAAAAATAGAAACATAGAACTGGGTGCAAGAGGCGTTAAAGCATATAACTTATTTGGTATGAATCATAATATTAACTGGAATGCTTCTGCATATGCTGGTCGAAACTTCAACGACATTATTTTTATTGGAGGTAATAGAGTGGGCACAGGATACTTTAGAAATGTAGGTAATACCCAAAGAATGGGAACAGAGCTTGGTTTGAATGGAAAGCTTGGAAATAAGTTATCATGGTATGGAAATTATTCATATGTTCGAGCCACTTTTGAGACAAGTCAGAATATTTCAAGCGCAGGTCATTCATCTAACCCATTTGAGTGTGATGGTGCAATAGCCGGTGCAACTGCTAACGATCAAGACACTTGTGAATCTTCAGAGGGTTATCAAATTGGTGTAGGTCCTGGAGATGCAATTCCTGGTCTTTCGCCTCATGTCACAAGAATAGGAATCGGTTATGCCCCAACTGAATCTTTTAGCATGGCGTTAGATACGGAATATAATTCTAATCAATTCTACAGAGGTGATGAAAATAATCACCATGGTAAAAAAGTACCTGGGTACTTCTTATTGAATGCATCTGCAGAATTCAAATTGCCATTAAAGGCAAACTCGCCATTTAGCACAGTCTTTTTCCTAGACGGTAGAAACTTATTGGATACCAACTTTGAAACTGGTGGTATAGTTGCTGAAAACGAAGTCGAAGGAACAGGTGGAAGCGGAACATTTGTTACACCAGGTCAACCATTATCAATTATGGGCGGAATGCATATACGTTGGTAATAGTAAATATGAAGTTTAAATATGAGTTAGTTAGAAAATAATAACACCGTTTAATTTCCTCCCCCTTCCTATCTTTATTGCCCAAATATTATAATTTGGGCAATAAAACTTTAACATGGCACAGATTTAATAAACTTGATTTTAATGCATATAATACTTGATTAAATTTTAACTTAATAAACAAAGGAGAAAAAAAATGAATAAATTAGCATTTAGTGCAGCAACACTTACATTACTATCAACAAGTTGGGTGTTCGCTAACAGTACAGCAGACTTAGATGATATCAAATTATACGACATAGTTAAGGTAGAACAGTGTTTAGATCAAGCTTATGATACAGTTCCAGGACATGCTAGAAAGTTAGAATTTAAGTTACAAGGAGATGATCCAATTTATGAGTTTGATATTGAATCGACAAAGGATGGCTTTATCTACAATGTGGAATGTAATGCAGAGGAAGGTTATATTACAGAAATTGAAAAGGAAGTTGATGCAAACAATCCTTTATTTAAAAGTGAAGCTAAAATTACTATCGATCAAGCTCGAGTAAAAGCTCTTTCAATTCATCCAGGAAAAATCATGAATGAAGAAAGAGAAATAGGTATGGATGGTTCGTTTACCTACGAATTTGACATACAAACTAATGCAGGCTATGAAGTAAAAATAGACGTTGATGCTAAATCTGGAGAGATAGAAGAAGCAAGCTTCGAACTTTATGAAATTGGTATGGAAAAAGAGTAAGCTTGTTAAAATTTACTTAAGAATCAAATCCATTGACTTTATTTAAATTAGCTTTTTTGGTTTAAGTGAGCTAACGATTTAATCGAAAGCTCACTATAATAAATTTAATATGGTATTTCTAAAGGAACCATATCGAATAAATCTGCATTGAGCCACAAATGGCATGCAACCGACGCTGCATAACCTATCAATATTGCCCAAGACCATCTTAGATGTGCAAAGAAAGTATAAACCCCTCTTGCTTGACCCATTAAAGCTACACCTGCTGCAGAACCAATAGATAATAACGAACCACCTACACCAGCTGTAAGCGTTATTAATAACCATTGTCCCATATCCATGGATGGATGTGCTGTTAGTACTGCGTAGACTATTGGTATATTATCGATAATAGCGGACAAAAATCCAACAAGTATGTTTGCATAAGTGGCACCTAAAGTAACATACATATCGTCAGATATTAACTTCAAATATCCAACAGCTGCTAATCCACCCACACAAACTAAAATACCGTAAAAGAATAATAATGTATCCCATTCAGCTTTACCTGTGAGTTCAAAAATATCGAATTTATTTTTTCCAGGGTATCTGGTTTTAAGAAAATAACCGTAAGTGCCCAGCATTCCTAGACCAAACATCATACCAAAGACTGGAGGCATGTGTAAAACTTGATGTCCTGCTACAGTAATTGAAATTGTAAGAATACCTAATATAGCAATCACATTACCACCGGGTTGAACAATAACCTTTTTTCCATCTCCTTTTGGTACCTCGTTAGGAATTGCAAAGTAAATTATTGCAGCAGGAATTACATAATTAACAACTGATGGTAAGAAAATATTAAAGAAGTCAAAAAATGATACAAAGCCTCGTTGCCACACCATTAGTGTAGTGATATCACCAAACGGTGAGAATGCACCACCAGCATTTGCAGATACGACGATATTTATCAAGGCGGGGACGACGAATGCTTTGTTACCTCGTCCAGCAACCGTTACAACCGTTCCTAAAATAAGCGCAGTAGTTAAATTATCAGCAATAGGGGATAAAAAGAATGCAATAACACCAGTGATCACAAAAATCTTTTTATAACTAAAATTATTATTTGAGAGCCAAGAGCAAAGTGCATCAAACATTTTTCTTTCAGTTAATGCATTAACATATGTCATGGCTACGAAAAGAAAGAAAAATAATTCTGCAAATTCAAGTATAAGATGTTTAAACTTTCCTTCTGCCCAATGAACCGATAGGCTTGGGTCCGAACTTGCGTAAAACGCAATCATAGCCCATATGGCTGTTGCTGCTAATATAACAGGTTTTGACTTTCTGAAGTGAGTAAATTCTTCTGCCATAACAAATCCATAAGCAATAATAAAAAGTAAAAGACAAGCAATTCCAATTGGACTGGTAATCATATCTAAAGTCGCTGGGCCATCGCTACTAGCTGCTAACACCAAACTTGGTGAAACTAAAGCTACAAGAAAAATTGGAAATTTTGAGAGTATTTTAGTTAAGAAGTTCATAAGCCCACCTGAAAAAATTGATATTTAAATATAAATCTTTATTTGTTATATAACATTATGAATTTAAAAAAAAGTAATAATAGTAAAAACAACAATGAACTTTCTGTTTATTTAGATCCAAAATTTGTTCCGGCGAATTTACAAAAATTTTGTAAAGATTTGAAACAAAATCAGTTAGATGAAAAAAGCTTTTTAAAGAAATCGAATGAGATCGATATATTTTTAACAAACTTTGATTTAGATAAACTACAGATGAATTTTTTCTTATTACTTATTGGAAAGAGACTCTATAACTTTTGTGATACGGGAAATTATAATTTAAAGATTTATGGTGGTGACGAACTTCAAAAATCTAATATTATTCTTGGGTGGGAGTTAGAAAAATATAAATTTCAAAAATTTAAAACAGTAACGACAAAGGAAATAACTAAATCGCTTACTTTGATACCTAAAGATATTAAGAATAAAAAAGAGGCATACTTTTTCATTAGAGACTTGATAAATTCTCCTGCTAATATTCTTGGTCCTAATGAAATATATCATGCTGCCAAAGAACACTTAAATGATGACTATGTGTGTAAAAAAATAACGGGAAAAAAATTGGAAAAAACCTTTCCGTTAATTTCAGTTGTTGGAGCTGGTGCTAGCAAGAAAAATCAACCAATATTTGCCTCATTTATCTCTAAAAAAAAGAATAAGAAAAAAATTTTTATTATCGGTAAAGGTGTTTCATTTGACACTGGGGGCCTTAATTTAAAAACTGGTATTGGAATGTCTTTGATGAAAAAAGATATGGGGGGTGCGGCTAATGCAATTGGTTTAGCAAAACTTATAAGTAGAAAAAATTTAAAAGTTGAAGTTAATTTATTACTTTGTTTGGTAGAAAATTCTGTATCAGATAATGCAATGCGACCATCTGATATCTATAAATCCAGAAGTGGTAAATTTATTGAAGTTAGTGATACTGATGCCGAAGGTAGGTTGATTATGGCTGATGCATTGTCTTATGCTTCTGAAAAAGCTCCTGATCTAATCATTGATCTAGCTACATTAACTGGTGCATCCAGGGTGGCAATGGGCTTAGAGGTTCCAAGTTTTTTTTCTAATAATATAATTTTGTCAAATCTTTTAAATAAAGCTTCTATAGAAACCGGTGATCCTTTATGGCAATTACCACTCTGGCAAAATTACAACAATCAAATACTCTCTAATCATGCTGACTATAAAAATATTGGAAATGGTGGTTTTGGGGGAGCTATTACTGCAGCACTATTTTTAGAAAAATTTATTAAGAAAAAGATTCCTTGGATTCATATTGATCTTATGGGATGGACTCGTCCGAATAAATATTCAAAATATGAGGGTGGTGAGGCAATGGGAATTATTGCTTTGTCAAAGTTAATAGATTATATGTTTAAATAAAAGCAGACTGCATTAATTTTTTTGTATAACTTTCCTTTGGCTTTAAAAAAATTTCTTTTACCGAACCCTCTTCTATAACTTCCCCATTTCGCATAACAACAATTCGGTCAGATAAAGCTTTAACAATTTTTAGATCATGACTTATAAAGATGTATGTGAGTGTTAAATCTTTTTGTAATTGTAATAGTAAGTCAACAATTTGTTTTTGTACTGTCATGTCCAGAGCACTTGTAGGCTCATCTAGAATTATAATTTCAGGTTCTAAAATCAATGCGCGGGCTATTGCGATTCTTTGCCTTTGCCCTCCAGAAAATTCATGAGGATACCTATTTAGCATAGATTTTTCTAGTCCCACCTTTTCTATAATTCGTAATATAAGATTAGATACTTCATTTTTTTTTAAACTTTTTTTATGCACTTCAAGCCCTTCACCAATTATTCTCTCAATAGTGAGCCTTGGGCTCAAAGAGGCAAAAGGATCCTGAAAAATTATTTGTATATTTTTTCGAAAGTTTCTAAAGGAGGTATCATTTAATTTTGAAATATTATAATTTTTATAAAATATATCGCCTTCGGATTTTATTAATTTTAACATAGCCAGTGCAAATGAACTCTTACCAGAACCACTTTCACCAACTACTCCTAATGTAGAACCTTTAGCTAATTGTATATTTAAATTTTTAACTGCATGAAAAAATTTATTTTTTCTACTAAAAAAAGAATTACTATTCAATTGGTAACGAATGTTAAGATTGTTTGTTTTCAAAATTATCATGGAATTTTTAGACTTAAACTTTTTTTCATTCGGGCTAGAATTTATTAATTTAAGTGTGTAGGGATGCTTGGGTTTTTTAAACAAGCTTTTTGTTTCTCCTTGTTCAACAATTTGACCGTTCTTCATAACACAAACTCTATCGGATATCTTTTTTACAATTGACAGGTCATGTGTTATTAAAAGAAGAGACATTTGAAATTTCTTCCTTAAGCTATCCAACAAATCTAGAATCTGCTTTTGTATTGTTACATCTAACGCTGTAGTTGGCTCATCAGCTATTAATAATTTTGGATTGTTTGCAATAGCCATTGCGATCATTACTCTTTGCCTTTGCCCCCCAGATAATTGATGAGGAAAATGATCTAACCGCTCCTCAGCATTTTCAATTCCTACCTCTCTGAGTAGTTCGACTATTCTTTCTTCTTTTTTATTTAAATTGAATAAACATTCTCCTATTTGTTTTTTTATTGTATGGAGTGGATTAAGTGAGGTCATTGGCTCTTGAAAAATCATTGAAATACCTTTACCTCTAATTTTTGTGAGTTTTTTTTCAGATAAAGTCAATAGGTTTTCATCTTCAAATTTAATGTGGCCAGATATAAGAGTATTATTACTCTCCTTAATTAGTTTCATCATTGACATAGCAGTAACTGATTTTCCCGAACCACTCTCACCAACGATAGAAAAACATTCACCTTCATTAATGAAAAAATTACTTTTTTGTACAGCTTTGACTAATTCATTATTTTGAGTAAAACTTACTGAAAGATCCTTTATTTCAATAACTTTTTTCATTACTAAGATACCTTTCTAGGGTCGAATGCATCGCGGACGGCTTCTCCAACAAAAACAAGTAAACTCAGTTGTAAGGAAAGTGTTATAAAAGCTGATATACCTAACCAAGGGGCTTGTAGGTTAGCTTTTCCCTGTGAAACCATCTCCCCTAGTGAGGGTGAGCCTGGAGGCAACCCAAATCCTAAAAAATCTAATGATGTTAACGTTGCTATGGATCCGGATAAAATGAATGGCATAAGTGTTAAAGTTGCAACCATAGCATTAGGTAAAACATGTCTATACATAATTTTTAAGTTACCAACACCAAGAGCCTTTGCAGCCTTCACATATTCAAAATTTCTAGCTCTTAGAAATTCTGCTCTTACAACACCTTCAAGTGACATCCAACTAAATAAAAGCATAATAAATAAAAGAACCCAAAAACTTGGCTCAATGAAACTTGAAATAATTATTAATAAATATAACACCGGCAAACCTGACCATATTTCAATAAAACGTTGCCCATATAAATCAATTACACCACCATAAAAACCTTGCAAGCCACCTATCACAATTCCAATAAAACTTGAAAGAAATGTTAAAATTAAACCAAAAAAAACAGAAATTCTAAATCCATATATTAATCTCGCTAAAACATCTCTACCTTGATCATCAGTACCTAATAAATTTTCAAAAGTTGGACTTGATGGTGATGGAACTTTAAGGTCATAATTGATAGTATCATAAGAGTACTCAATCAAGGGCATAACAAAAAAACCATTAGTATTTATTAACTTTTGAACAAAAGGATCTTTGTAATCAGATTCAGTTTCAAATTCACCTCCAAAAAAAGTCTCCGGAATTTTTTCTATTACGGGAAAGTAAAATTTATTATCAAAAACTACCAAGATTGGTTTGTCATTGGCTATAAATTCAGCAAAAATTGTAATTACAAACAAAAAAACGAAAATTATAGCAGAATAAAACCCTCTTTTATTTGATCTAAAGTTTTCAATTCTTCTCTTTGATAGAGGACTTAAACTCATTTTTAATTCCCTCTAGCTTCAAAGTCAATTCGTGGGTCAATCATTACGTAAGTCAAGTCACTAATGAGCTTTATTGTAAGACCAAGTAGTGTAAAAATGTATAAACTTCCAAATACAACTGGATAATCTCTTCCTAAAGCAGCTTCAAACCCTAAAAGTCCAAGACCATCCAAAGAAAAAATCACTTCAATTAACAATGATGAAGTGAATAAAATATTAATAAATGCTGATGGAAATCCCGAAACCACGATGAGCATTGCATTTCTAAACACATGACCATACAAAACTTTTTTTTCACTTACTCCCTTAGCTCTGGCTGTGACTACATATTGTTTATTGATCTCATCAAGAAATGAATTTTTAGTCAACATTGTTAGACTCGCAAACCCGCCAATTACCATTGCAAGTACGGGAAGTGTGAGATGCCAAAAATAATCAATAATTTTATTAAAAAAAGATAAATTTTCCCAGTCGTCAGAAATAAGCCCTCTTAGTGGAAAGATATCTAAGTAACTTCCACCAGCAAAAATAACGATCAAAAAAATTGCAAATAAAAAACCTGGTATAGCATACCCGATAATTATTAGTGAGGACGTAAATATATCAAAATCGGACCCATCTCTAACAGCTTTTTTTATACCTAGAGGGATTGATATCAAATAAACAATAAGCGTTGTCCATAATCCAAGGGATATTGATACAGGTAGCTTTTCAATTATCAAATCAATAACTGATTTATCTTTATAAAAACTTTCACCAAAATCAAAGACTAAATAATTCTTTAACATATTTATAAATCTCTCTAAAGGAGGTTTATCAAAACCATATTGTTTTTCTAGTTCCTTAATTAGGTCAGGGTCAATTCCTTGAGATCCCCTATATTTTGAATCTTGGGAGGTACTGCTTAACTGAGTGGATTGAGAACTTTGTAATTGCTCTCCGCCCGAGGAGGTAAACCTTGATGTTACAGAAACATCATTACCTTTAATCTGTGCTATAGCCTTTTCTACTGGACCACCAGGAGCTGCCTGAATTATTATAAAATTAACAGCAAGGATCCCCAGAAGAGTTGGGATTATAAGGATTAACCTTTTGAAAATATAATTTAACATTATTTATTTTTCCTAATTCTCCATAATATAATAAATGGGAAAATAAGAATAAGAAAATACATAAAACTGAAATTTAATTTTTTTTCATTATTACTTTCTGCTTCTATACTACCAATTTTCATTTCTTTTTCCTTATCAAACCACCAGAAATCAAATCCGAGATCATATTTTGGGTTGTTACTTGGTCTTGACAATTTATTCCAATAGGCAACTCTGTAATGTCCAATATGGAATTGGGGAATAAGGTAGTAATTAAATAATAAAATTCTATCTAGAGCTCTGGTATAATTAATAAGCTCCTGCCTATTTTTTGAACTTATTAAATCTTCAATAATCTCGTCAATTATTGGATTTTTCACCCCGACAATATTTGCACTACCTGGTTGGTCTGCAGATAAAGATCCCCAATAATTTCTTTGCTCATTTCCTGGAGAAATAATTGATCCATAGTTGGTTACAACCATATCAAAGTCAAACTCTTCCAATCTTTTTTGGTATTGTGAATCATCTTGAACTGTTCTAATCCTCATTTTAATTCCTAATTTTTCTAAATTTCTCTTCATAGGCAAAACAATTCTCTCAAACAATTGAGATCTGAGGAGAATTTCAAACTCAAATATTTGACCTGTTTTTTGGTTTGTTAGTAAATCATTCTTAATAACCCAACCTTCTTGTTTTAAAATTCTTCTAGCTATTCTGAGGTTATTTCTTAAACTATTCCCCTCTACTTCGGTATTTGGAGGGCTATAAACTGTATTAAATACTTCATTAGGTATTCTTTCTTTATACTTATTTAATATTTTCAACTCTGCTTTACTTGGAAGTTTTTGAGATGATAATTCTGAATTATCAAAAAAACTTTTAGTTCTCGTGTAGGCATTATAAAATAAATTACGATTTGACCACTCGAAATCAAAAGCATAAGTTAATGCCTTTCTTACATTTCTGTTTTCGAAGATAGGTTTTCTGATATTGAATGCGAACCCTTGCATCCCACTTGGTCTAAAGTATTTTATTTCCTCTGTAATTACTTGTTCCCTTTCTACTGCTTTAAATTTATAAGAAGTTGCCCAGTTTTTTGAGGAGTTTTCGATTTTAAAATCATACGCCCCAGATTTAAAAGCCTCTATAGCTACTGTTTCATCTCTATAATAGTCTGTATGAATAGTATTGAAGTTATATCGACCAATATTGACATTGATATTTTTACCCCAGTAATCAGGATTTTTTTTGAGGGTAATGCTTCTTCCGGGTTTTATGTTTTCTATTAGGTAAGGACCACTTCCAAGCGGTGGCTCAAGTGTTGTTTGGCTGAAATCTTTACCATCCCAGTAATCTTTGGAGAATATCGGTAATTGATAACCTATTATAAGTGGCAGTTCTGGGTTTGGTTCTCCTTTAAAAAAAAATTTCACCTCATTACTGCTAATTTTTTTTACAAAATCCACTTGTTTATAATAGCTTTTATATGCAGGGTGACCTTTAGAAATAAGCATATTGAATGAGAAAATAACATCTTCTGGTTTAATTTTAGAGCCATCTGAAAATTTTGCTTCCTTTCTAATTTTAAATTTGACCCACGAGCGATCTTTGGGAACTTGTATACCTTCAGCAATGAGTCCATATTGACTAAAAGGTTCGTCAAATGAAGATTTCATTAATGTTTCAAAAAGGTAAGTTGTCTGCCAAGCTGCTACTCCTTTCAGAATATAAGGGTTGAGATTATCAAAAGTTCCAATACTCGATAATTTAATTTTTCCACCTTTAAAAGCATTCGCATCAGCATAATCAAATTTTTTAAAACCTTCTTTATACTTGAGGTCTCCATGCATTGCTATACCGTGAGAATAATCACTTCCTAATAAGCTAGAGAAGTTTAAAAAAATAAACTTAAAAATTAATAGAATTATTATCTTCATTTTAAAAAATTTATAATTTTTTTATGGTGATTCATACTCATTGATGCAATGATTTTTCCTTTAGATTTGACATTTAAATCTTTTCCTTCCCAGTCAGTAATATTACCACCAAGTTCTCTTATAAGTGGAATTTGAGCCATATAGTCCCAGGGTTTAAGATTTGCCTCAATAATAAGATCTATTTTTCCAAGAAGTAAAAGACCATATGCATAGCAATCTGCTCCGAAAATTGGAAAACGTGAATCATTATAAATTTTAACAATCTTTTTTTGGTCATTTTTATTGAACATAAATGGTGAAGTAGACGAAATAATAGAGTCCTTAATCATTTTTTTACTTTTAATTTTACTACATCTTTTTTTGTTAAAATAAACTCCAACGTTCTTACCCCCATACCATCTATGATTTAAAATCGGGATATCGATTACACCAATAATTGGTTTATTATTTTTTAAACAAGATATTAATGTTCCAAATAAAGGTTTACCAGAAATGAAACTATGGGTTCCATCAAGAGGGTCGATTACCCAAATATATTCTGACTTCAGGTTTTCTGAACCATATTCTTCTCCAATAACACCATGATTTGGAAATTTTCTACTTAGTTTTTTTTTAAATAGAGATTCTATTTCTTGATCAACATCAGTTACAAATGATCCATCTAATTTTTTTTTAACGTTAAAGTTATTAAGGTATTTTGTCTTAAGTATTTTTTTACTTTTGTTCGCAAAAGAATTAGCGAAATGAAGCAGTTCATTTACTTCATGAGTCATTTATTTTAAAGATTCTAAATAAGAAATAAGATTCACTCTGTCTGAGTTTTTTTTCAATCCTTTATAAATCATTTTTGTTCCTTTTACATAGTTTTTTGGGTTTTCTAAGAAGGAGAAAAGTGTTTCTCTATTCCAGTCCTTTTTGAAATTAACAAGCGCATCTGAATATTTGTAATCACTTATTGCAGCAGCTTTTCTTCCCACAACTCCCCATAGAGGAGGGCCAATTTTAACTTTTAAATTTACACTAAAGTCATGACAAGCCGAGCATTGTTTTGCAATTTTTTCTCCCTTTTTTACATCAAAATTTACAAACAAAGAGTCAAGATCCAATTTTTCTGCAACTTCAACCTTTTCATTAACATCTTCAGTAAGATCAGGATCAGTATCGTCTACTTCCGCAAATATCTTCGAACCTTTTGCCTCTTCTTCATGATAAAAAATTTCGTCAAACACCTTGAAAGATTGGAATAATAATAGAATTGATATAATAGATAAAAAGTATTTATTCATAATTTTTATTTTTTATTATAATACTATTATAAAATAGATACATTGTGATCAATAAAATAAAAAAAAATCATAAAATAATTATAATTATTCCTGCAAGGCTTAAGTCGTCAAGACTATCAAAAAAATTATTAAGAACTATTCATGGAAAACCAATGATTCAAAGAGTTGCAGAGCATGCTAAGAATTTAGGTTTCAAAGATGTAATAGTTGCGACTGACAGTAATGAAATATTTAATTTATGTAAACAAACAAAAATTAGAGTAATTATGAGTTTAAAAAAACATGAAAGTGGAACAGATAGAGTTTATGAAGCTTATGAGCTTCAAAAAAAGAAATATGATATCATTATTAACCTTCAAGGAGATCTGCCTCTATTTGATAGGAACTTATTAGAAGGACTAATAAAACTTTTCGATGATGATAAAGTACAAATAGGCACAGCTGTTTGTAATTTAGAAAATGATGAAGTTGAAGATGAAAATATTGTAAAAGCGAGAGTTTTACTAGAAAATAATATTGGATATGTAAAAGACTTTAAAAGAAAGATTTCATCTAAATTAAATTATTATCACCACATTGGCGTTTACGCATTTAGACCAAAAGTACTAAAAAAATTCATTAATTTAAATCAATCCAAAAATGAAGTTCAAGGAAAACTTGAACAACTAAGAGCAATGGATAATAATTTAAAAATAAAAACAGTCAAAGTAGATTATAACCCCCCCAAGTGTGGATACAATTAATGATTTAAGGAAAATAAGATTGATTTTTAAGAAAAATAAACTTTAATCTGTTGAAATATGAAAACACAAAAAATTTCCTTTCAAGGACTTAAAGGCGCTTATTCAGATTTAGCATGTAATAAATTTTATAAAGAATACGAACCATTTCCTTGTACCACCTTCGAGCAAGCACTTGATGCTGTAAGGAATAATAATGCATTTTTGGCAATGATCCCTGTTGAAAATAACATAGCTGGTCGCGTGGCAGATATGCATGTTTTACTTCAAAGTTTAAAATTAAAAATTATAGCAGAGCATTATCTTAAGATTGAACACAATCTTATGATTAAAAAGAATAATCAGTTAAAAAACCTCAGATTTGCATACAGTCATGTGCATGCGCTATCACAGTGCAAAAAAAAAATAGAGAAATTTAGACTTAAGCCGATGACACATTTAGATACTGCAGGTGCAGCAAAATTTGTATCAGAAAGTAATGATGAAAAGAATGCTGCAATTGCTTCTAGTTTGGCAGCGAAGATTTATAATTTAAAAATAATTAAAAAAAATATCGAGGACGATAAAAATAATATTACAAGATTTTTAGTTTTCTCGAAGAAAAGTGTTGAGGTGAATTTAAAAAAAAAAATAATCACTACTATTATTTTTGACACAAAGAATAAACCTGCATCGCTATACAGAGCATTGGGAGGATTTGCACAGAATAATATTAATCTAACAAGATTAGAAAGTTTTTTTGTGAATAAAGAGTTCAAACAATTTTCATTTTTAATCGATGTAGAATCACATCCAAAAAATAAATCTTTTTTAAAGGCTATGAATGCGCTTAAGAAAATTGCTTACAAAATTAAAATTTTAGGTTTTTATGAAGCTTCAACCTTTAGAAAATAATATTTTAATTTATTCAGTAAAATGTTAATTTGAATTGGGAGTTGAATTTAGGCAATGATCTCGCCAACCCGGTCAGGTCTGAAAAGAAGCAGCCGTAACGATTTTCATTGGGTTGAACTTCAGCTCCTTTTTAGACAAAATTTATGGAAAATAAAAGTTATAAAGTACTTGCAAGAAAGTATAGACCGAAAAAACTATCTGAAATCATTGGACAGGAAGAAACCTGTAAAATAATTAAAGGTTCAATCAAGCTAAATAGACTGCCTCATGCCTTTCTTTTTTCAGGAACAAGAGGTGTCGGTAAGACTACAATAGCCAGAATAATATCAAAAATAGTTAACTGTGAAAAAATCGACCTTTCGAATCCTGAACCTTGCGGAGAATGTGCAAGTTGTATTTCAATCTCAGAAGAAAAAAATATGGACGTTGTAGAAATTGATGCTGCTAGTAGGACTGGAGTGGCTGATGTTAGAGAAATCATTGAGAATCTAAACTATAAAGCAGTCGAGGTAAAAAAGAAAATCTACATTATAGATGAAGTTCATATGCTCTCCAAAGCGGCATTCAACGCATTACTTAAAACTCTTGAAGAGCCGCCAGAAGACATAATATTTATTTTTGCAACAACAGAAACTGATAAAATACCTCTTACTATTATGTCTCGATGTCAAAAGTTCGAGCTAAGAAGAATAGATACTTCTATACTGTCTGATTTCTTAATTGAAGTGTCAAAAAAGGAAGATTTTAAATTAGGCGAAGAATCAGCATTACTAATTTCTCAAGCATCAGAAGGCTCTGTTAGAGATGCACTATCCATTTTAGATAATGTTTTATCAAGAGGAACTCCAATTTTACTAGACACAGTCAAAGAGGTTTTAGGGCTATCAGATAATAACTTAGTAATTGATTTGTTTGAATATTTGTGTGAAGGAGATATCAAGAAAGCTTTATTGAAATTTGAAGAAATCTACACAAAAGGAGCATCATTAGATATTTTAGCTAAAATGCTCATGAATATTTGTTTCCATACAATTAAGTTAAAAAGTGGACTTGAAAAGAAAATTTTTCTTTTAGATTCAAATGTTTTGGAAAGGGTTGAGGTAATTTCTAACAAATATCAGATTGTTTTCCTTACAAGATTCTGGGAACTTTTACAAAAATATGTTACTGAAATACAAAGTTCTTTTGATGAAAAACAGTGTTTTGAAATGACCATAATGAGATTATGTTACGTTTCATTATTACCAACTCCATTTGAAGTTTTACAAGAAAACTCTAAAAAAGAATACAATAGCACTAACAATGAGATGATTAAGAAAAAAGAATCTCAAAAAGAAAACATCAATGATAAAAGCCATGAAAATACTGATAATTTAGCAAGAAATCTTAACTTTCAATCAAATGAAAGTTCATCTCAGGATATTATAAGTTTTGATAGTCAAATTAAAAAATTTAAATCTTTAACAAATTTAATCGAGCGCGAATCGGAAATGCAGATAGCATATCATTTAAGAAATAGCTTTAAATTAAATTCACTAGCAGAAATTAATTCAGAAAAAAAAATTGGAGAAATAGAATTAGAAAGTATAAATAAAAAAATTGATAGTAAAAATATTCTTTGGAATGCAACAAAAATTATTGAAAAGAAGATTGGGCAAAGATGGATTTTCTCATTATCAAGTAAAAAAGGTAAAAAATCTATTAGTGAATATAACAAAGATAAGGATATTGAAGTTATTAAAGAAATAAAAAAAAATGAAATAATAAAAAAAATTCTTGAAATCATTCCATCTTCTGAAATAGTTTCAGTAAAAAAGCTTAACCAAAACAATTAAAGCGAGGTATACAATGAATAATATGTCACAGATTATGAAGCAAGCAAAGGCTATGCAAGATAAAATGGCAGAAATGCAAAAAAAGATAGAAGAGCAAGAAGTTGAAGGTTCCTCTGGTGGAGGGGTTATCAAAGTATTAGTAAATGGTAAAAATGAAATAAAAAGTTTAAAAATTGATCCAACTTTGATTAATTCCGAAGAGGTAGAAGTACTTGAGGATTTATTAATTGCGGCAATTAATGATGCAAATAAAAAATTAAAAGAAAGCGCTGCAAATCAGATGAGTTCACTTTCTGATGGGATGGGTCTTCCACCAGGTATGAAGTTACCATTTTAAAATGACATCATCTTCGTTAAATGATCTGATAGACTTATTTTCAAAATTACCCAGCCTAGGCCCTAGATCCGCGCGAAGAGCAGTCCTATATCTACTTAAAAGAAAGATACTTATCCCAAAGTTAGTCAATTCTTTGGAAGAAGTACAAGCAAACACAAAGTTTTGCAGTATTTGCGCAAATCTTGATATCATTGATCCATGTACCATTTGTCGAAATGAAAAAAGAAAGAAAGATAAAATTTGTGTAGTTGAAGATATATCTGACTTATGGGCGATTGAAAAAAGTAATGCTTTTAATGGACAATATCATATTTTAGGAGGTGTTCTTTCTGCGATTGATGGAATAGGTCCAGAAGAACTAAACATCATCTCGTTATTTGATCGAATAAAAAATGGATTAGTTAAAGAAATTATATTAGCGACTAATGCAACAGTAGAAGGACAAATAACTGCTCAGTATATTGCTGACCATTGCGATGATTCAAAAATTTTAATTACACGTCTTGCTCAAGGAATGCCCATGGGTTCCGAACTAGAAATTCTTGATTACAATACTCTCTCTACAGCCTTTAAATCTAGATCTAAATTAGATACTAGTCTTTAGTTTCGTTAAGTAACATTTTTTCTTTTTTGTTGCTTATTTTTTTTGTTGTGATTAGGACCTCATTAAGATCATTTTGTGCACTTGTAAAATGTGAATCTAACCTTTTAATTCTTTCCTCAAGTCTTATAATTTCTTTACCAAGCTCTTTTAAATTTTGAAAAATAATATTTGAATTTTGATTTATTTTTTGATCTTTTAGTAAACTTTCAATTGAATTTAAAACAATCCAAAGAGTAGTTGGTGAAATTAAGAAAATTTTACTATCATAAAATGTTTGGGTAATTTCTGGAAACAAATTAAAAATTTCAACATAAATCTGCTCACTTGGAATAAAAATTAAAGCTATCTCAGCAGTTTCACCTGGTATTATGTATTTTTTTTTTACATCAAGTACGTGATTAGAAATATCTAATTTAAAAGACTTCGATAATTTAATTTTTTCTTCCTTATTATTAGCCTTAACCATCTTATCATAACTTTCTTTTGGAAATTTAGAGTCTATACACAAATTATTTAAACTTCCTGATATTTTAATCATACAGTCAACACGTGAATTGTTAGATAAAGTTTTTTGAAAGTCATAATACTCCTTAGGTAATGTATCTTTAATAAGGTTCTCGAGAAGTATCTCTCCAAATCGTCCTCTTTTACTTGTATTTGACAAAATATTTTTAAGATCAACTACATTCTCGGTTAAATGATTAATATTTTGTTGTGCTCTATCAATCAGAGAAATTCTTTCCTGAATTTGAAATAGATTGTTTTTATTTTCCGAAGAAGATTTATCAAACTTAGTATCAATTTTTTCAAAATTTTTTTCAATTAATGAATGTATTGAGATCTCAAGATTCTCTTGTTTCTCCATTAAAACTTTAATTCTCTCTTTTGTATTCGAGTTGGAAAAAAAAAATTGAATAAATAACCATACTATGACTATAGTTGAGAATAAAAATATAATAACTAAATTTAGATCCATAATAATACTATGACAGTTTTAAGAATTTTAACAATACCAGATCCTAGACTTAAACATAAGTCCATTGAAGTAGAAAATTTTGACTTAGATTTACAAGAAATTGTTAAGAATATGTATGATACACTCTATGCATCTGGAAATGGGATAGGTTTGGCTGCTCCTCAAGTTGGAATAAAAAAAAGAATTATAGTAATTGACTTAAAAGTAGATGGAAAATCTGATCCAATTACTTTTATAAATCCTGAAGTAATAAAGTTTTCTGAAGAAAAATTTATAAACGAAGAAGGTTGTTTATCTGTACCCGAGTATTATGCAGAGGTTGAACGATCAAAGGAAGTTGAAGTAAAGTGGTTTGACGAAAATGGAAAAAGAAAAAAAAAAATAATTAAAGGATTGCTTTCAATTTGTATCCAGCATGAAATTGATCATCTTAACGGAACTTTGTTTATTGATCATCTGTCAAAATTGAAAAGAAAACTTGTATTTGAAAAACTAAAAAAAATTAAGAAAAAAAATGAGAGACAATCAAAAAATTAAGATTGGTTTCTTCGGCACTCCGGAATTTTCATTAACTTTTCTAAAATATCTATTCGAGAAAAGATTTAATATAAATTTTGTAGTTTCTCAACCTCCTGCTATATCAGGAAGAGGAAAAAAAAAAAATAAATCTGCAGTACAACAATGGGCCGAAAAAAAAGGAATTAAAACTTTTACTCCTGAAACAACAAGCGATTATATTTTTAAAAAGGAAATTTTGAGTACAAAAGTAGATTTTATTGTTGTGGTAGCATATGGAAATATTATCCCAGAGGATATTATTAATTTACCTAAGTATTATACAATTAACATACATGCATCATTATTACCTAGGTGGAGAGGTGCTGCGCCAGTGCATCGCGCAATATTATCTGGTGATTCTGAAACTGGTGTTTCAATAATGAAGGTTGAAAAAAAACTTGACTCTGGACCAGTATTTATAAAAAGTAGAATAAAAATTGGCGAAAATGATTCAACGGAAATAATTTTCAAACAGATAATTTCTAAAGGTAAACCTTTATTGCTACAAACACTAAATGATGTAGTAGATGGTAAATATAAATTGGAAGAACAAGACCAAAAAAAAGCAACATATGCAAATAAAATAGAAAAGAATGAGTCTAAGATAGATTGGGATAAGAGCGCTTCAGAAATACTATTAAAAATTAGAGCATTTTATCCAACTCCTGGTGCATGGACATATCTAGATAACGGAAAAAGAGTAAGAATTTTAATAGCTAAAGTTTTTCATAAATCAAAAGATTACAGTAATAAAGAACAGAATTTAGCTCTTGTAAAAGATGATCTAATTATAAAATGTGGGGAAGGTCACCTATCAATTACCTTATTGCAAGTTGAGGGAAAAGTTCCTGTTAAGGCAAAAGAATTTGTTAATGGTTATAAGACAAGTTGTTTTTTAAATGATCAAAAGAATTAAAATAATTATAGAATATGATGGATCAGACTATGTTGGTTGGCAGAATCAGAAAAATGGTAAATCCATTCAAGGAGAAATAGAAAAAGCTTTATTAGAACTTTTTAATAAAAAAATAAATTTAAGTGGAGCAGGTAGAACAGATTCCGGTGTACATGCTAAAGGTCAAGTGGCTCATTTTGATATTGACGAAAAAAATATTGATATAAAAAAACTTCATAAATCTATAAATTATATTCTAAGTAAAAATAAGAACAGAATTACGATATTAAAATCTTCATTTGAAAAAAATAACTTTCATTCAAGATTTTCAGTTAAAAAAAAAAAATATGTTTATAAAATACTTAATAGAGCAACAAATTCTTATTTGTACGAAAAAAAAGTATGGTTTATTCCAACAAAACTTGATCTCGAAAAAATGAAAAAAGCCTCTTCTTTTTTAGTTGGAAAATTTGATTTTAACGCTTTCCGATCAAGCCACTGCCAAGCATCACAATCCATAAGATCTGTTGAAAAAATAATAATAAAAAAAAGTAAAGAGGTTATTGATTTAAATTTTGTAGGTAAATCATTTTTACATAATCAAGTTAGAATTATAGTAGGAACATTGGTTAGTGTTGGAAGAGGGAAAATAAAAGTCGATAAGGTAAAAGAAATTTTAGATTCTAAAGATAGAACTAAGGCTGGACCAACTGCACCACCGGATGGATTATATTTAGAGAAAATTATTTATTAGAAAAATTTATCACTAAAGATATTTTCTAAAAAATTTAAATAGATATTATTTAAATCTTTTATATCTTTAATTGCTACATTTTCGTTTATTTGATGCATAGTCTCACCTATAAGTCCAAATTCAATAACTGGACAAATTTTTGAAATAAATCGTGCGTCTGAAGTTCCTCCTGTTGTACTTAATTCTGGCTTTATTTTTCTAACTTTTTTTATCGAATTTACAACTGCTTGAGTTAGTTTTTCTGAAAAATTAAAAAACGATTCACCTGAGACTTTTACCTCCAGATTATAATCCTCTCCTGTTTTATTTAATCTGTCATGTAATAATTTTATTAAATTTTTTGAACTAAAGTTATCGTTAAATCTTATATTAAATTTAATATAGGCTTTGTTTGGAATTAAATTTGTCACCATATTATCTACATCAATCGATGTTATTACGAGATTACTTGGTTGGAACGCTTTACTTCCTTTATCAAGTGGTAACTTGAGTTGATTACATATTGTGAGAACTCCATCAATAGGGTTTTTTGCAAAATCTGGGTATGCTACATGCCCCTGCTTACCATTTACGGTAATGACTCCATTCAAGCTTCCTCTACGACCTATTTTTACCATTTCTCCAAGCTTTAATGGGTTAGTAGGTTCCCCAACCAAACAAAAATCTAGTTTTATTTTTTTTTTTTCAAGCCACTCCACAACCTTTTTGGTTCCAAAAAAAGCTTCACCCTCTTCGTCTGCAGTAAGTAAAAATGAAATTGACCCATTAAATTTAAAATCTTTATTTTTTAAAAAAGTTATTACTGCAGAAATATAAGCAGCAATTGCACTTTTCATATCAGCTGCGCCTCTACCGTATATTCTTCCGTCTCTCTCAACTGCAGTGAAAGGGTCAGAATTCCAACTATTTTCATCCCCTGGCGGAACAACATCTGTATGCCCAGCAAAACAAACATTTGGACCACTTCCTCCGTTAAAAACTGCATATAAGTTCTTAACTTTTTGCTCACCAAATTCTAGTAAGTGACATTCAAATTTATGACTTTTTAATAATTGTTCTAAGTATTCAAGCGACCCCTCACTTGATGGGGATATACTCTTAAACTTTATTAATTCTTCTGTAAGTTTAATAGTATCCATTAAGATCTCAATAAATCATTAATTGATGTTTTTGATCGGGTTTTCTCATCAACTTGTTTCACGATCACTGCACAATAAAGTGCTGGACCATCCTCTCCTGTTTGAGTTTTTTTACCTGGGAGGGAACCCGGAACAACAACTGAATAAGGAGGAACTTCTCCAAAGATTATCTCACCAGTTTCTCTATTAACTATCTTTGTTGACGCTCCGATGTAAACACCCATTGACAAAACACTTCCTTCTCTTACGATAACGCCTTCTGCAACTTCAGAGCGCGCTCCAATAAAGCAATTATCTTCTATAATTACTGGGTTTGCTTGAATCGGTTCAAGAACACCACCAATCCCTGCACCACCCGATAAATGTACATTCTTCCCAATTTGAGCACATGATCCTACAGTTGCCCATGTATCAATCATAGTACCAGAATCAACATACGCACCAAGATTTACAAATGAAGGCATTAAAACGACACTTTCAGCAATATGTGCTGAATATCTTACAATTGCACCAGGTACCGACCTAAAACCTCTCTTTGTCCACTCATCTTCAACCCAACCTGAGGTTTTGAGGTCAACTTTATCGTACCATGAATACTGGCCACCTCGAGAGTTTGATATTCCACTAGAAAACATAGAGCTATCCCTGACCTTAAATGACAATAAAATTGCTTTTTTAAGCCATCCATTTATTTTCCAATTATCTTTATCTTTCTGAGCTATTCTCTCCTCTCCTGTATCTAGAAGATTTAGAACTTCGAAAATCATATCTTTTGTAGATTTATTTGTAAAGTTTTCAGTTTCCTGATTTTCCCATAAATCTTCAATTTTATTTTTTAAATCGTTCGTCATATTTGCCTCAATTTATTCCTTCTTTAAAAAGTTTAGAGCTGATATTAACGTATTAAAACTATAATTTACATACGAATTTTTTAAAGCTCTTTTATTGTGGTTAATTAGAAATGTTGTAATTCCAAAATCATAAGCATTTTTCAGATTAATCTCTATATCTTCGAAATAAACTGTCTCTCGTGGATTTAGATTATAAAAATTTATCAAACTTTCTAACGATTCTTTGTTGGGTTTAGGTATGAGACCACTTTTTTTAATATCAAAAATATCATAAAATAAATCCAATATATTTAGCTTATTTAAAACATTTTCAGCATGTTTCAAATCACCATTAGTATAAATTATTTTTTTCCCCCTCAACTGCGAAATAGACTTTTTTAAATCTTTAGATTCTCTCAAACTCTTAAGATTTACTTTGTGAACATAGTCTAGAAAATCGTCCGCGTTTATATTATGATTTTTCATTAAACCAGATAACGTAGTCCCAAATTCTCTGTAATAAAGTTTTTGAACTTTAAATGCCTCACTCTCCGAAATTTTTAGTAATTTTGAAATATATTTTTTCATCCTATTATCAATTTCGTCAAATACTTTAGTGTCGGGAGAATAAATAGTGTTATCTAGGTCAAATAGCCAAAACTTTTTATCAGAAAAAATATCTTTAAACATTATCTAGTAATTAATGTTCCTACACCGTGTTCGGTAAACATCTCAAGTAAAATAGCGTTTGGCAATTTACCGTTTAAAATTACAGCAGCCTTAACACCCTTTTTTACAGCCTCAATACAAGTTTCAACTTTTGGGATCATCCCATCTGAGATAGTTCTATTTTTAATAAGTTTTTTTGCTTCATGAACTGTAATCTGTGTGAGTAGATTTCCTTTTTTATCAATAACTCCGTTAACATCTGTTAACATTATTAATCTTTCTGAAGAAATTGAAGACGCGATAGCCCCAGACATTGTGTCAGCATTTATATTAAATGTTTTAAAATCTTTATCATAACCAATTGGTGAAATGACAGGAATGAAGTCGGAATCCAAACACCAATTTAAAAATTCATTATTTATTTTTTGGGGAAAGCCAACAAAACCTAGATCTAAATGTTTATTAATATCACCTACTTTGTTTTTTAATTTAATTTTTTTTGTTTCCACTAGAAGCGCATCTTTACCCGATAAGCCAACCGCTTGACCACCTTCTTTATTAATTTGCATTACTAACTCTTTATTGATTGAACCAGACAAAACCATTTCTACTATTGACATTGTTTCTTGATCAGTAATTCTCAAACCATTTATAAAAGAACTTTTTACTTTTAATCTATCAAGCATGACTTTAATCCTTGGACCTCCTCCATGAACTACAACAGGATTGATTCCAACCTGCTTAAGTAAAACAATATTTTTTGAAAAACTTGAAGACAGTTCCTTTTCACCCATTGCAGCACCACCAAATTTCACGGTAATGCTTTTTCCATTATATTTTTGCATATATGGAAGTGCTTGTGAAAGTGTTGATGCTTGGTTAACCCACTCTTCAATTTTAGTTTTAGAAATTTTGACCATTATTCTTCTATTGATTTAAAGAGAAACTTCCTTAGTATAAATATATCATTACTATTTTTAATACTAGTATTAAAAAATCTTTTATGAAAATTATCATTAATTAAATTATTATTTTGCAATAGATTTTTTTTATCTTCATGATTTTTTAGCTTATCTATTTTTGTAAAGATAATTATAAGTTTACTACCTAAAATTTTATCTAGTTGACAGAATATATTTTTATCAATTTCCATCATTCCATGTCTTGCATCAATTAAAAGAAAAATAAATTTTATTACCTTTCTTTGAGATAAATAATTCTCAATTAATCTATCAATTTTAAATTCGTTAAATTTTGGTATCTTAGAGAAACCGTATCCAGGAAAGTCAACAATCCTTATTCTTTTTTCGAATTCAAAAAAAACTAACGATCTTGTTCTTCCTGGCGTTTTAGAAGTTTTAGCAATTTTTGACTTGGTGATTGAATTAATAAGTGAGGACTTACCAACGTTTGATCGTCCCCAGAAAACAAATTCAGGCAAACTTTCTTCTGGTAAATTTCTCGATTCAAAAACTTCTTTAAGAAACTTTAGGTTCTCATTCATGTCCTTTGGTTTATATTTTCCTTTGATTGTTTTCTTAGTAAAATATATTGTTGTGCAATTGAAAGAATATTATTAACTGTCCAATAAACAACCATACCTGATGGAAATGTGGCTAACAGAAAAGTAAATATAAATGGGAGCATCATAAATATTTTTGCCTGTATTGGATCTGGAGGGGGTGGATTTATTTTTTGTTGTAAAAACATTGAAATACCCATTAATATTGGCCAAATCCCAATTGTTAGGAATGCAGGAGTATCCCAGGGTATTAATCCAAATAAATTAAAAAGGCTTGTTGGATCCGGTGCTGACAAATCTTGAATCCAACCAAAGAAAGGTGCATGTCTCATCTCAATTGAGACGAACAAAACTTTATACAGAGCAAAGAAAATTGGAATTTGAATTAAAATAGGCAAACAACCAGCTGCGGGATTAATTTTTTTCTCTTTATACATCGCAAACATTTCTTGATTCATACGTTGTCTATCGTCCTTGTATCTTTCTCGTATTCTTTGTATTTCTGGAGTAATCATTCGCATAGAATTCATCGATTTAAAAGATTTATTGGCAAGAGGAAAAAGTACGATTCTGATACAAATTGTTAGAATTATAATTCCAACACCAAAATTACCAACAAGGGAAGACAGAAAATGTAGGGCGTAAAATAATGGCTTGGTAAGAAAATAAAACCAACCAAAATCAACTGAAAGATCTAGTTTGTTAATTCCAATCTTTTTTATATATTGATCAATAAGTGGGACTTCCTTAGCACCAGCAAAAATATATGATTTGGTTTTTAGGGACTCTCCACTTTTTAGAGTTTTTATATTTTCATTTATGAAATCAATTTGTACAGAGTTATTCCTATTTTTTAAATTCTTAAACCTAGCTTTAAAAGTCTCATTGGTTTCAGGAAAAATTGTGACCTGCCAATAATGGTCAGTATAGCCAATCCAACCATTTTTGGTGGTTTCAATAATTTCATTATTTTCTTCAATCTCATCATATGATACTTCTTTAAGAGTGTCGTTGAATACCCCAAGTGGACCTTCATGAAGAATAAAAAACTTATTTGCAGGTCTATAGTTTAATCTTCTTAAGTACGAGAAATTTGTAAGTTTAATTGTTTTTGGGGATTTATTTTGAACCTTATCTACAACTGAAATCAAAAAGTTCTCATCAAATTCGATGGTTCTAAAAAAAGTTAAACCCTCACCATTATTCCATTCCAATTCAATTTTCTCGTTTTCACTGTAGCTTTTTTTTAGTGATTTCCATCTAGAATCTTTATTAGGTAATTTGACTGATTTATCAGGAGAGGCCCAGCCAATTCTCAAAAAATATGGTGAGGTTGAACTTACCGGATTGAGAATTTTTATTTTACTTTCTTTATTAATGGTCTCAAAATAATCTTTTAGTGATAAATCATCTATCGTAGCACCAATCAAATTTATAGTCCCAGAAAGTCTTTTAGAGTTGAAAGTGATTCTTTCCTCTACTAATTTATCATCCTTATTTACTTTATTTTCTATTTGAGAATTAATCGAAGGTAAGTTAACATCTTCCCCTGAATCTTCTCTTTGATTCATTTGAGCTTGTTCAACACTATTTTCCTCAAATGGTTTTTTTGGTTTGAAAAAAAAATCAAATCCAACCAATATCACTACTGATAGAACTACTGCTATTAATAAATTTTTTTGATTATCCATTTGCTAACTAAATATACTTATACTGAATATAAATTAATATTGAAATAAATTAAATTTTTAAAGTAGTCAATGTATCTACTAAATCTCTTTCGAGCAAGTGATAAGAACTTTTTTCGGCTCCTTTTTTAGGAATAACTTCAAATAAGATTCCTTTGGGTATTAGATTAATATTATTTCTAATAATTGATCTTACTATTCTTTTTAAATAATTCCGTGTAACAGCTTTACCAATTTTTTTGGAGACAGTTATACCTAAAAAATTTTCAGAATTTGTTACATATTGGAAATTTATTATAAAAAACCTAGATTTTTTAGAACTACCATTTTTTCTAACTGATATGAATTCTGCTCTTGTTTTTAATTTAAGGATCGGTTTATGCAGAAAGCTTCTTTCTCCCTTTTTGACGCCTGTTTGAAAGAACTTTTTTTCCTCCGTTGGAAGACATTCTAGACCTGAAGCCATGACGATTCTTTCTTACTTTATTACTGGGTTGAAATGTTCTTTTCATAAATACCTCTACACTGTTATATCAAAAGAAATTTAATTGTAAAATATAATTTATCTAACAGTACCGTCTCTTCTATGATCCGCAAAACCGTAAAATTTTTCTTTCTTTTTAACTATAATTGCAATACCACTTGTCAAGCTTGTTACTTTTGATTTTAGGTTTAACTCAGTTTTTAAACTATTATCCTCCAAGAAAACTAAGCCGTTAATTTTTATGTAATTTGGGGATTTAATTGAGGTTGCCAAAGTTTTATTCAAATAAAAGTAATCAATTAACACTCTAGAAACATAGGATATTATAGCTTTACCGCCAGGTGACCCTATTGACATTAAAAATTTATTATCTGGATCAAAAATTATTAAAGGTGACATTGAGCTAAGAGGTTTTTTTCCTCCTTGAACCCGATTTTTTATTAGACTTTTATTCTTATTTATTGATTTAAATGAAAAGTCAGTCAGCTGGTTATTTAAAAAAAACCCGTTAACAAATAATCTTGAGCCAAAAGTGCTTTCAATACTAGATGTAACAGATACAACATTATTAAACTTATCTACAACTGAGAAATGAGATGTTGAATTGAGAATTTCTTCAGCCAAAAAAGATTTTTTTTTTGCTTTATACTTAGAAAACCCCTCTATTAAAAAATCAATATTTGTAAGCTTTTCTATATTAACCCTAACAAATGTATCATCCGCTAAAAATTGCTCCCTTAAATAATAAACGAAATCCAATATATCTAAAATATCGGATAGTTCTATTTCCTTGTTCTTTTTAATATAGTCTATAATTTTTAAAACTTGGACGATACAAATTGTACCTGATGAGGGTAAATTTGGCCCACAAATCTTGACTTTACTAGGAAGAAGAAAACATAAAGCATCTTTTTTTTTTATAGAAAAATTTTTAAGATCACTTTCAGATAAGGAATTATTATTTTTATATTCACCTACTTTTTTAGTAATGTTTCTAGCAATTGAACCCTCATAAAAAACCCTATAGTCTTTTGAAATTTTCTTAAGGGTTTTTGAATATTCATGATTGAAAATCTTTTTTTTCGGATTGTTGGTAACTCCGTTAAATAAAAAATTTTTATTAATATTAAATAAGAACTTATCCTTATTTAAAGCATTTAAAAGTCTAGGTGGTGGATGAAACCCTTTTTCAGCCAGATCAATAACTGGTTCTATTATATCCTTCCATTTTAATATACCATAGTCACTATGAAATTTGAAAATTGCTTCTAAGGTTCCAGGCACACCAACTGATTGCCCTCCGACTGCAGCATCAAAGAATTTTTTCTTAGATCCGTCATTTTTTAAAAAAATATTTTGGTTAATATTTTGGGGTGCTTTTTCTCTCCCATCATAAAAAAACACTTTTTTTTTAGTATTATCATAATACGTTATGAAAGTTCCTCCGCCAATTCCAGAGGACTGTGGCTCAACTAAACCCAGAGTTAACTGAATAGCTACAGTTGCATCTGCAACATTACCACCCTTATCTAAAATCTTCTCACCAACTTCACTCGCATAATCATTTGCAGTTACAATAATCTGAGTTTCAGAACTCCTTCTCTTAGATTTACCATAATCAAAATTTGATTGTTTCTCAGGTTCAATATAATTTTCTATTTGATCAGCTAAAACTAAGTTATTTTTTAAGATAATAAAAAGAAAGAGCAAAATTAGTGTAAATAAATTTTTTATTTTTTTTTTCATAACGAAAGTATAGTTTAATATGAATAGTAATGAACTAAAAATAATGAAGAAATTAAGAATTAAAGATTTAAAAGAAAAGAAAAGATTAGTTTGTCTTACAGCCTATACAGCACCAATGGCAGAATTAATCGATAAATTTACGGATATAATTTTAGTTGGCGACTCCCTTGGACCAGTTCTTTATGGATATAAAACAACTCGGGAAGTTGGTTTGGATATGATAATTAATCATGCAAGGGCAGTTGTAAAGAAATCTAAGACCTCATTTGTTGTAGTTGATATGCCTTATGGTACCTATGAACATTCTAAGTCTGTGGCTCTAAGAAATGCAAAGAAAATTATTAGAAATTCAGGAGCAGATGCAGTGAAGTTAGAGGGTGGGTATAAAATACATAAAACAATACATCATTTAACAAAAAATAAAATCAAAGTGATGGGTCATCTTGGTATGCTCCCTCAATCCATTAAAGGTAAGCCGACAATATATGGAAAAAAGAAAATTGAAAAAATGCAAATTATTGAAGATCTAAAGTTAATAGAAAAAGCAGGTGTTTTTGCTATTGTTATTGAATGTACTTTGGAATCGTTAGTTAAGAAATTAATTGAAATAAAAACAGTTCCATTAATTGGAATAGGTGCCTCTAAAGAATGTGAGGGACAAATTTTAGTAACAGAGGATATTCTTGGAATAACAAAATTTAGATCAAGATTCTTAAAAAAATACATGAACTTCAATAGCATTGCACAAGATGCAATCTGCAAGTTTTCTAAAGACGTAAATAATTATAAATACCCTACAAAAAAACATTGTTATAAATGAAAACTTTGATACTAAGGAGTATGGCTGAAGTAAAGAAGGCTTTGGAATCAAGTGATTCAAGAAATATAAACTTTATACCGACGATGGGTAATCTTCATGATGGTCATTTTGAACTAATCAGGAAGGCAAAAAAAAATAAAAATATAAATCTTGTCAGTATTTATGTTAATCCACTTCAATTTAATGATATAAAAGATCTTGATAATTATCCTCGATCACTTGATAAGGATTTAAAAAATCTTACCGAGCTTGGGGTGAGTATGGTTTATTTACCAGAAAAAGCCTTTAATTTAAATAATACCTCTACAATACAGTTAGGCGAGATTGCTAATAAACTATGCGGGAAGAACAGAAAAGGCCATTTTGAAGGGGTCGCAACAATAATTCTTAAGTTTTTATTACTTATAAAGCCTGGACAAATATATTTAGGGGAGAAAGATTTCCAGCAGATCTTAGTTATTAAAAAAATCATAAAAGACTTTAATTTTGATTTAGAAGTAAAAACAATTCCTATTATTAGAGGACCAGGTGGCATTGCCTTTTCATCTAGAAATCAACGTATTAAAAATATAAATAATTTGAAAAAAGTATATGACTGCCTCTGCAAGATAAAAATAAAAATTGTTGAAGATAATTTTTATATGAAAGACTTGGAGTATTTTGAAGATAACTTAATTAAATCTGGTGTATGTAAAGTTAATTATCTGGAAATATTAAGGGAATCTGATCTTGCTGAGCTAACTTCAGTACCAAGTAAGTGCAGGATCTTTATTTCCTGCAACATTCAGGGTGTAAATGTAATTGATAACTTGAGCTTAAAAAAAGTTTGCTTTAAAGAAGGTGGAAGATTAATGACTAGTTCTTGAGGTAGATGTGTACTTCTTCTGCCTGAGCTGATGTACTTGTTGATGATGTGATGGAAACTCTTTCAGTTGGAACACCCATTTCTACGATTTTTGAAAAAACTTCAGATGCTCTATCTCTTGCATTCTCAGCATAAGTTGGCCCACTAGTTGGACTGACTGCTACAACTTCGAATGCTGCTGAAGGGATTTGCTCTAAGGCGTTAGATATAGACTCGAATAGAGCAGTTGAGTAATCAAAGCTAGTATCATCAAACTTGATGACTAAAATAGCATTATCATAATTTAATGGAGCAACTTTGAGTTTTTTTAGTTTTGTTGTTTGATCTTCATTACTATCACTATTACTTGATGTACTATCCATCGTTGGTGGAGTTGATACTCTTTGACCAAACTTTCCAACTTCAATATCTCTAGACAAATCTTTCATATATTGTCTTTCATCATTTAAAATTTGAATTTCTCTTGATATTTTATTGTCTAACTCAGTCATTAATCTTTCATAGAGTACTGATGTTCTTTGAACATCATCTCTTAGTACTTTCAGTTGATTATGATCTTCATCGATTGCGCCAGATATAAAGAAACTTGAGTCGATTGCATTTTTTAAATGAACGATAAGGGCTGCGTCGGCTGTCACTCTATTATTAACAATTTGTAAGTTATTAACATTATTTTGTATATCCTCAAGAGCTCTTTGTGCGTCATTCCATTGACCAACTAACACAGGGTTTCCTGGGGTTGTACCAATTTGAAGTCTAGATCTTATTGCGCTAGATAAACCTTGATAAACTGAGGTTTGTTCGTCAACAAGATCTTTAAACCTCAAAAAGTCGTTATTATGAGACGATACAGCATTTTGAATACTTGATAGATCTCCTCTGAACTGATTTATTTTCCCTCCAACGAATGTGCCTGTAGGGCCAGTATCAACTGCTTGAGGCTGTGGTACAGGCGGAGCATATTGGGATGGAGGTATTTCTTGATTATTTTGAGCTACAACAGCATCTTCTACAGCAGTAGGAACTTCTTCAAGTGCTGGTGGAGCTACAACCTCTTCATCTGACAATGATGGAAAAACGGCGTCTTGAACACTTGAACAAGAATAAATCACAAACGTGAGTAGGATAAGTAGGATTTTTGATTTTGACATGCCTATATATAATTAATTGTTAACAATTTACAAATTAATACTACAAATACCAAAAATTATATATGCATGTAAACAAAAAAAAAAATTATCTGCTCAAAGTGAATGTGTAATTAGTTAGTATAATTTTTTTAATTGACTATAATATTGTTATATGTGCCCGTAGCTCAACTGGATAGAGCATCTGACTACGAATCAGAAGGTTGGGAGTTCGACTCTCTCCGGGCACACCAAAAAAAAAACACAACTTATTGACATTATTTTTACTTTCATTACTATATGTTGTGTTAAGAGAGGAATTAAAATGTCAACTACAACGCAAACCAATGTTTTAAAATTAGATTCCAAAGAAGGACAATCTTCTAAAAAAAATTCTTTAAAAAAGTTAATAATTAACTACTCAAGGGATAAAAATCTAACAGACTTTGGAAAATCAACTCTAATAGATAGGTATCTTTTGCCTGGTGAAAAATTTCAAGATATGTTCATGCGTGTTGCAAGAAACTTCTCAGATGATGATGAACACGCTCAAAGAATTTATGACTATATTTCAAAACTTTGGTTTATGCCAGCAACTCCCGTATTATCAAATGGAGGGGCGTCTAGGGGGCTTCCAATATCGTGTTTTTTGAATACAGTTCAAGATAGTCTAGATGGCATACTATCCACATGGAGCGAGAACGTCTGGCTTGCATCCAATGGTGGGGGAATTGGTACTTATTGGGGTCAAGTTAGGTCAATTGGAGAAACGGTAAAAAAATCTGGACAAACATCAGGTATAATTCCTTTTGTAAGAGTTATGGATTCGTTAACTTTAGCTATTTCACAAGGTTCGCTAAGAAGAGGTTCAGCTGCGTGTTATTTAGATGTTCATCATCCAGAAATCGAAGAATTTTTAGAAATAAGAAAACCATCAGGGGATTTTAATAGAAAAAGCCTTAACCTTCACCACGGAATTAATATTACTGACGAATTTATGGAATGTGTCAAACATAATAAGGAGTTTAGCCTTAGAAGTCCAAAAACTAACGAAACATTAAGAAAAATAAACGCTAGAGAATTATGGCAAAAAATATTAGAAACAAGAATGCAAACAGGAGAACCATATCTTGTTTTCGTTGATACAGTTAACAAAAATATGGCAAAGCACCAGAGGGAATTAGGTTTAAAAGTAAAGACATCAAACTTGTGTAGCGAGATCATGTTACATACCGGAGAGGACCAATTTGGTAAAGACAGAACTGCAGTTTGTTGTTTGTCTTCAGTAAACCTAGAAAAATGGGACGAATGGAAAGATGATAATCAATTTATTGAAGATATAATGAGATTTCTTGACAATGTTCTTGATGATTTTATTCAAAGGGCTCCCGAGTCAATGAGCAATGCTGTTTATTCAGCAAAAATGGAAAGATCGGTAGGCTTAGGAGCTATGGGTTTTCACAGTTTTCTTCAAAAAAAAGGAATCCCATTTGAAAGTGCATTGGCAAAAAGTTGGAACATAAAATTTTTCAAACACATAAAGAAAGAAGCTGACAAAGCATCCTTAGTTTTAGCAATGGAAAAAGGTGAGTGTCCTGATGCAAAACAGATTGGAGTAAAATCTCGCTTTAGTCATAAATTAGCTATTGCTCCAACTGCGTCAATAAGTATTATATGCGGAGGAACTAGCGCGTGCATTGAGCCTATACCTGCAAATATATACACCCATAAAACTCTTTCAGGATCGTTTACGGTAAAAAATAAATATTTAGAAGAATTACTAAAAAGTAAGGGATTAAATAATGAGAAAACCTGGCAAAGTATCTTGGAAAATGATGGTTCAGTCAGTCATTTAAAAAATCTTAGTGAAAATGAAAAGTTAATTTTTAAAACTGCTTTTGAGATTGATCAGCGGTGGATCGTTGAAATGGCTGCTGATAGAACACCTTATATATGCCAGAGCCAATCGATTAACTTGTACTTATCAGCAGATATTGATAAATGGGATTTGATGATGCTTCATTGGAAAGCCTGGGAGCTTGGGGTAAAGAGTCTTTACTACTGTAGATCAAAATCTATTCAAAGGGCTAGTTATGCTGGAGTAGAAGGGGACAATACTAGCCAATGGCCATCGAAGAAAATTGGAAGCGAGCCAACAAATTATGAGGAGTGTCTTTCCTGTCAATAAACTTAGAGAGAAAAATTATGGATAGTTTTAGAAATAACATAAAAAAATTAAATAAACCCTCAGGTCTATTAGAATCTTCCCATTCCTATAAACCATTTAGATATCCCTGGGCATATGATTTTTGGAAGCGCCAGCAACAAGTTCACTGGATGCCAGAAGAAGTTCCTCTGGGAGAGGACTGTAAAGATTGGGTTGTAAAACTAAATGATGGTGAAAGAAACTTATTAACTCAAATTTTTAGATTTTTTACTCAATCAGATGTTGAAGTCAATGATAACTACATGGAGAATTATTCCAGAGTTTTTAAACCTACAGAAGTAAAAATGATGCTCGCTGCTTTTTCTAATATAGAAACTGTTCACATAGCTGCTTATGCGCTATTACTAGAGACCATAGGAATGCCAGATACAGAATTCTCGGCTTTTTTAAAGTATAAAGAGATGGCTGATAAACATGACTATATGCAGAAATTTAACGTTGACTCTAATCAAGATATTGCCAAGACTCTTGCAATGTTTGGAGGCTTTACTGAGGGATTGCAACTTTTCGCAAGTTTTGCAATGTTACTAAATTTTCCGAGGCACAATAAAATGAGAGGAATGGGTCAAATAATTACATGGTCAGTTCGAGATGAATCTTTGCATTGCGAAGGTATAGTCAAATTATTCCATGAATTTGTTAAAGAAACAAAATGTATGAACAAAAAACTAGAAGAAGAGATAGTAGAATGTTGCAGAAAAGTTGTGTCATTAGAGGATAATTTCATTGACTTAGCTTTTGAAATGGGTTCTGTGGAGGGCATGGAACCATCTGATATAAAAAATTATATACGTTACATAGCAGATTGGAGATTAAAACAACTTAACCTTCCAATTCTTTTTAATGTTAAAGAGCATCCATTACCATGGTTAACCGAAATTCTAAATGGTGTTGAGCACGCAAATTTCTTTGAAGCCAGAGCAACAGAATATTCTAAAGTTGCAACATCTGGAAAATGGGATGGAAAAGACGGAGTTTGGTCATTGTTTGATAATAAGATAAAAAGTTTCAATCAGTAAAACTAATTGTTTTTTTCTATATATAAAGATTGTGATGGAAAAGCAAATGAGCAGTTACTCTTCTCTACAATGACTTTAATTTGCAAAGCAAGTATATTTTTAATATTTATAAATTCATTGTAATCTTTGGTATTTGAAAAACATCTTACCATTATATTTATAGAACTATCAGCAAATTCTGAAACCTTTACAATTGTAGGCGTTGTTTCAGAAACAAAAAAATTAACTTTATCTTTTAGAATGAACTTCTCAATTTCTGAACATATTTTGTTTAATTGAGCATTAGTAGTTTTATATTCTAATCCAATAATCCAATCAATTCTTCTGTGTGTGATTTCTGTTATATTTGTTACAGGTTTTTCTGCAAATTGAGAGTTTGGAATGAAACATAACGATTTGTCAAATTTTCTGATAGTAGTTGATCTGAAGCCAATACGCTCAACAGAGCCTTCCGCGAGACCATCGATTGATATTACATCGCCCTTTTTAAACCTCTTTTCAACCAAAACTAAAATACCTGAAATTAAATTTTTAAATAAATCTTGGGCTCCTAATGCAATGGCAACTCCAAATAATCCTAGCCCTGCTATTATAGGTGCAACTTTAATACCCCAAAGTTCTAAAACGGCAGAAAAACCAAGAACTATTAATACAAATTTTATTGCTGCAATAAACCACTCTATGAGATCTTTAGAAAGTACTTTGTTTATTCCTTTCAATTTAAATATTAGTGGTTCTATAACTTGATTGAGAATCCAAAAAAAGAATATAGTAAAAAGTGATAAATTTATATTTTCAAGAAATCCCTCTACTTTCCCTTTGGCTTCAACAAGGCTTGAGGCTGCAAAAAAACCTAATATTAAAATTAGAAAACCAAGAGGTTTATCAACAGATTTCGAAATATTATCTGATAAAATTTTATTATTAATTAAAAATTTAATATTTTTTATTAAAATTTTTTTTATAAATTTTTTTAAGATTAGTATTATTAAAATTATACCAAAAGCTATCAGAAGCTTTGATAAACTCGTCTCGAAGACTTTTATTTGCAATAAATTGACTATGTTATTTGATAAAATCTGAGTGTCTAACATTTACTTAAATACCTATGTAAAATATTCTTAGAGAATTCATAATCAAATCCATTCTGTACCAATGATTTGATTATTTTATCAAAAAGTTGACTATTTGTTAATTCACCGTTTTTATATTTTGATAATTTAATTTTTTTTTCTATAAATTTTATTACTAAAGATTCTTTTAAAGAGTTATCACCATTTAAGCTTTTAAGTTCTTTACTAATTAATTCTTCATGAAATTTATCTTTAAATAAATAACTTTTTACTTTTTTTAATGAGTATCCTTTCATAAGATAATTTTGGATCTTATTTTTTATAATTAATTCTTCGTTGAATAATCCAATTTCGTTGTAATAATCTACTACTCCATCAATTTGTTTAACAAACGTATCATATTCCTCTGTTGATATTTTTTTTTTAAAAAAATCTTTTTTGAGTTTTTGTTTTAATATATCCTCAAATTTTCTTTTAGTAACTGAATATTTAGACAAATAAAAATCAGAGTATTTTTTTATATAATTGAAAAATCTCATGCTTAAATAAAATTTACATGAATTAAGAATATTTTAAAATGTATAATATTAAAAATTTTAAGGGATTTAATTGGGTTGGCTTCTATACTTTATATTTAAAAGAAGTAAAAAGATTTCTAAATGTTTTTGCTCAAACAATTATTGCTCCTGCGGTAACTACGCTTCTTTTTTATTTAATCTTTAGTTTATCTATAGATAGAAATCACTTAAATACTGAAAAATTCAGTTTCTCGGAATTTCTTGCACCTGGGTTAATTTGTATGGCTATCATGCAAAATGCTTTTGCCAATACCTCTTCGTCTATATTAATTTCAAAGGTACAAGGAAATATTGTCGATGTTCTTATGCCTCCAATGGCTGAATATGAATTAACATTTTCTTACATGTTGGGTGGAATTACCAGAGGACTTTTAGTAGGATTTTTTGTCGGTTTATTTATATTTATAGCAGTTGATTTTAAAATTTTTAATTTTTTTGTTGTTTTATATTTTGCAATCTTTTCATCAAGTTTATTGTCAATGTTTGGAATTTTATGCGGAATTTGGGCAAAAAAGTTTGACCATATGGCCGCAGTCACTAATTTCGTTATTATTCCGTTGACTTTTTTATCAGGGACTTTTTATACAATTGATAGGCTACCTGAATTATGGCAATTCTTAGCGAATTGGAACCCTTTTTTTTATATAATAGATGGATTTAGATATGGATTTTTAGGAATAAGAGATGGCGATATAAAGGTTGGATTTTTTCTCTTAGGCTTGAGCAATATTTTTTTCTTGATATTAACAATTAGAATATTTAAAAAAGGTTATTGCCTAAAGGGTTAAGTCAATGAGTGTCTTAAATGTTTACAATCCAATAGATTTAGAAATAGACCACGGGGATGGGGTGTATGTTTACTCTGAAGATGGAACACGATATTTAGATTTTACAAGTGGTATAGGAGTTTTAAGTCTTGGTTACAGTCACCCCGCATTAGTTGCCGCTTTAAAAGATCAAGCAGAAAAAATATGGCATTGTTCAAACTTATTTAAAATCAATAAACAGAAAATTGTTGCAGAAAAAATTGCGAAACATTCATTTGCGGATTCTATTTTTTTTTGTAATTCAGGTGCAGAAGCAACAGAAACAAGTATAAAAGTTGCTAGAAAATTTCATCATGATCTTGGTTTTAAAAATAAAAATAAAATTATTACGTTCCAAGGTGCATTTCATGGAAGAACACTTGCCTCCCTTTATGCAGCAAATAATGAATCTCATATAAAGGGTTTTGGTCCAAAAGTTGATGGTTTTATAAATGTTCCATTTGCCGATCATGAAGCTTTACATAACGCTATTGATGACTCTGTAGCAGCTATAATGGTTGAAACTATCCTTGGTGAGGGAGGTATTAAGGTTATACCTAAAGAATGTTTACTGGGTTTACGTAAAATTTGTGATGAAAGAAATATTCTTTTAATTTTAGATGAAGTGCAATGCGGTATTGGAAGAACAGGAAAATTTTTCGCTTTTGAGTGGTCAAAAATTGAGCCGGACATAGTTCCAATCGCAAAGGGGATTGGGGGTGGATTTCCTCTAGGTGCTTGCCTACTAAATAAAAAGGTTTCAAAATGTATGACAGTTGGCACTCATGGATCTACTTTCGGAGGAAACCCACTAGCTATGTCTGTTGCAAATGTGGTTCTTGACCATATCCTAAAGAAGGATTTTTTAGAGCATGTTCAAAAAGTAGGGGATTATTTAAAAAAGAAATTGGAAGAGGAAATTCTTAAATCATTCCCCAGTTTAATAGAAGAAGTCAGAGGAAAAGGTTTGATGTTAGGAATCAAATCGAAGATAAGCAATGAAATTATCATAGAGCAAATGAGAAATGAGAAAATACTTACAGTAAAAGCATCAGATAATATAATTAGACTTTTACCTCCTTTAATACTCCAAAATTCTCACGTTGATGAAGCGATTGAAAAAATAAAAAAAGCACTATCAAGAATATAAATTATTAACAAAATGAAACATTTTTTAAACATAGATGAGATAAGTACAAAAGAGATATTTAAAATTGTTAAAACTAGCCATAAGCTAAAAAAGAATTATGGTAAGAAATATTTAAAAAAGAAAAAAATTCTTGGAATGATTTTTGAAAAACCATCAACGAGAACGAGGGTATCTTTTGAGGTTGGTATAAAGCAAATTGGAGGTGATGTTGTAGTTTTAGACCAAAACGATAGCCAACTAGGTAGGGGTGAATCCTTAAAAGACACTGTTAAGGTTCTATCAAGATATGTAGATATAATTATGTATAGAGGAAAGGAGGAAAAAAAATTATATGAAATCAGTAAAGTTTCTTCAGTTCCAATAATTAATGGTTTAACGGACAAAAGCCACCCATGCCAAATTTTAGCAGATGTTATGACTTTGGAAGAAAAATTCTCAGATATTAATAAATTAAATTTGTGTTGGGTTGGAGATGGGAACAATGTTTGTAATTCTTGGATTCATTTAACTAAACATTATAACTTTAATTTAGCAATTTCATGTCCTGAGGGATGCCTTCCTCATGAAAGAATTTTGAAACAGTTTTCTAATGACAAATTAAGAATAATTTCAAACCCAAATGAAGCAGTAAAAGGTGCTGATGTAATCATAACGGACACATGGGTATCTATGGGGATGAATCAAAGTTTGAATAGATTAAAAAAATTTAAAAATTTTCAACTTAATAGTAAATTAGTCAATAAAACTGAAAAAGATTCCTTTATCCTTCACTGTTTACCTGCCCATAGAGGCGAGGAAATTACTAATGAAATAATAGATGGAAAAAACTCACTAGTTTGGGATGAGGCAGAAAACAGATTATATACCCACCAGTCAATTTTAATATGGTGTTTGGATTTATAACATATCAATTATCTTTTCCAAAGCTGAGGAGAAAGTAAGATCAAGATAGGAAACAATTCAAGCCTCCCCACGAGCATACCCAAACACATAAAAAGTTTTGTTACATCAGATATACCTGCATAATTTCCACTTGGGCCAATAGTCTCATTAAGTCCAGGACCTACATTTGCTAAAGTAGCTGCTGCGCCTGATAACGCGGTTAAAATATCTTGACCATCGAATGCAATCAGTAAGGACAAAAATCCAAAGACAAAAATATATAAAAAGAAATATCCTGTTACAGAATTTAGAACTTCTTCACTAATTTCTCTTGAGTTGTAACTTGGTAAAAATACACCTCTAGGTTGAATTATTTTCTTTATTAAAGTAAAAGACGACTTGATAAGAATCTGAATTCTAAAAATTTTCAAGCCGCAACTTGATGAGCCGGAACATCCACCCGTAAGCATTAGAAACAAGAATAGAAGAGTAGTGAAAGATCCCCATATACTAAAGTCATAAGTACTAAATCCACTACCTGTTGAAATTGAAATAGTTGCAAATGCAGATATTCTTAAAGCTTGAAGAAAATCGACTTCATAGTATCTCTTAAGCCAGAAAGAGACTATAATTGAAGAAATAAAAATTAAAAGTAGAAAAAATTGTACTTGTGAACTATTCATTAAGTCAGAAAATTTACCCTTCATTGCTTGAAATAGATATATGAATGGAATAGATGCTACTACCATAAATATCATTACAACTATCTCAGTGTAAAGAGAGTCAAAAAATCCTATTGACATATCCTTTGTTGAAAACCCTCCAGTTGCTAATATTGTCATCCCATGCGCAATACTGTCAAAAAAAGTCATTCCAGTAAGAAATAATGAAAATGAACAAAGAATTGTTAATAAAATATAAACAACTCCAATTCCTGCTGCAATTGTTTTGGTTCTTGGTAAAACCTTTTCCTCTTTAGAACTAAATTCTGATTGAAAAAGTTGCATTCCTCCAATCTTTAAAATTGGGAATAAAGCTATAGCTATTACAATTATACCTATCCCACCAAGCCATTGAAGCATAGCTCTCCAAATAAGTATAGATTTTGATATATTATCTAAATCATTGATAACAGTCGCACCGGTTGTTGTGAGCCCAGACATCGATTCAAAAAATGAATCTATAAAGTTTAAATTTGTGGTCCCCAAATAAAAAGGTATAGAGCTTATTAAAGTAAGTAATACCCAAGAGATTAGTGTAAGCAAGAATGCAGATAAAATATCAACATCATGATCTTTTTTTTTAAACACAAATGAGACATTTAAGCCAGTAAAAAGACAAATGATTGAAATTACAAAGAAAACAACCCAATCGGTTCCTTGTGAGTAATAATCAATTACTCCAGGAATAAAAGAATAAATTGAAAAAAAAACTAGTAAGTTCCCAATTACAAATAAAGAAGACTTCAATTTTGACATTATTATTAATTAAGAGTTTTATTTCTATCTGGTATATCTAAAGAAAAAGGTGGAATGTTAACTTCAAACTCCTCGCCTTCAAAGTTTTGCATTAAATAACTTCCATGCATCATACCTGAAGTTGTTTTAAGAGGTGTCCCGCTAGTATATTCGAATTCTTCACCTGGCTCGAGAACGGGTTGCTCTCCTACAACACCTTTTCCCTTTACTTCTCTGTAGCTTCCATTTGAATCGAAAATTTTCCAATGTCTACTTATCAGTTTAACAGTATGTTCGCTATTATTTTTAATTATTACTCTATAAGCCCATAGGTAAGAGTTTTCGAAAGGATCTGAGTGTTCTTCAAGGTACGTAGGTTCAACATTGATCAATATTTTTTTTTTCATTTTTTTCCTCTAAAAACTCTGTTAAACGAATTATCAATATCTTTAATGAGATCACTCGTATCTTCAAGCCCCACTGATAGTCTAATCAAATTTTTTGTAATACGTAAACTTCTTTTTTCTTTTTCGTTCAATCTATGGTGTGTTGTGGTGTAGGGATGAGTAATTAATGATTTGTTATCCCCTAGATTATTAGATATTTTTATTAATTTTAAATTATCTAAGAGATCAAATGCTTTTTTTTTATGTAAACTAGATTTACAATTTATTGTAAAAGATAAAATAGTTCCTCCAGCCAACATTTGTGATTTTGCTAAGTTATAAGATTTATTTTTTTTATTAAAAGGATAGAAAATATCGGATACAAATTCTTGCTCTGTAAGATAATTAATAATTTCTTTTGCACTTTTCACTTGGTAATTCATTCTTAAGTCGAGAGTCTCGAGCCCTTTTAGTAAAACCCAAGCATTAAATGGACTTAAAGATGGACCAGTATTTCTAATAAAAGGTTGGATATATTTTTCACAAAACTTATTATTACTTAAAATTGCACCTCCAACTACTCTTCCATGACCATCAATGTGTTTAGTAGCCGAATACATGACGACATCAGCACCCATTTCAATTGGTTTTTGAAGAATGGGAGTAGCAAAAACATTATCAACAACGACTAGCGCACCAGACCTATGAGACATTTCTGAAACTTTTTTTATATCTATTATTTCAAGGCATGGGTTCGATGGGGTTTCAAAAAAAACTAGTTTTGTTTTTTTTTTTAGTGCTTTTTCCCAAAGGTTAAGATCTTGTCCATCGATTAACACAACCTCAATTCCAAAATTCGGAAGTATATTTGTTAATATGTAGTGACAACTTCCGAAGAGAGCTCTTGCGGCAACGACTCTATCTCCTTTTTTTAGGTATGACATTAGAATAGTAAATAGGGCAGACATTCCAGAGGATGTAGCCCAACACTTTTCAGCCCCTTCTATTGATGCGAGCCTTTCTTCAAAGACACTTATTGTAGGATTCCCATATCTTGAGTATATAAATCTTTTCTTTTTGTCTTGGAATGCATATTCTGCTTCTTTAGCATTTTCATATACAAAGCCTGAGGTCATAAAAATTGGTTCACTTGTTTCAGAGAATATGGATCTATTGATCCCTTGATGAACTAATCTTGTGTTTTTTTTTCTTTTCATTAGAATTAATTTTTAATTAGTAACTTATATTATTTTACGTGATGATCATAAAGAATTTTTTAATGCTATGCATTTTTTTTGCATTGAATTTTGTTAATCAGGTTGATTCGAGAGAGCTTTCAATTCAACAGTTAGAGGAAAGAAAAAAAGCTGATTTAGAAAGAGCTGAAAAAAGAAAGAAAAGAGGCAAAAAAACTTTTTCAAAAGAAATTACACTTACAACAAAAATCACATTTGTATCAATGGAAAGAAAAACACCACCAGTTTTATCAAATCTTGATCCAATTTTAACTGATGAAGGTTTTTACGGTGTTAAGCTTGCTATTGAAGATAACCTTACAACAGGAAGATTTGTGGGTCATGATTATAAAGTCAGCTTTCATCAAATAAGCTTAAATGAAAAACTTTCTGAGGAGTTTGAAAAATTAATAGATAAGGGTCATAAGATTTTTATAGTAGATTTAAAAGAAGATGAAATTTTATCACTTAAACAATTAAAAAACTTTGATGATATTTTGATTTTTAATGTTAGATCTAAGTCTGATAGTTTAAGAAATGAGAAGTGTGCAAAAAATATTTATCATATTCCACCAAGCTACTCAATGTTGTCAGATGCTTTAACTCAATACTTAGTAAAAAAAAAGTGGACTAAATGGTTTTTAGTAACTGGACCAGACCAAAATGATAGGAATTACTCAAATGCACTTAAAGAGTCAGCCAAAAAATTTAATATAAAGATTAAACAAGAAAAGGTTTGGGATTTTACCTCAGACTTAAGAAGGACCGCGGGGAAAGAAGTTCCAATTTTCACCAAAGGTTCAAGGTATGATGTGTTGGTGGTTGCGGATGAAAAAGGTGAGTTTGGAGAGTACCTTGCCTACAGAACTTGGGATCCTAGACCGATTGCAGGTTCTCAAGGTCTTAAACCGAACTCATGGCATAGAACCCATGAACAGTGGGGTGCTACACAAATGCAGAATAGATTTAGACGGGAAAGTGGGAGATGGATGACTGAAGTTGATTATCACGCGTGGACTGCTGTAAGAAGTATCGGTGAAGCGGTAACAAGAATTCAAAAAAATGGTGTAGAAGATATTATTGATTATCTCAGTGGTTCAAGTTTTGGTTTGGGAGCCTATAAGGGTGTAAAAGTTTCATATAGATCATGGAATGGTCAGCTGAGACAACCAATCTTATTAGCAGCTCCAAGGTCAATGGTATCAGTATCTCCACAAGATGGATACATCCATCCATTTAGCGAATTAGATACCCTTGGCAAGGATAAACCCGAATCCACTTGTAAATTTTAGAATATTTAATTAAATTATAGTTATGTTTAATATTTTATTATTATTGGTTTCAATATTTTACTCATCTGCCGTCGATGCAAGCAAAGCATATATTACCAATGAAAAAGATAACACTTTAAGCGTTATTGATATTAGTAAAAGAAAAGTTGTTAAAACTGTAGATATTGGACAAAGGCCTCGGGGAATAACAATGACCAAAGACGGTAAGTTAGTTTTAATTTGTGCCTCGGATGACGATAGAGTTGAGGTAAGAGATGCTGAAACATTAAAGTTAAAATATCATTTACCATCTGGACCAGACCCAGAGTTATTTGTTTTATCGCCTGATGATAGCGTACTTTACATAGCGAATGAAGATGACGCTATGGTCACAGTAGTTGATATGAATGAAAAAATGATTATAGATGACATACCCGTTGGTGTTGAGCCCGAGGGTATGGGGCTAGTTGGGAACGGATCAGTTTTGGTCAATACCTCAGAAACTACTAACATGGCACATTTCATTGATACCGAGACTTTAGAAATTGTTGAAAATGTTTTAGTTGATGCAAGACCTAGAGTTGCAATGTTTACTCCAGACGATAAAGAGGTTTGGGTTTCATCTGAAATAGGTGGAACAGTAAAAGTTATAGATCCAAATTCAAAAGAAGTTACATACACAATAGGTTTCGAAATACCAGGAGTTAACGAAGAGAGTATTCAACCAGTTGGTGTAAGGCATACAAAAGATGGTAAGTATACATTTGTTGCATTAGGCCCTGCGAATAGAATTGCTGTAATAGATCAGAAGTCTAAGGAAGTAATTAAATATTTATTGGTAGGTCAAAGAGTATGGCAACTAGCTTTTAGTAATGACCAAAAAACATTACTTTCAACAAATGGAGTTAGTAATGATGTTTCCTTTATTAACGTTGATAAACTTAAAGTTGAAAAGTCTGTAAAAGTTGGGCGCTTCCCTTGGGGTGTGGTCGTTAGCCCTTAAATATTCTAAACATGCAAATCCCAGCTTTGTCCATAAAAAAAGTATCTCATAATTTTGGAGATTTTAAAGCATTGGATAAAGTTAGTTTGGAAATTAAGCCAGGTGACTTTACAGTTCTTTTAGGACTAAACGGTGCTGGTAAAACTACCCTCTATTCGTTAATCACTCGTTTATATAATAACAACTCTGGATCAATCGAAATTTATGGATATAATGTGAGATCTCAATCTGTAAATGCTTTGAAGCATATTGGAGTTGTATTTCAGCAGCCAACTCTTGATTTGGATTTGAGTGTAAGCGAAAATTTAAATTATCACTCATCACTTCATGGGATTAGTAAGTTAGATGCAAGTGAAAAAATAATTAAAGAAATCACTAGAATAAAAATGGATGATCAGCTAAAGAAAAAAGTAAGATCACTTTCTGGTGGCCAAAGAAGAAGAGTTGAGATAGCCAGGGCTCTTATACATGAACCTAAATTACTTTTACTGGATGAACCAACAGTTGGTCTTGATATAGGATCAAGACAACTTATTCTTAATCATGTTAAAACTCTTTGTAAAAAAAATAAATTAGCTGTTCTTTGGGCAACTCACCTTATAGATGAAATAGATAAAGGTGAAAAAGTTGTTATTATTGACAAAGGAAAAGTTTTAGATTCTGGTGACGTTGAAAAAATAGTAAAGAAAACAAAGACAAAAAATATAAGAGAAGCATTTAATAAACTAGTAGGAATTAAGACATGAGTTTAATTATTTACCTAAGATGCTTTAATGGCATTGTCTTAAGAGAAGCTTTAAGATTTGTTCATCAGAAAGAGAGATTTTTTTCCGCTTTGGTAAGACCGTTAGTATGGCTTGGTATTTTTGCAGCAGGCTTTAGGTCAGTTTTGGGAGTTTCGATTATTCCTCCATATGAAACCTATATTCCATACGAAGTTTACATTGCACCAGGTCTTATCGCAATGATACAGTTATTTAATGGAATGCAAAGCTCACTTTCAATGGTTTATGATAGAGAAATGGGTAGTATGAAAACTATGCTAGTTAGTCCAATTCCGAGATGGTTTCTTTTAGTATCAAAGCTTTTAGCAGGCGTTTTCGTCTCAATTTTACAAGTTTATGCCTTTTTAATAATTGCCTCACTTTGGGATATAATTCCCCCAGTTTCAGGTTACATAACAATCCTACCAGCACTAATTATTTCTGGATTAATGCTTGGCTCACTTGGTATGTTTTTATCATCGGCTATTAAACAACTTGAGAATTTCGCTGGGGTAATGAATTTTGTAATTTTCCCAATGTTTTTTGCGTCATCCGCACTGTATCCTTTATGGAAAATTGAGGAGACAAGTGAATGGTTGTATTATGTATGCTTTTATAATCCATTTACTTATGCAGTTGAGTCAATAAGATTTTCACTATACTCGCAAATTAATATTGAGTATTCTATAGGGATTATTATATTTACTTTAATATTTTTGTTTTTGTCCATATTAGGATATGATCCGAGTAGGGGAAATTTACAAAAGAAGGCTGGCAAATGATCTTTTTAAGAGGAATTTTATTGTTTTCAATTCTCATCGTTTCAAATAATGTATTGGGAAAAGGAGACCTAGCTATCAGAGCAAAAAAACTTGAGCTAAAATTAGGTTCTGAAAAAAGCGACTATGACATGTCTCAGAAAATTTTTGAAATGGAAACCGGTAAAGCTTATAGGCTCGAAATCTCAAGTATGGGATTCAAAGAATATGAAATAGAAGCTGAAGATTTCTTCAGAAACATCTGGGTAAGAGGAATTGAAGTTGAAGGTATAGAAATAGATACTCAAGTAATTAATGAAATTGAACTTGAAAGAGAAGGAGAAATTGAGATTAAATTTGTTCCTATCCGTCCGGGTGATTACGAGTTTGAAATAGAGGGGCTTCAGTCTAAAGGTATGAAAGGTGTATTTAAAGTTAGATAATATATGAAAGGTAATTTTATGTTTAATAAGTTTTTTAGTTTTTTTGTTTTTTCTTTTTTCTTGATTTTTGTGTCGAATGTTCATTCCGCTTCTAAAGATAAACCACCTAAGAAATGGCCATGCGATCAAGTTTATAACCCACAGCTTAATTTATCAACAATATGGCAAGGACCATCAATCGACAGCGCATTAAAAGATTGGTGGAAGCATGATGATGTAATAGAATACGTGAACACCTTATCAGACCCAACATTAAATGAAAAAGTTGGCAAACAGCTTATCAATGAATTTGCAAAGAAATATACTTACGCTGGTTTGATTAAAAAGGCAGAACAAAAAGAAAAGTTAATTTTCTTATTTGCAGGACTTTACCAGAAAGCAAAAGATAGAAGATCTAGACAATATAAGGGTATAATAAAATTTGTTGAAAGACAGGAAGACCTCAGAAAGGCTATCGGATCATCTTCGAAGTTGATAAGAAAGTTTAGAAAAGAAAAATTAGATCAAAAAAGTAATCAGTTCAAAGATGCAGCTTCTCAACTCGAATGGAATACAAAAGTGTTTGATCAAAGGACCAAACTAACAGAATATATATGTGAAGAACCTGTATTTAATACCCAAAGACTTGGCTATCAATCAAGAGAAATTCTTTCATTAATAAAGTAAATATTAAGTAGAATCATTCTAAAAAAGATGAATTTTAAATGAATGTTACTATCAGTTTACTTTAAGACTATTTTTAGTATAAACAATGTTAGCTCATAGTGAGCTAAAGTCTAATCTATAACAAGGAGTTAATTATGGCTTGGACAAAACCAATGATTTCTGAGATCTCTGTAGGTCTTGAAATCAATTCTTACGCTTGCGCTGAGAAGTAATTCTTAGCATAAGCTAAAGCCCCTTAAGTCAAATTTGCCTTAAGGGGCATTTTTTTGGGATTAAATTATGTTAAAGGTATTAGTTCTTGGTTCAGCTGCAGGAGGAGGTTCACCTCAATGGAACTGTAATAGTGATGTGAGTATTGCTGTCAGAGATAAAGAAGTTGGAACATCACCTAGAACACAATCCTCTATTGCCGTTACTGCAAATGGAAGTGACTGGTTCTTGTTTAATGCATCACCTGATTTGGGGTCCCAAATTCTCAATAACAAACAAATGCATCCAGATAAAAATTTTTCAAGACATAGCCCTATAAGTGGTGTTGTTTTAACTAATGGCGATGTGGATCATGTTGCAGGACTTTTAACTCTAAGAGAAAGGCAGGATCTAGCAGTTTATGCTCACCCTAGAGTTCATTCAGTTCTCAAGGAAAATTCAATATTTAATGTCTTGAACCCAGATTACGTTGATAGAAGAGAACTTCCTATGAATAAAAGTTTTGAACTTTTAAAAAAAAATGGTGAGGGATCTGATTTAGTGATAGAAGCCTTTGAAGTTCCAGGAAAAATTGCTCTATGGTTGGAGGACGAATCTAAAGGAGAAAATTTTGGAACTCAGGAAGGTGATACTATTGGATTAAAAATTTCATCTAAAAAGGATAATAAGTTTTTTTTCTATATTCCAGCGTGCGCAAAGATGACGGATGAACTTTCAGAGCGAATAAAGGAATGCGAAATGATACTTTTCGATGGAACATTATGGAAAAACGATGAAATGGCTTCAAAAAATGTTGGAGAGAAAACTGGTCAAAGAATGGGACATATGAATAACTCTGGTGAAGACGGTTCCATGGAAGCTTTAAAAGATTTAAAAATAAATAAAAAGATTTATATACATATTAATACAACAAATCCAATTTTGCTTCCTTCCTCTGATGAACGAAAAATTGTTGAGGAAAATGGATGGCAAGTAAGTTATGATGGAATGGAGATTAATTTATGAATAACGCAGCAATGAAAATACAAAATGAGTCCCAACCAATGACTCATGCAGAGTTTGAACAAAAACTAAGAAATATAGGTAAAGAGAGGTATCATGATAATTGTAAATTTCATCACCTATTGCATAATGGCATGCTTAATAAAGGTCAGGTTCAAGCGTGGGCGCTTAACAGATATTATTATCAGATCAATATATCAATTAAAGATTCAGCCTTGATGTCAAGAATTAAAGATCCAGATTTGAGAAGAGTCTGGATCAAAAGAATTTTAGATCATGATGGAAGAAAAGATGATGAGGGAGGAATTGAGAGATGGTACAAGCTTACGGACGGATTAGATTTAGAGAGAAGTTATGTAAAATCAACAGATGGTATCCTTCCTGCAACTCGTTTTGCTGTTGACTCATATGTAAACTATGTGAAAAACAATTCTTTGCTTGAAGGAATTACATCTTCACTTACCGAGCTTTTTGCTCCTAAAATTCATAAAGAAAGAATAGTTGGTATGCTTGAAAATTATGATTTTATAAATGATAATACCATGGCTTATTTTAAAAAGCGTGTTGATCAAGCAACCGATGACGCTGACTTTGTTTTAAATTATGCAATAAAAAATGCTAAAACACGAACAGAACAGGAAGCTGTATGTGAGGCTTTGAAATTTAAAACTGATGTGTTGTGGGTTCAACAAGATGCACTTTATCATGCATATATAAATGGGCATGTACCACCAGGTGCCTTCATGCCAGAGGATTTTAATGACAGATATATTGAAGATAAATGAGAGTATTGTTCCAAAGTTTCCTAAACATGTTAGATTTAGGTTTAATAAACCAAGAAAAGAGTGGGTTATTCTTGCTCCCGAGAGACTGGTCAAAATGGATCCAATTGCAGTTGAGATCCTTCAGCTTGTCGATGGAGAAAAAACTGTGAAAATTATAGCAAACGAATTAAGTAAAAAATTTAATGCCCCACTTGAAACAATCCTTGATGACGTAATAGAAATGTTGCAAGATTTATCTGATAAAGGGTTTATAGAAGAAAATGGATGATGTGAAATTAAAAAAAGCTTCTGAGCATGGCATTCAACCTCCTCTTGCCCTATTAGCTGAACTATCTCATAGGTGTCCGTTACAATGTCCCTATTGCTCAAATCCTGTTCAACTTGAGAAAAAAACTGGAGAACTAACTACAGAAGAATGGAAATCTGTAATAGACCAAGCAGTTGAAATAGGTATGCATCAAATTCATTTGTCAGGAGGTGAACCTACAGTGAGGCATGATCTGGAAGATATAGTTGGGCATTGCACTAAGAAAGGTTTATACACAAACTTGATTACATCAGGGGTACTTCTTAATCCAGATAGATTAAAAAAGCTAGAAGAACTTGGCTTAGAACATGTTCAACTATCATTTCAGGATACTGAGAGTGAAAATGCAGATAGAATTGGCGGCTTTAAAGGTGGTCACGAGAAAAAACTAGAAGTTGCAAAGTGGGTGAGAGATGTTGATTTGCCTCTAACTTGTAATTGTGTTGTTCATAGACAGAACATTGATAATTTAGAAAATTTCATTCAGATGGCACTTGACCTTGATGCAGAACGAGTTGAAATTGCTCAAGTTCAGTATTATGGATGGGCACTCAAAAATAGAGCGGCTTTTATTCCTACTCCAGATCAGCTCGATCATGCAACTGAAATAGTTGAAAAGGCAAGAGTAGACTTAAAAGGTAAACTAGTTATAGATTATGTAATTCCAGACTATTATGCTAAACATCCTAAAAACTGCATGGGTGGATGGGGAAGAAGATTTCTCAATATGAATCCCAAAGGTGATGTGTTGCCTTGTCATGCTGCTGAAACAATACCGCATCTGAAATTCGATAATGTAAGAGAAAAAAGTCTTAAATGGATATGGGAAAACTCCGAAGCATTCAATATATACAGAGGTACAGATTGGATGCCAGATCCTTGTAAAACCTGTGATAGAAAAGAAATAGACTGGGGTGGATGTAGGTGTCAAGCAATGGCATTAACTGGAGATGCAAAAAACACAGACCCAGCATGCTCTTTGTCACCATTGCATCAAGAAATTTTTTCTATGGCTGCTGATGAAGCAAAAAGACCACCCCCTGAATTTATCTATAGAAGATATGGAGTTCGATTTAATTCCCCTACCTAACCGGAGCTCTACCCTTAATTAAAGCATCAGTTGTGGATTCTTCCGCTTTTTTTCTCTTACCAGGTCTTAAACTTAATATTGGAATATTATGTTTGGCTAAAATTTTATCAATCTCTTTCTGATTGGCTTTTATAAATCTATTCAATTTTTTTTTCCAATCTGTTTCACCATCTCTCACACCCATTGTCGTGTAATAGTCCATTCGCCCCCAACCTTGATCTGTAGTTTCCAAAGGAATATAAACGAATTTACTTTTATCGAATCCTTTTTTATGAAGATAATGACTAGCTATTGGTCCTGACATAAAAACAATATCTGTCAATCCGTCAATGAGATCATCAATCATGGTTTCTCCAATAACTGCTTTTCTAGGATCAAAGGTTAGATTGTATGGTCTTACACGACCCATTAAGTTATATCTTTGAAGAACAAACGTAGGGGGGGTTCCCGCTTGAGCACCAATACTTAGTTCTGCTAGTTGAGGGTGATTGGGTCTATCGACTTCAATTCCATTGTCCTTTAAATAAAACATTCCATAAGACCACCTCATGTATGGCACTGTGTTGAGGACTAAGTCATTACTGGCTGTGATTCCAATAATAATATCGCATTTTTTTTTGTTTAAAGTATTTCTAACATAACCTATAACCTGCGGAAAAAAATCATAAACAACAGGTATACCTAATTCCTTACCAAGAAGATCAGCAATATCATTTTCATAGCCTTGTTTACTTTCATTGGAAAAAGGAAGGTTGGATGGGTCTGCACAAACTCTCAGATTTTCTGTATCTACGGCTTCGATAGCACTTTCTCTAGCTAAAGTAAAAGAGCTATATAAGAGGATTGAAAATGTGAAAATGAATTTTAGCATCAGCAATGAGGGGATAGCCGTTATGACTATCCGATTACTTTTTATTCCTCTTTAAATTTTGGTAACTTAGGAAGTCTTACACCTCTTCTGATCTTACCATCAGCGCGAGCTTTAACATATCTGAACATATCTTCAATATGAGGAGCAACATTGGTGTTTTCACCAAAAGCAGGCATAACGTTACCTTTTTGAGCACCTTGCTCAACACCTCTACCATTAATGATTACGTCGAAGAATGCATCCCATGTCATACCTTGTTGTACAGAAGTCATTAATGAGGGTGCATATGTACTTCCCATCGCATCCGGACCATGGCATACATGACACTCAGCGTGATATGCTCTCCAACCTTTGTAAGTTGCAAAATCCATCCATCCGTATTTCATTTCAACTAAGCTATCATCACCTCTACATTTATCAAGTTCTTCATCGGATACCATGTCAACCGCTTTTCCTTGACATTCAATTTGGATTAGATTGAGAGGTGTACCATCGGCTTTTAATCTATCCCCTTTACCATAAACAACTTTATATGTTGGATTTCCGTCATCATCATATTGCGGTTCAACTGCCTCAGGAGTCGGTATAGCTTTGGCACTAAAATTTGCTGTCAAAAATGCAGCTAAGATTAAGTAGTTAAATTTAAATTTCATAGTTTTCAAGTCCTGTTAATCATTAAAAAAATATATATTATTTATATTGTAAATTATACCTAAATCTCAACAAATTTGTTTAATTTTTTTAAAAAAAAAAGGCCCGAACTAAATGTCCGGGCCCTTTTAAAGCTTAAACTATTCTTACGCTACTACGGTAGAGCGAAGACAGTTAAAACACCACCAAGTGCAGTGTGGCTACTTAGTGCAGAATATGCACCAACAGCACCTAAACCTGCAGTTGGATCAGTTAGACCAGCAGCTAGACCAATTCCGGCCCATCCACCTACACCTGATAGGATACCAACATATTGCTTACCTTTGTGAGTGTAAGACATGAAGTTACCGATAATACCAGAAGGTGTTTTGAACGAGAATAGTTCTTTACCAGTTTTACTTTCTACAGCTTTAGCATAACCTTCTAATGTACCATAGAAAGTAATTCCGCCAGCTGTAGCCATTGCACCACTCCATACAGAGAAAGGCTCAGGGTTAGACCATACGATCTTACCTTTGTCAGCATCCCATCCAATGAAGTTACCTAGGTGTGTTCCGCCTGGGGCTGGGTACATTGATAATGTAGCACCAACATAAGCGTTACCAGCTACGTAGTCTACCTTGAACGGCTCATAGTCCATACAAACGTGGTTTGTTGGTACCATGAATAGTCCAGACATTCTATCGTATGCAGCAGGCTGTTGGTCTTTAGTACCTAGAGCCGCTGGGCAGATGTTAGTAGTGTTAACATCTTCACCTTGGTGTGCAGTTGAATATCTGTCAACGACTTGTGGACGACCTGTTTTCATGTCAACGTGAGTTGCCCAGTTAACAGCAGGATCATACTTTTCAGCAACTAAAAGCTCACCAGAAGCTCTATCCATTGTGTAAGCGAATCCATTTCTGTCGAAGTGTACAAGTGCTTGACGGTTTTTACCTTTTACTTTCATGTCAACAAGAATCATCTCGTTAACACCGTCATAATCCCACTCATCGTAAGGAGTCATTTGATATAACCACTTAGCCATACCATTGTCAGGATTACGAGCGTTAATTGTCATAGACCATTTGTTGTCACCAGGACGAACAACTGGATTCCATGTAGATGGGTTACCTGTACCGTAGTACAATGTATTTAATTTAGAGTCATAACCGTAGAAACCCCAAATTGATCCACCACCAATTTTCCATGAATCACCAGGCCAAGTTTTCAGTGAAGAATCCTTACCAATTGGTTTTAACATAGAGGTAGTTTTGTTTGGATCTACAAGCATGTCCTTATCTGGACCCATGCTGTATGCTCTCCAAAGTCTTTTACCGCTTTTGATGTCATAACTTGTCCAGTTACATCTAACACCAAATTCAGCACCAGAACAACCAACACCTACAGTATCTTTGATAATGAAAGGTTGACCTGAACCAGTTGATGCAGAAACACCATATTTACCAGTACCAGCGTGTAGATTAGTTGTAATCCATTTCTCTTTACCAGTTTTAGCGTCTAATGCAATCACTGAAGTATCAGCAGCGTGTAGAACGATAGTTCCATTTGGATGATAGTTAACACCACGGTTTACGTTATCACAACACATAACTGAGATAACTCTGTCCATAGTTTCACCACCAGGATACTTACCACCTTTTACAGGGTTGTATTTCCAAATGATTCTTTGGTTATCATTAAGATCTAAAGCGTACACAATATTTGGAATAGCTGTATGTACATACATTGTATCACCAATTACTAGTGGACCACCTTCGTGACCTCTTAAAACACCAGTAGAAAAAGTCCAAGCGACTTTTAAGCTACCAACGTTACTTTTGTTGATTTGATCTAACTCTGAGTAACGGTGTCCAGCATAATCACCAGACTGTTGTACCCATTGGTTAGGATCTTTCATCATTTTTTCTAGCTTAGAATTAGCACTTACAGCGAATGGAAGAGCTAAAGCAGCAGAAGCAACGATGCTTTTTTTCAAAATACTCATAAAGTATTTCTCCTATTTTACGGTTAGTATTATGAGCTTTTTCAAGCTCGGTTTAATGTGAAAACCAAAATTTTAACTGGATGTTATTTTTTTGATTTCCTCCCATAGTTATATTATAAATGAATGACTGTTATTCAAGCAAAAAATATGAATATAACATGAATAGAAATTCACTAAAATCGGAAAATTTGAATTATATAATAAAATCAATTATTTATATGATATAATCAGTCAAAAAAAAGTTGTGGATAAGTGAAAAAAAAAAATCAAAGATGAATTCTAGATGAACAAAAACACTTGAATTTGTTCAGGTTTAAAAAAAAGCAAGTTAAATCAATAACTTACAATGATAAAAAATTTTAAATTTTTTTCTATAAAAATATTAAGCTAGAAAAAATTTTAAAAATTGATATATTTTAATCCATGAGCACGTTTTTAAGAATTTTCAGTATATTACTTATATGTGGACTCTTCGGTTCGGTTCATTCTAAAGATAAAGCTCCTGTGCCTGTTACTTGGAATGAAAACCTAAAAGAACTACTTTATGACAATGATATAATTAATGACGGCTCCAAAATTATGGAAATGACAAGCCCATATAGGGCACTTGACGCAGCAATTGTTCCAATCACAATATCATTTAAAATGGATCAAGATAGTGAAGAATATATAAGGGATTTAACATTAATAGTTGACGAAAATCCCTCTCCTTTGGTTTCAAAGTTTAAATTCACAAGAAAGTCAGGAAATGCAAGCTTAACCACAAGAGTTAGAATTGATAAATACACATATGTAAGAGCAATAGCTGAAACAAATAAAAATAATAAATTCATGGTTGCAAATTTCGTAAAAGCTGCTGGTGGTTGTTCTGCACCAAGCCTAGGTGACATGGACGCAATTATGGCTAGACTTGGAAAAATGAAAATGAAGTTCATTAAAACAAATAACAAAAACGAATTGAATGTTGCTCAGTTTGTCGTCAGTCATCCAAATTTTTCTGGACTCCAGTTCAATCAGTTAACTAGAGCTGAAATACCAGCTCATTTTGTTAATTATTTAAAAGTGGAGCAAGACAACCAAATAATATTTGAAGCGATACCTGACATTTCTCTGTCAGAAGATCCATCGTTTATTTTTAATTACACAAATAGCGGTGGACCTCTAGATGTTTATGTTGAGGATAGTGAAGGTAAGAAGTTTAAAAAGCAATTCCCTTTATCTGAAACTCTAACTCAAAATTAGAAACATTCTAATTCAGATGCAGCTTGTGCACTGTATAATTTATCCATACGCTCTTTTGACAAACCAACGCTTTTATATGCTTCTTCCCTTGGACTTGCACCGTATTGTAATCTAGCAATAGCCTCAGCCTGAGCATACTCTTTGTAAGTCATTCTTTTAGCAATTTCATCGATAGCACACGAACATTTTGCCATAAAGTCTCTATTAGAAGCATTTGAACTCATACACGCAAATACAAACTCTGACCTTGCTAATGTCGGAAAGTCACTAGAACTAGTTTTCATACCAGTGAGTGAGATTGTTGATAGCAAAAAAATTAAAAATATTCTCATAGTTGATTATCTTCCTTTCTTTTTTTATATTTTTCACGAAGTTCTTTATTAGTTCTTATACCTTGAAACTCTAGAACTTCTTTTACCATATCATCAGGATTTTCACGATCTTTAATAAAAGTTTCTATTTTAAAAATTTTACCAGGGATCTCGTCAGACATTATTAAATTGAATTTTTTAGTTTTGTATCTAGATACTCTATTTTTCAGTTTTGTTTTTGTAAAAGGTTCAAAAGAAATTTGATACGCGGGAAGTTTTTGATTATTAAATTCAATTTCTGTTTCTTCAATTTGAGTGGCTGCAATGGTATGTCTTATTCTACTTCTAAAGAAAAGTGCATTACCACCTGTTAGTCTTTGCATATCTCTACAGTCCCTTTCAAAAAAAAGCATAAAAACTGGATTACCTTTTGCTCCAATTTGGGGTGGAAACCTCACTTTATTTCTACCTTTTAAGTACCTAAATGTTATATGTTTAGTATTGTCGGCATCAACCTTTACAATGTTAAGAACAACGTTTCCAACAAAGTTATCTTCTCGTGTAGACTTTTTTTCAAATTTATAATAAAGCCTTGATGGTTCATTGATTGTCCCGAGATGTTCATTAATAAATAATGCAATATTAGCCGAAGACATTTCCTTAATAAGTTCTTTTTTGAACTCTTCAGTTCCCCATTTAATTCTTTTTTCTTCAGCATCAATAGCTTTAGAAAAATCTTCATCTGGATCATCGGAGTTAACAGGAGCTGCCAGGCCAATAAATATCACACAAATTGAGAGAAATTGTATAAACTTTAAAAAATTCATTTTTTTTAATTTAATCATTGGTATATATTAATTATCTATTATATACAATTTTTCAATAATGAAATTATTTTATGGTAAAAAAATATAAAAATATATCAGTAATTTCCACTGGATCTTGGGTGCCTGAGCACTTTGATAACAATACTGTTGATCAGAAATATAATGTAATAATAAAAAATTTAATAATTGATGCGTCAATAGGCATTCATGAACATGAGAAAATTAAAAAACAAAGAGTTTCGATTTCTTTATCTATTGAAGTAGTTGATAATATCTCTTTAGTCGATCAGAAGATAGAAAACTTTCTATCTTATGAAAATGTAATTAATAACATTAAACTTATTATCAATAAGGGGCATATTGATTTGGTTGAAACATTATCATATGAAATTCTTTTAAATATTTTTTCTGATAGTAGGGCATCAAAAGTTTGGTTAAAAATTGAAAAGCTTGATGTTTTTGAAGAAGCACAAAGTGTTGGTCTAGAGATTATCAAAACAAGAAAAAATTTTATTAAAAGTATTAATTCTCAAAATATTAAAAAACTCAAAAATAAATAAACAGATTTCATGTGGGTCTTAAAGATAGGAGGTAGTTGGATTACTAACCCAAATTTAATTACCCTCATAAAAAGACTAGAAAAAAAAAAAAAAGCAAAGATAGTAATTGTTGCAGGGGGAGGGTGTTTTGCAGATTCCGTTAGGTATGCTTTTAAAAAAACCAAGATGTCTGAAAAGCTTGCAAATACTTTGGCTTTAAAGTCAACAGAAATATTTTGTAGTTACTTAGAAGATATTAACAAAAAACTCTACTTAACAACTAATAAACATTTTAAAGAAAATTCATTAAATGTATGGTTACCTTCAGTGATTCTAAGTAACGAAAAATCGTTTAAAAAAAACTGGAATTCCACCTCCGATTCAGTAGCTGCATGGTTGAGTAATAAGGTAAAAGCAGACGGACTAGTTTTTATAAAATCATTAAAAAAATTTAAGAAAGTAAATAAATTAGTAGATTTACAAAAAAAAAATATAATAGATAAAAATACTTCTACTTATCTTAAATCTTTCAAAGGGGAAATAAAAATTACTGGACTTGATATACTTAAAATTTTAGAAAAAAATAACAATTGGGAATCATGCATCAAAGATTTAGGTGATATAAAATTATGAATGATTTGAACAATAAAAGATGGGCTTGGGTTTTAACTGGTTCTGGTCACTTTTTTAATGAAAGTATAGACCTGATAAATTCTTTGGAAAATCTTGACCTATTTGTATCCAAAGCTGCTGACGAAGTTCTATCGATGTATAAAAAAAGGGGAAAGCTGTCGACACATGTTAAAATTTATAAAGATAGTTCTTCAAGCTCTGTGACCGTTGGTAGATTTTACAAAAACTATTATCATACTTTAGTTATGGCACCAACATCAAGCAATACAGTGGCAAAGTGTGTTTATGGTATTTCAGATACACTTGCCACAAATATTTTTGCACAATCAGGAAAATGTAGAGTGGAATGTATTTATTTTCCTTGTGATACTGCCCCGGAACTTGAAACTCTGTCTCCTAAGGGATTCGTAAAAGTTTTTCCTAGAAAAATTGACTTGCAAAATGTTAAGAATCTAAAAAAATTTGAAAGAACAACAGTTGTAATGAGTTTTAACGAGTTGAAGAAAGAAGTATCAAAGAGAGAGAAATGGCTGAAAAAATTCTCTTCATAACAGGCAAATTAGCTGAGAGACAACTCAAAAGAATACTAAGATCTATGAAACCTGATTTTGGTTTTAAAATTAATCAAATTGGTGTTAACGTTGCCGCTTTGATGTCAGAAAATATAATAATGAGAAGGTTAAATAAACCAAAAGATATTGACAAAATAATAGTACCCGGAAAGTTTAGAGGAAATTTAAAAAAACTCAGTAAATACTTTGATATCCCGGTTGAAAGAGGACCAGATGATCTCACAGATCTACCTGATTATTTTGGTATAAAATCTGCTGAAAAAGAATTAACTGAGTATGAATGCGATATCTTTGCCGAAATTGTCGATGCTGCATTACTTCCACCAAGAAAAATTTTAAAGATTGCAAAAGATTATATAAGTCAAGGTGCAAACGTAATTGATTTAGGATGTATGCCTGATACGAAATTTGAGCATCTAGAGGAGGTTATTAAGGCGCTTAAAAAATTAAATATTAAGGTATCTATTGATTCAGCCAATGAACAAGAATTAGTAAGAGGTGCTCGGGCCGGTGCAGATTATATTTTGAGTATTAATGAAAAAAACATGCACATAATGAATAATATAAAATTATCAGTACCTATTTTGATACCCTCTACCCAAGGTGATTTAAAATCCTTAGAGAGAATTATTAAAATTTTTATAAGAAATAAAAAAGATTTTTACGCTGATCCTATTTTAGATCCAATTCACTATGGTTTTTCTGAGTCATTGACCAGGTATGTAAACTTAAGAAAAAAATTTCCTATGATTAAAATGTTTATGGGAACTGGAAACTTAACTGAATTAACTGATAGTGATTCATCAGGTGTCAATGCAATACTAATGGGACTTGTGTCGGAATTATCAATAAATGCAGTTTTAGTTGTTCAGGTAAGTGGTCATTGTAGGAACTCCATTAGGGAAACAGATATGGCAAGAAAGATAATGTACTTTTCAAAAATTAATAAGAGATTACCATTTAGAATTAATGAGGGTTTGATGACAACTTCTAACAGAAAGCCAACGAGGAAATCTAAAAAAGAGATTAATGAGATTAAAAATTTAATAAAAGATAAAAACTTTAGAATTTTTCTTTCTGATAAAGGAATTAATGTTTTAAATTCTGATACTAAAATTGAAGGAACTGATCCATTCGATTTTTATACTTCTTTAAAAGTAGAAAACGATGCAAGTCACTCTTTTTATCTTGGTGTAGAGTTAGCAAGAGCACAGATAGCTTATCAACTAGGTAAAAATTATGATCAAGATAACGAATTAGAGTGGGGAATAGCTTATACACAAGTTAAAAATTTTAATGTTCGTCCAAAACTTAAATCAACACAAAAAAAATGATAATTGAGACTATAATTTCGACAGTTAATTCCAAGGGAAAGGTAAATTTTGCACCATTTGGAATAAAAAAAAATAATAACTTTATTTATATATCTCCCTATATCCCATCAAGGACTCTCGAAAACCTTAATCTGAACAAGTGTGCAGTCATAAATTATACTGATGATGTAAGATACTTTGTCGATTGCTTGGTTGGAGAAAAAAAATTTAAAAAGCTTAAATCTTTCAATATTGATGGATTTTACCTACAAGATTGTCTTTCACATGAAGAAGTAAGAGTAGTCTCAATAAAAAATGATAAAATTAGACCAACTTTTAAATGTGAGATTGTGGGAGAGTACAATCATAAAAAATTTTTAGGGTTTAATAGAGCAAAAGCTTCAATACTTGAAGCATGTATTTTAGCATCAAGACTTAAAATTCTTGATGAAAAAAAGATTAGAAATGAATTAGATTATTTAAATATATCTGTAAAAAAAACCGGCAGTTATAAAGAATTAAGAAGTTGGAAAAAACTTAACAAGTTTATTGAGGATTATTTTGAAAACAAAGAAAGAAAATAGCCCCCAACTTTTAATTAGTTTTAGGGATATTAAGGAAATATCAGATAAGAATTTTAAATATTTTGATATATGTGATTTAAAAGATCCAGAAAAAGGTTCAATCGGGGCTTGGGAAGAAAAAAACATATTAGAGGTAATTAAACGTTCTAAACAAAGGGTTAAAGTTTCAGCTACAATTGGAGATATATTTTCGGTTGAGGGTATAATTAAGAAACTTAAACAATTTGATTATTTAGGATTAGACTACATCAAATTCGGTATTAACACCAAGAACGTTTTAGAACTTAAAGATTTAATTAATAGAATAGGAAAACTTACATTCAGAACTAACTTAGTTTTAGTTGTTTTTGTCGACAAAAAAAGTACTTTTAAAATTGTTGAGGAAAATCTAGAAATCTTTTATCAAAATAATATCAGATTTTTAATACTTGATACTTACAAAAAAAATAATCAAAATTTAACTTCAATTTATAATCTTTTTAAAATTAAAGATTTTATGAATAAATGTTCTGTAAAAAAAATTAATGTCGGTCTTGCTGGGCGTTTACAACCTAATCATATCACTAAACTAAAATTATTAAATCCCTATGTTATTGGATTTCGCTCAGCAATTTGTAGTGATCAAAATAGAAAATTTCTATCTGAAAAAAAACTTATATTTTTATCAAATCAGTTTTTTTCAAATAAAAGTAATGCAATTGAAAGTGCAGGTGCGTGATAAGAAGCTTTCTTATATTTTTTTGACCCTAACAATTCAAATAAGAAAATTGTATTATTAAATTTTCTATTTAAATAGTTCATCAAAACTTCTTGTCCTATACCACTTAAGACAATTTTACATTTACTGGAAATTTTGTATTTTTTTCTTAAAAAATCTATATTATTCTTAATTTCGTTCAGTTGAGAATAATAAAGTTCATTACATATTTTGAGGATTAATTCTTTTTTAGAATTATTGTAATCCAATCCAAAGTTTCTGGCGATTCTAATCATAGAGCTTCTAATAGATTTACTGGATGCATCTGCTGTTTTATCAACATCAATATCTTTTTTTAAAAGTTTTATTACCCTGTAGACATCCGCCATATCTGAAAAGATCTCAGGGATTAAGTTATAATATTTCTTTTTAAACTTAACTTTTTTTTTAATTCCAAATAGAGGTGTTCTTATTAACCCCTTATAAATAAGTTCATTATTATTAATTCTTTCAAAATCACTAAATCCTTTATTCCTCAGTTTAAAGTTTTTAATACATAAAAAATCAGTTGTAGTTGATCCAAAATCAATGATTATAGAATCTTTAACTTTATTTTCACACAATTTTCCGATCGCATGCCAATTCATAGACATCAAGTGTTCTATTTTAGACTTAGAACTAAAAAGTAAAGATTTATTTGAATAAAAAAGTTTTTTTGACTTCAATGAATTACAAGCTTCAATAATATATTTTACTCCTCTCTTTCTATTTGGAAAATTATCACATAGCTCTGCACTCATGGTAATACCATAAGTTAATTTGTTATTATTAACCTCCTTATTAATTTGGTTTAATTTTTCTAATAGAACCTTTTTATCGTTCCAGATCTGATAAGATTCATATTTGGTATATGAAATGTTTTTGAATTTATCTATTCCAACACATTTAATATGCGCTCCCCCAATATCAATCCCTATATATTTGGTATTTTCTTTTTTCATGAAAAGATAATTCTTTTAGTCTTTAAAAGCTTTGGTTCATCTAAAATTAAATTTTTAGTTAAGTAAAGATTTGTAATCTGATGTATCGTCCTTTTTCCATAACATTCTAAAATACCATTATAAGAGCTTGTAAATCTAGGATTAATTTCTAACACATGCCACTTTCTATTTTGTTTTATAATATCCACACCAATTAAACCAAAAAATCCTTCGGTTACATTACAAATTTTTTTAGCTAAAGATTTTATTTCCGACCTTTCATTTTCAAGGCCTCCGATAATTATTCCTGTTTGAATGATGTTATCATCAAAAATTTTTACTATTTGTTTATTGCAAGATATTAAAACAAACTTTTTATTGTTACATAACATTGAGAAGCTACCTTTTGTACCAGTCATATAATCTTGAATAATTTCAGTCTTTCTAAAACTATATTTTCTTGAGATTCTTACTGCTAATGAACCAGCACCGTAAATTGGTTTTATAACAAACTTTCCTTTGTGCTTTTTCGCTTTGCCTATGTGGTTAATACAATTTTTTTTTAAAAATTGAATAGTTCTTTCTTTTGAGGAAAAGGTTTCATTAATATTTATATCAGAGTGTCTGAGTGGTAAAAATTTTGAAATTTTTTTTTGAAAATTTGATGAAATATTCATGATTTCAGGAGCTATAAAAACCACATTCTTTTTTGGTAAATTTTTTAAAATAGAGACAACAGAATTATTTTTATTGGTATAGATTTTAAATAACCTTTTATGACTTAAGATATCCAACTTAGAATTTTGAACAAAAAATACTTTATTCACATTTTTATTTAATAAGAAACTCTTGATAATATTTTCAATTAAACCAACTGCTTCTAAGAATATTTTTTTATTTTCTAAGGCAATATTAGATTTTGATGTAAAGTATTCTAAAATAATTATGTCATTCATATATATATTTATTAATGAAATTAATCCTAGCAATTGATATCAGAAAAGAAAAAGTTGTAAAAGCCTATGCTGGATTAAGATTAAACTATAAAAAACTATCATTAAATAATAATGATTTTTCCTGCCCACTATTTCTCATAAATACTGTTATCAAAAAATTTAAGATTAATACTGTTTACATTGCTGATCTTGATGCATTAGCTATGAAAAAGGATAATAAAAAATTAATAAAGAAGATCTTTTATTCATTCCCAAATATAAATTTTTTACTCGATGCTGGTTTTAATTATCCTATTGTAATTTACAATTATAATAAATATTTAGAAAATCATAAATTAAACAATTATAGCTTTGTTTTAGGGACTGAAAGTATAAGGAACTATAGACTAAAGGATTTATTGCAAAAAAAGAATTTTTTTTTTTCAATAGATTTCAATGGATCAGAGAGCAAATGGATTGGTAGGTTTTTTCAAGAGAAAGCAAAGTTAAACTTAATTTTTATGTTTGTAAAAAGAACCGGTGGTAGAGGGGTAAATTATAGTGTTTTAAACAAACTTAAAAACCTGGTTTGTCAAAATAATTGTTTTCTTGCTGGTGGTGTGAAAAATAAATGTGATCTCAAGAGACTTCAATATTTTGGGTTCAAAGGCGTCTTGGTGTCTGATATGATACATAAAAAGTTGAAGGGAGCAAATAATTTGCCCCCAATAACTTAGCTAATTACCCTTGAAAAATGAGAGCAACCTTGAAAGCCATCCACCACCTCTAGCCTTTTCCGATGGCTTCATGTTGGATGAACTTCACTTAGCTGCAAAAGGATGTTCTGCAGTGTCTTTTTGAGAAACAACTTCACTTGTTTTTGGTTCCCCAGAAATAGCTCTTTCTATAGATTCTTTTGTAGCTGTATAGTTATATTCTTGGATTTTCTTATCATCTTCAGCTAGCCAATGTATGAAAACACCAACTGAGATAAATAAATTGTCAGCCTCATCTTCAGGTATTGTTCCTTCGGCAACACAATCCATGACGGCTTTAGCAACTCCATGTTGTGCTGGACCAAACATTTGGACGGCTTGTTTTGCCCCTTTAATTGTTACCTTATTAAACATACAAGTTGCAGGCTTAGTCATTAAATTAGGTGCAACTACGGCTAAAAGCGCTGTAAATCCGTCTTTATTATTAGTTAAAGCATTTGCAAAGGCAGTTTCAGCTGGGGTTCCTCTAGGACCAATAATAAGGTCAATATGAGCAACTTCGTTACCGTCACCAACAAGTGATTCGCCAACAAGCATTTTTGTGATTTTTGCCATTTTTCCTCCAATTTTTAAAAAATGTTTATAATTGAACTTTGAATATATCCTTTATTTTATCTATTAGCAAGGTAGTAACTGTTAAATCTGCACATGTTCCTGGATTATAATTAAAATTCTTTAAATAAGCATCCATTGATTTTATTTGATAATCAAAATCTTTATAAGGATTTCTAAAAATTTTAAGACTTAACATTCTCAACATTTTCATTACCGCAATAGCCTTACAAGTACCAAATTTTCTTAACAGATGGCTATCTGGAGATTTAGATGCATATTCTAAATAAAGCATTTGAATTGCTTTTTCTCTAGATATTTTTTTTTTTAAGCTACTAAAAAATGGTAATCCAAAATCAAAAATCTCTGAGTAGTTATCTACATAACACTGAGATATTCTGTCCCATAAGGATGAAATTAGCATTATTTCATGAATTTTTCTTTCTTCTTGTTTTTTCTCAAGTACATTTGAGATACCTTTATATTTTTTAAGCCCACTTGGGTTAGCATACTTGATTGCATCAATGATTAAATTACTTTCAGGGACTCCGGTATTCTTAATTACTTTTTTTAGCTCTTTTCTAAGGTTAACAGGCTTGTTTAATAACGCTTTCATTAACGGAGCGCATAACAATATAATTCCCAAATTATAATTTGAATTAATTGAATCGATACATTTTTTAGTTGAAGAAAAAATCATTTCTCCGAGAGAAAGATTTTTTTTTACTAAAAATTTTGCTGAAATTTTTGAAACAAGTAAAAACTTTTCAGAATACATCCCCATAATTTTTGAATTTAAACTATGATTTCCTGGTTTATTTACTTTTAGTTCTTCTAAACATGATTCCAGATATATAGTTTTTAGTTGGTCTGACATTTTTTAAAATTTTTAATGATTTTTATAAAATCTTGGACTAATTTCTCTGATAAATCCTTTTTATAAAGTTTATTAATATTCTTCCATGATGGAATACTGTTAATTTCAAGAACAAAGTTTTTTTTTTTAATAATCTTTATATCTATACCTCCATAACCTAATTTAAATATCCTAGATATTTTTTCGCTAAGTTTTACAATTTCGCTACTAATTTGTACTCTATGATAAGAGGCTCCTTGGTAAACATTTGTTAAAAAACTCTCTGATTCTCTTTCCATTGAAGCAATCACTTTATGATTACTCACAAGGACTCTTAAGTCAGAAAACTTTTGATCCCTAATTTCACCTACGAAATTTTGCAAATAAAATACATTACCTGAACTTTTCATCTCACTTAGATTTGTATTTTTTTTAACTAATATTATACCCTTACCTTGTGAACCAAAAATAGGCTTTAAAAGTGAATCTTTTTTAATAATTTTTTTTTTCTTTCCACTAATCCAAATATGAGTATCTGGAGAGAGTATTCTATTTATTTTTAACAACCCAGAACTTCTAACTTTATCAACAGTTTTTTCTATTGTTATTGCAGAGTTATGAACATAAATATTTAGCTCGCTCAATAGGTGTAAGTAGGTGAGTTTTGTAGTAATTTCTTCTAAGGACTGTCCATTTAAAAATCGAACCCATACAGCGTCAAGTTTCTGGATATTTTTATTGAAAAAAAAATTTTTATTTTCATTAAAATTAAGTTCTATATCACAGAATTTCAATCTAGTTACATTGCATTCATTTTTTTTAAGAAAAAATTCAATTTTTTCTGTATGCCAATCATGTACATCAGATATTATTGCAGTCTGAAACATAGTTAGGATTCAAAAGAACTTTTGATAATTTCTTTATTAATATTTCCTGAATTATATACTTTTCCAGATTCCTTAGAATTTATAATTACTCTGGCTGGGCTAAATAGAGATCCATCAATCTTATAAAAATCTTGATTATATTCCTCGAATATTTTTTTAAAAGTTTTCCCATAATCTTTTGAGTTTGAGCTTGGAAGGTCTTTTGCCAAGTTAATTAGATCATTCTCCGGTCCGTTTACTACTAGTTGTACATTACCACCATAAATAATCGAGTCATTTGTCCGGCCCATTGCAGAAACAAAATTCTTTCCCAGCGGAGGCAGTGGTGCTGTTCCGAAGCCACTTTCTATTCTTTCAAGAGGAAATCCTAATTCGTGTATTTTATGAATGGCTACCTCAAGCACTCTTGCCACTACCTGAATATTTCCCGCAACTGAAGTTGTAGGTGTTAAAACAAAAACTAAATTTTTAGATTTTATTTTACAATCCTCTGACACTTTTTGTACTATTTCTACTGGAGGCTCTTTATCAACTTCCAGTATGGTTACTGTTTCTTCATAATTATCGGTATATTTTAAAACATTAAAAATTTCTTCCTTTTGAGCGATTGATCTCACTGGACCAGATCCTAGAGAAAAAAAATCACCTGAACTCAAGCTCCAGCCAGCATATTGCGACCCCAGACAAGCTAATACAGGATGAGCTGAGTGAATACTTATCTGCATAATTGTCGAATCATCAAAAAAATTTGAAGGGGTAATCGAAACTCTACCAAGGCCTCCGAGACAAACTTCAGATATTAATAGGCCAGCTTCAATTGATCCTGGAGTGTTAATACCAGCATCAATTATTGTACAATCTAAAGCACCTGTTTTAACTTTTAATTGAAGTTTATCCGAGTTCTTAATGAGATTTTTTACTATGTTAAACGATATTTGATTTATACTTATTTTCATACAACAGATTTTTAAGAAACTTATACGTTATTTTTTTAAATTTTTCTTCTAAATTTTCATTTTTTGAAAAACTAAAGTGTTTTAAACAAATAGGGGAACCTTTTCTAAGGTGATCATTTTTATACGGAAGTTCAGAATATTGGTTCGAATTTTTTAAATAAATTAAAAAACTTCTATTACAATTTTTATAAATAAAATTCTTTGGACTATAAATAATTACTGTTCCAAGATTTGGAATCTTTTTATTTAATTTTGAATCAATCTCAAATAATTTTTTTCCATATATTTTGGATAACAATTTTAATGCTAGACCTGGTCTTGGGTTAATTTCTATTAGATAAACCTTTTCATCACTATCGATAACTGTGTCAATACTGTTAAGGCCATTCAACGAATAAAATTTTGAAATTTTTTCGGTAATAGATAGCATTTTTCTTTTAATTTTTTCTTTCAAGCTTATCGTAGTTATGCCGCTAATTATAAATGGCCTAGATTCTTCTTGCAAAAAATGTTGTTTACAAAAACAAAGGATCTTAATTTTAGTTTTTTCAACTAAAAATTGAACAGATATGTGCTGACCAATAATAATCTTTTGAAAATAAATTTCTTCTGTTAAATTGTCTTGACTGTAATTTGACCAAACTTTTTGTCCACCAAATGAACTGTGGGATTTAATAAGCCATCCATTATTTGGTTTAGCTTTTAATTTCCAATCCGGATGATTGATATTATTTTTAGCCATCATGTGGAAAAATTTTTTACTCTTTATATCATGAATAATTGAAGGTTTATTTCCACGATTTAAACGATTTCCAATCAATTTATTATTTTGAATTTCCTCAATAAAACCTGAACCAATCAAAATTTCCATTTTCTGAAAAGGGTCTATTTCATTTATAATATTTGTTATTTTTTGGTAGCAATTATCTTTGATTATATAATTTTTTTTACAGTATTTATGGATCAACGAGGAATTATATTTATGGATTGCATATACATCGTAATTCATTGTAAAAAAATAAAAACTTAAATCCTCACATGCAGAGGATATCAATATTATTTCTTTATTTTTTGTTATATTTCTAATATTTGTCTAGCTGTTTTTAGAGCTTCATCAAAATTTAGATATAATGGCTTATCTGTTGAACACATTTTCTCAAACATTTTATATTGAGTTTTCACTTTGATATCCCCTGATGTTAGTGGACCAATTGAAAGACCGCCACAATCATGTTTTTGGTTATCATCCTTGATACCTACACCTTCAAGTCCTGCTGGAGGTACAGCATTAACATCTGCTAAAACCAAAGTATTTTTGGCTATACTTAGTTGTTGTTTGCTTAGAACTTGGGTTCCAGCCCTTGCAGCGCAAAAAATTATATCTGCTTCAGGAAGAAATGACGAATTCATTTCGTCAGAAGAACCATCACCTGGTTTTATGTCAACACCAAATCTAGATTTATACTCCTCAGCTTTTTTTTGAACATTTTTAATACCATCGTAACCTATTATAGTACAATCTGAGCCATTCTGTGCACACATAATTGCTGAAATACCTCCAACTATACCCTTACCTCCATAGATCATTATTTTTTTTTTATTAAGGTCAGTTTGAAACTTGTCTTTCAAAGTCTTTTCTGTACATGCAACCATTGCAGCGGCAGTAGTGAATGATCCAGCAGGATCGGGAAAGACTGATATTTCAAAAGGAGGAACCATTGACTTTTTTGCAACATCCATCATGTCCAAAGCCAATGAGGCATCTTTACCACAAATAAAAACACCAGTTTTTTTTGCGTTATTGACTGATCTAGAAAATATCGCATCTTGAACTAGACCTTTAACATCTGTTAGGTTCACGCTTGTGTAGGGTATTACGACATCGTAGCCAGCATCACAAGCCATATTTACATCAAAGGGGCTTACATTTTCTTGTGGACTAATCATATGTAAAATATTTTTTTTGCTCATAAATTATCCTTAGTTAAAAATTTTCCTTTATTTCTTCCATTTATTTTAACGAGATTAACCCCATTTAATTTTTTTAAAGTAATATATTTTTCTATCGAATTTAACAACTGATTTCTTTTTTTTGAATTCTCACAAAAAATAAATCCGGTGGGTCCCCATGATGATTGACCAAAACCCGTAATTTTTTTATTTCTTAAATAATCAAATATATAACTAATGTTTTTACTGGAAAATTTTTTTGAGTTTTTATAAAAAATTTCTGACATATTGCTCTGAATTAATTGAATTCCTTCTGCAAAGCTTTTGAAGTCCTTTTCCATAATACCTGGTAAGATTTTAAGAAATAAAGTTGAATAGTTATAGTTAAACTTTGATTTATATCTCTTATTAACTTCCTCAAACTTATTTATTTCATTTTCACCAAATATATTTTCGCCTTTTAAATCAAATAATAAAATAATTTTCCAGTCTTGGGGCCATTTTATGTTCATTAATTTCAAAGGTATATTATTGGTTCCCTTTTTTTTTCCAATATCTATTGTAAACCCACCTTGTTTGAAAGATTGAACACCTATACCTGAACGATTACCCCTGTTTAAAAATAAAGCAATCTCATCAATAGATATATCAAGGTTATTTATTTTAGAAATTAAATATCCAATTGTTAGGCAAAACTGAGTTCCAGAACCAAGACCGACATGCGAAGGAATAATTTTTTTTATTTTTATCTTACAAAAATTTACATTGTATTTTTTTTTGAACTTTAAAAATATTTCTAATGTTTTTTTCTTAAGTTTTTTATGTTCTGTAACGATACTTAAGTTTTTTGATTTAGATATATGTACCTCAAAACAAAAGTTTGAAACTGTAAGACCTAAACTACCAAAAAAACGTGGAAGAGTTTGATCTAACTCTAAAAAACCTAAATGTATCCTTGCAGGAGAAAATAATTTCATAAATTCTTTCTTTATTTTTACATTAATATACTTTTAAGTAATAATTAGGAATATTTTTATTCAAAAGTAAAAAATTAACACACTAGCAAAGGTATGAAAGATGAATGATAAGTCGATAAATGTTTTCACCGATCAAGAGGTTAGAGATTATATTAATAATAAATTAGATGGATGGTCATACGATGGTAAATGGATTAGAAAAACTTTTAAAACTCATAGTTGGAAGTCAACACTAATGGTTGTTAATTCAATTGGACATCTAGCAGAAGCAGCTTGGCATCATCCAGATCTTCAAATATCATATGCATTTGTTGAAGTTAAATTAATGAATCATGCAAAAAAAGGTATAACTCAGCTTGATTTCGATCTAGCAAAAAAAATTGATGATTTCATACTATGGAATCCAAAAAACGAAGAATCATCATTAGAAGGAACTCCCTCTGATCCAAGGTTTGCTTACGTTAAATATGAAAAAAAATGATGAATGAGATTGATCAGTTATTTATATTTGGAGAAGTTATTAATCCAAGGAAGATGAAAGATTTTAATTCTGATGCCTCACCTCTCATTAATGGAAAAAAGGCGACATTAGATGAGGCTATTAAATTAATAAAAAAAAAAATTAAGAAAAAAGAAGTACATTTTTCCAATGTAAGCTGTGATTTAAAAACTATCGATAAAGTAATAGAGATTTCTGAAAAAAAGAGATTTTCTATGAATCATTCAAACCAAAACGAAATAAATAATTTTTATCTACCTTTCCAAAAATTTGGGGGGTCTCTTGTTTCTCTAAACGAATTAAAAAATAGAGCAGATTTATTAATTATTTTTGGTGATATTGAAGAAGATACTTTCAAAACCTTTTTGGATTTTTTACGATGGGATAAAAGGAAAATCTCTAATAAAATTTTTTGTGTTGCTTCTAAAGATAAAAAAAAATTTTCAAATACAATAGTTGCTAAAGATATTTTTAGTTTCATAAATGGTATCAATAAAATTAATTACGGAAATATTGGAGAAATCAGTAACAGAATCTCTCGATCAAACTATCCAGTTTTCATTCTATCAAGTTCAAATACGCTTTTAACAAATGAAGTGATTATGAGAGGATTACAAAGTTTAAATCAAGAAAATAAAAATATAAAGATCTCACGAATTTGTGGATTAAATAACTCGGCTGGTTTTGTTAACTCATGTTTAGTGAAATCCGGTTTTCCAGGCCCATTAAATTTTACTGATTGGGGAATAAACTTTGAACCTTATGAATTAGAATTATCAGAAGTTAAAAAGAGAAAAGAAGTTCAATTCTTAATTTCAAATTTCTCTAAAAAATCTTTCGATCATAAGTTTAAGATTAATATCTCAATAGGAAATCCAAATTTAGATGATAAAAGAATAAGTGATATATTTATACCAACAAAAACCCCTGGGATTGATACAGACGGTCTTGTTTTAAGATCTGATGGAAGTAAAGTAATTAAGTTACCAAAAAAATTTAAAAGTAACTACTTAGAAAATTCTGAGTTAGTCGACAAAATTTTTAGTTAAATGCGTAATAAGATAAAAATAGAAAACACCTTTGCTGAAGCTTTTCCTATGAAGGCGTCAAGACTTATAATTACCGCCTACAATATTAAATGGGCAAGAGAAGCTGCAAAATCATTCTGTGGTTTTGCAACATCAGTGATAGCTTGCGGATGCGAAGCTGGAATCGAACAAGAATTGAAATCTGATGATACACCTGACAGAAGACCAGGGGTGTCTGTATTGATTTTCTCAATGTCATCAACTGAACTTCAGAAGCAGGTTTTAAATAGAACGGGTCAATGTATTATGACAACTCCTACAACATCTGTTTTTTCAGGAAACTATAGTGACGACAAAATAAACTTAGGACACTCTCTTAGATATTTCGGTGATGGTTTTCAAATATCGAAGGTTGTAGGTGGGAGAAGATACTGGAGAATTCCAGTAATGGATGGAGAATTTCTTTGTGAAGAATTTGCCTATAAATCAAAGGCAATAGGAGGTGGAAATTTTTTAATTTTGGGGAATGATACTGATAATGTTCTCAAAGCTGCAGAAGCGGCGGTACTCGAAATGAATAAATTAAAAAATATAATTCTACCTTTTCCAGGGGGTGTTGTTAGATCTGGCTCAAAGGTAGGTTCAAAGTACAAAAGTTTAATTGCTTCAACAAATTCAGAATATTGCCCCCCTCTTAAAGGAATTATTAAGTCAAAAATAAATAAAGGAGTCAATTGTGTGCTAGAAATTGTAATTGATGGCTTGAAATTTGATGATATTTCAAACGCAATGAAGATTGGGATAAAAACAATTATTAAAAGAAAGTTTCCCGGTATAACAGAAATTTCAGCTGGCAACTATGGTGGTAAACTTGGTCCACATCTTTTTTACTTAAAAGAAATACTAAAATGAATAAAATTTTTCTTGAGACTAAAATAGTAATAGAGGGTAGTTTGAATCTTAAAAATTTGAGTCAAGTAAACAATCCAGATTTTAATATTAATGAATTAAAAAAAATTAAGGTTTTATACAAAAATAAACAGAAAAACTTATGTGAAATATTTAAAATTAAAATTGAAAAAAATAAACAAAATTTCAACGAGATTTTTTTACAAAAAACCAACTCTAATTTTAAATATATAGGATATAAATGGAATAATGATACCCTTCATGTAAATTCTGATATTGGTTCATATGTAGCAACAAAAATGGAGAGTGGTAAAATAATTATTTCAGGTTCTGTAGAAAATTATGCAGGGGCTGAGATGAGGGGAGGATTTTTATTAATAAAAAAGAATGCAGGAAAATTTCTTGCCTCCAGTCTACCAGGCAAAAAGATGGGAATGAATGGAGGGGAAGTATTTATTTTAGGAAATGTAAAAGATTATTTATGTTACGAAATGAGAAGAGGGTTAGTTTTTGTTGGAGGGAAATCTGGGGATTATTCATGTAATAATTTAATTTCTGGTACAGTTATAATTAGCAGAATTTCTGGAAGAAATTTTGCTAATTCTATCAAAAGAGGAACGATAATAGTTCTATCAAAAATTAAACTTGAATCTCATTTTTCTGAAACCTCCAATTCTTCAAATTCATTTTTAAAATTATTAGAAAACTATATTCAAACAATATTGAAAAAAAAAATTTTTAAATCTAAGCATATTTTTTTACGAAGCCTTGGGGATGCTAGAGTTGAAGGAAAAGGTGAGATATTCTCTTTAAAACCCTAATTTTTTATTAATTAAATTAATTAGGGAGGTTATACCACCATTATTTAAGGTTTCATTGAATTCTGACTTTTTTGTGGCAATCTCGCTAATTGAACCATTTAACAAAACGTCAAAAATTAACCATTTATTATGGTTTTTTATAAGCATGTAATTAATTTTTAATTTTTCTTTTTCACCAAACTTAAATATCGTGTAGGCTATGCGATAGTTCTCTCCTATTTTATCAATATCTTTATATTCATAATTAAAATCTTTTTTATCTCTAAACCTGTTTATATAGTTTGATGAAATATATAATGTAAATTTTTCAATAAACTTTGCTTTATCATGTGCCTTGGATTCAGACCAAAATTTTCCAAGTATTATTTTTGACATTTTTTCTATATCGTAAGTATTTGAAACAATCTCATCAACGTCACTTATATTATTTTTATCGATTTTTTTTTCACTAATTTCTTTAATTGTTGTGTGAAGTTTATCGAGAGTATCTATAATTTGTTGGTTTGAAGAAAAAACCAATCCTGGGAAAAGAAAAAAAAAATAAACAAAAATTGATTTTAAATTTAAATTGAATAAACATTTACCCATATAAGTTTATAACTTAAAAAAAAAATCAAATATATCAAAATGTCTAAAAAAATCTTAATAACAGGCGCAAATGGATTCTTAGGGTCTGCCATAACCAAACTAGCTATAAAAAAAGGATATAAAGTAAGTGTATTGATTCGAAAAAACTCGAATTTAGATAATCTAATAAAGTTTCAATCTAAAATAAATTTTTTTTATGGTGATTTAAGAAATAAAAGTGATTTGTACGAGCCTGTAAAAGAGTCGGACATCATTTTTCATGTTGCGGCAGATTATAGACTCTGGTCTCGAAAACCCAGTGAGATCTATGATACAAATGTTCATGGTACAGAAAATTTAGCTCTTTCAGTATTAAAATTTAAAAAAAAACTTGTGTACACTTCAAGTGTCGCCGCATTAGGGTTTGATAAAAACGAGGGCAACGAAACCACTAAAGTTAAATTTGGTCAAATGGTAGGGGATTATAAAAAATCTAAGTATTTAGCTGAAAAAATTATTGAAAAGTTAGCTAAAAAAGATCTTCAGGTCATTACCGTGAATCCGTCAACTCCAATTGGTCCTGGTGATATAAAACCAACACCAACCGGAAAAATTATTTTAGATGTTTTGAAAAGAAAAATGCCTGCTTATGTAGATACAGGATTGAATTTTGTACATGTAGAAGATGTAGCTGAAGGTCATTTCTTAGCACTAAAAAAAGGCAAAATTGGAGAAAAATACATATTAGGTGGAGAAAATCTTAATTTTAAAGACTTTTTAGATCTGGTTTCAGAAACTGGAAATGTTCCAAAGGTGAATTTTAAAATTAACTTTAAATATCTCATTCCATTAGCATTCTTAAATGAATTTTTATGTAAATTTTTTATATCAAGGACTCCAAGCTTGACTATTGATAGTTTGAAAATGTCTTCAAAAAAAATGTTTTTTTCCTCCGCGAAAGCAAAAAAGAAACTTGGGTATAGACCTCGTCCTCTTAAAAGTGCTATAAAAGATGCAGTGAATTGGATGAATATTTATTTTAAATAAAAATAAAGAACAATATGACAAAAGATAATAAATCATTGAAAATAATATTAGCTCAACCTAGGGGTTTTTGTGCAGGCGTTGAAAGAGCAATCGAAATTGTGGAGAAGGCACTTCAAATTTATGGGCCACCAGTCTATGTTAGACACGAAATAGTCCACAATAAAAGGGTGGTTAATAATCTTAGTTCTAAAGGAGCAATATTTGTTAAGGAGTTAGATCAGATTCCCGAGGGAGCTGTAACTGTTTTTAGTGCTCATGGTGTAGCGCAAAGAGTTGAAGACACCGCTAAATTTAGGAATCTTCCAGTTTTGGATGCAACATGTCCTCTAGTTGCAAAAGTACATAAAGAAGGACAAAGATATTCTAAGGATGGTTTTGAGGTAATTTTAATTGGGCACGAGGGACATCCTGAAGTGGAAGGGACAATGGGAAGAATTTCAGGTCCAGTCTACTTAGTTTCCAATACAGAGGATGTAGAAAAACTTAAAGTCAAAAACCCAAATAAATTATCCTATGTAAGTCAGACAACACTATCTGTAGACGATACAAGAGATATTATTAAAGCACTTCAGGATAGGTTTCCGAATATAATAGGTCCAGATGTAAAAGACATTTGCTATGCAACACAAAATAGACAATCAGCTGTTAGAGACTTAGTTAAAAATGTTGATCTTGTTCTAGTTGTTGGAGCTAGAAATAGTTCAAATTCGAATAGATTAAAAGATATAGGTTCAGAATCAGGGGTTAATACACATTTGATTGAAACAGCAGATGATATGCTAACTGAGTGGTTTTCTAATGTTAAATCTGTTGGTATCACATCAGGGGCATCGACTCCAGATGAATTAGTGAAAGAAGTTATAGATAAAATTTCAACTTTTAGAGAGATTGAGATTGAGAAGCAAAAAGGTAAAGAGGAAAATGTTGTATTTAAACTTCCTAAAGAGTTAGTTAATTATCACATGGTGAGTTAAATTTATGGGAATTCCTTTAATTCAGCAAATAAGAGTTGGTTCATATATACTTAAACAAAAAATATTAGGAAGATCAAAATATCCTCTTGTTTTAATGTTAGAGCCACTTTTTAGGTGTAATTTAGCTTGTGCAGGATGCGGAAAAATTGACTATCCTAAAGAAATTCTAAATCAAAGACTCTCTCCACAGGAATGTATCGATTCTGTTGAGGAATGTGGTGCGCCCATAGTCTCTATTCCAGGGGGTGAACCCCTCATTCATAAAGAAATGCCTGAAATTGTCAGAGAGTTAGTTAAAAGAAAAAAGTTTGTTTATCTTTGTACTAATGCAATTTTGATGGAAAAAAAACTTTCTGAATATAAACCAAGTCCATATTTTACATGGTCAGTTCACTTAGATGGTATGAAAGAGGAACACGATAAAGCCGTTTGTCAAGAAGGGGTCTTTGATAGATGTGTATCTGCTATAAAAAAAGCAAAAGAATTGGGCTTTAGATGTAATGTTAATTGTACAATTTTTGATAATGTAAATGAAGATGGATTAATAAATTTTCTGAATTATGTTACCGAAAAACTCAAAGTTGATGGTATAACAATCTCTCCCGGTTTTGCTTATGAAAGAGCTCCAGATCAGGAACATTTTATTAAGAGATCAAATACTAAAAATTTTTTTAGAAATGTTTTTAAATCAAAAAACTTCAAAAATTGGGACCTCAGTCATTCTGGTCTTTATCTTGATTTCTTGGCAGGAAATCAGTCTTATAAGTGCACTCCTTGGGGAAACCCTACAAGAAATATTTTTGGATGGCAAAAACCTTGTTACCTACTTGGTGAGGGATACGCAAAATCATTTAATGAACTTATGGTAGAAACTGAATGGGATAAATATGGTACTGGAAATTACGATAAGTGTTCAGATTGTATGGCTCATTGTGGTTATGAAGCTTCGGCAGTAGAGGATGTCTTTGTTAACCCCCTCAAGGCTATATCCGTCGCTCTTAAAGGTCCAAAAACAAAAGGCGCTATGGCTAAGGAGATTGATATAAGTAAATCGAGAGACCCAGATTTTGTTCATGATACTCACGTAACTGAAATGATGAAAAAACTTCACGCCGATAAAAAAAGCGAAGCAAACGAATCTCCCATTCCATCTGCTGGCGCAGCTATAAGTCCTAATAGTAATTTAGGAAAAAAAACAAAGAAATCTAAACTTTAGAGTTTATAATTTGTTATTAAAAATTTAGGTCACATCAAATTAAATTAATATTTCAGAATTCCACAAAATAAGTATTATACTTCTATTAATAAAAATATGTTTATTTTACGAAAAAATTAACAAAAGATTTTTTTAAATAAATATCTTAATCTTCTTTTACAAAAAAAATATTTTTTCCCCATATTGATCAATTTTATCGATAATTTTGGATTCTTAAAAATAGTAATTAAAAAATCCTTACTTAATACAAATTCACCGTCATCATTGAGGAAATTCTGAAAAATAGTTGGTATTTCAAAAGATAAATCGTCGTAAACAATTTTGATTGAATAAAAGTTTTTTTTTTTTTTAATAAGTTCTTTAAGTAAGTAAAATGCCTCCATATCCACTAAAGAAACATTTGAATATTTTTTTTTTAAATCAGTTTTTTCTTTTAAGTTTTTAACTTTCAAAGTTGTTATTAAGTCAAGCTCTTTGAGATTAAGTTTTTCAATTTTCTTTACAACACTATTTGTATTACTACTAATACATTTTAGTTTTTTTCCATTTTCATCCATAATATTCTTTATCTTAATGATATCCCCAGATTTTACGGAAGAATCAATTGCTCCGCAGTAGCCAATATTTATCACCGTATCAATTTCTGACAAATTAATTCTTTTGAGATTTATTAACGCTTTTTTTGCAAAACCATAGGTTTTTTCAAAATTTTTTATTGGTGAAAAAGTATCATATTCTCTTTTGAGACCAAATATAATTAGTAATTTTTGAGTGTTAGACACCATGAACAGGCTTGATTGAATTTTTTGAAATTTGATTTTTTATTTTTGATAAAGCGAGTAATGGAAAGTATTTAGCATATCCATGGTACTTAAGATAAAAAACTTTAGGAAATCCAACAGCCGTATAATATTCTTCCTCAAAGTTATGGTCATTTTTAACCAAGAAGTTCACTCCTTTATAAAAATGTTGACATTCAATTTCCCCTGCAGCATGTAAAGCCATTAGTGCCCAAGAGGTTTGAGAGGGTGTACTTTTTTTAGAAAAACTTTCATAACCTTTATAATAGGATTTTCCGTCCTCTCCCCAGCCACCATCATCGTGTTGCATATCCTTTAAATAGTTAACAGCTTTAGCAAATATTTCTTTTTTATTTTTAAAGTCAGTTAAATTCAAGGCTGATAGAACTGACCAGGTTCCATATAAATAGTTTGTACCCCATCTTCCATACCAACTTCCATCCTTTTCTTGTTCATTCAATAAATACTTGACTGCTTTATTTATATGTTTGTTTTCATTTGTATCTCCTAATTGAAGAAGGAAACTTAAACATCTAGCTGAAACATCTGTAGTTGGTGGGTCTAATAAAGCGCCATGATCAGCAAAAGGTATGTAATTGAGATAGTTTCTTGTATTATTAATATCAAATGCTCCCCAACCACCGTTTTTTGATTGCATTCCTATTATCCATTTTTTGGTTCTAGCAATACATTTTTTAACATCACTTCTATTTTTTTGTTTATTATATCTGTCAAGGAACATTCCAACTAATGCCGTATCATCAACGTCAGGATAATGAGCGTTATTATATTGAAAAGCCCAGCCTGCTGGAGCGAAATTACTTTCCTCCGCCCAATCTCCTTTAATTTTAATTTCCTTTTTTAAAAACCAGTTTGCAATGTCATCTGAAGGAATATTATTTTCAAGATTAACCAATCCCATCCACCCAGTATCCCATACTGGAGAAACACAGGGCTGGCAGTATGCTGAATTTTTTTGTTCGATTACTAGATTATCAATTGATTTTTTTATAGTTAAAATTTGATTTTTATATTTATTCTCATCAACTGTTTTGAATGCAATTAGTGCATTAACCATTGCTGGAAATATTCCTCCAAGACCATCTTCACCGTTTAATCTGGGTAGCAACCAATTTATAATATCTTTTTTTGACTCCTCTTTCATACTTTTTGGTAAAAGTGGAAATAACAATCTACATAGCTTTTCAAGAAACAAAAATAAAACTGACAAAAATCTTTGGCTTAAAGATTTATCTGACTTAACATTTATTATTTCATTTGTGAAAAGTTCATCTATGTCAATAGCATTAGGGTTTGATGCAACAGGTTTTTCATGCATAATTATTAGAAGTGGTATTAAAACTGTTCTTGACCAATACGAAATCTTATAAATATGAAAAGGAAACCATTTTGGGAATTTTATTATTTCAACAGGCATGAAAGGGATTGATTTCCATGGGATTTGATTGAAAAGTGCTAAAGAAATCTTTGTGAAAACATTTACAGAATTAGCTCCACCTTTTTCAATAATACACTTTTTTGCCTTACTCAAAACTAAGGATTTTTCACTCATACCTGATAGTTTTAAGGCATAATAAGCCTTTACTGATGCGCTCAAATCAGTTTCTCCATCATAAAAAAGAGGCCATCCGCCATCTTTATTTTGCTTGCTAACAATGTATTTAGTTATTTTTTTCTCTAGCTTTAGATCTATTTTACCTAAGAAGTGCATTAATAAAATATATTCAGAAGGGATAGTAACATCAGCCTCTAACTCATAAACAAAGCATCCATCTTTTTCTTTAAATGCTTTTTGATTTTGAAGTAATTTTTTTATTTTAACTTTTTCAGAGTCTAAAAGAGATTTTAAATCATTCATTATTTTTTCTAGCTTATTTTAAAAATTCAACAGCTTTTTTTCCAGACATAATTGAGCCCTCAATTGTACATGGTAAATTGTTCTGTGTCCAATCACCTGAAATAATAAGATTTTTTGGTAAATTATCAATTTTTTTAATTTTTTCAAAATTTTCCGGTGATTGAATAAAAGTTGCAGTTTTTTCTTTTATAATTCTATAGAAAGGCATTTTTATTTTTTTATTTATCAAAATACAAATTTCTTCCCAGATTTCTTTAGCAATAGATTCAGCAGGAACATTATCAAAAACATTTGCATTACTTACTGTTACTGACAGATAATTAGTTTTAATAAATAACCATTGTGATTTAGAGTTAATCATTCCAACAATTTTATTATTAAAATAAGATATTATATTCTTGGATATCTTGAAGTGTATATTAAGAATAGAATTAAATTTTTCAGGATAATTATTTTTAGGAAAAATTTTGCTAAAACTGTTTAGTGGGAGTGCACTAATAACAATATCTTTTTCTTTGATGTCAATTTCTAAATCATTAAAATTTAATCTTATAATATGATTATTTTTAATAACTACACTTTTCAACCTTTTTCTGAAACTAATATTATTTAACTTTTTTATATATTCTATTGCAGGTTGAATTACAGTCTCATTCCAATTATTTAATGGTTGATAGATATAACATTTATTTTTTCCAGAAAAAATAGTTTGCTTAAGTACATTGAATAAAATTTTTGCTTTTGCATCAGTTATTGATGTATTCATAACTGCAAGAGTAAATGGTTCCCAAAATAATTTTTTTAAATTTAAAGAATTTGTAAGACTTTCGACAGAGTCTGAGTTTCGGACAAATAAAATTTTTAATATGGATAAATACTCAAATACGGTGATACCAGGAATTCTTTTATTTTTATTAAAGATTAAATCGAATAAGGATAAACTTATCTCCCAGCTTTTATTATTTAATTTATCAAAGAAAAACAAATTTGGTTCAAAAGTTTTAATTTTATCTGTGGTTCGAATAAGCTTGCACAAATCATAGAAATTTTTATTTGCTGAAAATACGAGATGATTACCATTATCTATTTCAATTTTAAGATTATTATCAAAAAATGATCTACACCTTCCACCAGCAGTATTAGTTGATTCAAAAAGTTCAACGCTTAGACCTTTTTTTGTTGCCCAACAACCTGCAGATAGACCAGATAAGCCAGATCCAATTATGTATACTTTACTTTTGATGAACTTTCCTTACATAAAAATTATAAAAAATTGAGATTTTATCCCAGATTGATAATTTTATTCTTTTGTTAATATTAATATGTTTCTTAAACATTTTTTTGTGAATTTTTTTATAAAATAATTTCATGATTTCTGACGCTATTATTTTTTTTTTATCAAGACTCTTTGATTCGATTAATGACTTTTGGAAGTAAGTATCAGCCTCCATTAGTATATCTTGAAAAATCTTTTGCAAATAAGGATTATTTTTTATTTTGTTAAGATCTTTTTCTATTTGGTACTTCTGTAGATATTTTATAGAAATATAACATCTACCTCTATCAATATCCTCACGAAAATCTCTAACTATATTTGTTAGTTGAAAGGCCCTTCCTAAGAAAAAAGCATAATTTTTTGCAGATTTTGATAAACCAAAAATTTTTATAGACAAATAACCTACGGCAACTGCGACTCTATCGCAGTAGAGATTTAATTTCTTTTGACTAGGAAAAACAATATTAGAATTTGAATCCATTCTCATTCCTTCAATGATTGATAAAAAATCTTTCTTTTCAAGATTAAATTCTTTAATTGAAAAAAGTAGTTCTCTTTCAACTGAATTTTTTGTAGTTTGTTTTAGGAATAGATTTTTAATACTCAACTCCCATTCTTTAAGAAGTTTTTCTCTTTTAATTTTGTTTTTTATCTCATCCGCAATATCATCGACTATTCTACAAAAAGCATAGACTGCAAACATAGCCCTCGCTTGTTTGATAGGTAATATTTTCATTCCCCAATAAAAAGAGCTACCAGATTTTTTTACAAATTTTTCAATTTCAAGTTGATCACCTTGGGCCATTTTAGAAGATTAATCTATGCTCTTTCTAATGAAATTTTAGCTGGTGAGGCAATACCCAATGCATTTAATACTGTATTAACAATATTATTTGAGTCTATACCACATTCAATGTTTTGTTCTTCTGGTTTTCCATGATTTATGAATTTATCTGGAAAGAAAATTGGTCTGAATTTTAAACCATTGTCGAGTAGTCCTTGCTTTGCTAAAAAGCTCATTACTTGAGCTGAAAACCCTCCGATAGAACCATCCTCAACAGTTACAAGAATTTCATGATTCTTTGCTAAGATTTTAAAAAGATTTTCATCAAGTGGTTTTACAAACCTTGAGTCTACCACAGTTGTTGACAAACCATATGAGCCCAATAATTCTGAAGCTTCTAGTGAGTTCTGAACAGTGGTTCCAATAGCAAGAATGCAAACCTTACTACCTTCTTTAATTACATTTGCTTTTCCAATATCCCACACTATTGGCTTGTCTTTAAGCTTAATACCAATTCCTTCACCTCTAGGATACCTAAATGCTGATGGTTGATTGTTAATTTCCATAGAAGTTGCTACGCAATCACAAAGTTCATCTTCATTACTTGGGGCCATCACAATAAAATTAGGTAATGTTGATAGATATGTTATATCAAACGATCCAGCGTGAGTAGCTCCATCAGCACCAACTTGACCTGCCCTGTCGATTGCGAATCTAACTGGTAATGATTGAATTGCAACATCATGTACAACCTGATCATAAGCTCTTTGAAGAAAGGTTGAATATATTGCTGCGTATGGCTTTAGTCCTCTAGCTGCCATTCCAGCCGAAAATGTTACAGCATGCTGTTCAGCAATACCTACATCAAAAGTTCTTTGAGGAAATTCTTTTTGAAAAAGATCCAGACCAGTACCGGAAGGCATTGCAGCTGTTACAGCCACAACATTTTTATCTTTTTTTGCATGCTTAATTAGTGAGTTCGCAAAAACTTTGGTGTAACTGGGTATTTTTGAAGATGATTTTACTTGTTCACCAGTGACAACATTGAACTTTCCTACTCCATGGTATTTATCTTCTGATTTTTCTGCAGGCTCGTATCCGTAACCTTTTTTTGTTACTACATGGAGAAAAACTGGTCCATCCCATTTTGCACTTTCTAAATTTCTGAGAACAGGTAATAGATGGTCTAAGTTATGGCCATCAATTGGACCAACGTAAAAGAACCCCAATTCCTCAAATAAAGTACCCCCAGTAACCATGCCTCTCATATATTCTTCTGCTTTAGCAGCAATATTCTGAAAACTTTTTGGAAATTTTTTGGCCATATTCTTTGCTAGACTTCGTGCTGATTGAAAGGTTTTACCTGATAATAGTCTTGAAAGATAAGCACTCATTGCTCCAACTGGAGGTGCAATTGACATATCGTTATCATTTAGTATTACTATGAGCTTTGATTTCATTGAGCCAGCATTATTCATGGCCTCATATGCCATTCCAGCGCTTATTGCACCATCACCAATCACACAAACAACATTATGATCTTCTTTTTTTAAATCTCTAGCAACTGCCATCCCTAAACCAGCAGATATTGATGTTGATGAATGTGCAGCACCAAATGGGTCAAACTCACTCTCAGAACGTTTTGTGAACCCATAAAGACCGCCTGGTTGTCTGATAGTTCTTATCTTATCTCTTCTACCTGTTAACACTTTATGAGGATAACATTGATGTCCAACGTCCCAAATAAGCTTATCCTTTGGAGTATTAAAAACACTATGTAAAGCAATTGTTAGCTCAACAACACCAAGGCCAGCACCAAGATGGCCACCAGTAACTGAAACAGCACTGACAACCTCATTTCTTAGTTCAACACAGAGTTTTTTAAGATCTTCATCAGAGAATTTTTTAAGATCCTTTGGGTATTTAACTTTGTCTAATAATTCAGTAGTTGGTTCCATATAGATTTCATTTAAACGATAATACTTTTATTAATTTAACACTATTCCTTTTATAAAACAAACAATCAAATCAATACGTGATAATTTAATTTTTTTTAACAATGGATCATCTTGTTTTAACAAAAAACATAATCTTTTTGCAATATTTAAAATTATAAATGTTTCTTTTCTTAGGCGCCAGTCTTTAATTAAATTGAGTCCGATTTCAATGTGACTAAGTAATCTTTCCGTTTCTGAAATCAAATCATTTTTTAAGAAGATAAAATCAATTGGGGCTTTATCTGCCTTTAAAACTTTAACATTTAACGAGTATTTTTTAAAATAATCTAATGGAATGTAGACTCTATTATGCCTCAAATAGTCATCTTTACAATCCTGGATATGATTTATAATTTGCAACGCGGTACATAGATTATCAGAACTTTTAAAAATTTTCTTTTCATTTTCAAATGAATGATTATTGTTTTCATAAGTTAAATATATGAAAAAACGTCCAACTGGATTGGCAGAATACCTACAATAAGAAACCAAATCAGCCCAATTCTTATATCTTTTTTTTGTAGCATCTAGTGTAAAAGCCTTTAAAAGTTCCCTAGAGTAGTTTTTTGATTTCGGGAATTTTTCATTAAGGTTAATAATTTTATCTAAAAAATCTATGTTACTTTTTTTTGAATTTCTTAAAGATTTATCAAAAAATTTTAGAATTTGTAATTTTTTAAAAGAAGTTAAATTTTCACTATCAGCAATATCATCGGAAATTCTAGCAAATGAGTAAAATACTCTTATGACCTCTCTTACGTCTTTTTTAATAAGTGCAGAAGCTACTGGAAAGTTTTCGTCTTTGAAGTTTTTGCCAGATAAGTAGCTAAATATTTCATTTTCGGTAATTTTATAAATAACTCCTCCCTTTCCATTTATTTCCTTTTTTTGAATAATGATTTATAGCTGAGGAGCATGTCATAATAATATACAAGGATGAAAATAAAGGAATAAAAGCTAAATACTTTTTATCTACCTTATAAAATTTTATAATGGGAATAAACACAATGGTCATTAGAAATATTGTTAATAGATTAATTATCATTAAATTTTTTTCTAAGTCAAAAAAAGAAATTGTCAAAATAAAGAATGGTGTTAAATAAATTAAGAACATTCCTAAACAACAAATTAATAAGGTCATAATTGAAAAATTTAGTTGCTCAAATGCAGTTCTTGAAACCATTTTCCATATATCATTTAAATTTTGGTAGGTTCTCCTACTTTTTACCAAATTCGTGAGACCTAGCCAAATTGCACCTTTTTTTTTTAAAAATTTAGCTATATTACAATCATCAATGACTTTATTTTTAATACTTTCATACCAGTTTTTTTGTTTAAAAATCTGAGATTTACATAAAATAAACCCTCCAGCAGCAGCTGAGACTGAATCCTTTGGGTCGTTTACTCTTCGAAAGGGAAATAATTTTTGAAAGAAGAAAATAAAAGGAGGAATTAACAATTTTTCCCAAAAATATTTAGAATTTAATTTTGCCATTAGAGAAAACATTACCAAATTTTTATCTTCTAAAAAATCAACTGACTTTGTAACTACTCCCTTATCTAAATGGATATCTGAATCGATAAATAGATAATATTCAAAATTTCTTTTATTAGCTTCATCAACTCCTTGTTTTAGTGCCCAAACTTTTCCAACCCAACCTTGTGGGAGTTTTTGACCATTTAAAATTTGTAAGTTTTTGTAATCTCTTTTAAAATTTTTTAAAACCTGTTGAGTATTATCTGTACTATTATCATTTACGACTAAGGTATGAAGTGTCGAAATATTTTGATTTTTAATAGATATTAGTGTTTCCTCAATATATTTCTCTTCATTTCTAGCTGGGATAATCACACAAATTTTTTTATTAGAATATTTTTTTTTAATAATGTTCTTCTCAAAAATTATTGAATTAGTCCAAAAGAAATTATCTTTAAAAAAATTTTTCCTTCCATGAAAAAAAACAATATATATCCATGAGCACAAACTAATAAAAGAAATTAGATCTAAAAAGGACATGATGACAAAATTTATATTTAATTAAGAAAATATAATAGTTGTAAAAATACAACATCCTTTTTTTTTTAATAAATTTTTATTGATATTTAGAGAAAAATTAAATATATTATATTTTTGTATAAATCTTATGCAAAAATTATAAATGATTAAAAATTAAGCAACTTAAGGAAGGAATTTAAATGAAGAAGCTTTTAATTGTTACAGCATTAGCAACACCGATGGTATTTTCTAATGCTAAAAGTTATGAATTTCCTGAGAAATTGCCTTATGGTGATGTTTCAGCAAATATTGGATACTATTCGCAATATGTTTGGAGAGGTGAGCAACAGAATGCTGGTCAGTCTGCAGTTCAAGGTGGACTTGATTATGGTGTAACTCTATTAGATACTTATGTAGATTTTTATGTAGGTTTTTGGGGATCAAATGTATCTGGGGCTACGAACACTTTATCAGGTAATGAATTAGATTACTATGGTGGATTAACCGGAGCTGTTCCTGGTTTGGAAGACTATTTGGCTTGGGATGGTGGAATCCTGTATTATGATTATCCTGGTATGACAGATGAAAACACTGCCAATGGAGCTCGTAATGTTGATTTTGTTGAATACTATGGATCACTCAGCGCTACAATTCCAACGCCAGTTACTGATCTTGGTCTTTCTTACTATTATGGTTTCTCGCCATCAGGTTGGCAGCAAGACAATTATGATTATCAAAATGTAAGCTTAGAATTTGGTGTTCCTGGAACACCATTTACCTTAGCTGGAGGTGCTGGTTTCACAGGATCTGAAATGGAAGGTGGAAACTCTTACACAGATTATATAGCTTCAATTTCAACCAGTGCATTTGGTTTAGACTTAGGTCTCTCTTACACTACAATTGATGGTTACGGAGCCGATGTTGAAAGTGATCAAGTGATATTTTCTGTAGGTAAAAGTTTTTAATCAATAATATATCTTTGGGAGTTTGATAAAATTCCCAAAGATAAATTTTTAGCTAAAATTCCTAAAAGCAAACTCAATACAATCAAAGATCCAAGCTGATGCATTACACCAAGAGAGATTGGAACATACAGTTTTAAAATTATTATTCCTAAAAGATATTGTAAAATTACTACGAAGAATAGTATCTTCGATAATCTTTTTACAACTTTATTTGGAGTAAATCTAAATAAATAGATACTTGTAAATAATACTATAACAAGAGTTGCTGATGCTAATATTCTGTGAAAAAATTGAATAAACCCTATATCATTGAATAAAAAATTAATACTATTCGATTGATTTTCAAGAAGCACAGGAGGTAAAATATTTTCCCCCATAAGAGGGAAATTATTATATGCCCAACCAGCTTTAGTGCCTGCTACAAAAGCTCCAGATACTATAGTTACAAAAATTAATACGATACATGTATAGATTAAAATATTACCAAAATTCATAGATTCCTTGTTAGCTGAAATATATGTATTCTTTTTTAATGTAATTTTTAATGATAAATAAAAAAGTAGCATTGAATAAATAAGAAAAGCGATGAAAAGATGTCCAGAAAGCCTAAAGTGACTTACATCGGGGTTTTCTGTTAACCCACTTTTTACCATATACCACCCCATAAATGCTTGAGAAGCTCCAAAAAAAAGTAAGATAGAGAAAAATATTTTTTCGGAAGATGTAAACTTATTAGTTATCCAAAAATAAATAAGTGGTAAGGTATATGTTAATCCAATCAACCTTCCCCAAATTCTATGAAAGTATTCCCAAAAAAATATTTTTTTGAACTCTTCGATTGTCATATCATAATTTTTGAAGGTAAATTCAGGGGATAATTTATATTTATCAAAAGTTTCAATCCAATCACCAGTTGTTAAAGGAGGAATTATACCAGTAATTAATGACCACTCTGTCATTGACAGCCCTGAATCAGTTAACCTAGTGATTCCGCCAATTAATACCATTAAGAATATCAACAAAAGATTAATACTAATCCAATAAATTTTTGGTTTATGATATTGAATAACTACCATGTATATTTAATAGGAAATAATTTGTTAATTAAAAATACATAAATTTAGTGTATAATATTCTTTATTACATATTTTATTGACAAATATGGTGTATATGTCAATTATAATCAATAAATTAAATAATTATGACAATCCTTGATGATTTTAAAATTAAAGCCCTTAATTCTAAGTTTGCTAATGGTGAGCCTAGATCAATTCTTGAGCATTCAATTCTTAATTTATTTAAAAATAAAATCGCATACGTTTGCTCTTTTGGCACAGAGTCAGCTATAATCCTTCACATAATCTCTAAAATCAGTAAGGATATTCCTATTCTAATACTAAACACTCACTTTTTATTCGAGGAAACGATAAAATACAAAGATGATCTTTTAAAATTACTAGGATTAAGAAATTGCCATGAAGTATTTCCAGATGACAAACTTTTGAAAAAATTTGACAGTGATAACGATCTTTGGAAGACAGAAGTTGATAAATGTTGTAATTTAAGGAAGGTTCTTCCTTTAGAAAAATCTTTAACAAACTTTGAGGCCTGGATTTCTGGAAGAAAGACGTACCATCTTGGAGAAAGGCAAAATCTTAAAGCCTTTGAGATTATAAATAAAAAAATTGTTGTAAACCCTCTTTTTAAAAGTTCAAAAGATTTTGTTGAAAACTATTTTTTATTAAATGAGCTTCCAAAACATCCGCTAGTTGCTAAAGGTTATTTATCAATAGGTTGTAAACATTGTACGATTAAAACAAATAATATTAAAGATCTTAGAGAGGGCAGGTGGTCTGATAAGACTAAAACAGAATGTGGAATTCACTTAGAAAAAATTGAAAAAAAGGAAAAAAAGGAAAAAAAGGAAAGAAATGGATAATCATCTTAGAAAATTAGAGAATGAAAGTATTTATATATTCAGACAAAGTTTTCGATCGATAAAGAATATAGCAATGTTGTGGTCACTTGGTAAAGATTCAAATGTAATGATGTGGCTTGCATTTAAAGCTTTTTTGGGTAAGTTACCATTTCCTGTTGTTCACGTGGATACAAAGAAAAAATTTAAAGAAATGTATGAATTTAGAGACATTTACGAAAAGAAATGGGATCTCAATCTCATAAAAGGAAAATGCCCCCCCATTAATAAAATTGATCCTTCACTTCCGCCAGCTGCTCGTTCAGCAGCAAGAAAAACAGAAGGTCTAAAAAATATTTTAGATCAATATAAATTCAAAGGAATTATAGCTGGTATTAGGAGAGATGAACAAGGGACTAGAGCAAAAGAGAGAATTTTTAGTCCTAGAGATGAGTCAGGTAAATGGGATGTCAAAAATCAGCCTCCAGAATTTTGGGACCAGTCAAATTTTAATTATCCTGACACTGTTCACATAAGAATTCATCCTTTATTAGGATGGACAGAAATTGATATATGGAAATATATTAAAGAACAAAAAATACCAATAGTAGATTTATATTTTTCAAAGAACGGGAAAAGATATAGATCTTTGGGTGATGAAGATATTACATTTCCAGTAGATAGTAATGCAAGTAATGTAGATGAAATTATAGAAGAATTAAAAATTACTAAAATCTCTGAAAGATCTGGAAGGGCTATGGATCACGAGCAGGAAGATGTTTTTGAAAAACTGAGAACAAAAGGATATATGTAAAATGGACTATTCTTACTCACCCAAAGTGGTAACTGTGGGTCATGTTGATCATGGTAAATCTTCATTCATAGGTAGACTAATGTATGAATTGGGTCAGGTTACAGAGGAAAAATTTCAAGAATTAAAAAGTGTAAGCGCTAAAAGAGGTGTAGAATTTGAATTCGCTTTCCTTCTTGATGCACTTCAAGATGAGAGAAATCAAGGAATAACTATAGACACAACCCAAATTTTTTTCAAAACAGAAAGACGTAATTATATTTTTATTGATGCTCCAGGTCATAAAGAGTTTATAAAAAATATGATCACTGGTGCATCTTCTGCAGATATTGCATTTTTAATTGTTGATGTAGCTGAAGGTGTAAAGGAACAGACAAAAAAACATGCCTATTTGCTAAAAATTTTAGGATTTGAAAGAGTAATAGTTTTATATAACAAAATTGATAAAATTAAATATTGTCAAGAGAAGTTTACTAAGATCAACAAAGAACTAACAGCATATCTATCAAAGCTTGAGGTAGAAGTTCACTCATCAATCCCAATATCTGCAAAAAATGGAGATAATATTTCAAAAAATAGTGAGAAAACAGATTGGTATTTAGGAGGTACTGTTATTGATGTGTTGGATGGATTCAGTATTAAAAATAATGATCATAAAAATGAATTAAGATTTCCTGTTCAGGATATATATAAAGTTGGTGATAAAAGAATAATTGTAGGTAGAGTGGAAAGTGGGAAAATCACGAATGAAGATACACTTTTATTTCTGCCCACAAATCAGATTGTTAAAGTTAAAAGTTTGGAAAGTTGGCCTAAATCTAAAAAAGAATATAATCAAGGTGAATGTGTTGGAATTACTCTAGACGAACAAATCTTTGTTGATGTTGGAAATATAGCATCAAGACCAGGAACCCCCCCAAAGTTAATGAATAGGTTTGAAGCAAACGTTTTTTGGCTGAGTCAAAGTAAATTAAAATTAAATAAAAAATATGATCTAAAAATTAATACAGGTCAGTATCATGTAAGTATAAATGAAATTAAAAAGATTATTGATACAAATAATCTTCAACCAAAGAAAAATTTTAATGTAACTAAAAATGATATTTGTGAATTAGTTTTTCATTCATCTCAATTAATACCAATGGATGATTACTCACACATAAAGTCAACCGGGAGGTTTTGTTTATTAGATGAGAACGAAATAGTTGCTGGCGGAATATTAAATCTAAAGAATTTTCCTGACCAAAAGGAGGTTTTAAGCGAAACAAAGAAAAATATTCTTCCTGAGGAGTTTTATGTAAGTGAAATAGATAGATCAGTTATGCTTAAGCATAGACCGGGTATAATCTGGCTTACAGGTTTATCTGGTTCTGGGAAAAGTACAATTGCAAAGGGTGTGGAGAAAAAACTTTTTTCTGAACATTTTAATGTTTTCAGTTTGGATGGAGATAATATAAGATTAGGTTTAAATAAGGACTTATCATTTTCACCAGAAGACAGGACTGAAAATATTAGAAGAACAGCAGAGGTTGCTAAGTTGTTTTCAGAGGCAGGTTTTATTGTGATTGTTTCTTTAATTTCTCCTTACAGAAGTGAGAGAAGAAAAGCTAGAGATATAAGGCCAGAAATCTTTAAATTAATTTACACTAAAGCTTCGCTAGATATTTGTACAAAAAGAGATGTTAAAGGTTTGTATGCTAAAGCAAAATCTGGAGAAATAAAAAGTTTTACAGGTATATCATCACCATACGAGGAACCAGAAAAACCTGAGTTAATTATTGATACAGAAAAAGAAAACGTAAATGAAAGTATTGAAAAATTATACAATTTTATAAAAAAGGAATTTTCTTTTTCTTAGAAAGGTTATTGACAAAGAGAAATAAATTTATAAATTAGCACTCAAACGTTATGAGTGCTAACAAGGTTCATGCCGTTAATTGAATTGTCTAACTTAAAAAGGAGATTCGTTATGAAATTCAAACCACTACATGATAGAGTCGTAGTTAAACGACTTGAAAGCGACGAAAAAACAGCTGGAGGAATTATAATCCCAGACACAGCCAAGGAAAAACCAAGCGAAGGTGAAGTTGTAGCAGTTGGTCCAGGTGAAGTTACTGAGGATGGAAAACTTAAAGCAATGAATGTAAAGCCTGGTGACAAGATCTTATTTGGAAAATGGTCTGGTACAGAGGTTAAACTTGATGGTTCAGATCTATTAATTATGAAAGAATCTGACATCATGGGAATAATAGAATAAATAAATTAAGGAGAAAAAAATGTCAGCTAAAAGTATATCATTTGGATCTGACGCTCGCGATCGTATGATTGCAGGTGTAGATACATTAGCAAATGCAGTGAAAGTAACATTAGGACCAAAAGGTAGAAATGTTATTCTAGATAAATCGTTTGGTGCACCAAGAGTTACAAAGGATGGTGTTTCGGTTGCAAAAGAAATAGAACTCAAAGATAAGTTTGAGAACATGGGTGCTCAGATGGTTAAAGAGGTTGCAAATAAAAGCTCTGATTCAGCTGGTGATGGAACAACTACTGCCACAGTTTTAGCGCAGGCAATTGTTAGACAAGGAGCAAAGGCTGTTGCAGCCGGTATGAACCCTATGGATTTGAAAAGGGGTATCGACCTTGCGGTAGAAAACGTATTGGAAGATTTGAAAAAAAGAGCAAAAAAACTTGGTTCATCTTCTGAGATCGCTCAGGTCGGAACAATTTCTGCAAATGGTGAAGAAGAAATAGGAAAAAAGATCTCTGAAGCCATGGATAAAGTTGGAAGAGATGGAGTTATTACTGTCGAAGAATCAAAAACTCGAGATACAACTCTTGAAACAACAGAAGGTATGCAGTTTGATAGGGGGTATCTATCTCCTTATTTCATAACCGATGCTGAAAAAATGATTTGTGAGTTTGAAGATCCTTTCATTTTATTAAATGAAGGTAAACTGTCAAATTTACAAGATCTTGTACCTCTTCTAGAATCTGTTGTAAAATCAGGTAAGCCGTTATTAATAATCGCTGAAGATGTAGAGGGAGAAGCCCTTGCAACTTTAGTTGTAAATAAATTAAGAGGTGGTTTAAAAGTAGCTGCTGTAAAGGCTCCAGGTTTTGGAGACAGAAGAAAATCTATGCTTGAAGACTTAGCTGTTTTAACTGGTGGCCAAGTAATTAGCGAAGAACTAGGTATTAAATTAGAAAATGTAACTATAAACGACCTAGGTTCTTGTAAGAAAGTCAGAATTGATAAAGAAGATACAACTATCGTTGGTGGCTCTGGCCAATCTTCAGACGTTCAAGCTAGATGCGAACAAATTAAAACACAAATAGATTCAACTACCTCTGATTATGACAAAGAAAAACTTCAAGAAAGATTAGCTAAGTTATCTGGTGGGGTAGCCGTCATAAATGTTGGTGGTTCTACTGAAGTTGAAGTTAAGGAAAGAAAAGATAGAGTTGATGATGCGTTAGCTGCAACACGAGCAGCAGTCGAGGAAGGCATCGTACCTGGAGGAGGTACAGCTTTATTGTATTCAATCAAATCTATTAAAGACTTAAAAGGTCATAATTCAGACCAAAGCGCTGGGGTAGATATAATTCGTAAGGCACTAGAAGCACCAGCTAGGCAAATTTCAGAGAATGCTGGTGTTGAAGGGTCCATCGTAATTGGAAAACTTCTCGAGCAGAGTGATGTTAACCATGGTTTTGATGCTCAGTCTGAAAAGTATACAGACTTAGTAAAAGCAGGAATTATTGATCCTGTTAAAGTTGTTAGAACTGCCCTTGAAAATGCTTCATCAATTGCAAGTCTTCTTCTTACAACTGAAGCTATGGTTGCTGAGTTACCTGAGCCAAAAGAAACAGCAATGCCTCCAATGCCGCCAGGAGGTGGAATGGGCGGAATGGGAGGTATGGGTGGAATGGATTTTTAATCCATTTTCTATTTATAAATACCTATCTAATTTAATAACTATGTTGAAATCCCCAGAAATAAAATCTGGGGATTTAGTTACTCTATAATTAGATCTTCTCAAACCAATATTTAATTAATTCCCAATATTACAAACCGACTCTTTTTTTTATAAACTGAAAAGTGTGAAGAAATAATATTAAAAAAAATTTTAATAATATCCAGTCACTATATAGATTTATTAATCTTTTAATTATGGTAGAAAAATTACCATCTGAAATATTAGTAGGGCTAAAATCCATATTAAAAGAATTAACTTTTATACCAGAGATTTTTGATATTTTACTTATGAATTTTTTTTTTGTGTCATTTCACTAAAATCTACGAAGATTATTCTATCTGAAAAATGCTTAATGAGCTTTTTCTAAATCATATTATGATTTATTTTTAGTAAAACATTCTCTTTTTGTGAAAATGAAATTAAATCGTCCTTACCTCCAACTTTGATATAGAATGAATATAAAGAATTAAGGTATTCTTGTTTTTCTCTAATTATAAAAAGCAAATAATTATATTTAAACTCTTTCTTAAAATTTATTATATTTTTCTCATAAAAATTACAATATTTAATTGATGATTTAAAATAAGTTAAAGATTGAGGTTGCTGAATTAATGAGTAATTAAATAAAAATACAATCTTCTAGCTCTGTAATTTAATAAATTAAAAAAAAATATTTCAACTAAACTAGAACGGTTGATACTTTTCATCTGATTCTAATTCCCAAACTTTTAGCCATAAACTTTTACTATCCTTTTTGATCTCTACTGAATCAAAACCACATCTTAATAAAAAACCATATTGATCTGGAAGAAGGTGACCTGATGCTCTAATTTCATTTTTGAAAGAATTTTTTCTTCTTAAATTTTTTGCCAAAGAAAAGGGTCGCCCATCTTTAAACGTTAGAAAATTAATTTGAATAATCTTTAGAGATTCTAAATCCTCGAATGACGGATCAAAATTTTGATTAGAGTCAATAAAAATACCAATATTCTTAAATTTGATTATATCTTCTCTAAAAGTATTCCATACATCTAAATTAAAAATAGAGTTATTAGAAATTTCTTTTTTATCTTTTGATATAGTTTTTATTACACGATAAATACATTTTTCCTCAACACCTTTTTTAAGTATTATCATATACACCTTCTTTAAAAGGAGATATTCCTATTCTTCTATATACCTTTAAAAAATCTTCATTTTCATTTTTTCTATTTTCTTTATATACAATGAGTATTTTTTCGATTGCTTGCATTAATTTATCCTCTTGAAATGATGGTCCAAGAATTTCTCCAATAGAGGCATTTTCATCAGCAGAACCACCTAATGTTAGCTGGTAAGATTCCCGACCATTTCTTTCAAGTCCAAGAATTCCTATATTTCCAACATGGTGATGACCACATGCATTTATGCATCCGGATATCTTAATTTTCAAATTTCCTATATCATTTTGCTTATTAAAATTTTTATATTTTTCACTAATTTTATTCGATATTGGGATAGACCTTGCTGTTGCAAGAGCACAGTAGTCCATACCTGGACAACAAATTGTATCTGAGATGAAGCCCAGATTTGGAGTTGCCAAACCTGATTTTTTCAGTTGTTCCCAAACCTCCAATAATTTACTATTTTCTATATGAGGAAGTACTAAATTTTGTTCATGAGTTACTCGTATTTCACTAAATGAGAATTCTTGTGAAATAGCAGCAATTTTCCTCATTTGATCTGAAGTTGCATCGCCGGGCGGTTTTCCATTTTGCTTAAGTGAAATTAATACGATTGAATAACCTTTTATCTTATGTTTCACAACATTTCTCATTAACCAATTATTAAAGTCTATATCTCCTGGAAATGAAACTGAACTTTGTTTAATTTTAAGATTAGGTAAATTGAAAAATTCTTTTGTTTGATTTATAAATTTACTACCTAGATCAAGTCTTTTATCCTTAAATTTTAGAAAATTAAATTCAACGAGTTCTTTGAACTTATCAATACCTAGCTCATGTACTAAAATCTTTATTCTAGCCTTATATATATTGTCCCTTCTTCCCAATTCATTGTAAGTTGATAAAATAGCTTCTAGGTAATTTAGTAAATCTTTTTGTTTAACAAAATTGTTTATTTGTTTTGCAACATAAGGACTTCTACCTTGACCACCACCCACAAAAACTTCAAAACCTATATCATTTTTTTGTTTAACTATTTTTAATCCAATATCATGAAATTTTATAGCTGCTCTATCAACACTACTTCCAGTAACAGCAATTTTGAATTTTCTTGGAAGGAATGAAAATTCTGGATGAAATGTAGACCATTTCCTGATTATTTCGCACCATGGTCTCGGATCTTCAACCTCATCATCACATATACCAGCAAAGTGATCTGATGAAATATTTCTTATGCAGTTACCAGATGTTTGAATGGCATGCATTTCAACCTCTGACAAATCCAAAAGAATTTGCGGTACATCAGTTAATTTTGGCCAATTAAATTGAATGTTTTGCCTTGTAGTAAAGTGTCCGTAACCTTTATCATACTTATCTGCAATATCTGCTAACTTATACATTTGCTTGGATGATAATTCACCGTATGGTATAGCAACTCTAAGCATGTAGGCATGAAGTTGGAGATATAAACCGTTCATTAGTCTTAATGGTTTAAATTCATCCTCTGTGAGATCACCATTTAATCTTCTTTCAACCTGAAATCTGAATTGTTCGACTCTTTTCTTAACTATTCTTTTATCTTTATCAGAGTATTTATACATGTTAGATTTCTATAGTTATTCCGTTAATTCTAATTTTATCTCTTAAGTTTAAAACATCTCCATTTTCGTCAATTTCGATAAAAGTTGGAGAAATGATAATGCAATTGTCTTCATAAATTTTGCATTTATCTTCGTAAAATTCAATTTCGTTTCTTGGGATTTTAATCGCTTCATCAAATTCGGATGTCCAACCATTTTTTCCATAAAATAACATACCACCCTCTTTTAAATCATTGGCTGATAAGAAAAAAAAATCACCCTTAAGTTTTTTGGCCATAATATTCTAAAATTTATTAATAAACTAAAATATTTGTAAATAAAATACAAGAAAAAAATGTTTAATTTATTATTATACGAATAAAAAATGTACTATTATTTTTTTTTCTTGATGATACTTCTAAGTTTACTTATTTAATATAATTATGATAGATATAAAATCAAACCTCTGGCCATTCGTAGAAGCAAAAAAAATTTTAAAGCGATTTAATAACCTAGAAAAAGAATATTGTATTTTTCAGACAGGTTATGGACCATCTGGCTTGCCACATATTGGAACATTTGGTGAGGTTTTAAGAACCTCAATGGTAATTAAAGCTTTCAAGAAACTTACAAACAAAAAGGTTAAGCTATTTGTTTTTTCAGATGATATGGATGGTTTAAGAAAAGTTCCAAAAAATATCCCAAATCAAAATTTGATTAGTCAGCATCTCGAAAAACCTTTATCTTCAATACCCGACCCATTTCAAGAATTTGACAGTTTTTCAGAATATAATAACAACAAACTCATTAATTTTTTAGAAAAGTTTAACTTCGATTTTGAATTTAAATCTGCAACTCAGCATTATAAGGATGGAGTTTTTAACGAAGGGCTGGAGTCAGTTCTATTAAATTATGAAAAGATATTAAATGTTATTTTACCGACGTTAGGAAAAGAAAGGAGAAAAACTTATTCTCCTTTCTTACCAATATGTGAGCAAACTGGCAAAGTTCTTCAAGTCAAGATTGAAGAAATTAATAAAAAATCAAATACATTAATTTATAAGCACCCAGAATCAAATAAAAAGGTCGAAACATCAATTTTAGATGGGCATTGTAAACTTCAATGGAAAGTAGATTGGGCAATGAGGTGGTATGTCTTAGGCATTGATTATGAGATGAATGGAAAAGATTTGATAGAGTCGTTTCAATTATCCAATAAAATAAATAGAATAATTGGTGGGAGACCTCCAAATAATTTTACATATGAATTATTTTTAGATCAAAATGGAGAAAAAATTTCAAAATCAATTGGTAATGGTATATCTGTAGATGATTGGCTAGAGTTCTCACCACGACAAAGTCTTGAGCTTTTTATGTTTCAAAACCCTACCAGAGCAAAAAGATTATACTTTGATGTAATTCCAAAGATGACAGATGATTTTTTAAAATATAATAAAGAGTACAAAATAATGAGCAAAGATAAAAAGATGGAATCTCCATTATGGTTTGTTAATAATGAAATTAATCAGAATGTTTTAGATAATCTTTCCTTTTCACTAATTTTAAATCTTGCAAGCGTATGTAACGCTGAAACAGCGGATATTTTATGGGGATTTATTGAAAATTACTACGGAAAGGTAGATAAGGAAAAGTATCCTTATCTTGAAAAACTATTACAGTTTGGCGTTGAGTATTATAATAAATTTGTTTTACCTGAAAAAAATTATAGAGAACCTAATGAAAAAGAAATATTAGGGTTTAAACAATTGATAAATTCGCTTAAAGAAGTTGAAGATGAAATTAAAGCTGAAGATATTCAAACTATAATTTATGATATTGGTATGTCTCTGAAGTTTGAACCATTAAAGGAATGGTTCACTGCATTTTATCAAGTCATACTTGGACAGGACCAAGGACCTAGATTAGGTTCATTTATAAAGTTTTATGGGATAAAAAAAACTATAAGTTTAGTTAAGGAAAAATTAGGTGAAAATTGAGAATCCATATGTTTATCGAGTTTTTTCTAAGATTGAATTTGAAAACTTTAAAAAAAAAAAGATTTTCAACGGAAACAAGTTAGACCTTAATTCTGGATTTATTCATTTGTCTAAAAAAGAACAACTGAAAGAGACATTATCACAATATTTTAAAAATGAGAAAAATTTAGTTATTGCTGAATTTAAAACTGAAAATTTGACCGACTTTCTGAGGTGGGAAGTTTCCAGAAACAATAAAGTATTCCCACATTTTTACAATAATCTAAAATTTGCTTGGCTTAATAAGGTTTATGAAAAGGCAGATATATGATTTATAACATAATCTCAAAACTAACAACTCCTCTGCCACCCGAACTTTTACATAAGTTTCTTATATATTTTCTCAAATTTAGAATAATTAAAAAAAAAAAAAAATTTATTAATCTTCAAACTAAATTTTTAAATAAAACTATAAATAATCCTTTGGGAATTGCTGCTGGCTTTGATAAGAACGCTGAAGCTGTTGAGGGTTGTTTTGAGTTAGGCTTTGGATTTATTGAAGTAGGTACTGTAACCCCAATGCCACAATTTGGGAATCCTAAACCCAGAGTATTTAAGATTCCCGAATATAACGCAATTATTCAGAGATTAGGATTTAACAATCTTGGAGTAGAAAATCTAATAGATAACCTCAAAAAGATCGATGTATCGAGTAAAGGATTACTTGGTATAAATATTGGTAGAAATAAAAACTCCTCAGATTTGATTAGTGACTATTTGAAGTTATATGAGATTGTAAAAAATTATGCTGATTATATAACTATAAACATTTCCTCACCTAACACACCTAATCTTCGTAACTTAGAAAATAAGAATCAGATTGGAAAGCTAATAATTAAACTATCTAAATTAAAAAAGAAAATAAATACATTTATTAAGCTCTCACCAGAAATTTCTGATGAAAATTTAGAGTATATATGTAATCTCTCAATGAACGAGGAATTTATTTCAGGATTAGTCCTTACAAACACAACAGTTAGAAGAGAAATGTTATTTAAAAAACCGATGAGTAATACATGGAAGATTAGTGAAATAGGAGGTTTGTCTGGCCCTCCATTAAAAAATTTAACAAACGATATTATTAAAAAGGCATATGATATTTGTCAGGGTAAGATCAAAATTATTGGAGTAGGTGGGGTTTCAAATGGCAAAGATGCCTTCGAAAAAATTTCTATGGGAGCTAATGCGTTGCAACTTTACACCTCTCTTGTTTATAAAGGACCAAATGTTGTTAATGAAATTTTGGAGGACCTGAGTGTAAAAATTAAAGAGAAGGGTCTTAAAAATGTAAATGATCTAGTTGGAAAAAATATTAGTTATGAATAATTCAATTGAGCTTAAAAATTTATCAGAGGTATATGAAAATTATGATATTTTTATCATAGATTTATGGGGTGTAGTACATAATGGAGAAAAAATATTTAATGGAATTAATAAGGTATTAAATGAAATTAAATTGCTAAATAAAAATGTTTTTTTTATGACTAATGCTCCTAGAAGAAGTAAAGTCATCGAGAAACAACTTTCAGCGTTTGGTTTGAATAGAGACCTTTATGAATGTGTAATATCTTCTGGAGAAATTACATGGCAATCATTGAAAAAAAAAAGTTATAAATTTTGTTATATTATTGGTCCAGAAAGAGATCACCACCTGATTGAAGGTTTAGATTATGAAGTATGTAAAGACTACGACAATGTTGAAATTATAATTAATACAGGCCCTTGGGGATTTGAGGACAAGCTTGAAAATTACAAACCAATTCTTGAAGGTCTTGTAAAGTCAAAACCTTTAATGATATGTTCTAATCCAGATAAGATTGTTGTAAGAGGAGATAGGTTTGTAATATGTGCGGGACTTTTAGCTCAATATTATGAATCAATTGGAGGAGAAGTAAGCTATTACGGAAAACCTTATAACGAAATTTATAACTATTGTTATGAAAAAATTTCACAAAAAAATAAGAGAAAGATGTTAGTAATTGGTGATTCTCTTGATAATGATATAATGGGTGCTAATAATCAAAATTTAGATTCATTGCTTGTTACCGATGGTATTCATAGAGACGTTAATAGTGAAAAGGGTATTGATAAAGCAAAATTAAATGATTTAATTAAAAAAAAAAAAATAATCCCTACTTACTACATCAGGGATTTAATTTTTTAAAGGGATAAAATTTTGACAAATAATAATTATAAAGAGTGGAAAAAAATTGCAGAAAAAGAGCTTAAGGAAAAAGATATTAATGAATTAAATTGGGATACTCCTGAAGGAATTAGAGTCAAACCACTCTATACCGAAGATGACTTAAAAAAGTTGGAGCATGAAATTGGGTTTCCTGGTTTGCCACCATACACAAGGGGTCCGCGCGCTACAATGTACTCGAATAGGCCATGGACCATTAGACAGTATGCTGGTTTTTCAACAGCTGAAGAATCAAATAAATTTTATAAAGAAGGTTTAAGAAATGGAGTTACTGGATTATCTGTTGCCTTTGACTTAGCAACCCATAGGGGGTATGACTCTGATCATCCAAGAGTTGTTGCGGATGTTGGAAATGCTGGAGTTGCAATTGATTCAATTGAGGATATGAATACTCTTTTTCTTGACATCCCACTTGATAAGATGAGCGTTTCAATGACAATGAATGGTGCCGTCATTCCTGTTCTTGCTTGTTTCATTGCCTGCGGCGAAGAGCAAGGCGTAGATAAAAGCAAGCTAACTGGTACGATTCAGAATGATATACTAAAAGAATTTATGGTTAGAAATACTTTTATTTTTCCGCCTGAACCGAGTATGAGAATTGTTTCAGATATTATAGAATTTACTTCAAAAGAGATGCCTAAATTTAATTCAATATCAATAAGTGGTTACCATATGCAAGAGGCTGGAGCAAATCAGGTTCAAGAGTTAGCCTATACTCTCGCTGATGGGAAGGAGTATGTAGAGGCTGCACTTAAGAGAGGTTTGGATATAGATGATTTTGCACCCAGACTTTCTTTTTTTTGGTCAATTGGAATGAATTTTTTTATGGAGATAGCTAAAATGAGAGCCGCAAGATTTATGTGGTCAAAGATTATCGAAGAATTTAAACCGAAGAATCCAAAAAGTCTTGCTTTAAGGACGCACTGCCAAACATCTGGTGTTTCCCTTATGGAACAAGATGCTTATAATAATATTGTTAGAACAACTATTGAGGCAATGGCTGCTGTTATGGGCGGCACTCAGTCTCTTCACACAAATAGCTTTGATGAAGCTTTGGCTTTACCAACTACATTTTCTGCAAGAATTGCAAGAAATACGCAACTTATCCTTGCTGAAGAATCAGGAATTAACAAGGTGATCGATCCAATGGCAGGTTCATATTACGTAGAATCTTTGACATCAGATATAATTAAACAAGCTCGTGCCTTAATAAAGGAGGTTGACGATGTTGGTGGAATGGTAAAAGCAATTGAAATGGGTTTGCCAAAAATGAGAATCGAAGAAAGCTCGGCTAAAAGACAAGCAAGAGTTGATTCAATGGAAGAAACTATTGTTGGTGTTAATAAATATAAACCAACTGAGAAGCAAGATATCAACGTACTGTCTATAGACAATGAAAAAGTTAGAGTTAAGCAAATTAAGAGACTTAAAGATATCAAGGATTCTAGAGATATGAACGAAGTAAATAATCTCTTAAAAAAAATTACCGAAGCATGCAGATCATCAGAATTAAATTTACTAGAGGTTTGTGTTGAGGCGGCAAAAAAGAGATGTACTGTTGGTGAAATGACTGAAGTAATGGAGAAAGTTTTTGGTAGGCATACTTTATCATCCAAAACGATTTCAGGTGTTTATGGCAAAGCTATAAAACATACCGAAAAAATTAATAAGATAGATGTTGAGATAGAAAAGTTCATTGAAAATAAAGGTAGAAGACCAAGAATGCTTGTTGTAAAAATGGGTCAAGATGGTCATGATAGAGGTGCAAAATTAATAGCAACTGCCTTTTCAGATCTTGGTTTCGATGTAGATGTCGGTCCATTATTTCAGACCCCAGAAGAAGCAGCAATGCAGGCTATTGACAATGATGTTCATATAATTGGAGTTTCTACGTTAGCAGCAGGCCATAAGACTCTTGTTCCACTACTAATGAAATCACTTAAAAATAATAAAGCATCAAACATTAAGGTCATTTGTGGTGGAGTGATACCACCCAAAGATTATGATTTACTTTATGAACTCGGAGTTTCGAAGGTTTTTGGACCAGGAACAAATATACAAGAAGCGGCAATTGAAATCATAAATATTATATGATATATTAACCATTCTGGTTAAAATGAATTTAAAGAGTTTCCTAAAATTATTTAATATTTCAAACAAAAACTTTGCTAAACAAATTGGTGTTTCTGCAGTTTCTCTTTCGAGATATATAATTGGTGAAAGAATCCCGGAAAAAAAGATAATTAACAAAATATTCAACCAAACAAATGGTTTAGTTGATGCTAATGATTTTTTTATCGATAAAAAAAATAATGAGGATTTATCTAATTCTGATATCCAAGAAATAGATTCAATTCTTTTTAACTTAAGAAAAGGTTCTAGACCACATTTAGCAAAAGCTATAACTTTGGTAGAGTCACTATTAGAAAAAGATAAGTTGAGAGCAAACCTTCTTTTATCAAAACTAAAAGAGAATGACAGATCAATTAGAATAGGTATTACTGGTGTTCCTGGTGTAGGAAAGTCCACAATAATTGAAGCTTTGGGCTCATTTTTAATTTCAAGCGGAAATAAAGTTGCAGTTCTTGCTATTGATCCATCATCCAAACAGTCGGGTGGTTCTATTCTAGGTGATAAAACTCGAATGGAGAAACTCTCTGTTGATAAAAATGCTTATATAAGACCCTCGCCCAATCAAGGTCATCTTGGAGGAGTTGCAAAAAAAACATTTCAATCTATAAGATGTTTGGAAGAATTTGGTTTTAATATAATTTTTGTTGAAACAATGGGTGTTGGTCAGGCAGAAACCTCAGTTTACGATATGGTTGATATTTTTTTAGTACTTCTCCTACCGTCAGGAGGAGATGAGCTTCAGGGAATAAAAAAAGGTATAATAGAACTAGCAGATTTGATTGTTGTTAATAAGGCTGATGGTGGATTAATAAAGCAGGCTGAATTGACAAAAAATGAATATACAAATGCTTCTCAAATGACTTCAGACTCAAGAATTGATTTAAAGCCTAATATACTTACTTGTTCGGCTGTTGAGAATAAAGGTATCAAAGAAATATGGAATTATATATCGAAATTTATTAAGTCTTCAAAAGATAAAAAGATGTTTTACCAAATTAGGAGTGACCAAAGACTTAAGAATTTATGGGCTGATGTTGACTTAAATATTTCGGAATATATGAATAAAAATTTTAAAACAAAGCAATATATTAAAGATCTTATAAATAAAATAGAAAAAAATGAAGTTTCACTAACCGAAGGTTCAAAAATTATTTATGAGTATTTGACAAAAAAAAAGTTTGATTAATTAAATATTTTATTTATAAGTTTATTATGGTTAAAAGATGCAGCATTACAAATAAAAAGCCTATGTCTGGAAACAATGTCAGTCATGCAGTTAATAAAACAAAAAGGAGATTTTTACCCAATCTTCAAAATGTTTCATTTTTCTCTGAAATCTTAGGTAAAAAAGTAAGGCTTAAAGTTTCTTCAAAAGGAATTAAAACAGTAGAGAAGAAAGGTGGCATTGATAATTACGTGATTACGTCTAAAAGTTCTTTGCTTGCACCTGAAATCGTTAAGTTAAAAAAATTAATAGAGTCAAGAAAAGATAATAAAGATTAATTTATTACCCCAGGTTTTCAGCCAAATTTTCAATTATTATATCTCCTAGCTTGTCTGGACTATCTATTGTGAATGCCTTTTTATAGTATCTCGATACATCGTGACCAATACCGATTGCCACTAAATTTATTCTTCCTTCTTGTTCAATTTCTGTAACAACTTCCTTTAAATGATTTTCAAGGATATTTGGATTATTTACAGACAATGTTGAATCATCAACAGGAGCGCCATCGGAAATGACAATCAAAATTTTTTTTTTTTCATTTCTTCTTTTTAATCTACTCGATGCCCAAATAAGTGCTTCTCCATCAATATTTTCTTTTAATAAACCTTCTTTAAGGATAAGACCAATATTTTTTTTGGCCACACTCCATGAAGCATCAGCATCTTTATAAATTATATGAAGAAGATCATTTAGCCTGCCTGGCTTATTTGGTCTATCAAGACTCTCCCATTTTTTTTTAGACTTTCCTCCCTTCCACTCATTAGTTGTAAAGCCAAGAATTTCAACATTAACATTACATTTTTCAAGAGTATGTGTAAGAATTTCTGATGTTAATGCCGATGTAATAATTGGCTTACCTCTCATAGAGCCAGAATTATCCATTAAAAGTGAAACAATCGTATTTTTTTCAACATTTTTTTTTTCTAATTTATATATTGAAGAATTATCATTATTAGCAATAAACGCTGCAAATCTTGATCCATCAAAGTTTCCTTCATCTTGACTGAACTCCCATGCCGTTGAATCGA
>CACJRF010000003.1 GCA_902595755.1 uncultured Alphaproteobacteria bacterium | reverse complement strand
AATATGGATTTTACAGATTTTATTTTAGAGGATTGGGAATCTCAAGAAAAAGGAAATGTTAAATTAAATGGCTTAACTGAGGAAGAGTGGATAAATTTATATTTACACTTTTTAAAAAAAAAAATTATTAAAAGGGATTTTTAAGATTTTTAAAAAGGTTAAAAATTAATTATTTTTCTTAGATAATTTTTTGCACCTAAATGGATAAGTAATTGTTCCTTTTTTGAAAGATTTATTCTCATTAAAGCATGTTATATTTTTCTTTCCACCCGCCCAGTATTCATGAGGATTTAAAGATCTATAAAAGTCTTTTATAAAGTATTTGCACCCCCAATTATCTTTTTCTTCCTTCTTGCAATATCTTTGGCCAATTTGTAAATGGAGATGCCTTACTCTAGCCATACATCTATATTCAATTTTCGAAGGTAATTTTGCAATTATGTCACCTCTTTTAATTTTGTCATTTTCATTAACTAAGAATTCTCCAACATGCCCATAGATCGTAATCAGACGTTTTCCATCAAATGCTTTTCCATGGTCAATAATGATCGTACCACCCCAACAATCTTCAATAGTTGTCTCTAAAACAATACCATCAGAGATAGCAATAATAGGTTCATTTGCTCTACCAATTATATCAATACCCTGATGAATACTATCTCTTGGGCGAGTATTTACGCCATTCATTGCTCCAAAATCAGATAAAATTGGATTTACATCATATCCTTCTGGACTGACATCTTTGACATATTCTATACAGTAATCTAAAACTCTACTGAATTCACCTTTGTATCCTGGATGATCGTCATACCACTGTAAGGAATCATTACAATAAGAAGATATACTATTCTGATCATTTTTTTTTTTACTAGAGATATCCTTTGCTAAACCATCAGTAAAATAAAGACTGAAAATTGCCATAATTACACCAAGGAAAGATTTCTCAATATATAAAAAACCATACTTCATTATATCCATATAAAGGTTTTTTTTTGAGAATAAAGTGTTATCCTCTCAAAAGAGTCAAATATCAACAAAAAATAATTTCAACATACTATTCATTTTTCTTATTAAAGCTGTTAGAAATATTTGATATTTAACTTATTTCTAAGGAGTAGAAAATGTTTAATGTTTATTTGTCTGGAGAGATTCATACTAATTGGAGAGAAGAAATAATTGAGTTGTGTAAAAAAGAAAAGTTAAAGATAAATTTCACTTCACCAACCACTAATCATGAAAATTCGGATAATTGTGGTGTCGAAATTCTCGGTCCTGAGGTAGAAAATTTTTGGAAAGACCAAAAAGGTGCAAATATTAATGCTATCAAAACTAAAAAGTTTATAAAAGATTCCGATGTCGTTGTTGTAAAGTTTGGTGATAAGTATAAACAATGGAATGCTGCATTTGACGCGGGTTATGCTTCAGCTTTAAACAAATCCATAATTGTAATTCATAATGATGAGAATCAACATGCTTTAAAGGAGGTAGACGCTTCATCATCCGCAGTTGCAAAAAATCAGCATCAAGTTGTAAGGATATTAAAATATATTTTAGAAGGAACTCTTTAATATCCAGTTTCGTTAAACCAAAAAATGTTATCAAGTCCCAAATCAATAATATTAACATAATTTCCATTATGTAATTTCTGAAAATAAGTTACTTCAATATTATTATCAATTACTGAGCATATTTTTCGTCTTAAGGAATCTGAAATGATACCATATTTTGTTGTTAGGTTATAAGGTTTTATACATAAACCTTCCCCAGGTTGAAATGAATTAATCTTTGATAATTTTGACTTTTTAAATTTATCCTTAATTTTTAATACTTGTTTATTAGTCAAATTATTTACTAAAATATCGAATCCTACACCGTCAACACCCAATTTGTAATTTGTGCAATGTAATATGTTATTTTCATCATTTATAACAATTTCAAGTATACCAGAAAGGGGTATTAAAAAATTTTCCAAGCATTCATTCTTTGTCAACCTACAATACGTACTTGGAATAATACCTTCAGATTCACAACCATAAATATCATTTTTATTATCAGATGATTCTGAAACTGTATTTTTTTGAAAGTAGGACATAATCTCTTTTTTTTTCGAATAATTTGATAATAAACCATAAAAAATAATTGATAATAAAATTGAGAAGAAGAGAATTTTTTTCATTTAAATATTTTTGTGTTTTTCAAATCATAAGTTTTATAACTTATTTTTAAATAGATACTCTATTTAAAAATTTTTTTACAAAGTTTTTTAATTATCATGTAGTCAGTTGAATTAGGAAGATTCTTTTTCCATCCAAAGCTTTCAATTGTTTCTAATGGGACTGTTTCAGGTTTGCCTATACAAAGTGGACCTCGAAAAAATTTATACTCCAAGTATTTTAGTGAGAAATCTTTACAATCAGCAATTCTTTTATCAATAGTGCAATAAACACCTTTTTTATTTGGTCTTATACTATCAGCCATATTATAAAAAATTATATTTTTGCCCTTTTTCTCTAAATTTTTATAATAATGTGTATTACCATTATGATCATTGAAATACTTAATCCAGTTACCAAAAGATAATGTTGAAAATGGGAGTAAAAAAATGATAATCAAATTAATTTTGAACATAAAATAACTTTATAATAAATTTATAAATCAAATATGAATGTTTTAAAGTCTAAATTTAAAAAACTAGTAATTAATTAATGAAAGTACTTACGATTTTATTTTTGATAGTTTCATTTCCTTTTTTAGGTTTTTCTATTGAGAGAGAACTTTCTTGTATAATTGATGAAGAATTAGAAAATAATTTACCTACGAAAAAAAATATTTTTATAGGAAAAAAAATTAAAATCTATCTTGATAAAAATAATAAGTGGTTATACGAGACGAAAAAAAAAGAATGGGAATCATTAAATTCAGAAAATCAAAATTTAATATCCCAATCTTTTCAAGAAAATAATGGAATTTTAACATTTATTAAAAAAAAATATAACACTGAAAAACAAAAGCAGTTACAATATATAGATAAAGTAATTTTAATAAAACAAACAATGGAAATAAATTTTCTAAAGGAATACTATAACAATTATATTAAATTTTTTAGTTCCGAAATAAGAGGGATTTGCAAATGATAACTAGACAATATTTTGTTTTGATTCTCATATTTAATTTGTTTGTCTTTCAGATTAAAGAAGCCGTTACCCAAGATGAACTTTTATATACATGTGAATATAAAAGTACAGAGTATGTTGATCATAAAATTTATGGTAATGATTCACATTTTTTAAATGAATACACAAAGACATTAGGATGGATAAAAATTACAAATACCGATGTAAAACTTTCAGGAATTGGATGGTCACAAGGAATGAAGTTTTCATCAGTAAGTATGGATACCAAATTTATTAAAATAAATTTTCAAAATAAATTTAATGACAAGGTGATGAGAAGTTCAAAAATAGTTATTGATAGATCAAATGGATCACTGAAAGAGCACTTCTATTTAACATCAAATCAAAAATCTAAAAAATTTAATAATTATGATTGTCTTTTAAATAAAGAATAATTTTTTTTGCCTATTATTTCTTTAATTTTAAATTTCAATTTGTATATTTATAATTTAAAATATAAACATGAAATATTTTTTAATTCTCGTATTCTATTTTTTTTTTAGTTCAAATGTTTTATCAAACGATCCTTACGATAATGACTTGGCAGGTAAAAAGCTTATCTGTTTTGTAAAATCTGAAAGTATTGAGGATTGGGGTATGAAGTTTTTACCAGATAACGAAGTAATTTTGTATTCAATGAATAAGTTATTATATGAAATTTATAAATATAAAAGAACATATAGAACAGATCTTAGAAATATTAAAATAATCAATAATAAAGATATTGAATTTGTTATAAATAGAAGCACACTTAAATTTAGAAATAAAAAATGTACACTAGCAGATATTGAACCATTCATACTTTTGCAAAGAAGGATTGATGAGATTAAACAAGAAAAAACAAAAAAAAATAAGATTTAGTAATCTATTTATTTTTTTTCTGATGTTTTTTTGTATTCCTTACAATTTATCTTCCAAACAAAGTTTTAATTGTAAAACTAAAAAACAAAGTGGACTTTCAAATCTGGGTGGTGAGCACAAAGAAATCTTAAATTATTTGGGATTAAGTAACTTTAAAATTAAGTTTTCAAGAAGTAGAGAGGAAATTTTTAGATCTGAGTCAGAATATCTTAAAATTAATAAACACTATATTCCAAAGAATTCTCATTTTATTGAACTTCTTTTATCAAAATCAACAGGAGAATTTGAAAGTTTTGAATGTACTTGGTTATTTAATATTAATATAAGCAAGATTAACGAAAAAAATTTTAACTGTTTGGAGAAAAAAAATAAATCAATGTTCTCATTTGATAGTGATAAGAATTTTGTATATTCATCAAGATTTAATCAATTTGGTAAATTAAGAAGCAAGTCAAAGGTTTATCATTCCTTATTTGGAAGTTGTAGATAAATTAAAAATAATTAAAGTTTTTTTTTACTAAATATTATGAAGATAATTTAAAATAGAAATATGATAGATAATTATTAATATAAAATAATAGATTATGTAAATATCAATCATCATAACTCTGATGAGGTTCAAATTAAACTTAATGAGCTAGGAATACAGGATTTTGAATTAGTATATATTATTGATCTTGGAATAGATAAAACTAATAAAGATGGTAAAAGTGCAAGATTTAGATACATTTTTAAAAAACGTATCATAAATGAGAAGTAAATTTAAAATTTAAATTGTATAGATTTATTATTAAATAAAAAATAATTGGGACATTTTTAATATTTAAACTTATGAAGTTAAAATGAAAATTTATTTATCTGATACACTTTCAAAAAAAAAAAAGGAATTTATTCCAATTGATCACAAAAATGTAAGGATTTATGCATGTGGTCCAACGGTTTATAATTTTCCACACTTTGGTAATGCAAGGATGGCAGTTGTTACTGATCTTTTAGTAAGGGTATTAAAGCAAAAATATAAAAAAGTTACTTTTATTTCAAATATAACAGATATTGACGATAAAATAATTGAAGCAGCAAAAGAACAAAATGTAACTATAGGTGAACTTACAAACAAGTATCATTTAATTTACAATCAGGATATGGAAAGTCTTGGCGTTTCACTCCCAACTTTTCAACCTAAAGCTACTGACTATATCGCTGATATGATAGATTTCATAAAAATTTTAGTTGATAATAAATGTGCTTATGAATCAGATGGAAATATTTTGTTTGATACTGATAGTTATAAATACTACGGAGCATTATCTAAAAGAGTGATGAATGACCAAAAAACTGGAACAAGGGTAAAAAAAGCAAATTATAAAAGAAATGATAATGATTTTATTCTTTGGAAACCTAGTTTTAAAAATGAACCTGGTTGGGATTCACCTTGGGGATTAGGTAGACCAGGTTGGCATATAGAATGTAGTGCTATGTCTAAAAAATGTTTGGGATTACCTTTTGACATTCATTGTGGTGGTGTTGATCTAACTTTTCCTCACCACGAAAATGAAATTGCACAGAGCTGTTCATTAGGTAATGGAAACTTAAAACCAGAAAGTTTTTGTAATTATTGGTTTCATAACGGATTTGTAACATTTGATAACATAAAAATGTCAAAGTCGCTTGGTAATATTAAATTGGTTAGAGATTTATTAAAAAAATACGAGGGTAGAGTCTTAAGATTATGCCTTCTAAGCGCACACTATAAGCAACCTTTAGATTTTTCTGAGAATAGCTTGAAACAATTCAAGAATTATCTACATAAATTGGATTATTTTTATAATGTAAACTTTAGCGAAGAGTATGAAAGAGAAAAAATTGTTAACAATAATTATTTTGAAGAATTTTTGAGTTCTCTTTTTGATGATATTAATACTCCAAAAGCCTTAAGAATTCTTAATGATCACATTTCTAAGGTTCGCAACACCACATTAACTGAAAAAAAGATTATCTTACAATCAATTTTTAAGTCTTTAAAAATATTAGGTATTGAGAAAAGTTCTTTAAATAAGTTAGAAAATGATAAAGGTGAAATTATGAAATTAATTAAAGAAAGAGAAAATGCTAGAAAAAATAAAAATTTTAATCTTGCGGATGAATTAAGAGATAAACTAAAGAAGATGCATATTGAAATAGAGGATACCCCAGATGGAACTAAATGGTTCAAAACAAAATAAAATAGTAATTTTTAATTATATTCCAATTTTTTTTATTACAATTTATAGATTTTTATTTGCTCGTTTTTTTTTCGGTAATTGTCGATTTATACCAAGCTGTTCGGAGTATGCTATGGAAGCATTTAGGAAATTTAGTTTTTTCAAGGCATTAAAAATGAGTTTTTCTAGAATTTTAAGATGTCACCCATTTGGATCTTCTGGTTATGATCCAGTTAGTCATAAGGAAGATTTTTTAATAAAAAAAGTTTCAGCAAGTTATATTAAAAAATTTAGAATAGTTGCTCTTTATAAGCCCAATCAAAGAAAATTAGCATTTTATAGAGAGGATTCAAGAAAAACTACAGAACATTTTCTGCTATTCATCGACAAAAAAGTAGTGTCTGGTTTGACATTAATCAAAGACGTAGAATTTAATAAATACCAAATAAGAGGAATGTTTACATTACCAAAGTTTAGAGAAATGGGCTATGGTTCTAAACTTTTGAAAAAAATTGAGTTCGATAATTTGAATAAAAGTAAAAGTTTTTTAATTTGGTGTAACGCAAGGATAGAGGCCGTAGACTTTTATAAGAAAAATAATTATAAAGTTGTAAGCAAAAAATTCTTGATCAAAAATATTGGTTTACATTTTAGAATGGAAAAAAATTATGAATAAAAATTTTTTTGGAAAAAAATTAGTTGAATGTTCGAAAGATCCATTGACTGGTTTCAAAAGAAACGGTTGTTGTGAAAGTGTAGTTGGGGATTATGGAAAGCATATAGTTTGTGCTCAAGTTGACCGGAGATTTTTAGATTTTTCATTTAAAAATGGCAACGATTTAATTACACCAAATAAAGAAAATATATTTCCAGGATTAAAGGAAGGTGACAGATGGTGTTTATGTGCCGGAAGGTGGTTTCAAGCTTATGAGCAGGGGTATGCACCTAAAATAATACTGTCATCTACAAGTATTGAAATTATTAAGTATATAGATTTAGAGATTCTAAAAAAATTTGCATTAGATTTAAACTAAAACTATTATCATCTCATGAAAAAATTATTAATTATATCTGCAACACCATTTAGTAACTTTGATCTATCTGAGGAGATAAAAGTGTATCTTGAAAAAAAGCCTAATTTATCTTGTGAAATCATTTCTTTAGAAGATTTAAATCTTCCATTGTTTACACCATCATTAGAAATTCAAATTAAAAATAACAATAACTTCCCAAAAGAAATTACTGAAATAAAGTCAATGCTAGTTTCCTCTGATGCCATAATTTGGTGTAGTCCGGAATATAATGGAGGTATTTCACCAATTATAACAAATATGATTGCTTGGGTAAGTAGAATAGGCGATGACTGGAAAGAGGGTTTTAATGGTAAAAAAACTCTAATATGCTCTTCTTCAGGAGGTAATGGAAATAATTTTGTAAAAGGCTTTTCAATTCAGCTCAGTTACCTAGGGGCTAATATTTTAGAAAGATCATTAATTAAAACTAAAAAAAATGGAATTAAAACTGACGAATTTAATGAAGTTTTGGATAATTTTGATTTATTTTTAAAAAGTTAGTAAATTTTTTTTATATATGTCGTTATTAATTTAGCAAGCTTGCTTTCCATTAACTGCAAAAAAGGGGTGGTAACACCCCTTTTTTTTTTATTTTTTTAATATATATATATAATATGAAAAAGAGATACGGTTCTTTAATCAATGGATCCTGGGTAAAGCATAAAAAAACATTTGACGTAAGAAACCCTTTTGATAACTCAAAAATCCTTGAAGTTTATGATGCAGAAGAAACTGGTACTTTGGAGGCAATTGAATCTTCTGCAAATGCATTCAAGGAATGGAAAAAAACTTCTGCAGAGGAAAGAAGCTATTTTTTAAAAACATTTCATTCTTTAGTTCTGAAGAATAAAAAAAGTATCGCACAAACTATTACAAAAGAAAGTGGCAAGCCATTAAAAGAGTCATGTATTGAAGTGGAATATGGTGCGTCGTTCATTGAATGGTCAGCAAATCAGTGTCTAAGGAATTGTGGAAAGATATTTGAGTCACCAGAGCAAACGAAAAGAATGTTTTATGTAAAGCAACCAGTTGGTGTCGTCGCAGCTATTACCCCTTGGAATTTCCCTCTTGCAATGGTTACAAGAAAAGTGGGTGCGGCATTGGCTGCAGGTTGCTGCGTTATTTTAAAACCCTCAGAATTAACCCCAATAACTGCATTACTTCTAGGGGAACTATCAATTGAAGCAAAATTTCCTAGTGGAATTTTCAATATTATAAATGGAAAACCAGATATGATTGGTGATATTTTGTCAAAAAATTCAACGATAAAAAAAATAACATTTACTGGCTCTACAAAAGTTGGAAGTTTATTAATGAAAAATAGTTCAAAAACAATTAAAAATATTTCATTAGAACTTGGTGGAAACGCTCCTTTTATTGTTTTTTCAGATGCCGATATTGATTTGGCGGTTCAAGGTTTAATAAACGCAAAATTTCGAAATGCTGGTCAGACATGTATATCAGCAAACAGAATCTTCCTTAATAAAGAAATTTATGAAATTTTTTTAATAAAACTTAAAGATAGATTAAAAAAAATGAAGATTGGTTCTGGTTTAAAAGATTGTGACATTGGACCTCTGATATCTAAACAAGCTCTTCAAAAGGTAGAAAATCATATTCAAGACGCAATTGATAAAGGTGCAAAACTTGAATTTGGTGGAAAGTTGTATAAACCTAACTCCTTACTTTTTGAACCAACAGTACTCACCAATATCAAACAAAATATGTTAGTTTTTAAACGCGAAAATTTTGGACCAATTGTTCCGATTTTAATTTTTGATAAAGATAGAGAGGCTATTGAAATGGCCAATAATACGGAATACGGATTAGCTTCATATTTCTTTACATCAAATCCAAAAAGAATTTGGTCATTAGTTGATGATTTAGAATATGGTATGTTTGGAGTAAATTCTGGAAAAATTTCGACATATTTAAACCCCTTTGGTGGAGTAAAGGAATCTGGTTTAGGGCGTGAGGGGTCACTTCAAACACTTGAACCATTCCTTGAAACAAAATTTGTTAACTGGAATTTCTAGTATGCCAAAAAAATTTGACTTATTTGTAATTGGTGCGGGTTCAGGAGGAGTAAGAGCTGCAAGAATGGCAGGCTCAAAAGGTTTGAAAGTTGGGATAGCTGAATCATGGTCTTTTGGAGGAACATGCGTTAATAGAGGTTGTGTTCCGAAGAAATTGTATTCTTATGCCGCTTACTACACTAGTGAATTTGAAACTATGAGATCATTTGGATGGGATTCAAAGAAACCAAATTTTAATTGGAAAAAGCTTGTATCAAATAAAAAGACAGAACTTCTACGATTAAATGAAATTTATTTAAATCTGCTGTTAAATTCTAAAGTGAAAATATTTGAGAAAGAAGCGAGCTTTATAGATAATGAAACACTAAATGTTGGAGGCGAAATTATAAAAGCAAAAAAAATCCTTATTGCAGTTGGTTCAAAGCCAAGAGTTATGAATTTTTCTGCTGGTAAAAATATAATAAATTCTGATGAGGCATTTGATGTAAATAAATTACCAAAAAGTATTTTGATTTTAGGTGGTGGTTATATATCAGTAGAATTTGCTTCAATTTTTAACGGATTGGGAGTTGATACAACAGTTTGTATAAGGGGTGAAAAAATATTAAAAGGTTTTGATTCGGAAGTGGCAACCGAAATAATGAAACAAATGGGGAATAACGGAGTTAAATTTATCACTAATAAATTCCCCAAAGAAATTTTATATAAAAAAGGTAAGTTTGATGTATTTTTTGATATAAAAAAAAAAGAAAGATACGATCTGGTGATGGAAGCAGTTGGAAGGGTTCCCAATACTAAAAACCTTAATTTAAAGAATACTGATGTTAAGATTAACAACAATGGTGCGATAATTGTTGACAAATACTTCGAGACATCAGCAAAAAATATTTTTGCTATAGGAGATGTGATTGATAGAGTTCAGTTAACTCCCGTTGCCATAGCTGAAGCAATGATTTTTGTAAATAATCTTAAAACATCAAGAAAAAAATCATTTGATTATAAAAATATTCCAACGGCTGTATTCTGTAATCCAAATTATTCATATGTTGGCTTATCAGAGGAAGATGCCAAAAAAAAATATAAAAAGATTAATATTTATAGGTCAAGTTTTAGACCCCTTAAATATTCATTATCAAAAAAAAAAGATAAAGTTTTTATAAAACTAGTTGTAAACAAACAGACAGATAAAGTTTTAGGTTTGCACTATATTGGTAATGGATCAGCTGAAATTATTCAAGGTTTTTCAGTTGCAATTGTCAACGGTTTAAAAAAGAATCAGTTTGATAAAACGATTGGTATTCATCCAACAAGTGCTGAAGAAATTGTTACCTTAAAATAAATAATAGAAATTGTAAATTTTATAAGATATTAATAGTTATGACTCAAAAATGGACACCATTATCATGGGAAAGTAAAAAAGCTTTGCATCAACCAAACTATCTAGATAAATCTAAACTTCAGAAAGTTTTAAAAAAACTTAAGAAACTTCCGCCACTTGTTTTTGCAGGTGAAGTTAGAGACTTAAAAGAGAGTTTATCAATGTGTGGAGATGCCAAAGGCTTTTTATTACAAGCCGGTGATTGTGCTGAAAGTTTTGCTGAATTCCATCCTAATTATATTAGAGACACATTTAGAGTTATTTTACAAATGTCAGTTATCCTTTCTTTTGCTTCTGGTGTTCCAATAACAAAGGTAGGTAGACTAGCTGGACAGTTTGCAAAACCTAGATCATCAGCTATTGAAAAAAAAAATGATGTTGAACTTCCAAGTTACCTTGGAGATATGATAAATGGAATTGAATTCAATATAAATTCAAGAGAACATAACCCAGATAGGATGATTATGGCTTATAATCAGGCAGCTTCAACCCAAAATCTTCTCCGGGCATTTGCATATGGTGGATATGCAGATTTAAGTAGAATTCAAAGATGGAATTTAGATTTTGTGAAAAAGTCAAAACAAGGATCAAAATTTAAACTTTTAGCTGATAGGATATCAGAGTGCCTAAGTTTTATGAGCTCATGTGGAATAACAAGTAAGAATGTGAGGCAATTATCTGAAACCAATTTTTTTATATCTCATGAAGCACTTTTACTTCCCTACGAATCTGCTTTTACTAGAGTAGACAGTACAACAGGAGATTGGTATGACACATCAGCCCATATGGTTTGGATTGGAGATAGGACAAGACAGCTTAACGGTGCGCATGTTGAGTTTTGTAGAGGTATTAGTAATCCAATAGGGATTAAAGTTGGACCTACTTCGGACTATAAAGAATTAATTAAAGTTATTAAAAGAATAAACCCAAATAATGAAAAAGGTAAAATTGTTTTAATCGTTAGAATGGGTGCAAGTAAAATAGAGAAAATTTTTCCAAATATTCTTAGAAAAATTAAAAGTGCTAAACTTAATGTTGTTTGGTCTTCAGATCCAATGCATGCTAATATAGAAAAGTCTAAAAGTGGATATAAAACAAGAAATTTTAAAAATATTCTTAATGAAGTGAAATCTTTCTTTAAAATTCATGAAAAAGAAGAAACATATGCAGGTGGTATACATCTTGAAATGACCGGTCAAAATGTAACTGAATGTATTGGTGGTTTACAAAAAATTTCTGATAAAGACCTTAGTAGTAGATACCATACTCATTGTGACCCTCGTTTGAATGCGTCTCAATCCATAGAGTTAGCGTTCTTAATTGCTTCATTTTTAAAAAAAATCTAACTTAAGCAGGAGCAAGTTATAAAAGTTTTTACTTCGCAAATTCAAACTAATCTAGGTGATTTTGAGAATAATTTCAAAAAGTTAAAAAAATTATATCTTAAATCATGTGAGCAGAGCTGTGATTTATTTATTACACCAGAATTTGCTTTAACAGGATATCCACCAGGTGATTTAATTCTCAGGAGTGATTTTCTTGAAAACGTTGAAATTTATAAAAATAAAATTGTAGAAATTACAATAAATAAAAAAACAATCTTTTCCTTAAGTATTCCTCATAAAAAAAAAAAAATTTTTAATAGTTTATTATTGATTAAATCTGGAAAAATTATAAAGGAATTTACTAAAAGCAAACTTCCAAACTATGGTGTTTTTGATGAAAAAAGATATTTTTCTGTTAAGAAGAAATATTCTGATAATATTTTAAAGCTAAATAGAAAGCGAATTAAATTTCTTATTTGTGAGGATATGTGGAGAGAAAATAAAGCTTTTAAAAATGAAAATATTGATTTAATAATTTCTATTAATGCGTCACCATATGAAATTGGAAAAGATAGAATCCGAAAAAGGGTTGCAAAGAAAAATGCTATTATTTCTAATTCTAAATTAATTTACCTTAATTCTGTTGGATCTCAGGATGATCTAATTTTTGATGGTGGGTCTTTTTTAATGGATAAGCTTGGAAATATAATATCACAAGAAAAATTTTTTAGTGAATCTAACCAGATCATAAATACTAAATCTCCTAAAATATCTAAACTAAAAATTGATGAAAATAAAATTTTATTTGATGCTTTAAGTTTAAGCCTTAAAAATTATGCAGATAAAAATAACTTTAAGTCTTTTATTATTGGCTTATCTGGTGGAGTTGATTCTGCCCTTTGTTTAGCTATTATGGCAAAAACATTTGGACCTAGAAATATTAAACCTTATTATCTTCCAACAATTTTTTCATCAAAAGAAAGTGAAAAGGATGCTACTAATTTAACAAGGAATTTTGGTGTAAAATTAAGAAAGTTAAATATCGAAGACTTAAGAAAATCAATAATTTCATCACTTAATCCACATTTTAATGATTTACCAAACGATGTTACAGAGGAAAACCTTCAATCCAGGTTAAGAGGTTTATTATTAATGGCGATTTCAAACAAAACTAAAGCATTACTGATTGCTACTGGAAATAAGTCAGAATATTCTGTTGGTTATGCTACATTGTATGGTGATATGTGTGGGGGGTTTGCTCTTTTGAAAGATCTTTACAAAACTAGAGTTTATGATTTATGTAATTGGATAAATAATAATAATGAAAATTCCAAGGGGAAAAATATGATTCCTTATAATATAATTAGTAAAGAACCTACTGCAGAATTAAAACTCAACCAAAAAGACTCTGATAGTCTTCCTCCATATAAAATTCTTGATCAAATTCTTGAGATGCTAATTGATGAAAATAAAGATTTACAATCAATAATAAATAAAGGTTTTAAAAAAGGATTAGTTGTAAAAGTTTGGAAAATGATTAAGAATTCAGAATTTAAGAGATATCAAAGTGCGATTGGTCCAAAATTAACAAAAATGTCCTTAGCTAATGATAGAAGATTTCCAATTACTAACAAGTTTGAAATATGATGAGAGATTAAATGTTAAGATTTGCTCCAAGTCCTTCTGGATTGTTACATGTTGGTAATTTGAGGGTTGCACTTTTAAATTATTTGTTTGCTAGGAAATATAATAAAAAATTTTTTTTAAGAATAGATGATACGGATTTAGAGCGTTCTAGTCAAAAATATACAGAATCAATTATTTCTGACTTAAAATGGTTGAATATAGAATATTTTGATATTTTCAAACAATCAGAAAGAATGGGTAAATATATAGATGTTTTTAATTATCTAAAAAAAAAAGAATTTATATATCCTTGTTTTGAATCAGCAGAAGAACTCTCCTTAAAAAGGAAGATTTTATTAAAACAGGGGAGACCTCCAATATATGATAGAGGATCACTCAAATTAAAAAAATCGGAAATTAGTTCACTAATTTCTTCAGGAAAAAAACCACACTGGCGTCTTAAATTAAATGACGAGGTAATTACTTGGGAAGATAAAATTCATGATAAAGTAACTTTTAAAAACTTATCAATATCTGATCCAGTTATTTTTCGTTCAGATGAACTCCCCTTATTTACAATTACATCTGTAGTTGATGATGCTGATTTAAATGTAACTCATATAATGAGAGGGGATGATCATTTAACAAATACGGCAGCACAGATTCAGTTATTTAAAATGCTTGATTCAAAAGTACCAGAGTTCGGACACTTCCCTTTAATTAAGTCAATTTCAGGAGAGGGTCTTTCAAAAAGAACAGGAAAAGATTCTATTAATCAACTTAGGTCTGAACAAGTTCTTCCTATAATAATAATAAATTATTTAAGTAAAATAGGTACAAGTAGTTCTGTAGAAAGGATAATAGGTATAGATAAATTGGTTCAGGAGTTTGACCTAAAAATTTTTTCTAAGAATTCTATATTTTATGATCCAAATGATCTTCATAGACTGAATTCTAAATACTTAAAAGAACTAAGTTTTCAGGATTTAAAAAAAATAACTAACCCCATCTTTAATCAAAGTTTTTGGGAAATTGTTAAATCTAATATTGATAATATCAAAGAGGCTGAAGATTGGTATGAAATAACTAATTCCGAGTTAATATTAGAAGATAAAGTTGTATTAAGTAATGATTTAAAAAAAATTATTTTAGATGAATTGCCAGAAAAGATTAACTCCAAAACATGGGTAGAGTGGACAAAAAAAATATTAGAAAAATGTGACATTAAACCAAAAGAACTTTACACTAAGCTTAGAATTATTTTGACAGGTAAACAGTTTGGGCCAAGTATGAATAATCTTCTAACTTTACTAAATACTAGAGAAATAGTTAATAGAATAAAGGTTAATAGTGAATAGTAGCATTGTTAAATTGTATGATAGTACTCTTCGAGATGGAGCTCAAAGTAAAGGTGTAAATTTTAGTTTTAATGATAAACTTAAAATTTTAGAAATTTTATATGATATGGGTCTAGACTATATCGAGGGTGGTTGGCCAGGAGCAAACCCAACAGATGATAAATTTTTTAAGTCTCTACCTAAGTCAAGAAATACAAAAGTTGTTGCATTTGGTATGATGAGAAAACACGGAAAGAGTGCTGCAAATGATCCTAATTTGAATGCAGTTTTAAATTCCGGCGTTGGAACAGCATGTCTTGTAGGAAAAACATGGGATTTTCACGTTAAAAACGCATTAAGAATTTCACTTAAGCAAAATCTTGAGATGATTGATGACACTATTTCGTATGCCTCAAGAAGATTGGATGAAGTAATGTTTGATGCTGAACATTTTTTTGACGGTTTTAAAAATAATCAGGATTATGCATTAGAATCAATAAAACAAGCATATCAAAGTGGTGCAAAATGGATAGTTTTATGTGACACAAACGGAGGTACTTTGCCTTTTGAATTAAAAAATATTTTAAATAAAGTTAAGGAGATCATTCCAGAAAGATCATTAGGAGTTCATTTCCATAATGATACAGACAATGCTACCTATAACTCTATTGAATCTGTAAGGTTAGGTGTTAGGCAGGTTCAGGGGACTTTTAATGGTTTAGGAGAAAGGTGTGGAAATGCAAATTTAGTTAATGTAGCTTCAAATTTAATCCTCAAAATGAACATAAAATGTAAATTAAGTAATAAATTAAATAAGATTACCAACGCAAGTAGATTTATTGATGAAACATTAAACAGACAATCTCCAAGAAACCTTCCTTTCGTAGGTTCTGCTGCATTTGCGCATAAGGGTGGCTTACATATTTCTGCAGTTGAAAAAGATCCTAAATCTTATGAACATGTAGATCCAGAAAAAGTTGGGAATACCAGAGTGTTAGTTGTCTCAAATCAGTCAGGTGTAGGAAATATAATTAATAGATTAAAAAAATTCAAAATTAAAGTAAAAAAAAATGATATAAGAGTCAAAAAGTTTTTAGAAATTGTCAAAAATCAGGAATTTTTAGGTTATGCATATGATGGTGCAGAGGCAAGTTTTGAACTTTTAGCGAGAAGATCACTTCAAAAATTTAAAGAGTTTTATAGTCTTGAAAGCTTTAAAGTTTCTGATGAAAAAAGAAAAAATTCTGATAGTAAATTTGTCCCAATTTCAGAAGCTAGAATCAAAATATTTGTTGAAAAAAAAGAATTTTATAGTGCAGCAGAGGGTAATGGTCCAATTCATGCTTTAGATATAGCTTTAAGAAAAGCTTTAATAAAATTTTACCCTTCAATAAAAAGTTTAAATCTAATTGATTATAAAGTAAGAATTTTAACGCCTCAAGATGGAACTAATGCTTTAGTAAGGGTAAGAATTGAATCATCTAATAAAAATGAGAAATGGTCTACTATAGGTGTTTCTTATAATGTTATCGATGCATCGTATATAGCACTGCATGATAGTATTACTTACCACCTTCTAAAATTTAAGTAAACATATGGAAAAATTGAAGAACTTGCCAGAAATTATATTGGTAAATACACAACTTCCTGAAAATCTTGGTGCGGTGGCTAGATCAATGTTGAACTTTAATTTTAAAAAATTGAAACTAGTTTCACCAGAGTTTAATTTAAACCATGAAAAAATTAGACCAGTTTGTGCAGGTGCAGATATTGTTATAGATAAAACAAGGGTATATGAAAATTTTGATGAAGCCATTAAACATTTTAATGTAATTATTGCAACCACTAATAGGACAAGGTCTATAAAACAGAAGGTTATTAGCTTTAGTCATCTTTCAAATATTTTAAAAAATAATAAAAATAAAATTGGGATTGTATTCGGTCCGGAAAGGTGTGGTTTAGATAATGATAAGATTGTTTTATGCGATTATGTGTTAAAGATTAACACTAATAAAAAGTTTTCATCTTTAAACTTATCGCATGCCGTAAACTTGATTTGTTATGAAATTTCAAGAATTGGAAATAAAACAAATAATATAAATACCCACCCCCATAAAGCAAAAAAGTCTGAACTTATAAACTTTATGAAGCTTTTAATAAATGATCTTGATGAAAAAGAATTCTTTTTAATAAAAGAAAGAAAAAAAATAATGACGCAAAAAATCATGAATATATTTAATAAAATTGATTTAACAAGTGACGATATAAAAATTCTGATTGGTATTTTTAAAGCCCTTAAAAAAAGAGGTAAATAAATTTGACATAAGTAATTTAATAAGTATATTCACCTACAATATGACTAGAATTCTAAAATCAAAATATAAAATAGATAGAAGATTAAAATGTAATTTATGGGGGAGGCCTAAAAGTCCATTTAATAAGAGAGATTATCCCCCAGGCTTAAATGGTCAAACAAGAAAGAAAAAACCATCAGACTTTGGCATCCAGCTGATGGCAAAACAAAAACTTAAAGGTCATTATGGTTATATAACTGAAAAACAATTTAGAAACATTTTTTTTAAAGCCTCTAACCTTAAGGGCAATACAAGTGAGAATCTTATACAATTACTAGAAAGAAGATTAGACGCCGCTGTATATAGAATGAAGTTTGTAACTACGGTTTTTGCAGCCAGACAATTTGTTAGTCATGGCCATGTTTTAGTGAATGGAAAAAAATTAACTATCCCATCTTACTCAGTTAAAGACGGTGATGTTATTGAGATTAAAGAATCAAGTAAGGAAATTCCTATAGTTCTTGAAGCTATTAGCTCAACTGAAAGAGATACCCCAGAATATTTATCAGTAGACTATGATAAGCTTAAAGGTACATTTTTAAAAGGTCCAAAATTAGATGAGGTTCCATACCCTGTCATAATGGAGCCTAATCTAGTAATTGAATATTATTCAAGGTAAAGTTAACTGCAACTTAAGATTCCTGCTTTAAATATTTCAATATATTTTGTGGAGAAGTCTCCCCGTAAGGATCATCTTCAGCGTTATCTTTGAAACCAGGTTCAATAAAGGTTTGCACTACTTCGTTATTGTCAATTATCATGGCATATCTCCAAGATCTTAGACCAAAACCTAGATTATCTTTCTTAACAAGCATTCCCATCTTTCTAGTAAATTCTGCACTACCATCCGGTATAACTTTAACTTTACCTATTTCATGATGTTTAGCCCATGCATTCATTACAAATGCATCATTTACAGAAATACAGTATATCTCGTCAATTCCAAAATTTTTAAAATCGTCATATAACTTGTTAAAATCAGGAAGTTGAAATGTGGAACAAGTTGGAGTAAATGCGCCTGGTAAGGAAAATAGTATTACTCTTTTGTTTAAAAAGTAATCGTGTGAGCTCTTTTTTTCCCATTTAAATGGGTTGTCTCCTCCTAAGGAATCATCTCTCACTCTTGTTTGAAATATTACATCAGGTATGGTTTTAAACATTAAAAATCCTTTCTTAAATAGAATAGTTCTAATAATATATATCAGAATAGTTCTAAATAAAAAACATAATTATGTCCATGCCTATTTAAAAAAAAAAATTTAAAATTATAATATAGTTATGAAAATTAGTGCTTTAATAGTAGCTCGTAATGAGGAAAAAAAAATTGAAAGTACTCTTAAATCACTTAACTTTGCTGATGAGATAATTGTTATTCTAGATAGAACTACTGATAAAACTGAGTCAATATGTAGAAAATATACAAAAAAAATATTTAAGGGTAGTTGGCATTCAGAGGGTGAAAGAAGAAATTTTGGTATTAAAAATTGTAATTTTACCTGGATTTTAGAGATTGATGCGGATGAAATAATAAATCAAGACCTATCGGTAGAAATTAGTAATGCAATTAAAAGCAAATCGTCTGATTATTATTACATAAGGTTAGTAAATTATGTTGGAACGAAAGCAATAAAATTTGGATGGATGGCGTGTATGGCACCTGATGGAAAATTTTGTTTATTTAAAAAGAAAAATAAGTATTGGCTCAACGGGAGAGTTCACCCAAGTTATAAAATTCATGGCAGAAAAGGTAAGGGACTAGAAAATTATATAATTCATAATATGTCAGATAATATTTCAGATTTATTAAAAAAATTTAATAGAAATACATCATTTAATGCAATTGATCTGGTAGAGCAAAATCACAAATTAGAGAAATTATTTTCTATTAGGAAAGTAGTATCAAGATTTCTAAAATGTTATGTAGCAAGAAAGGGTTTTTTATCTGGAAATGAGGGCCTAACTATTAGCCTGTTAAGTGCAATTTATCCATTAGTTTCAGCAATGAAAGCAAAGTATGATAAACACTAGTTTTGAATCTTAAAGCTTATTTTTTTTTCTTTTAGAACCTTCTCAAAATCCCCGCTTTCGGCCATATCTTTTAGAATGTCAAACCCTCCTATAAACTCTTGATTGATATAAATTTGGGGGATAGTGGGCCAATCCGAAAATTGCTTTATTCCTTGTCTTAATTCATCATTTTCTAATACATTATAGCTTTTAAATTCTACATTAAAATAATTTAGAATTGCAACTGCATTAGCAGAAAAACCACATTGCGGGAAGTCTGGAGTTCCTTTCATAAAAAGAACAACATTATCTGTGTCTACGAATTTTTGTATTTTATTTTTAATCTTTTCCATTTACTTTCCTTTCTCTAATCATTATTTGCTTTTGTGGTAAGCATTAATGCATGTAATGTTGTACCCATATGTTTACCTAAAGCTTGGTAAACAAGTTTATGTTGATTGATTTTTGAAAGTCCATTAAACCTTGAAGATACAATTTTTGCATGATAATGATTGTTATCACCTTTTAAATCAGTAATATCTATTTCTGCATCTGGTAGGTCTTTTTTAATAAGGCTTGTTACTTCATCAGGAGTTAAGGTCATTTTTCAATATCTATATAATTTTTAAACCATTGTTTATTATATGTTATAAGATCTTTTAATGAAATTTCAAACTCATTTATAATTTTAAATGAACTTCCTTTAACTTTACCTATATTTTTAACAAATACGTTCATTTTTTTTGCATATTTAAGTAATTTTTTTTCATTATTTGTTATTATAATATATCTCGACGAATCTTCACCAAAAAGCCAATTTTCCTTTTTAATTTCATCAGGAATACTAATTTGTATACCAAGTTTATTTTTGATACATAGTTCAGCTAACGACATTATAATTCCACCTTCAGAAACATCATGACAGCCTGAAATACCAACTTCTCTGATAGCATTATAAACAAAATTACCATTTTTAATTTCATTATCAAAATCGATAGATGGAGGTTTTCCATATTTATATCCACAAATCTGATTATATACCGATAGACCAAGATGCCCTTTTGTATATCCAATTATAAAAATAGAATCATCCATTTTCATATTAATTCCTGTAACAAACTTTAGATCCTCAATTAAGCCTACACCACCAATTACAGGTGTCGGAAGTATAGATTTACCTTTTGTCTCATTATAAAGAGAGACATTACCTGAAACAACAGGAAATGATAGTTTTGTACAGGCAACCTTAATGCCCTCGATTGCCTTTTTTATTTGATACATCACATCTTTTTTTTCAGGATTACCAAAGTTAAGATTATCAGTGACTGCTAAGGGTTTAGCTCCAGAAGCAATTAAATTTCTCCATGATTCAGCGACGGCAAGCTTTGCGCCAAGTTTGGGATCAGTATAACAAAAAATAGGGTTGCAATCACAGGTAATTGCCACTGCTTTTTTTGTTTTATGGATTCTTACAATTGCCGCATCAGACTCTTCAGAAGAAAAAATAGTATCGCACATAACCATATTATCATATTGACGAAATAACCATTCTTTTGATGAATGATTAGGGCTAGAAATCATTTCCAAGAAGACATTTTCAATTTGTAAATTTCTCTTTTTAACTTTGATTGTTTTAAATGCTTTTTTCTTCCTTGGTCTATCATATTCTGGTGCTGAATCAGCCAAAGGTTTTATAGGTAGTTCTCCTACAAGACGATTATTAAAGTACATTTGCATTTTTCCCGTATCTGTAAGATGACCAATTTCTATTGCTTCTAACCCCCACTTTTTAAAAATATCAAAAGTAATTTTTTTTTTATCGGGTTTAATGACCATTAACATCCTTTCTTGTGTTTCCGATAACATCATCTCATAAGGTGTCATTTTACTTTCTCTACAAGGAACTTCGTTCAGGAATAACTTAACTCCACAATTTCCTTTTGATGCCATTTCAAATGAAGAGGATGTTAGTCCAGCTGCTCCCATATCCTGAATAGCAATTATAGCGTCTTCTTTCATAAGTTCCTGACAAGATTCAAGCAAGAGTTTTTCCATGAAAGGGTCTCCAACTTGAACTTGAGGTCTTTGATCAATTGAAGTATCATCAAATTCAGCTGATGCCATTGTTGCCCCATGTATTCCATCTCTACCAGTTTTAGAGCCAACATAAATAATAGGATTTCCAATCCCTTTTGCCTTAGAATAAAAAATTTTATTTTTTTTAACTAAACCAACACACATAGCATTAACTAAAATATTATTATTATAGGACTTATGAAAAGAGCACTCTCCTCCAACTGTTGGAATCCCAACACAATTTCCATAATCACCAATACCTTTAACAACACCTTGGAGTAGGTTTTTAGTTTTAATATTGGATGGTTCGCCAAAGCGTAACGAATTTAAATTTGCAATTGGACGAGCTCCCATTGTAAAGACATCCCTCATAATACCTCCAACTCCAGTTGCAGCACCTTGATAAGGTTCAATAAAAGAGGGGTGATTGTGACTTTCCATTTTAAACACAATTGCATCATTTCCTCCAATATCAATTATTCCAGCATTTTCTCCTGGACCACAAATTACATGCTCCCCATTTGTTGGTAAAGTTTTTAACCATTTTTTGGTAGATTTATATGAACAGTGTTCGCTCCACATTACTGAGAAAATACCTAATTCAAGTAAATTAGGTTCCCTTTTTAGAATTTTTAAAATCCGATTATATTCGGATTTACTAATTCCATGATCAATAATAGTTTTAGCATTTATTAAATTATTTTCTAAATTCATATCAACTCATTTAGCCCGTTAAAAAAAACTATACCATCTCTACCACTAAAACTGTCAATTGCTCTTTCAGGGTGAGGCATTAAACCAAGAACATTTTTTTTTTTATTTACAATTCCTGCAATATTTTGAACAGAACCATTTGGATTATATTTATCACTTATATCACCAGTTTTAGAGGAATATTTAAACATAATTTGATCATTATCTTGAAGTTTTTTTAAGTTATAATCATCCACATAAAATTTACCTTGTGAGTGTGCAATTGGATATTGTACAACCCCCTTTTTAATATTTTTAGTGAAATAATTTTTTTTATTTTCAATTCTTAAAAAAACTTTTTTACAACTAAATAATTGGCTTGAGTTTTTTATTAATGCTCCCTCTAATAATTTGCATTCGGTTAAGATTTGAAAACCGTTACATATCCCAATTATTGGTACCCCTTTTTTTGCGTGTCTAATAACCTCTTTGATAGCTGGAGACTTTGTGGCTAATATTCCGGCTCTTAAATAATCTCCAAAAGAAAAGCCACCAGGAATAAAAATTATGCCTGGATCTTTTATGTGACTTTCGTTGTGCCACAAAAATTTAGGCTTTAATTTAAGGCAATATTTAATTGCAACAGCTAGGTCTCTATCACAATTAGATCCTGGGAAATGAATTATAGATACTTCCTTATTCACAAATTTATTTTTTTACTACTTTAAAGTTTTCAATTACAGGGTTAGACAAAAGCTCTTTGCTTATTTTTTCGATATCAGATAAACAGTTGTTTGACGAAAGTTCGATATCAAAAAACTTACCTTTTGAAATATTTTCTACATTTGAAAATCCTAGCTGATTCACTGTTCTTTTTATAGCCTCTGACTCAGGGTCGAGTATTCCAGGTTTAAATTCAACATACACTCTATAAATCATTTTTTATAACTTTCTTAAATTCATTCTCAGATAAAACTCCAAGCCTATAAGCAACCTCCTGGTAAGCTTTATCAACGTCACCAAGGTCTTGTCTGAAACGATCTTTATCAAGTTTCTTGTTAGTCTTTATATCCCATAATCTACAATTATCAGGACTTATTTCATCTGCTAACATTAATATAGATTCGTCGCTGTCCCAGAATCTTCCAAATTCTATCTTAAAGTCAACTAATCTAATGCTTTGCGAGAAAAAATAACCAGTTAGAAAATCATTTACTCTAGACGCAATTGATATTATTTCTTCAAGTTCTTGGTGGGTAGCCCATTCAAAAACTATTATATGTTCATCTGATATAATAGGATCATTTAAATCATCATTTTTTAAATAAAATTCAATAATGGGTCTTGATAAAACCTTTCCATCTTTAATACCAAGTCTTTTCACTAAAGATCCGGTAGCAACATTTCTCACTACAACCTCTACTGGAATAATTTCTAGTTTCCTTACTAATTGTTCTCTCATATTCAGTCTTTTTATAAAATGATTTGGCACATTGATTTCTGATAATCTTGACATTAATAATTCAGAAATAAAGTTATTCAAAACTCCTTTTCCAGGGATTATTGATTTTTTTTTATTATTAAATGCTGTAGCATCATCCTTAAAATATTGAATCAGAGTATTTGGTTTTGTTCCTTTATAAATAATTTTAGCTTTTCCTTCATAAATTTTTTCTTTATTTTTCATTTAAAACTCTTTCAAACATCTCATCTATATTCTTAAGGTGATATTGTATATCAAAAATATTTTCAATTTCTTTTTTATTTAACGTCATAGATATTTTTTTATTATTTTTTACGATATTCTTGAAATTTTTATCTTTTTTCCAAGATTCCATTGCTAAATTCTGAACAATTTTATAAGCTTCCTCTCTGGAGAACTCACCTTTTTCTATTAATTTTAACATTAATCTCTGGGAGTTATAAAGACCATTTGTTTTTTCTAGATTTTTCAGCATCATTTTCTTGTCAACCACCAAATTTTTTACCACCGATGATAATCTACTAAGAGCAAAGTCTGTTAAAACTATAGAATCGGGTCCAATTGTTCTTTCTACCGAGGAATGTGAAATATCTCTTTCATGCCACAAGGCAATATTTTCCATGAAAGGAATTGCGCTCGACCTTATTATTCGAGCTAAACCTGTAAGATTTTCACTTAAAATAGGATTTCTTTTATGGGGCATCGCCGAGGATCCTTTTTGATTTTGAGAAAAATACTCTTCAACTTCTCTTACTTCACTACGTTGAAGATGCCTAATTTCAATAGCTAAATTTTCTATTGATGAAGCGATTAAAGCTAAACATGAAAAAAAAGATGCATGTCTATCTCTAGGTATTATTTGGGTTGAAATTGACTCAATTTGTAATTTGAGTTTTTTAGCAACATAGGATTCAACATTTGGTGCAATATTAGCAAAAGTTCCAACTGCCCCAGAAATAGAACAAATAGATATTTCTTTTTCTACAAAATTTAATCTTTTTAGATGTCTTTTGAATTCACAATATTTAGCTAATAATTTTAAACCAAATGTGGTGGGCTCAGCAAAAATTCCATGACTTCGACCAATACATGGAGTTAATTTATGTTCATTTGCTCTTGTTTTAAGCATTTCTATGAGATTTTTTAGTTCTTTTTTTATAATTTTTGAAGATTGTTTTAATTGTATAGATAATGCTGTGTCAATTATATCTGAAGAAGTAACTCCCATATGTATGAACTTAGAATCAGCACCTACATTCTCAGCAATATTTGTCAAAAATGCAATAACATCGTGCTTTACTTCTTTTTCTATTTGATCGATTCTATTAACGTTGAAACTTGAATTAGTTTTTATATTTTTGAGTGCACTTTTTGGAATGAACCCTATCTTTTCTAAAGCTTCGCATATGGCAATCTCTATATCTAACCAGATTTTAAATTTATTTTCTGGTTCCCAAATTTTTCTTATTTCTTTTCTTGAATAACGTGGAATCATAATAAAATATAGGGTGGATAATTAAACTTTTTTTTTGATGTTGTGAAAATTTCAAACCCATTGGAGGTTACCCCCACTGAATGTTCAAACTGAGCAGATAGTGACTTATCCGATGTTACAGCAGTCCAACCATCGGATAGAACTTTAACATTGTAGTTTCCAATATTAATCATTGGTTCAACTGTAAAAAACATACCCTCAATTAATTCTACACCCTCTCCTGGATTACCAAAGTGAAGAATACTTGGTTGATCATGAAAAACTTTTCCTAGACCATGTCCACAGAAATCACGAACAACTGAGTAATTTTTTCTTTCTGCAAATGACTGTATGGCATGTCCAATATCACCAGTTGTAATCCCAGGTTTTATAATTTCTATTCCTCTCATCATCGCTTCATATGTTGTTTCAACTAATTTTCTAGCTTTCAATTTAACTTCACCTACATAAAACATTCTACTTGTGTCACCATGCCAGCCATCTAATTTGGGCGTAACATCAATGTTTATAATATCTCCTTCGCTTAGAACTTTTTCACTCGGGATACCATGGCAAACAACATGATTTACTGAGGTGCAAATAGATTTAGGGAAACCTTTGTAATTAAGTGGGGCAGGTACAGCTCCTTTAGATACTTGGAATTCATGACAAAGTTGATCTAACTTTAAAGTTGAAACACCTGGTCTTACATATTTTGTAATATAGTCTAGGCAATCTGCTGCTAAGCTGCCTGCTCTTCTCATATTTTCAAAGTCTGATTTGGTATGTAATTTAATATTATTTGTCATTCAAGATGTTAATTTATAATATAATGATTAAAACTTACAGTAAAAATTTTAATGAAAATAAAAAGAAAAATCGCGAGTATAATTATTATAGGAAATGAAATTCTTTCGGGTAAAACACTTGACACTAATTCTAACTATATTGCTAAAAAACTTAGGCTGAAAGGTATTAAATGTAATTCAATAAGTGTAGTACCAGATGATGAAAAAAATATAATCCAAAAAGTAAATGAGTTTAGAAAATCTAGCGATTATATATTTACAACTGGAGGAATTGGTCCGACCCACGACGATATAACTTCAAAATCTATTTCTAAAGCTTTAAAATTACCATTCGAAATAAATGCTGAAGCATGGAAAAGGTTAGAAAAACATTATTTAGACGAAGAATATACAGAAGCAAGACAAAAAATGGCATATATGCCAAAAGGGTCGGAGCTAATTGACAATCCAGTAAGTATAGCTCCAGGATTTATAATTGAAAATATATATGTTTTTCCTGGAGTTCCAAAGATTTTAGAAGTAATGATAGATGAATTCTTTAAAAAAATTGATAACGAAGTTTTATTTTATAAAAAAACAATTTCAACTATCTTGTCTGAAGGTATTATCGGCAGTTATTTGAGTGATATTCAAAAAAAATATAAGGATTTAGAGATTGGAAGTTATCCATATTTTAAAAAAAATTCATTTGGTGTCTCTATAGTATTTGTTGGTGATAATGAAGAGCTAATAAATATTTCGTCCCTTGAGGTTTTTGAGTATTTAAAAATTAAGAATGGTAAGCCTAAATTATTTTAGTTTTTTTTTTAAGCTCTCTTTTATAATTTCTTGATAGGTATTTTCTGTTAAATTTTTTAGATTTTTTTTATTCCAATCTTTAAGTGAATCAAAAAAAACTTTTTTTATATTATCATCAGAAAGCCAATGTCCTTGGGTGATTTTCGTAGATTCACCGTTATAAGTAGTATTTTGATACTTGGTAAATTCAATCCTTTTGAAATTAAGATTAGACCAGTCATCATCCCTACTTTTTGAATTACTTACTTTCTTTTCCTCTATTAAACTTTTATGAACGTTAATTGATTTTTCTTTTTCAATTAAAAGGTTGTTATGATTTTGACCATTTTTTTTTGATTCTTTTAATTCTTTATGTGCTTCTTGAATTAAATTAAAAATGGATTCAAGAACATCATCGACTTTTCTTTTTTTATTCATCTTATTATTTTTTAAAAATTTAATATATAATAACCTTAAATTTTAACAATTCACAATCTTAGTTTATTTTGACTTTTATGGATATTTTAAAAATTTTTGAAGATAACCAATCTTATTTAGCTATAATAGCTATCTTTGTTGTTTTTTTATTAGGTTCAAAAAAGTATACAAATAAAAAACCAATTGAACTAGTTGACAAAGAGGAAGCTATTAAGATTGATATTGATGCTCTAGAAAAGTACGAAGAGAAATTAATAGTTCTTAAAGATTTATATAAACAAGAATTAATTGATTCAAATTTATATAAAAAGAAAATTGAATTAATAGTAAAAAGGGTAGGGGATATATATGGAAAAGACTTTAATACATTTCCAAGATTTCAGCAAAAAATAGTTATGGATTCACTCAAAAAAGATATAAAATCAAAAGTAAAATTACATTCGGAAGTTATTGACGAAAAAAGTATAGACAGCTTAATTGATGCTGTTGATAAAAAAATTGATAGAAGTAAAAAAATATGAAAAAAGAAAATTCTGATATTATTGATGAAGTAAGAAAGTCTGTAGGACCGAAAGTTAGAAAAGTAAGTGAGAAAGAATCTTCAGCAAATTTTGAAGATAAGGATTTGATAAAATCAATAGTTGAAGAATGGCTTGATAAAAATGCTAAGGAAATTACGAGAGAAATTCTTCAAAAAGAAATTAAAAACTTATTTAAGTAAAGTTCGTTATTCATAAATTTAATTGTAAGATATCATTCATGTTGAATATCAATTTTTTTCGAGCTTTTAGATTTGCGTCCAAAAAGGTATTAAAATCGTTATTGAATTAATAAAATTTTTATAAAGTTGATTATCAACTCACCCAAAATAAAAATTTTTTGAATCTTTAGTTTGTAAATTTCATCACCCTAAGATTATCTTAAAAAAAAGTTATAAACTAAATCAATTAATAGTTAATATACAGAGCTAAATTGGAACGATTTTTGCTAATGATTTGTAATGACAAATTTTCAAAATCACTCTTCCACTAAATATGCAAATATTATTAATCCAGCTGAGGAGCAAATAATTGGTAAAGCAATAAATTTTCATAAAGAGGGTAATATCACAGAGGCGGTAAAACATTATCAATTCTGCATCAATAAAGATTTTAATGATTATAGAGTCTTTTCTAATTTTGGAAATATATTGCAGCAACTTGGCAAATTAGAAGAGGCAGCAATATTATCACGCAAAGCAGTTGATCTAAAACCAAATGTAGCACACGTACATTTTAATCTGGGAAACATACTGAGAGAACTTGGTAGATTGGAAGAAGCAGAAATATCACAGCGTAAAGCAATTGAGCTTAATCCAGACTTCAAAGAGGCGCTAAATGCACTTGGAGACATATTGTTAGACGTTGGTAAATTGAGAGAGGTTATTCTTTTATCAAAATCTAAACTTGAATCAAAATCAATCGCACCCGAGGATAAACTAAGAGCTTTACTACAGATAACCTGCGCTAATTTACAAAAAGGAGATTTTTCAGAAACCTCATTATACCTAAATAAAATTAATGAATTAATAGAGCAAGGTGTTCTCTATATTATTAAAGAAGTAAAAACTAGGCAGCATGCATGGTTCTTAACCCAATTTATTTCCTCAATATATAATGAGCTTGAGAAAAACAGTCATAATTCTTATTCAGAAAAAATACCTCATATTGGAGAAAGTCATTGTCTTTCTTTTGCTCATCAAACTCTATCTATGTCATCAAAAGTAAAAAAAATTCAACCAGTTATGATAACAGGAGGGAAGGCATGGCATTTTTCTAAAAGTAAGAATAACAACTGGAAAGAGTCTTTAACTCAACAGATTAAAAATCATACTTATTCTGATGAAGTGTTTATTTCTTTTGGAGAAATAGATTGTAGAAAAAATGAAGGAATATTACCTTACGTAATCAAGGAAGACAAAGATATCTCTGAAGTGTGCAAGAACACTATAAATGGTTATTTAAATCATATGGAGTTAACCTTATCTCTCCAATACCCAAAAAGATTTTACTTTGGTGTTCCAGCGCCAACAATTAAAGAAGAATCACAGGATAAACTTGATAAAAAAAGAATTGAGATAATCAAAATATACAATTTAATTCTAAAAAAAGAAGTTTTATCTAGAGGGGCATATTTCTTAAATGTTTATGATTTGACTTCTAACTTGAATGGAGAAAATAATAATAAACATATGTGCGATAAAATTCACCTTTCTCCTAAATGCCTTTCTATATTATTTGAAAATTATCTATACAAACCCTAGATTTCATCAATAAAAATTTCTAAAAGGCAGTTGTGTTTCTTGTTTAATTCATTATTCATTATGATATAAAGGATTTAATATTAATAAAATGACTAGGGTAGAACCGACAAAATGATTTTGAATTCAATCATATTTATAAGTTCAAAAATTGTCTGTAATTCCCAGCTAGGAGGACTTGCGAGCGTGCTGAAATTGGTAAACAGACAGGACTTAAAATCCTGCGGGTGGTAACACCCTTGTGGGTTCAAGTCCCACCGCTCGCACCATTATTGTTATGATTAGAATTAAAATTTTATCAGTTGCTACTTTTATGTTTTTTTCTCTAAATGTTTTCTCACAGGCACTTGAAGAAAAGATAGAAAATTTTTTACTCGAAAATCCAGAAGTTATTTTAAAATCTTTACAAAATTTTGAGGAAAAAAAAGCTAAAGAACAGGAAGTAACTAATCAAAAGATAATCAATGAAAATTTAGAAAGTTTAACGGATAGTAGTAATGGATTGTTTGACGGAAATATAAATTCTAAGAAAATAGTTGTTAAATTTTTTGACTTTAATTGTTCATATTGTAAAAAAGCTCACAATGATATTCAAAAGTTACTTAAAAAAGAAGATGTAAAAGTTATATATAAAAATTTTCCTATATTATCAGAGAATTCAGTTTTTTTAGCTAAATTAGGAATATTTATTGCTGAAAAGGATATTGATAGCTTTAATAGTTTTTATAAAATGATTAATGAAAATAAAGGGCGTGTAAGTAAAGAAAAATTATCCGAAATTACTAAAAAACTTGGTGTGAATTTAGATGAACTCAATAATGAGCAAGTTAACAGTAGGTTAGAAAAAAAACTTAAAGAGGATGTTGATTTAGCGAATAAGCTAGGACTTAGAGGAACTCCAGCCTTTGTGGTGGGTAATGAAATAATATTTGGTTATGTGCCAGCTGATGAATTGCTAAATAAAATAAATTAACAATATAAATTATTTTTTGTATTTGTTTTAAATTTTGCGGCGAAACCATTACTATATAATATTTTCTTTCCATATTGACTCAGAAAAATATTATGGTTTACAAGAGCATCCATCTCTCTCATATGCTTTTTTGTTCTTAATTCATAATCTGAAAAAACACCCTGTTCTTCCTGTAAAACATGAATTATCTCATGCATTAAAATCCCTCTGTGACAAATATCATTTAAAGGGTCAAGCTTTTTTGATAAGAAGATTTTATATTTTGGCTCTAAAGGTGTATATGCCAGAATTTCACATTCAGTTTTACATGCTAACTGAGAAAGTTCTTTTTGCTCAATAAATTCGATAGCTGGGTATTTAATTGGATTTTTGTAGTCAGTATGACTTGTTATCCAGAAAAGTAATGCTACTATTAACTCATTTATATTTTCGAACTTATCCATAATGGTGTTTATCAAATGAACCACAAACTATTTATTCATAAATCTCTTCCTGAAATGTATCACATTGAAGTAGATAAACACAACAAAATATATGTTGAAGTGAGTGGAAAAAAAGATGGTATACCTGTTATTTTTGTTCATGGAGGACCAGGTGGACATTGTAGAAGTGAGCATCATTCTTTATTTGATCCAAATATATTTAGATCAATAATCTTTGATCAACGTGGTTGTGGAAAGAGTACTCCGTATAGAGTACTAGAAAATAATAATACTGAATCTATTGTAGATGACATTGAAAAAATTAGAGTTTTTTTTAATATTGAAAAATTCTTAATAGTTGGAGGCTCATGGGGATCAACTCTGTCAATTAAGTATGCACAAAAGTTTCCAAATAATATTATTGGAATCCTTTTAAGATCTGTCTTTCTTGGAACTATGAATGAAATAAATTGGGCATTTATTGATGGTCCAAAAACATTTGCACCGAACCTTTATGAAAGATTTAGTGGCTTGTTTAGAGAAGGAAAAAACATTATTGAATCATATTATGAAAAGGTAGTAATTGAAAATTCCAAGCTTCATTCATGGATTTGGCATGACTACGAAAGAATATTATCTCAAATCAATCCAGAAAAATATCTTTTTGACAATGATGAAGAAATAATGAGAAGAAGTGGGTTGCCAAATTCTCCTTTTATGGAATTATATTATATAAAAAATAATTTTTTTATGGAAGACAATGAGATTCTTAAGAATATAAACACTATATCTAATATCCCGTCATACATTGTTCAAGGAAGGTATGACTTAATTTGTCCACCAATAAATGCTTACAATTTGTCTAAGAATTGGAAATGCTCTGAGTTAGTTTTTGTCAATACAGCAGGTCACTCATCTTCAGATGAAGGAATAATAAATACCATGCTTAAGGGATTAAATAAATTAATTCTTAATGTTTAATTCAAAAATAACATAGGAATTATTTTCTGTTTTAAGTAATTCTTTTTTTAGAATTTTAAAATCATTTTTTGAAAGAATTTGACTTAAGGACCAAATGGAAGCACCTCTAATTATTGGTTCAGGATGGTATACATATTTTATTAAATCTTCTTTTAAATCTTGATTGTCACTATTTCCGACGCTTATTATGACATTTCGTAAAAATCTAATCCAACCAATTCTTTTGATTGGAGAATTATTAAAAAAATTATAAAACTCATTTTCATTTAAATTCAAATAAAAAGAGAGTTCCTTGAGGTCTTTTCCAATCAATTTTTTTTCCTTGGATTCAGAAGAAAACTTATTCCATGGACATATTGAAAGACAGTCGTCACATCCATATATTTTGTTACCTATTTTTTTTCGTAAACTTACTGGAAAAGGTCCTTTATGCTCAATAGTTAGGTATGATATACATTTTCTTGCATCTATGACATTTTCTTTTAGTATTGCATCAGTTGGACAGACCTTAATACAGTCGTTACAAATTCCGCAATGATTATATTCTTTGTTATCATTTGGAATATCAATAGGGAGAAATATTTCTGAAAGAAATAACCATGATCCATATTTCTTTGAAACTAAATTTGTATGTTTCCCTTGCCAACCTAGACCAGCTGATTGAGCTAATTGCTTTTCAAAAATTGGAGAAGTATCGACAAATATCTTTGAATCAAGGTTATATTCATTTGATAACCATTTTTTAAAGATCTTTAGTTTATCTTTAATAACTGTGTGGTAATCTTCATTTTGTGCATAAACACTAATATTTCCAAAGTTTCTCTTATCATTATTTATAAGTGGATTATAACCTGGAGAATAATTAAGGCCCAAAACTATTATAGTTTTTACTTCTTTCCATATTTTAGAGGGATCTTTTTTAGCATTCTCATGATTTTCTAACCAATACATATCGCCATGATATTTTTTTTTTAAAAATAAATTGTAATTATTTATTGTATCCTTGTTTACTTTTGGTTTTGTTATACCAACAACATTAAAACCAAAGCTTTTTAGTTTTAAACAAACTTTATTTTTTAAATTATTCATTTTTGTTATTTTATAAATATTATAAATCTAAGATGATTAAAAAATCAAATAAAGTAGTACTACTACTTAGTGGCGGGTTAGATTCTGCTGTCGTATTATCAATTTGTAAAAAGCTTGGATATGAGGTTATTGCAATCACATTTGACTATAATCAAAGACATAAGGTTGAATTAAATTGTGCAAAATGGCAAGCTGACAATTTTAAATGCTTATCACATAGGATATTTAAACTTGATTTTTTTGGAGGCTCATCATTAACAGACAATATTGATGTCCCAAAGAATGAAAATATTAAAAATATCGATAATGGAATCCCTAACACCTATGTTCCAAGTAGAAATATAATCTTTTTGTCCTTTGCTTCGGGTTATGCAGAGTATAAAAATATAGATAAAATTTTTCTTGGGGTTAATGCTGTCGACTATTCCGGCTACCCAGATTGTAGAAAAGAATTTATTGATGGATTTGAAAAATTAATAAACTTTTCAACAAAAAAAGGTTTATGTAATAAAAAGTTTAAAATTGAGACTCCACTTATAAATTTAAAAAAAAAGGATATAATTCAGATTGGATTTAAAAATGGAGTGGATTTTTCTAAGACATCTAGTTGTTATGACCCAAGTAAGGAAAAAATTTGTAGAAGGTGTGATGCATGTTTGTTGAGGAAAAAAGGATTTGACGAAGCCGGAATTGAGGACCCTTTATGGAGAAAGTGATTGTTATATAAAATTAAAGAGATATTTAAATCAATTCAAGGTGAAGGTTATCATGTTGGACGAAAAGCTGTGTTTGTAAGATTTACAGGTTGTAATTTATGGAATGGAAATATTAATATGAGGAAAAATGCTATATGTAATTTTTGTGATACAGATTTTGCTGGTACTGATGGTTTAAACGGTGGTAAATATAATTTAGATCAGTTAGTAAAAAAAATTCACATGGTTTGGAATTCAACGTTTTCTAGAGAGAAAAAGTTTGTTGTTTTAACGGGGGGTGAGCCTTTACTTCAAGTAAACGAGAAACTAATAAATGCGCTTAAAAGTTTAAATTTTTATGTTGCATTGGAAACCAATGGAACTATAAATACAAATATTAAGTTTGATTGGATCTGCGTTAGTCCAAAAGAAAATTCATTATGGAAACTAAAAAATGGTGATGAACTTAAAGTGGTATATCCCCAACACAAATTTAATCTAAAGGCCTTAGAAAAATTAGACTTTAAATATTTTTTTCTACAACCAAAATATGATTCTTTAAAAAGGTTAAATCTGGTTAAAACATTGAATTATTGTAAATTAAACGAAAATTGGTTTCCAAGTTTTCAGATTCATAAAGTACTTAGAATAAACTAATGATAATATATAAAAAATATTATTTTGATGCAGCTCACTATATACCAAATTTTGAGGATGGGCATAAAAATAGAAGAATTCACGGTCATAGCTATGAATTAAAGATTTTTCTGTATGGTAAAGTAAAAAAAAAAAGTGGGTGGGTTATGGATCTTGACGGGTTAGATCCTTATCTTGAAAGTATTTTAAAACAATTAGATCATTCTTTACTTAACGACATTCATGGTTTAGAAAACCCAACATGTGAAAATATTGCTAAATGGATATGGAAAATGTTGAAAAACAAAATTAAAAACCTTCACAGCATAGAAATTTATAGACCAAGAGTTGGGGGTTGTGTTTATTCAGGTTGAGCTCTTATCTTGGTTTATAAATATTCATATTTAAATCTTGAATGTGAACTTTTTTTGGAGCTATACCTTCCTCAAAAAAAACATCAATTGGGATTCCACCTCTTGGATTCCAGACTGATACAATCCGTATCCACTTCGGTTTTACATAGTGAATAATTTTTTTTGCAATCTTTATTGTACAATCCTCATGAAAACCACCATAGTTTCTGAATGAGAAAAGAAATAACTTCAGAGACTTACTCTCTAATAAGAGTTTATTAGGTACGTAATCAATAATGATATTTCCAAAGTCAGGTTGTGAAGTAATTGGGCATATACTAGTAAACTCTGGTGAAGAAAATCTAATAGAATAATCTTTGTCAGGATGAGGGTTATCTATTGGATCTAAGACAAATTTGTCAGGATTATCTTGATTTAATTTTACTTTCTTACCTAGATACTTAGGTTTTTTTGAATTTTTCATTTTCATATAAATATAAATTTTTAGTTTCTTCAAAAGTATTTGTCAATATTGATTCTCTAATATCACACATCATTCTTTTATAAAATGCTATGTTATGTAAACTCAGAATCATCGAAGAGAGTATTTCATTATTTTTAACTAAATGATGTATATAGGATTTTGAGAACTCATTAGACGCAAAACAATTAAGATTTTCATCTAAAGGGGAGTCGTCATCTGAATATTTAGAATTTCTTAGGTTTAGTTCACCTGCCATTGTAAATGCTCTACCGTTCCTTCCAAATCTTGTCGGAAGGACGCAGTCGAACATATCTATACCTTGTTCAACCGACCTTATTATATCGACCGGCCTTCCAACTCCCATTACGTATCTTGGTTTTTTTTCATCTAAGTAATCAATAACAGACTTAATAACATTTACCATTTGATCGTGCGTTTCCCCTACAGATAGTCCACCAAGTGCATAACCGTCAAAACCTATTTCACTCAATTCACCAGCACTTCTTTTTCTGAGTTCTTCAAACATGCCACCTTGAACAATACCAAAACACCCATACCCTTCTCTAGGTTTAAAAATATTTTTACATCTTTCAGCCCAATACATTGATAGTTCCATAGACTCCTGTGCTCTTTTAAATGAAACTGGAAATTCAGTACATTCATCTAAAACCATAGAAATATTAGAATTTAAATTATATTGGATATCAATTGCTTTTTCAGGACTAAGAAAAATTTGGCTACCGTCAATATGAGATTTAAAATTAATTCCATTTTTACTTATCTTTTTTAGCTTTGACAATGACCATACTTGAAAACCACCGGAGTCAGTAAGTATAGGTTTTTCCCAATTAATAAAGTTTTGCAAGCCTCCCATTTTTTTTATTAACTTATCTCCTGGCCTTTGCATTAAGTGGTAAGTATTCGCAAGAATAATGTCAATATCAAGATTTTTTAATTCTTGCGGAAAAATAGCTTTTACCGAGCCAATAGTCCCGACTGGCATAAAAACAGGGGTTTTAATTATTCCGTGATGGGTTGATATTTCACCTGCTCTAGCTTTTTTCTGAGTTGCGAGGATTGAAAATTTTAAATTACTCATTCCTATTCCAAATCAGGCAAGCATCGCCGTAGGAGAAGAATCTCAGTTTGTTTTTAATTGCAAATTTATAAACTTCTTGGGTTTTTTTTTTACCCAAAATAGCATAAATAAGAAGTAGAAGTGTTGATTTAGGCGTATGAAAATTTGTTATTAATGCATCAATAGTATTAATCTTCCAACCTGGCTTTATGTAAATATTTGTTTCACCATCAAATGCTTTGACTTTACCTTTATGATCCTTGGATGATTCAAGAAGTCTCAGTACTGTTGTTCCAACAGCAAAAACTCTTCCGCCCTTTTTTTTTAAATAATTTATTTTATTAGCTGATTCTTTTGTAATAAGTCCTTTTTCATAATGCATTAGATGATCTTCAATATCGTTTGACTTAATTGGTATAAATGTACCTCCGTTTACATGCAATGTGAGTTTAATAATATTAACTCCCTTTTTTTTAATTTTGTCTATCAATCTTTTTGTGAAATGCAAACTTGCAGTTGGTGCGGCAACTGCTCCAATCCTATCAGCAAAAATTGCTTGATAATTTTTATAATCGGATTGATTGAGTAATCTTTTTTTTTTAATATAAGCTGGTAATGGCATATTTCCGTACGAATCTAAAAATTCAATTAGTTCTGAGTATATAAGACTAAACTTTACAATATAGCTTAGATAGTTTTTGTCTTCTCTGATCTCAATTATTTTACAGTAAACCTTATCGCTTAAATTAATATTTTGATTTGGTTGTATTTTTTTATTAGACTTTATAAAAATTGACCATAAATTTTTTTTTTTATCAATTATCTTGTTTAGATTAATTGAGACTTTTGATTTATTAACATATCCTGTAACATCTGATCTAATAACTTTAGTGTCATTAATTATTAAAACGTCTCCTGGATTTAAAATTTCAATTATATTCTTAAATCTAATAATTTTTAAAGGGTTTTCAGAAATTAATAATTTTGATTCATCCCTTGGTTGCTTAGGCCTAAGTGCAATTAAATCACTATTTATCTCGTAGTCTAACTCCTTTAATTTCATATTAATATTGGAGTTCAATCAATTTGAGAAGAAATTTTCTACATTTATTCATTTCTTTAATTTCTATAAATTCGTTAGGTTTATGTGCTTGCTTAATACTTCCAGGTCCACATACAATTGTTTCAAATCCCATTTCATTAAAAATACCAGCTTCAGTTCCAAAACTCACTGCACCTGTTGAGTTTGTCTTTAGAGCTTGTAAACATAATGATATTAAATTAGATGAGTTCATTGTTAAAAGAGGTGGAAAATTATTTTTAACCTCAAATTTAATACTACAATTTTTAAATTTCTTTTTCATATTTGTTTCTAATTTTTTTAGAAATTTTTTTATTTTACTTATAAATAACTCACTTTCCATTTCTGGTGTATCTCTAATTTCAAATTCTATTACACATTTATTTGGAATTATATTTACGGCTAAACCTCCATTTATTTTCCCAACATTTATGGTTGGGTAGGGAGGATAATATTTGTTATTTTTATATTTATCAACTAGCTCGATCTGAATATTTGATAAATAGTTAATAAATTTACTACAATAATTTATAGCGTTAACTCCATCTTCAGTAAGTGATGAATGGGCCTCATGTCCCTGAAAGGAAACTAAAAAGTTTTTTTTACCTTTGTGTTGATTGACAATTTTCATTTCAGTTGGTTCTCCAACTAAACAAAATTTTGGCTTGGGTTTTAATTTTTTAAGGAATGGGATTAGTTTTCTTATACCTATGCACCCAATTTCTTCATCATATGAAAAAATAAGGTGAATTGGCTTTTTTAATTTTTTTATTTTTATTTGAGGAACTATCGATAAACATACAGCGATAAAGCCTTTCATGTCACATGTACCTCTACCATAATATTTATTATTTTTTTTTAATAATTTAAATGGATTTGACTTCCAATCCTGTCCTACAACAGGAACAACATCTGTATGTCCAGAGAATATTATACCGCCATCCTTATTTGGGCCTATCATACAATGATAATTAAATTGATTTTTTTCGCCTTGAATCAATTTTCCTTTAATACCAAACTTTTTCAGATAAATATCTATATAACTCATTAAATTTATGTTGCTAGATTCACTAATTGTTGGGTACTCAATTAATTTTTTTAGAATATCTTCCATATCAAATTTTAATTATCAAATTGTTCAGTAATAATTCTTTCTTCAAGATTGTGTCCAGGGTCAAATAGAAGATTCATAAATAATTTTTTTTCAAGTGTGATTTCAAGTTTTATTATATCTTTTAGTTGCATGAAATCCGCTTCTGCTCTAACTGGTCTTCTTTTTGAGTCAATTGCTGAAAGAATTATTTTAACATCATTTTTTAATAACGCACCTCTCCATCTTCTTGGTCTATATGGACTTATTGGAGTTAAAGCTAAAACTTGAGCGCCAACTGGTATAACAGGTCCTCTTAAGGATAAATTGTAAGCTGAACTTCCTGCAGGTGTTGAAATTAAACATCCATCACCTAAAAACTCTTTAATTCTAATTTTATTATTTATTTGTATTTTAATTTTTGCGATTTTAGAACTATTTCTAATCATTGATATGTCGTTAAATGCTAATGAATTTTGAATGCTACCATCTTCGTGAAAACTTTTTATTTTAAGTGGATGCAGTTTATATGATATAGCTTCAGATAACCTTTTATGTAAGTTTTTTTCGGAATATTGATTCATCAAAAAACCAACATTACCTCTGTTCATACCATAAATTGGTTTTTTACTTTTTAAGAAACTATGTAATGATTTTAATATAGTTCCGTCACCACCAAGTGCTACGATAACATCAGCTTTATCAGGAGAAACATTTGTATAAATCCTTTTTAGTACCTTTAAGGAATTTTTAGCTTCTGGTTTTTCTGAGGAAACAAAGGCAATATTGGTCATTTTACCCTCCAGTTGTATTCATGAATCTTTCTTTGATATAGCTTTTTTTATTAATATCAAAATAATGTTTTTCAGGCTTGTTAAAAATTACATTAGATAGAATTTTTCTTAATTGTATTTCTTGACCTGCTTTTAAATAGGGTACTAAATCCTTTGAGCCATTATCTCCAAGGCAAGGAAAAACTTTACCATTGGAAGTAACTCTCAATCTATTGCAAGTAGAGCAAAAATGATTTGAAATTGGTGAAATAAATCCCACTATTAATTTAACATCTTTACATTCAAAATATTTTGATGGGCCAGATGTTTTATGATTGGACTTAATTAGACCGAAATTTTGATTTATGATTTTTTTTGCAAACTCAACTGAGAGATATTGATCTTTTCTTTTTTTCAAAGTATCACCTATAGGCATAACTTCTATAAAACTAAGTTTAAAATTATTCGAGGAACACCATTTTACCATATCAATGATTTCGTCATCATTAACATCTTTTAACAAAACTGTATTAATTTTTATTTTTATACCCAAATCACTTGCTTTTTTTATCCCCTTCAATACATTTGTCAAAAGACCACCGTTGGTAATTAAACTAAATTTGTTTGAGTCAAGTGAATCTAATGACACATTTATTCTCTTCACATTATTTTTAAATAGAAATTCAGCATAGTTTGAAAGTTGAGTTCCATTAGTTGTCAATAAAATTTCTTCCAAATTTTTTTTATTTTTTTGAGTATTAAGAAACTCAATATAATCTCTTATACCTTTTCTAATCAATGGTTCTCCTCCTGTTATTCTAAACTTTTTTATACCTAGATAAATAAGACCTTTAGAAATAGTTATAAGATTTTGAATCGTTAGAATTTCTTTTTTTTTTATAAAGTTTTTATTATCTAAAGGCATGCAATAGTCGCATCTCAGATCACATCTGTCAGTTACAGAAACTCTTACATAATTAATTTTTCTACCAAAACTATCAAGCATAACTTTATAAAATCACTATTAATATTACTGATTAATTAATATATTTATTCCATAATAAGTTAAAATACAAAAAAATGATAATAAAACCAAAAATTAATGACACAAATCTTACAAAAAGGATTTTTGGATATGATGAAAATCTAAAAAAAACATTAATTAATGTTATTGAAGAGAAACCTCTTACTTTATATTTAAATAACCAAGAAATTGTAACAATGATGACAATTAATGACTTCCCTAAATTTTTATCTATAGGTTATTTATTAAATCAAAATATGATCTCCAATAAGACTAAAATAGAGGCCATAGATTATGAGGCTGACTTGAGGGTAATAGTTATTAGAACTAAGAAAAAGACAAATTTTGAAATTAAACTTAGAAAAAAAACAATTACTTCTGGGTGTGCACAAGGAACTCTATTTGGTGATGTAATGGAGAATTTCGATAAGATTAAGCTAAGTAAAAGAACATTTATTAAGAAAGATTGGATTTATGATCTTTCAAAAAAAATTAATAATACACCAAGTCTTTATTTGAAAGCTGGGGCTATACATGGGTGTGTTTTATGCCATAAAAATACACCATTACTCTATATGGAGGATGTGGGTCGTCATAATGCAATTGATAAAATTGCTGGATATATGTTCTTAAATAAAATTAAACCAAATGATAAAATTTTTTACACAACCGGAAGATTAACAAGTGAAATGATTATCAAATCAGTTAACATGAGAATTCCTATTGTAATATCAAGATCTGGATTTACTGCATCTGGTGTTGAATTAGCACGAAGAGCTAACCTTACTCTAATTGGAAGGGCAAAAGGAAAAAGGTTTACGGTATTAAGTGGTGAAAAAAGAATCAGATAAAATGAAAATAGGTGGAATTATATTATCTGGAGGTAAATCAAGAAGGATGAAATCTGACAAATCTTTTAAGAAAATTAATAATAGACCTTTACTTGAGATAGTTATAGAAAAATCAATGAAACAACTTGATTATATTTTTATTAATTCTAACAATCATGAGAATTATAATTTTAAGGGCAAGAAAATTGATGTAGTTAAAGATTGTATAAGAGGTTACTTAGGACCTTTGGCAGGGATTCTAACGGGAATGAAATGGTTAAAAAACAAAAATAATAATTTTACACATTTAATGAGTTTTCCAATCGATTCTCCTTTTTTTCCAAATAATTTGGTTTCAAAATTTTTAGTTCATAAAGATAAATATGAAATAATTTCTGCTAATAGTGGAAATAGAAATCATCCAGTATTTTCGTTATGGGATCTTAAACTTGAGGAAGAATTAGAGATTTGTATAAAAAATGGTACAAGAAAAATAGATGAATTTACGAGAAAAAAAAAAACTAAGGTAGTAAAGTTTAAAAATTTTGGATATGATCCGTTCTTTAACATAAACACAGAAGAAGATTTGAGTATAGCTGAATCTAGGGTATTAGAGAGAGATGAATGAGCTTTTACGACACGTTGCATAAAAAAAATATTATTGCAAAACCAGGTTTTAACAGATGGTTAGTTCCACCGGCATCGATAGCTATACATCTGTGTATTGGATCTGTTTACGCTTGGAGTATGTTTAATCCTGCTCTTGTTAAAATTTTAGGTGTTGTTACTTCTTCTGGTGATGATTGGTCACTTGGTCAAGTTGTTTGGATTTTTTCAGTTGCAATTGTTTGTTTAGGCCTTGCGGCTGCCTACGCAGGAAAGTGGTTAGAGGAAGTGGGACCAAGAATGGTAGGTTTTGTCTCAGCATGTTGTTGGGGCGGAGGATTCTTAATTGGAGCACTAGGAATATATTTACAAGAATTAGGCGTGCAGATATCTCTATCTTTACCGATGTTTAGTAGCGAACCAATAGTTCTTCAATTGGGATTATATTTACTATATCTTGGGTATGGTGTCATTGGGGGTATTGGTTTAGGCTTAGGTTATGTATCGCCTGTCTCCACACTTATCAGATGGTTTCCCGATAGAAGAGGAATGGCAACTGGAATGGCCATAATGGGATTTGGAGGTGGAGCAATGATAGCAAAGCTTTCTATCGATAAGTTATTGGAAAAATTTTACAAGGCACCTGAATATCTAGGTGAAGCTAATTCTTTAGAATTAATTACAGAAGCTGGCAGAAGATTTGTTGAAATTTCTGGAACTTTGACTGAGGTTGTTGTTGTAACTGCTAATGATATTGCTAAGATGATTGTACCAAGTGACCCTGGAGTTTATATAGTTGGAACTGGATCAAGTGGTGCCTCAGAAACTTTTTTATTCCTTGGAATTGTATATTTTATCGTAATGACGATTGCTGCATTTTCCTATAGAGTACCTGCAGAAAATTGGAAACCTGAAGGTTGGACTCCACCAAAAGATGCAACAAAGTCAATGATAACACAAAATCATGTGCACATTGATCAAGCTTTAAAAACACCTCAATTCTATTTTCTTTGGATCGTACTATGTTTTAATGTTACAGCAGGAATTGGAGTAATTGGTGTTGCAAAAACGATGATGATAGAAATCTTTACTCCTAGTCTTCCAAGTATTGTTACAGCAAGTTTTGCAGGTACTTACGTTTTAATGATTAGCGTTTTTAACATGATTGGAAGGATTTTTTGGGCTTCAATGTCTGACTACATTGGAAGAAAAACAACATATTTTATTTTCTTCACTTTAGGTATAATACTTTACCTTTCAATTCCTTTTAGTGCTAAAGCTGTTAGTATTGACCCTACTGTCACTTATCTTTTAATGTTTTATGGTGCTTCAATGATAATATTTACAATGTATGGTGGAGGTTTTGCTACTATTCCTGCTTATTTAGCAGATATTTTTGGGACAAGATATGTTGGTGGAATACATGGAAGATTACTTACGGCATGGGCAACTGCGGGTGTTCTTGGGCCAGTTGCTATCACTCAGTTACGCCAGAACTCTCTTGAAAGTGCTATTTTTGACTTGGCTAATAAAATTAGTCCAGAAAAATTTATGGAAATCTATGGCGATTCAGTTGATAATTTAGCAAATTTAGTCAAGCAGAAGACAGTTACAATTTCAAATTTAATGCAACATATGCCCGAAGGTACTGTTAACCCATCAGCTACTCTTTATAATACTACAATGTTTGCTATGGCCGGACTATTAGCAGTTGCGTGGATTTCAAACTGGCTTATAGGTCCTGTTGACAAAAAACATCATATGAAAAATTAAAAAGATTTAATTAAGCAGTAAGCTTTTCTATCTTTGCAGCACAGTATTTCAACTCTGGAATTTTACCATCGGGGTCCAATGCCTGATTGGTTAGTAGATTGGCTGGTGCGTTTTCGAAGCAAAAGGGTAGGAACACCATTCCGTCAGGTATCATTTTATCAAATCTAACCTTAACTTTAACTTTTCCTCTTCTAGTTGAAAGTTCCACTGTTTCATTTTGATCAAAATCATACTTTTTCATTTCATTTTTGGATATATGGACATAGGGTTGAGGTTCAATTGTATTTAATACATTAGAACGTGCTGTCATTGACCCTGTGTGCCAATGTTCTAACAATCTTCCTGTTGTCAATACTAACGGATAGTTATGATCTGGAGTTTCATCTGGTGATACTATTTTAGCTGGTACTAATTTACCTTTTTTATTACTTGTTGGAAAACCCTCACCAAATATAACTTCATTACCAGGTTTATCATCTCCATCGCATGGATATGTAACTGCACCTTCATTTACAAGTCTTTCCCAGGAGATATTTTTCATAGATTCCATACAATTTCTTAATTCTTCATAAACTTCATCTGGTCCTTTATAATTCCAATCTAACCCAAGTCTTTTTGCAAGCTCTTGAATTATCCATAAATCTTGTTTTGCCTCACCAGGAGGGTTGATTGCCTTTCTTGCTAGTTGTACTCTTCTGTCAGTATTAGTAAAAGTACCGGTTTTCTCAGGAAAAGCAGAAGCTGGAAGTACTATATCTGCTAAATAAGCCGTCTCCGTTAGGAATATATCTTGAACAACTAAGGTATCTAGCCTAGCAAGAGCCTCTCTTGCGTGATTTGCGTTTGGATCTGACATTGCTGGATTTTCTCCCATTATATAAAGCCCTTTAATTTGTCTATTGTAAATTGACTCCATAATTTCAACAACTGTCAAACCTGGAGTAGGATCAATTTCAGTTTTCCAATAATCATTGAAAAACTTCACATTCTCTTGGTTTGAAATAGGAAGATAATCTGGCAGAACCATTGGTATTAAACCAACATCTGAGGCACCTTGAACATTATTTTGACCTCTTAAGGGATGAAGGCCGGTTCCAGATCTTCCAACATTACCAGTTATCAGTGCTAATGAAATTAAACACCTTGAATTATCTGTACCGTGTATATGTTGGGAGATTCCCATACCCCAGAAAATCATTGCTGATTTAGCATTTGCAAAAAGTCTTGCAGTCTCCCTAATTTCATTGGGAGAGATTTCACAAATCTTACTCATTTCCTCAGGAGTGAAATCTTTAATGTGTTTAACAAGCTCCAAATATCCGTCTGTATTCTTTTCAATATATTGTCTATCTACCAGACCCTCCTCTATAATTGTGTTTATCATACCATTCAAAAGAGCTACATCTGTTCCTGGTTTGAATTGCAAACTTTTTTCTGCTAGTCTTGATAAGTCTTGTCCTCTTGGATCCATAATGATAAGTTTCAAATTGTTATTTTTAATCGCATTTTTTATAAAAGTTGCGGCAACAGGGTGGTTTTGTGTCGGTCTTGCTCCAATTATAATTGCTACATCAGCATTTTTAACCTCTGATACAGGTGCTGTTACTGCACCGGAACCAATAGTTTCCATCAACGCGGCAACTGATGATGCATGACACATTCTCGTACAATGATCTACGTTATTATTTTTGAAACCAGTCCTAACTAACTTCTGAAATAAATACGCTTCTTCATTTGATCCTTTTGCACAACCAAAACCAGCTAGGGATTTACTTCCGTCTTCATCTCTAATTTTAGCAAGTTTTTTTGCTGCTAGGTCTAATGCCTCTTCCCATGTAGCCTCTCTGAAATGAGTTAATGGGTCATCAGGGTTAACTCTTTCTTTTGGATTTTTGGGTACTTCGTCTTTTCTGATAAGAGGTTTTGTTAGCCTTTGTGGGTTATGTACATAATCAAATCCAAAACGTCCTTTAACACAAAGTCTATTGAGATTTGCTGGTCCTTCACGTCCGTCAACTGATACGATCTTTTCATCTTTAATATTGTAAGTTAATTGACAGCCAACTCCACAATATGGACATAATGAATCTACTTTTCTTTCTGGTTTAACTACTTTTTTTCCATATTCATCAAGTAGACTTGATTCCATAAGTGCTCCAGTTGGACAAGCTTGAACACATTCACCACAACTGACACAAGTTGAGTCACCCATTGGATCGTTAAAATCAAAAATTACCTGTGATGAGTGCCCTCTATTGCTCATTCCAATAACATCATTTGATTGAACTTCTCTGCAAGCTCTAACACATAGGTTACAATGAATACAGGCATCAAGATTCACTGCCATAGCTACATGCGAGTTATCTGCTAGAGGAACTTCATTTGTTTGGCGTTTATCAAACCTACTATCTGATACATCTACTTTTTCAGCCATTTTCCAAAAGTGAGAATCTGGGTCGTGACAATCACTTTTTTCAGGCTGGTCAGTAACCAAGAGTTCTAAAACCATTTGTCTGGATTTTGAAGATTTTTCGTCATCAGTGTAAACCTTCATTCCTTCGGAAGGTTTTCTTATACATGATGCTGCAAGGACTCTTTCTCCTTCAATTGAAACCATACATGCTCTGCAGTTTCCATCAGCCCTGTAGCCAGGTTTATCTGCAAAACATAGGTGGGGAAGGGTTATACCTTGTTTTTTTGCCACCGTCCAGATTGTGTCGTCAGCGTTTGCTTTAACCTTTTTGTCATTAATGAAAAAATCAACCATATTATAGTTTATCCTTAAAATACTTAAGAACACAAGAGATAGGGTTTCCAGCTGCTTGTCCAAGACCACAAATTGATGCGTCGCTCATAGTTTTAACCAAATCATCCATTAGATCTTTATTCCACACGTTTTTTTCCATAAGCTTTACAGCTTTTTCAGTTCCAACCCTACATGGAGTGCATTGTCCACAGCTTTCATCATTGAAAAACTTCAAAAGATTAATAGCTACTTTTTTTATATCATCTTTGTCAGAAAATACAACAACAGCACCCGACCCAATGAAACATCCGTATTTATCTAAGGTTCCGAAATCAAGTGGTATATCTGCCATTTCAGCAGGTAAGATTCCTCCAGACGCTCCTCCAGGTAAATAACCTAGAAATTTATGACCATCTAGCATGCCTCCACAATAATCGTTAAGTAACTCATTCATAGAAATTCCGGCTGGCGCAAGTTTAACTCCAGGTTCTTTAACTCTTCCAGATACTGAATAACTATGCGGACCTTTGTGACCCTCTTTACCCTGTTTATTGAACCATTCATGACCCTTAGACAGAATTCTTGGAACCCAAAATACTGTTTCAATATTGTGGTTCAAGGTAGGTCTACCAAAAAGTCCAACTTTCGATACAAATGGAGGTTTGTGTCTTGGAAGCCCTCTTTTTCCCTCAATTGATTCAATCATAGCCGACTCTTCACCACATATATATGCACCTGCACCTCTTCTTATGTGAACATTTGTCTCAGAATCAATTAACTTTTTTGATTTAATTATTTCGAGCTCCTCAAACATCCTAATTCTGATTTCAGGATATTCATCTCTCATATATACGTATATATCCTTAGCATCAACTGCCCATGCTGCAATTAGCATCCCCTCAAAAAATTGATGAATATTATTTTCTAAATATAATTTATCCTTAAAAGTACCTGGTTCTCCTTCATCACCATTAATAGTCATAAGTCTCGGTGACTTTTCCAAACGAACAAATTTCCATTTTTGACCGGACGGAAACCCAGCCCCACCCATTCCTTTAAGGCCTGACAAGTTAATTTCTTCAATAACTTTATCAACATCCATTTCGCCTTTGTAACATTTTTGAAGAATTTCGTATCCACCATCACTGATATATTCCTCTATTGATTTTCCCGGTACTTTCTGAGGATGAAGATCTTTTGACTCAATAACAGTCTTCACGGAATCTAATGACGCCTTTGTTACATGCCGGTGACCTACCTCACAAGCTGGAGCTTTATCGCACAACCCCATACATGGAGCTCTTAAAACTCTCACTTTTGAATTGTCAAGGCCATTAGAAAGATCGCTTATTAATCTTTCTGACCCAAACATTTCACATGTAATACTATCACAAACTCTTATTGTAATGTCTTGCAAAGAGGGAGCATCATCTTCAATTACATCAAAGTGAGCGTAAAAAGAGGCAACCTCATAAGCCTCAGCAAATGGAATCTTTAGAATATGCGATAAAGCACCCAAATATTTCTTTCTTATTTGTTTATGTTTATCTTGGATAAGATGAAGATATTCAATAAGCAGATCTCTTCTGATAGGAAGTTTGTTAATTAAATTTCTAACCTCAATTATAGCGTTTTCATCTATATTTCTTCCCTTGGGATAGAAGTTTTTTTTTTTTGTTTTATCAAGCATATTTTATATATAGTGATTAACTTAACTAAAAGTTAAGAACTTTTAAAATTTTTTCTATATTAACCAATAAATTCCCACCTTCAAATAAAAACCCCTTTATCTTAGCATTTTTTGCAGCTTGCAAATCAGTTTTTTTATCTCCTATCAAAAAGCATTGTTTAGGATCCAAATTGTGATCTTGAAAAGCTTCAAGAATCATATTTGGTGAGGGTTTTCTTCTAGATTTAACTTTAGTATTTGGCATTTCGTCAGAATAGTAAAATTGATCAATACTCGTGTTAATAGTTTTTTTTAGTTGCTTATTAATCCATAAATGGAGTTTTTCGACATCCTCATGACTATAAAAACCTCTACTTATTCCAGACTGGTTTGTAATAACAATAACTTTGTACTTCATTTTTTTCAAAAGACTTATACATTCTATAGCACCTTCAATCCATTGGAAATCTTCTTTTTTATAAAGATAACCAATATCTTCATTAAGAACTCCATCTCTATCTAAAAAACACGCTTTATTTTTTTTTTTAAATTTAACTTGATTCATTTTTTTTCGAATATAAATATAATGCATAATTCGATTATTAAATCAATGAAACAGAAAAAACCTCAAATATCACAGTCATACACTCCTTCAGAAAAAGAAGAGTTCATGTGTTCTAAGCAAATAGAATATTTTAAAAAAGTTCTCACAAGCTGGAGAAATGAAATAATACAAGGTTCATCTAGCACAATTGATCATTTAAAAGAAGAATCTTCTAACAAGCCAGACTCAACCGACAGAGCAACTATTGAATCCGAAAGAAGTCTTGAACTTAGAACTAGAGATAGAGAAAGAAAATTATTAAGTAAAATAAATAAAGCATTAAAAAAACTAGAAGATGGTTCTTACGGTTACTGCGAAGAAACTATGCAACCAATTTCAATTAAAAGGTTAGTTGCTAGGCCGATAGCAACACTTTCAGTAGAAGCTCAAGAAATGCACGAAAAATCAGAAAAAATTTATAAAGAAAAGGAATATTAATTTCTTAGTTGTAATTTCAAATTGTGATGATAGAATGAGAACATTAATAGAACAAAATGGATAAATTAAAAACATTAGAGTCGACAATCAGCCAAATCGAAAGAAATTTCGGTAAAGGATCGGTCATGAAACTTGGAGAAAGAGGGGTCGTCCAAATAGATACGATCCCATCTGGTTCACTTAGTTTAGATATAGCTCTTGGAATTGGTGGATTGCCAAAAGGAAGAATTGTTGAGATTTACGGTCCTGAAAGTTCAGGTAAAACAACATTATCACTCCACGTTGTTGCTGAGGCCCAAAAAAGTGGTGGAACCTGTGCATTTATAGATGCAGAGCATGCTCTAGATCCAATATACGCTAAAAAATTAGGTGTTAATACAGATGAAATGTTAATTTCCCAACCAGATAACGGCGAGCAAGCACTTGAGATTGCAGACACATTGGTAAACTCTAATGCAATTGATGTTTTAGTTGTAGATTCAGTTGCAGCTCTAGTGCCAAGAGCTGAGATTGAAGGGGATATGGGAGACTCACACATGGGACTTCATGCGAGACTTATGAGTCAGGCTTTGAGAAAGCTTACGGGATCTATCTCAAGGTCAAAGGCATTAGTGATCTTCATTAATCAAATTAGACAAAAAATTGGTGTAATGTTTGGAAACCCAGAAACAACAACTGGAGGTAACGCACTTAAATTTTATTCATCAATAAGAATGGATATTAGAAGAATTGGACCTATCAAAGATAAGGACGAAATTGTCGGTAATCAAACACGAGTCAAGGTTGTAAAAAATAAACTTGCACCTCCATTTAAAATTGTAGAGTTTGATATAATGTATGATGAAGGTATATCTAAAACTGGAGAGATTTTAGATTTAGCTGTAAAGATTGGAATAGTTGAAAAATCAGGTGCTTGGTATTCATATGATGGAGAAAGAATTGGACAGGGTAGAGAAAATGCAAAAATTTATTTAAAAGAAAACCCTGAAACAGCATCAGAGATTGAAAGTAAGATTAGATCTGAAAAAGATGAAAAAGATGAAGAAGTTCAAGAGGATAATGGAAGTGATTTAAACGACATTACTGATAATCAAAAAGGAAATAAAGAAATCAATGTTGATTGATTGTTATTTTTTTAATTATAATGAATAAAAATAAAAATATTCATTATGTCAAACTACTCTAAATCTAGTAAAATCAGAGATACATTCATAAATTATTTTCATAATAATTCTCATAAAATCTTAGACTCCTCATCTATTGCTCCAGAAAATGATAACACACTATTATTCACTAATGCAGGTATGGTTCAGTTTAAAAAATGGTTTACGGGTGAGGTTAAGCCGAAATATAAGAATGTGGCAACTGTTCAAAAGTGTTTAAGAGCAGGTGGTAAGCATAATGATTTAGATAATGTTGGGTTCACACCAAGACATCACACTTTTTTTGAGATGTTGGGTAACTTTTCATTTGGGGGGTATTTTAAAGAAGAGGCAATATTTCATGCGTGGCATCTACTAACAAAAGAATTTAATTTAGATAAGTCTAAAATTATTATTACAGTATTCAAAGAAGATAGTGAATCTTTTAATTTATGGAAAAAAATGACTGGATTTTCAGACTCACAAATCTTGAAAATATCTACGGAAGATAATTTCTGGTCAATGGGTGACTTAGGCCCTTGTGGACCATGCAGTGAGATATTTTTTGATAATGGTTCTGGTTTATCTGGTGGTCTTCCTGGAACAAAAAAACAGGATGGTGAGAGATATATTGAAATTTGGAATTTGGTATTCATGGAATTTGAGAAAACTAAATCTGATTTAAAAAAACTTCCAGGAAAATTTGTTGATACTGGAATGGGTTTAGAGCGTTTGACTGCCGTTCTAAATAATAAGGTTAATAATTATGAGACAGACTTATATTTAAATATTATAGAAGAAATAAAAAAGTTAACAAAAAAAAATGTAGATAGAAAAAATATATCATCTTTCAGAATTATCTCAGACCACATAAAGTCAATTACATTTTTAATGTCAGAAGGTATTCTTCCTTCGAACGAGGGTAGGGGCTATGTTTTAAGAAGAATCATTAGAAGGGCATCTTTACATTGTCATAAATTAAATGATAATGAGATTATTTTAAGTAAATTACTAAAAAGTGTAATAAATGAATATTCTAAAGTTTATTTTAATTTACCTGAAGCGTTAAGTTTTATTGAAAAGAATCTCAAAAATGAAGAAATAAAATTTTCAGAAACTTTATCAAATGGACTTCAACTTCTCAATAAAGAAATTAATGCTATTCAAGGTAACGAGTTTTCACCTAAAATAGCTTTTAAATTATATGATACCTATGGATTTCCTTTTGATATGACAAAAGCTATTTTATTGGAAAAGAAAATTCATCTTGATAGTAAAAGATACGAAAAAATTGTAGAAGAAAGTAAAAATCAGCAAAAGAATTTTGTCTCGAATGAAATGATACACAAGACAAATAAATTTTTTAGTGAACTCCAAGAAATCTGTAGTCCTACTGAATTCTGTGGATATGATTATTATGAATGTAAATCAAAATTGAATAAAATAATTATCGATGAAAAATTTAAGAACAAAACAAATAATAAAGATACTAATATAAGTTTAGTATTTGAAAAAACCCCCTTTTATGCAGAATCAGGAGGACAAGTTGGAGATTGTGGATTCATTTATGACGAAACGGATCAATTATTAGCAGAGATTTCTGATACTAAAATATTTAACAAAATTTATGTTCACTATATTGGAAGGCTTCACTCGAATTTACATTCTGAAAAAAATTATAAATTACTAATTGATGTAGCAAGAAGAGAAAAAATTAGGAATAATCATTCAGCTACCCATCTACTTCATCAAGCATTAAGAGAAATTGTTGGCAATCATGTCTCTCAAAAAGGATCTTTAGTTAATGACCACAAACTACGTTTCGATTATACGTCTAACGAACCTTTGTCTGAGGGTAAAATAAGAGAAATTGAGTTTATAGTTAATTCTTCAATAAGATCAAATATTGTGTCAGAAATTAAATATATGTCATTAAAAGATGCAATCCAAGGTGGTGCTATAGCTTTATTTGGAGAAAAATATCCTGAAAATGTTAGGGTTCTTTCAATAAAAAATGATAATCAAATGAATTCTTTTGGCTCAGTTGAGTTATGTGGCGGAACTCATGTAAAGTCTACTGGAGAAATTGGCTTTTTTAAGATAATTAATGAGACCTCTATTTCTTCAGGAGTTAGAAGAATTGAGGCGATAACTGGAAACCAAGCAGAAAAATTTGTAGATGATAAGATTCATTTATTAAATGATATAAAAGTACTTTTAAAAGCTAATGATAAAAATATTATAGAAAAGCTGAAAACTTTAATAGCAGAGCATACTAGTCTTAAAAAAAAACACGTAGATAATAAGGATTTTTTTTCTGATAAAAACAATATTGATTTTGGTGATACAAAAATTTATTACCAAAATTTAGATTCAGGACCTAAAGATTTAAAAAATAATTCTGATAGTGTTAAATTGAAATTAAATTCTGGGATAGTAGTTTTAACTTGTGTATTAGATAATAAAGTTTCAGTTGTTACTAGTATTACAAATGATTTAATTGAAAAATATGACTCAAATAAAATAGTTAAAAGAATTGTAAACTTTCTTGATGGAAAAGGAGGGGGAGGGAGAAAAGACCTTGCCCAAGGTGGAGCACCTCTTAGTAAGAAATTTTATCAATTGAAAGATTCTCTAAAAGAAATAATTAGTAAATCAATTGTTTAATTCATTGCTAATTGAGTTGATTAGTTCCTGAGTTGTTAACCATTTTTGATCTGGTCCAACCATTAAGGCTAAATCCTTGGTCATTATTCCTTTATTTAGTAAATTTTTACAAATCGATTCAATTTTGTGAGAAAAATTTTCTAAATCCTTATTATTGTCAATTTTTCCTCTATGCAGAAGTGCTCTAGTCCAAGCAAATATTGATGCAATTGGATTAGTTGATGTTTCTAGTCCATTTTGATGTTGCCTAAAATGAGAAGTTACAGTTCCGTGTGCGGCTTCAGTCTCGATAATTTGTCCATCAGGGCTTTGTAACACAGATGTCATTAAACCTAATGATCCAAAACCTTGTGCTACTAAATCAGACATTACGTCTCCATCATAATTTTTACAAGCCCATATAAACCCCCCTGTCCATTTTATTAAACAAGCGATCATATCGTCAATAAGTCTGTGTTGATAAAAAATTCCTAGATTTTCATATTTTATTTTATAATGGTCATTATACACGTTCTCAAATATTTCTTTAAAGCTCTCATCATAAGATTGTAAAATTGTATTTTTAGTTGATAAATAAACAGGTATTTTTCTACCTAACCCAAAGTTAAAACATGAATGAGCAAAATCTTCTATTGATTTATTATTGTTAAAATAAGATAAACCAACACCATCAGAATCAAAGTTACAAACCTCTTTTTCAATAAGTGTTTTTTTATCTTCACTTTCAAATTTAAGGTAAAGCTTACCTTTAGTTTTAATCTTAATTTCTTGTGACTTATAAATATCTCCAGAGGCGTGCCTGGCTATAACTACAGATTCACTCCAATGTTTGATGAATTTTGGTATTTTATCTATTATGATAGGCTCACGAAAAATAGTTCCATTTAGAATATTTCGTATTGTACCATTAGGTGATGGATATTTTTTTTTTAGGTTAAATTCTTTTACTCTTTTATCATCTGGAGTAATAGTTGCACATTTAACACCAACCTTATTTTTTTTAATAGCCTTACCAGCTTCAATAGTAACTTTGTCGTTTGTTTTATCTCTATTTTCAATTCCTAAATCATACTCAAGTAATTTTATATCTAAGAAGGGAAGAATAAGTTGCTTTTTAATTTTCCCCCACATTACTCTGGCCATTTCATCACCATTTATTTCAACAACTGGATTTTTAACTAGAATTTTTGACATCTTTTAGCCTTTCATCAATTTCACAAAAATTTATAAATTCAATATTTTTAAGCATTATTTTTTCTTCTAAAAATTCTTCTTTTATCATGTGTTCTAAAAGATTTTTTAAAGGACCCCAATAATCAAAATCATTTATCAACAGTATTTTCTTTGATGTTTCACCCAACACCCTTTTATTGAAAATTTCTATGATTTCAAATAGTGTTCCAATTCCTCCAGGTAATGCTAAAAAAACATCGGATCTTAGTAGAAATTGTTCTGTTCTTTTTCTTAAATCTTCAACTATTATAAGTTCATCGAAATAATTTAATTCATTATGATCCTTTATTAACCCTTTAGTAATTATAGCAGTTATTGTTGATTCATTTTTATCTAAATTAACTACTAAATCTTTCATAATACCTGTTTCTGTTCCACCGAAAATTATATTATGACTATTTTTATTTACCCATTTTGCTACTTTTTTTGTAAGATAAGAAAAATTCGTTCCCTTACCAAACTTTGACCCTAAAAAAAAACCTATATTTAACTTCATTAATTTTATAAAAATAATTGGAAAAAGATATTTTAGATATATTATATAAATAGATTAACAAAATGAAAAAAGAATTACTATCAATAATGTTTTTATTAGGAGTCTCTTTTTTGCTCTTAAATACCATACCATACATAAAGCAAAACGCATCTATTGAAGAACAGGTGAACGAGAGAAAAACTATTAATCAAAGTATTAATGAAATAAAGAAATCTGAAAACCTAGGAATACCTGTAACATTTGATATCATAAGAATAAGTCAAGATGGAGATGCGGTTATGGCTGGGAAATCTGAACCAAATTTGGAAATATTTTTATTTGAAAACAACAAAAAAATAGCTGATTTTTTTTCTGACGCTAATGGAGAGTGGGTATGGATAAGCGAGAGCCCTCTTACTCAAGGCTTGAAAGTATTTACTGTTAAGTGTTTTGAAGCAGGTAAAGAGCTTGAGTCTAGTCAAGAGATATATGTTTTAGGCGATAATATGTCTTCAAAAAAACCAATAGTTTTAAAGCTAGATTCAAGTAATTTTGATAATATAGATATTTACAACACAGATTACATAGACAATGGCCTAACATTAGATATATTGAATTATTACCCAAAAAAAAAAATTACTGTATCAGGAAGAGCACCAGTAGGCACAGATGTGAGGGTATTTGCTAATGATGTTTTATTAGGTAATGTTTTAACTGATTTTTATGGTAATTGGAAATTTTCGTCTAAGGAGATTGTAAACATTAAAAGTTCAAAACTTAAATTTTTGACAACTATCACTGGTAATAAATTTCAATTAAATTTATCACTTAGTTTGAGTCAATTAGAGCAAAAAAACCCTAAGACTTCGTCGACAAAAATTATTAAAGAAAATGACTCCTGGAAGTTAACTAGAAAAATTTCTGATGAGACTTATTTATATTCTGAAATTTTCATAAGAAACTCAAACCTTTATTCTGAGATTTTTAATTCAAACCCAAATTCTTTTTTAATTTCGCAATTATCTAAATCTGAAAAAAATATAAATTCCATTAATGATAAATTTTAAAAAATGACTCAGAAAAAAGATTTTTTTGACAAACTTGGGGATTTTTTTAAAGAAGCAGATTTATTTAATAAAATATCTTTTACAGTAAATAAAGCTGGTTATCCATTTATAGGAATCTTTATTTTTGTAACACTTTTATTGTTTTCATTCTCTGACTTTCTAGGTTGGGTTGGTTTTATTCTTTCAATTTGGTGTGTGTACTTCTTTAGAGACCCACAAAGAATAACGCCAGTAGATAAAAATTCTTTTATATCCCCTGCAGATGGAAAAATACTAAAGATTTTAGAAACTGATGCACCAGATATTCTAAGTGATAATAAAAAGCAAAAATTTATAAAAGTTTCTATTTTTATGAACGTATTTAATGTTCATGTTAATAGAATTCCGGTGTCTGGAAAAATTGTCTGGCTTAAATATGTACCTGGAACTTTCTTTAATGCATCTTTAGATAAAGCAAGTGAGAATAATGAAAGAATGATAATTAAGATTGAAGTTAGTAAAAATAATTTTATTTACGTTGTTCAAATTGCGGGTTTGATTGCCAGAAGAATCAAATGTGATTTGAATGAAAATCAGAATGTTAATGTTGGAGAACGTTTTGGAATTATAAGATTTGGTAGTCGAGTTGATTTATATTTACCTCTTAATTCTCCTATAAAAGTAATGGAGGGACAAACAGTAATTGGTGGAGAAACAATTATTGCCCAGATGAATAATATCCTTAATTCTAAAAAGTAAATTTTAGCTATGAGAAAGTTATCTATTAGAAGATTAGTTCCCAATTTGATAACGTTTATATCACTCACATTTGGTCTCTTATCTATAAAATTTGCAATTGATCAAAAATGGGAAATTGCGGTTATGTTAATAGTATTTTCTTCATTTCTTGATAATCTTGATGGAAAATTAGCTAGATTACTTAAAGCAAACTCTAATTTTGGTGTTGAACTAGATTCACTTGCAGATTTCATAAGTTTTGGTGTTGCTCCGGCTATTGTTATATATCTATGGTCAAAAACATTTTTTTTTGAGACAAATTGGGCAATAGTTATTTTTTATGCAATTTGTTCTTCTTCAAGATTAGCAAAATTTAATGTTCTTAGTCATGACAATAAAAACAAAGCTAACTTGAGATTTTTTTCTGGAATATCAACCCCTGCAGCAGCAGGCCTTTCGCTTCTTCCAATGATGTTAAATTTTAGATTTGATTTTGATATTCTAAACTATGAAATTTTTATTAAATCTTATCTTTTTTTACCATCGGTACTTATGATTTCAAATTTCTCAACATATTCTTTAAAGGGAATAAAAGTTGAAAAAAAATTGATTCCTTTTTTAATTATTCTTTTCGCTAGTTTTATTTACTTATTAATCACAGATATTTGGCTTGCTATGATTATCCTAATTTCAATTTATTATTTGAGTATTCCTTTTGCAATTTATGAATCTAAAGTGTCTTTAAAAACTTAGATTTTTCCCCAATAAAAATTAGACAAGGTGTTATTATTAAAGTTAGAATAAATGAAAACATCACTCCAAATACCATTGCATTTGATAGCTGAGTCCACCATTGAGAGGTAGGGCTATTAAAATTAATTTCCATATTAATAAAATCGATATTTAGACCTATTGCCATTGGGACAAGTCCAAAGAAAGTTGTTAGGGTTGTTAATAATACAGGTCTAAGTCTTTGAACCCCAGTTCTTATTATACAATCTTTGACATCTTCTCCTGTTTTTCTTAATTGCTTGTATGTATCTAGAAGTACAATATTATTATTCACTACAATACCTGCAAGTGCAATTATCCCTATCCCACTCATAATTATTCCAAATGGTTGCTCAGATACAAGAAGCCCAATTATTACTCCAATAGTTGAGAAAATAATTGCTGTTAAAATTATAAGACAATAATAATAACTATTAAAAATTGCTATAAGAATTATAGTTATTAAAAAAATCGCAATAAAAAAAGCTTTTGTAAGAAACTCTTTAGCTTCGTTTTGATCCTCTTCTTGTCCACGAAAAATTACTGTTGACTCAATTCCTGCTTCATTTAGCCATTTTTTAATTTCTAAAATTTTATTACTACTAACTACATTATCCTTGACATCAAATTTAATATTTTGAGATCTAATAGAATTTGATCTTGTTATTTTGCTAACCTTCTTTTTTGGTAATCTTTCTACAAAAAGATTCATTGATACTGGTCCGTTCTCTCCTTCAGTGAGAATATTATCTAATTCGTCTAATGTTCTAAATTTCTTATCATATTTGACTACTATATCCACCTCCTCATCGCTATCAACTGGCATAAATTCTGAAACCTTTAGTCCATGTGTTAACATTTGAATTGAATTTCCAACAGACAGTAGATCCACACCATATTTATCAGCTTTTTCTCTATTGATTAATAATTCCCATTCTATACCAGTTGAGATTGAATCGCTGTCAATATTCTTTGCCCATTCCTGGTTGTTTAGGAAGTTATAAAAAATTTCAGTCTCTGTTTTTAATTTTTGTTTATCGAAATTAATAATTTCAATTTCAATATCCTTATCTTTTGGTGGCCCATCTTTTTTCTCAATAAATTCAATATAAATACCAACAAATTTTTGGGTAACTTTCTTTAAATCATCGATTATATTTTTTGAGTTAGGTCTATACTTCCAATCAGTAAATTCTATCTTGATCGACCCTACTACATCTTCAGCCTCACTCCTTTTGTTACCTTTTACTGTTCCACTTCTTGAGTAGATATTTCGTATATAAATATTTTTTAGAATTTCATTTTCAACATCTTTAACTATTTGATCCTTTTCAACTGGTGATAGGTTACCTCTAGCATGAATAACAATTTCTGCATAATCTGGCTCAATTGGAGGGAAAAATTCAAACCCTTTTCCTAACTTTGAGTATAATAGTTGAATAAAAACTAGAAATACTAAAGTTAATAGAATAAGTTTTTTTGGATTTGCTAAACAATATTTCATCAAAATAATGTATTTACCTTGCATACCTCCCACATTTCCAAGATTGCCTGATTCTAACAAATTCAGATTTTTTTTTGATTCATTAGATAAACTTTTATCGGTTCCAAAAATACTACCTAAGGTTGGTATGAAAACTAATGCTACAATTAATGATGAACTTAAAACTGCTAAAAGAGTAACAGGTAGAAAAAACATAAATTCTCCGGCAATACCTGGCCAAAAAATAAGTGGAAAAAAAGCAGCCAAAGTTGTTAAGGTTGAGGCAAGCACTGGTAAAAACATTTTTTGTGCCGATAATTTAAATACTTTATCTTTAGTAAAACCTTCATTTGCCCTTCGATTGGCATACTCAACAACAATAATTGCTCCATCTATAAGTATTCCAACTGATAGTATAAGTGAAAATAGAACAACAACATTAATTGTTACGTTAAAAAACGAAAGTATTATCATTGAACATAAAAATGATGCTGGTATAGAAATGCTTACTAACAAACCTGATTTCCAACCCATGAAAACAACGATTATTAGAAGTACTATTAAACTTGCTAATATAACATTATTTTCTAGATCATTTATTTGACTTTTAATTTTATCAGATTCATCCTGGAAAAAGTCTATATCAATAAATTCTGGAAGAAATTTTTTTTCTTCATTAATTAGTTTCTTTATTTTAAAAATGGTTTCAATAATATTCTCTCCAGTCCTTTTAGATACTTCAAGAATAACTGCATTTTCGCCATTATTTCTAGCAAACCCTTCACGCTCTTTAAAAGAATCTCTTATATCTGCTACATCTTTTAAAAAAACTACTGAATTATCATTACTTTTGATTGGTAAATTTAATAAGTCAGATTTATTTTCAATAAGACTTGGAATAGTAACATTGAAACTACCTGTTTGATTGGTGAGTGCACCAGCAGGAATCATCATGTTACTCTTCGATATCGAATTTAGAACATCCTTATCTGTAAGACCATAATTTTTTACAATCTTGGGGTTTACGATTATTTCTATTTCCCTCTCTCTATCACCCAACGTCTGAACTTCAAGAATTTCAGATATGCTTTCAATTTTATTTTTTAGTATCTTAGCATATTTATTAATTACTCTTTCCTCAACATCTCCAGAAATCGCAATAGCTAGTACAGGAAACCTTGATAAATTTATTTCTGAGGCTACTGGTTCTTCGGTATCCTCTGGAAGCTTATTTTTAGTTAAATCAATTTTTACTCTAGTATCAGACAAGGCCTTATCTGCATCAAAACCTGCATCAAATTCAAGAATTACATTGCCACCTCCGTTATATGAATTTGAAGAAATTTTTTTTACACCCTCAATATTTTTTAATTCTTTCTCCATAGGTTTAATTAGAAGTCTTTCTGAGTCATCGGGTGATATACCTTTGTGTGCAAGTACTATGTAAATCATAGGTATACTTATGTCAGGATCTGACTCTTTTGGTAGACTTACATATTTTTGTAGTCCAAAAAATATAAAGAAAAATAAAAAAGTAAGAATTAGTTTTCTTTTTTCTAAAAAATTCTCAATCATCTTTTAAAAACTTTACCACTTCACCTTCCACGGTAAACTCGTGACCTTTATTTATTATTGGTAATTTATCTAAAGAAAATTGCCTTGCATCAATCCAGTAACCTTGCCCACTATCACTTAAAATCTTAATAGGATGAAATTTTACTATATTTTTATTCACAGATTTAATTCCAAGTTTTCCCTCGTCATTTAAAGTGACTAATGAAGAGGGTATAAAAAATGCTGGTAATGGATTTAAATTAATTTCAATTTCTGAAGAGAGACCACTAAATATTTGATTATTTAGATTCTTTACTTCCACCTGTATTCTAAAATTTCTAGTTTCCTTATCCGATGTTTTTGATATAAAATTAACTTTACCATTAATTTCTTTTTCTCCAATAATCACTTTTGCATTCTGATTAAGCTTGATTTTATTTATATCATTTTCATTAGCTGTTAGATTAATGTGAAGAGGATCGAGATCTACTATTTTTACTATTGAATCCCCCTTTTTTAAGTAATCTCCAAGCTCAACAAAGCTATCATCAATAATGCTATCAAAAGGTATGAGGACTTTTGTATTATTTAAATCAACTTGACTTTTTTCATATTGCGCAAGAGCATTTTCAAAATTGGTTCTAGATTTCGTTAATTTAAGTTCAGATCTGAAACCTTTTTTAAATAAATTCTCAGCTACTTCATATTCTTTTTTTCTTTGATTTAATAAAGCCTCCATTTCTTTAACCTTAGCTAATTTATCCTCAGGATCAATTAAAAGAAGTTGCTCCCCTGCTTTGTAATATCCTCCTTTATTAAAAAACTTTGCACTAATTCTTCCTTCAACTTGAGATTTAATCGTAACAATCCTTGATGCCTCAGTAAAACCTCTAAGCTTAAGGATTTTAGAATATTTTTGTTTATCTAATAATTTTACACCCACAGTCTTTTCAATCTTTTCGATGGATGACGAATTTTTAGGACTATCCTCCTTAAAAAATAAACCTATCGATATGATTAAAAGTATAGCTATAAGTATATAAATTCTCATTACAGTAAATATAAGGTTAATTGATAATTTTTTTAATTATTTATACAATATTATCTAATACGAACAGAGTATAGTAAATTGATTAATAAAATAACAGCAGCCATAGATATAGGAAGTTACAATTGTAGAATGATAATTGTAAATAATAGTCCTAAAATAAAGATTTTAAAAAAAATATCTGTAGCAACAAATTTAATTAAAAATTTGTCATATAGTAATGAATTTACTCATGAAAACACTAAAAAGACTGTTAAGTGCCTTACAATGTTCTCAAGAAAGATGTTGGAATATAATGTTACAAACTATAGATGTGTTGCGACTGAAGCTTGTCGACAGGTTATAAATTCAGATTTCTTTACTAGAGAGGTAAAAAAAAAAACTGGATTATATGTTGAAATAATTTCAGTCAATGAAGAGGCACAATTATGTTTTCAAAGTTGTAAGAAATATGTTGAGAGAATAAATAATGAAGGAATATTATTTGATATTGGTGGTGGTAGTACTGAAATATCATTTTTTGATGTAAAAGGTGAAAAGTTTGAAACAAGTTCGATACCATTAGGTGTCATTAACTTAACAGAAAGAATTAACCTTCATGGTAAAAGTAATATTATATCTCAGATGAAGAGATATTTTCTATCTTTGAAATCAAATTCATCAAACAATGTTGACCCAAGTTTCTCACTTGGTTCATGTAGTACTGTATCAACATTGTCTGCTATCTATCAGAATTTGAGAACTTTTGATAGAAATAAAATTGAAGGTTCTTTGTTAGATGTAGATGAAATAATGAAAATTATCAAAAATCTTAAAAAATTAGAAATATCTGAAATGGTAAAACATCCTTGTATTAGAAACAGATATCCACTGTTATTAAATGGAATTGAAATTTTAGAGAAAATTTTAGAAAATTTTCAAATAAAAAAAATTTTAGTTAGTCAGAGTGGACTTACAGAAGGAATGATTGAGAATTTATATTGAAAAAAATTAAGCTTATAAAAAAACATAGCCATAAAAGTTCTTTATGGCTTAATCGTCATATTAATGATGAGTTTTTACTAAAATCAAAGTTAGAAGGTTTCAGATCTAGGTCATCATTTAAACTAATTCAAATTGATAATAAATTTAAAATTTTTAATCAAAATAAATTGAATATTCTTGATCTGGGTTGTGCTCCTGGAGGATGGCTCCAAGTCATAAAAAGATTAACTAACTATAAAAAAAGCAAGATTCTTGGAATAGACAAACTCATAATCAAAGATATCAACGGGATTAATTTTCTACAAAGAGATATTTTTGAAAATAAGACAATAGAGGAAATAAATAATTTTTTTGGTGAAAAAATAGATATTTTATTGAGTGATATGTCACCAAATACCTCAGGAAATAGAAGTGTGGATCACTTGAAAATTGTTTCATTAATTGAGAGTGTTCTTGATGTTTCTGAATTATTTCTAAAAAAAAATGGATTTTTTGTTTGCAAAATTTTCCAAGGAGGAGCACAAGGAGAACTTATGGATAGAATATCTAAAATTTTTAAGTCTATTAAATATTTTAAACCACAAGCGTCAAGAAAGGAATCGCCTGAAACGTATATAATTGCCAAAAAAAAATAATTATTTATTTAATAAATTTAAATTATCGTTTAAATTATTTTATGAAATATTTAAAAGAAGCATTAACATTCGATGACGTTCTAATAGTCCCAGGTAAATCGTCAATACAACCTAACAAAGCTGAACTTCATACATCTCTTACAAAAAAAATAAAATTGAATATCCCTTTAGTATCAGCTGCAATGGATACCGTTACAGAATCATCAATGGCAATAAAAATTGCACAGATGGGTGGTCTTGGTTTTATTCACAAAAACTTAAGTTTTAAAAAGCAGGCGAATGAGGTTCTTAAGGTTAAAAGATTTGAATCGGGTATGGTCGTAGATCCATTTACTATTTATCCTGAAAGCACTTTGATGGATGCTATCAAATTAAAAGAAAAATATAATATATCAGGTATTCCAGTAGTTGAGAGAAATACAAAAAAGTTGGTTGGAATTCTAACTAATAGAGATATTAGGTTTGCCAATAATCTTGAACAGAAAGTTAATTCTTTAATGACAAAAGAGAATCTAATAACAGTAAAAAAAAATATCTCCATGGATAATGCTAAAAAATTATTGCACACACACAGAATTGAAAAGCTTCTTGTTGTTGATAATGACTATAGATGTATTGGTTTGATTACAGTTAAAGATATTGATAAAGCAAAAAAGTTTCCATTAGCTACTAAAGATAGTTTTGGGAGATTGAGGGTGGGTGCAGCTATAGGTGTTGGTGAAGAACAAGGAATAGAAAGACTTAATTTTCTAAAAAAATCAGGTGTGGACGTTATAGCTATAGATACAGCGCATGGGCATTCTAAAAATGTTATTGATACTTTAATCAAGATTAAAAAAACAAATCCTAACTTACCTGTAATTGTCGGAAATATTGCTACTGCTGAGGCTGCTAAAGATTTAATTAGAAGTGGTGCGGATGCTTTGAAAGTTGGAATTGGTCCAGGTTCAATTTGTACGACTAGAATTGTAGCTGGTGTTGGCGTACCACAATTACATGCTATTTCTGAGGTATTTAGTGTTGCAAAAAAAAATAAAATTCCAATTATTTCTGATGGAGGAATAAAATATTCAGGTGATATTGCGAAAGCCTTAGGATTTGGTGCAGATGTTGTAATGATAGGATCGTTATTTGCTGGAACTGATGAAGCGCCTGGAGAAGTATTTCTTTCAAATGGTCGAACCTATAAATCGTATAGAGGTATGGGGTCTCTTGGTGCAATGGGTAGGGGCTCAGCAGATAGATATTTTCAAGAAGATATAACAGATTCAAATAAGTTTGTTCCTGAGGGGGTAGAGGGTAGGGTACCTTATCGAGGTGCTTTGGAAAAGATTATAGAACAACTTGTAGGCGGTGTTAAGGCGTCACTTGGTTACACTGGTAATAAAAATCTTAACGAATTTAGAAAAAAATCGAAATTTGTTAAAATCACATCTTCAGGTTTAAGTGAAAGTCATGTACATAGCATTTCAATTACTAGAGAGTCGCCAAATTATCAAACAAACAAATAATGGATAGAGTTCTAATTATAGATTTTGGCTCTCAAGTAACCAAACTTATTGCTAGAAGAATCAGGGAGTTAGGAATTTACAGTGAGGTTATGCCTTATTTTAAAGTAAAAAAAGATAATTTAAAGAGTAATAATATAAAAGGAGTTATCTTTTCAGGAGGTCCAAGGTCTGTAAATTTAAAGGATTCCCCAAAATTGCCTAATTTTGTTTACGAGAGTTCGATTCCAATTCTTGGAATATGTTATGGACTTCAATTGATAGCTAAAAATTTTGGAGGAACAATTAGGTTATCAGAAGATAGGGAATTTGGAAGAAGAGAAATATCAGTTACTAAAAGTTCGCCATTAATTAAAAACGTTTATGTTAAAGAAAAAAAATCACAGGTTTGGATGAGTCATAGTGATCATGTAGAGAACCTTCCAAAAAATTTTGAGAGAATTGCTTCAACTCAATCATGTAGTTCAGTAATAATACAAAATTTAAAACTAAAAATTTTTGGAGTACAGTTTCACCCAGAAGTTTCGCATACAGTTGGAGGAACAAAAATATTAGGTAATTTTATTTTTGATATTTGTAAGTGTAAAAAAACATGGAATATGAAATCCTTTAAAACAGAAATAATTCAAAAATTAAAAGATACAATCAATGATAAAAAAGTTGTTTGTGGTTTGTCGGGTGGAGTTGATTCAACGGTTACTGCTATTTTATTAGATAAAGCAATTGGAAAAAATCTAAAATGTATATTAGTTGATACAGGCCTAATGAGAAAAGATGAAGTTAAAACAATTAAAGACTTATTCACTAAAGTATATGATATAAATTTAAAAGTGGTTAATGCAAAAAAAATATTCCTTAAAGAATTACAGGGAGTAACTAACCCTGAGAAAAAAAGAAAAATTATTGGAAAAATTTTTATTAGAATTTTTGAAAAAAATTCACTTAATGATAAGAATACTGAATTTCTTGCTCAGGGAACACTTTATCCAGATGTCATAGAATCTGTTTCCAACATGGGTGATAAGTCTGTAACAATTAAATCTCATCATAATGTAGGTGGACTCCCCAAAAAAATGAAACTTAAGTTAGTAGAACCTCTACGTGAGCTGTTTAAAGATGAAGTCAGAGGTTTGGGAAGAGAATTAAAAATTCCTGATGAATTCATCAGAAGACATCCTTTCCCAGGTCCAGGCCTGGGCATAAGAATTCTAGGTGAAGTAAATGAAAAAAGCTTGAAGATGTTAAGAGAAGCTGATGATATTTTTATAAGGTTATTAAAACAAAAAAAACTTTATGATAAAATATGGCAAGCCTTTTGTGTTTTATTACCAACCAAGACAGTTGGGGTCATGGGAGACAATAGAACATATGAAAAAATATGTGTAATAAGAGCGGTAACTTCTACTGATGGAATGACGGCTGAACCATATAGTTTTAATAAATCATTTTTACAAAACTGTTCAACAGAAATTATTAATAATGTCAAAGGAATTAATAGAGTCTGTTATGATTATACCTCAAAACCTCCGGGTACCATTGAATTTGAATAATAAGTAGAATGCTTAAAAAAATTAGAAAAAAAATTAAATCTTCATTTTTTTATGAATTAATAAAAAATTATTTTGGTGAATACAAAAAATCATATTCTGAAAGTTTTGGAGAAGATCTCTTTGTAGACTATTTTTTTCAGCAAAAAAAAAAAGGATTTTATGTGGACATAGGCTGTAATCTTCCAAAAAGTAGATCACTAACATATCTTTTATACAAAAGAGGATGGAAAGGAGTCAAAGTTGATATATCTCCTAGATCAATAAAACTTAATAAATTGATTAGATCGAAAGATATAAATTTAAATATTTCAGTAGGAAAAAATGAATCTATGATAGATGCGTATATTTTTTATGATAATTGCTCAATGAATACAGTCGATAAAAAATTTAAAGAATATACAAAAAAAAGTGTAAATAAAGAACCAACTGTACTTAGATTAGAGCAGCTTAGTCTAAACACAATCCTTAAAAATCATGAGATTAATAAAATTGATTATTTAAATATTGATGTTGAGGGAAATGAAGAAAATGTACTTGATGGCTTTGCTATAAAAAAATATTCTCCGGAGCTTGTATCTATTGAAATACATTCTGAAAAATGTCCTCCAACTAATAATAAAATCTATAAATTTTTTACTTCTAATGGTTATAAACTATCATCAATATACGGATGGACATACTTTTTTGTAAAGTTCAATAATAAAAAAGTACATTTTGATTATTAGAATTAATTATTTTACAAACTTGTTTATCATTTAAGAGGTTATTTAAAAATAAAAATATTATACTAAAGACAATTTCTCTTTATATTTTTCTATATAACTTTGTGCCCAATATACTAGGTCTTTTTTAAAACCATACATATGTGTGTATTGTAAAATTTGCATAGATATTAGGACTAAACGTTCATTAAATGTAGGTAGAAGATTAGGTTCTAGTAAAAAAGTATTAAATGGTGCAATATCAGATCTTTGAAACTCAAATGCTATACTTATTCTTGGATCATTAAGACTGTCCTGGCCTGAACTAGAACCCCAATGATAAAGTTCTTGTGTCCACATTAAAACGTCACCAGCTTCAGCAGGAAGTGCTTTTATATCAGAAACGACTCCTGGTAAATCTGAATTCAATTTAGGTTTATTATAAAAATTATCTTTATTCGCTGGAAGTATATACATACAACTATTATCTGGTGAGGCTTTACTAAGGGGAATCCATACCGTAAGAGATTTTGGTTTGTTATTCTTAAATAAAGATGTTTCACCTTTATCTCTATGAGGCGCCCATCCTGATTGACCACTACTCACATGCCATGCCCAAAAATCAGGAAGTTGTTTATAATTTTTATCGAGAAATTCCTCAAGTAACATTTGCAATTGAAATTGAGTATACCAGAATTCATCATAAACAAATGCAAAAACAGGAGGTAATTTATAATTAACTATATTGCCTATAGATTTTTTCATTGATAGAATTGGAACTTTAAAATTTGGTTTTTTTTTATGTAAATATCCTAATTTTATTAGATGATTTTTATCTTGAGCGAGGTTTTTATATGAAATTATTGATTGATTATCATAAAAAATATTCTCGATATTCAAATAGGGATTAAGATTAACCCAGAACTCCTTACTTAATAAAGAGTCATTATTGAGATAATTTACGTCTAATTTTTCTACTTTTCTTAACATTTTATAATCTTTGATAAATCTTAGTGCAATTCTTAGACCAGATTAAATTTATTATCTTCAAAAAAATTGGCATATATTTTGCGACCATAAAAGTATGGTCAATTATTCTCCACAATATGTTAATAAATTCTCATGCCTTGGTTCAAAATGCCCTGAGACATGTTGTCATGGGATGACTATTGACATAGATAAAGAAACTCATTCTAAATATCAAAAAATAAAAATAGAAGGGATCACGAATATACCTAACCTTTTGCAAAAAAAAGATAATCCAACTGAAAAACATTTCTCATCTATTAAGTCGAGAAAAGATGGGTATTGCTCATTTTTAGGAAATGATGGATTATGTAGTATTCAAAAGAAATATGGAGAGGATTTCTTATCTCATACCTGTTACACTTTCCCAAGAAAAAATATAAATTTTAAAGAAAATAAACTTGTAACATTAAGTGTGTCCTGTCCAGAAGCTGCAAGACTTTGTTTATCAAATAAAAATTCAATGGAAATTTATGAGGATAAATTTTATAAAAAAAAAAAGTTTAATTTGGTGTCAGAGAAATTTGAAACTCCATTTGCAAATACTGGGAACTTAATAATTAATAAGGTGTATCAATTACTTCAAAATGAAAAGATAAGTTATCTTAATTCTTTAGTTATTTTTAATAAACTTTTAGAAGAACAACTAAATATTTCTCAGAATTCAAAACAATTTGACGAGATTTACAAATTTTTTTATGAAAATTTTTGTGACATCGATATCATAGCGTTTGATAATTCTAACCTTAAAATTTTATTTTTAACTGATATTTTCAACATTATTGATCAGATTAAATTAAAACATACTTGTAGTAACTTTTATACTCAAAAATTAATTAGCTTAATTGAAAATAGTTATCTAGAACTAGTCGGTAGGTTTGATAATATAGATTATGCTATAGAGAATTTGAAAAAGATCAATCAGGAATATTTTTGTAGGTTTGAACAAAAGAATAATCATATATTTAGAAACTTTTTTTTAAATGAAATTTTAGGTTATGCACATATACTCACAAATCCAAATTCATTTCTCAAGTATAATTTCTATATGTCAATTTTTCTAGCAACTGTTTCAAAAATTATTTTATTAGGGATTTGTTCAAAGGAGAACAGAGAACCAACGTTAGAAGATTTTGTTAATATAATTAATAGCGTTGAGAGAAGCAATCAAATTTTTTTTCATCATGATAAAAATTTTAAAATGCTTTTTAATATAGATATTTTAAAATTTTATGACAAGATAGACAAAAAAAGTTTATTCAATTCAAGTCTTTTGGTTTTTGGATAAATTAATCGAGCTTATAAGCGCAGTTATAAAAAAATAACTCACTTGCCACCATCCAAGCCAGAAAGAAAAATTGACTAAAGAAGAGCCCCAAAAATAAAAAAAAAATAAAATTAGTAAAAACTTCCCGTTGCTATTCGATTTTCTAAAGATTTGAAAATTATAATAAAAAATAAAAATTATAAACACAACTAGCCCAATTATTCCAGTGTCTAAGAAAATCTCTAGTAGAAAGTTATGCGGATGACTAGGGATATATGGCATAGTTCCAGTATATTTTGATCCTATAATTTCTTGACTGCCTTCAATAAAATTAGAAGTATCTGGTCCGTAACCCAATAATGGTTTTTCAGAAATTTTTTTAATACTAAAACTCCAAATGTATTGTCTATGAGCATCTACTAAAAAAGTTGGAACTATAAATTTTTGTGTTTGAATTGATTCCTTATCTAAATTTTCCGGAAGATTTAATAATATTTGGGAAGAAAAAGTTATTAAAATAAAAAGTAAAAAGTAAAATAATATCTTAAATCTAAATATATTTTTATAAATATAAAAAATTGATAAAGCTGCCAATGATATTAAGACACCTAGAATTGCAGAGTTACAATTACTTAGCCATAAATTAGGTATCAAAAAAATACAAGCAATAATATTTATTTTTGTTTTCTTTATAAAAGGTAGGATTAAAACTAGGATTGTCAAAATATTTAGATAACCCTTAAACCTTTTAATTTCACTTGTATCTATAAACTTTAAATCCCAGTTAATGAAATTAAAAACTGTGACGATAAATAAATTTACATAAATAGATATGACAAAATAATGAAGAAGCCTTTCTTTTATAACTTGGTTTTTAGAGATAGATATATAAATGAAAAAACTGAATATAATAATTAATACTAAATAAATAAAAACTGCCAACGATCTTCCAATCATGATTGAGTTCAATGAGGCAATGAAAAAACTGATGACCAATATTAAAAATGGTTTAAAATTATATTTTGGTAGCTCTGATTTTATTATACTTATATTTAATAATACCATTATTAAAGTTCCAGTTCCCAATACGACTCCAAAATATACGTGATTTCTTATTAAAAAAGTATAAGAGAAAGCTATAAGAACAGTGGAAAGATATTCAAAAAAAAATTTCATTTAAAATATAAATAAATTACAAACCAGCCAATAAATATTGAGATGATTATGAACATAATAGTTTGAAAAATTAAATAAATATTTTTTTTTAATGAATCCTTTTTAAGAAATCTAAAAAAAAAACTAAATAAATTTGATATTTTCTTTAAGACATAAATAATTAAGGCACCAATAATAAAATAAAAAATAATTTTTATTATGATAAAATAAAGTCCTATTTGACTTTTTAGATCCTCAAAATATTCAATTATCATTCACCGATCATCTAGTTTTGATTCACAACCGGAACATATTTGGTAGTTCAACGAACTTTTTGGGTAGACTGATTTTACCTCATCTGAAAAAACCCAGAAAATTGAGCCACATTTTTGGCACTCAATCCAGATCTTTTTCATTGGGTATTATTTAGATTTTAATTTATCCAAAACTTTAGAGAAAACACTTTTTAGGTCTACTTGCTTTACTTTACTTGGATCGATTTTTACTTTATCTTTAGCCATTTTAGATTCTCCTTCATTTCCTAGTATGATAGATTAATATAGTGTACTAAATGTTACAAGTTTTAAAAAAATTAATTGTTAATACATCTCCAAGTGAAATTATAGATATAACGCAGGATATTTACAATTTAATTAATAGATATGAGATTAAAAATGGACTTCTCAATTTAAGTATACTTCACACAAGTTGTTCATTAATGATTCAGGAAAATGCGGATCTAAATGTTTTAAGAGATATTTCAGTTTTCCTCAAAAAAATCGCGCCTGAAGGAAATTATTTTCACAGTACAGAAGGGCCTGACGATATGCCAGCACACTTAAAATCCCTGTTAACACAAACTCATATTTCTTTGAGTTTAAAAGATAAAAAGATTATATTAGGAACATGGCAGGCTATTTACTTGCTTGAGCATAGAACATCGAGTAAAAAAAGAGAAGTTCTTGTTCATTTACTAGGAGAAAACTAATGGTATTATTAAATTCGCCGATTTGTGATCAAGAAAAAGTAATGCCTTCCTTTGAGTTAATGAATATAGATGGAACAGTTTTGAAAAGTAGGGACTTAGTTGGTAAGTCAGGAACATTAATTATGTTTATTTGTAATCACTGTCCTTACGTAAAAGCGATAATTGATAAAATTGTTGAAACGACAAATGAATTAGAAAAGTTTAATATTAAATCAATAGCAATTATGCCAAATGACGCAGAAAAATATCCAGAAGATAGCTTTGAAAATATGAATTTTTTTTCAACAAAACACCAATTTAAATTTCCTTATCTAATTGACAAAACTCAAGAAGTAAGTAAAAACTTCGGCGCAGTTTGTACCCCAGACTTTTTTGGATTTAATTCAGATAATAAACTCAACTACAGGGGGCGACTAGGCTTAATGAATAACTTACAGTTTATTGGTAAAACAAATGACCTACTTAATGCAATGATAAAAATATCCAAAACTGGTGAAGGACCGAAGGAACAGTCTTCGAGTGCAGGTTGTAGTATAAAATGGAAAATTAATTAAATTTAATTCTGTTAATTACAGATAGACAGTCTTGTGCAACTATGTCTGGTTTTGGGTAAATGCTTCCAAGTATTTTCTCATACCTAGTAATGTAGGCAGTTTTCAATCCAGCATTTTTCGCTCCACTTACATCCCAAGCATGCGCAGCTATCATCATAGCATCTGATGACGAAAAACTCATCTTATTACAAACATGCAGGTAAATTTTTTTATTTGGTTTCCATAATTTAATTTCATCAATAGAAAAACATCTATTTATATATTTAGACATATTATTTTTTTTAATTAGTTTAAGTGTATTGCTTTTTGAGCCATTGGTAAGTGTTACAATTTTTAAACCATATTTATGAAGAATTTTAATAGACTCTGCTACATCGTGATGAATATTCAAATTAGAAAGTTCGTTAAGTAACATGTTAAAATGAGTTTTTTTATATTTCAATTCAAACTTTAAAAATAATTTTTTTAATTCATTTGCACCAATATCAATAAAGCTACAGAAGCTACCATGTGAAGAACACGCAAACCCCTCTTTAAGTACATTTGCGAACCAGAGATCTGATGTATTGGGAGGAAGACCAAAATTTTTAAATAGGTAGTTAATATTAGCTAATGAAAACATAGTCTCATTAACATCAAAAATTACTAATTTTATATTTTTGATATCTTTTGGCATATAAATCGCATTCTACTATTTAACTTAACTAATTTAAAACACATAATAGTCATGAATTATTACGAGCAATTAAAACACTCATATGAAAATAAAATAAATAATAATATTCAAATTTTGCAGGTAAAGTTAAACGATAATCCAAAAGATATCAATTCAATATTTAGCTTAGCGTTAATTGCTAAAAATACACATCAATATAAATTATCCTTAGAATTTCTGGATACCTGTATTAAAATAAACAATTTTTCATGTAAATTAATACTTCATAAAATTTTAAATCATATATTATTAGGGGAACTGGAAACAGCTAGTAATATTGTTCAAGAATTTATAAGAAAGCATAGTTTATTTGATTTTAAGTCATGTAAAGATATTTTTGTGGAACTGTCAAAACTTTCGTCAAATATTCTTTTAGATTATAAGTCCGCGAATAAATTAACTTCATTATCCATCGAATACTTTCCTAATTATTACAGAGGCTATGAAAGGTTAGCATTAAATAAAATGTATTTATATGCAGAGTTTTATGAGGGACGTTCAATTTTAAGAAGATTAATTACAAATTATAAAGAACCATCATTGATAGAATCTTATTTACTCTCATTTCTCAGAGATGATCCACAAAAAGGGTTGAAAGAGTTAAAAAAATTAAAGAAACAAACTGATCATAAAAATTTTCTTAAAACAATCGAATACAAATTTATTTCAACTTTGTATGATAAGGATAAAATAATAAAATTTATAGATAAATGTAGTTTTATTAATAAGGAATATGCAAAGATCAATTTGGGTGTGCTATCAAATGATCATCTTGATCTAAAACAAATAAAACAAAAATACATAGATGCTGAGTTCAACTACAATTTAAATGCAGATTTTGAAAAGAGAGTAATGCATTACTATGATTTTCAATGTTATGGATTTGTTTTATCCAAAAAAATGGAGTTTGAGAAAAGAATAATGGAGGAAATCAGAATTTTAAATTATATCAAGAATGCGGCCTTTAAAAAAAAGTATCTTTCTCCCCCTTCAAAGGCAAGAATCTTAAAATATAATATGCCACTTTATAGATATAAAAAACAAATTAAGTTTATGAGTAAAAATAATCTTACTAAATTTAGAAATTCAACCGTCTCACCTATTTTTATTATAGGTTTGCCCAGATCTGGATCTACACTTGTTCAAAAAATTATTTGTAATTCTTATTCTATTTTTTGCTGTGAGGAATCTAGTTTGATTAATATGTTTTTAAATAAAACAGATGTAAGTGATGTTAAGGAATCTCTTTATAAATTATATTGTAGAAATTTTAATAGCTTGAATGAATTCCCCACATTTTGTGATAAAACATTACCTAATTTTACATATATGGATTTAATAATAGATATTTTTCCTAAGGCAAAATTTATCCATTCTACAAGAGATATCAAAGAAAATATAATAGCAATATTTAAACAGAATTTTTCCGAACTACCTTGGTCATTCCATCTTGAAAATATATTAGAATATGTTGAGCAGTATTTCATTTTGATGAAAAAACAGAAAAAAAAATATAAAGATATAACATTTGAGATTAATCATTCCAAGCTAGTAAAAAATGAAAAAATAGAGATTAGCAAATTATTTAATTTTTTAGATATTAAAAATAAAAAAAAACCTTCAGAATCGAAAGAAAAAAACTTTTTTTCTCTTACAGCTTCTAAACATCAAATTAAAGAAGTTGTTTCTAAAAAATATTTAAGTAAATATAAAGATTACTATAAAATTTTAGATATTTATAAAAAAAAATATGAATGGTTAAAATAATAATTAATTTTTACTGAATAGTTTATGTTAAAATTATTTATAATGAGACATGCTGATTCGCATGTACATGGTTATGGAGGAGATGATTTTGGTAGAGAAATCTCAAAAAAAGGAATTCTTAAAACAAATTTGGTAGTTAAAGAATTATTAAAACAAAAAGTTTATTTTGATATAATTTTTACCTCACCATCGAAAAGAACAAAACAAACACTTCAAATATTAAATAAAGCTTTTGATAAAAAAAAACTAAAAATAGTAGAAGATAGAAATCTATATGATGGGAATCTGGAAAGTATTTTACTAAAATTAAAGTATATAAATAAAGATGTTAAGAATATTTTACTTATCACTCACGAACCAATAATAATTGAAATTATGAATTTTTTTTTATGTAATGCAAATTCTAGTTTAAGAAAACATCCAAGTATGTACAATACTTCTTCAATAATTTGTTTAAACTTTCAAATAGATACTTGGGAGAGCATATCAAGCATCAACTGTAGATTAGGTGATTATATTGATCCCGATAATAATAAATTCTAGTAAGATTTTGTTGATTCGAAAAATTTTATTTGTTTATTAATTTTTTGAAGTTTTTTTTTTTTTTCCATTTTCATCTCATTAATAATCTTATCATTTAAATGAATTAAATTTTTAAATGCGTCTTTATGTTCACTTGGAATAACCCTCTTTGTACTAATTATATCTGTTATAATTTTTTTTCTAATTTTCTCTAAATGTATTATTTTATCAGAATTCCCACTCGCAATAAGATTACTCATAGAGATGCTTAAATTCTCAAGACGTTTTATTTGAGTCCTTATTTCTGGGGATTCACTTTTGGCATCTTTTTCTATTAAAAAATCTGATAACATTTTACCTCTTAGTTAATATATTTAAAATCAAACATCTTATCTAAACTAACGACAGATTTATAAATATCTTTATAAGATAAGTTAGACATACCATTAATCAGTTTGGTTCTGCAATATTCATAAAATCTAAATAAGTCCGCAGAGGTTTGCTCATCTTTGTCAAAGTTTAGGCTAGTTTGTATTGTATAAATAATGATGAGTGCTCTACAAAAGTTTGTTTGTCTTGTTTCATCTACCTTATTATCTTTAATTTTTTCCGCAACAATCTTCATAGAACGCAACAACTCGTAATTAACTTTCTTAAAAATATCAAAAGGATTTTCATGTTCTATACCACCTGTTGATATTTTTTTATATAATTTCTTTGCAAGATTTTTTTTCATAGGTTAATCTTTAAATTATGTTAAATACTAATTATACTTACGTTAATCCAATAGTTCACCAACATACAGATAATTTAGCAAAAGGTGTGCCACATCACACGGTTAATCGAAATATTTCACAACCAATTGAAAATACCCAAAATATTAGCCCATATAGTAGAGAGAATGCAGAATTTTTAAAAAAAAAGCTTTACAGTCCCAAACTTTCCCCAAGTGCGGTTTCTACCGAATCCTATTTAAAATCTAGATCAAATAACGGTCCAAGATATATTCACAATGAAGCAATGACTCGGTATTATTTCATATCAACATTGAAAACTTCTTCTTCAAGTCAAAGAAACAACGTCGACTTTATGCTTTAGTTTCTTCAGTTTTTCTAATCTCTTGAGCTTTTGAATAGTATATGAAAAGGTCATTCTCGCTGAAAACACCTAGTAATTTTTGACTTTTGTCAGTTACAGGTATAGATTCACCAACAAAATCCTTACACTTTTCCATCACAGTCATAAGGTTTTCATCAGAATTTATAATTATAGATTTCTGCAATGCAACATCTTTGATCAAACTAGAACCTTTCAAATCAAGCAGATCAATTAACAAAATTTTATTTTTCAATATATCTTTTTCATTAGTAAAGTATGCCTCGCTACATTTACATTTTTTAAACATCTCTATAGCGTCTTTAACGCTTGTATTTCCATGTAGTTTTAGAAAACCTTTATTTATAATATTCTTAACCATAACATTTTTAAGATAAAGGATATCTCTACCGTCTTGAATATCGATTGACCTAGCTCTAAGAAGTCTATCAAATGTTGATTGACCTATAAGCTGCGATGAAATTATTGTTGCCACTACGATACAAATTCCAGATGATAAGGCAGCTTCATAATTTGATGTCAATTCAAATACAATTAATACATTTGCTATTGGACCTCCTATTATGCAACTAGCTAAAGCTGCCATTGAAGAAATAATAATAATTGTTGGATTGATATCCGGAAATAATACTGAACCAATGTAAAAAGTTATAACTCCTAAACTAGATCCTATAAAAAGGGCAGGGGCAAATATTCCTCCAATTAAGCCCATCCTAATGCACATAGTAGTTAAACTGATTTTTAAAAATAAAAATATTAGAGCAGTTGTTAAATTAAATTCAAAGTTTAGTAACGAATTAATTGTTTCAGCTCCGATCCCTGTAACCTCTGGAAATTTAATTGATACTAATGCGCATACAAGAGCTGCATAAGCCGGAAGTAAATAAGGCTTATTTCCAAAGTTAAGAAAGTTAAGTTTTTTAGTTGTTAAAAGATATGAATAAAAACTTGCAAAAATTCCTGCAAATAATCCAGCAAAAATTAGAATTATAATTTCACCGAATGTATTTATTCCCACAAAAGGAATTTCAAATGCTGGTTCGAAATCAAATACTCTGGTTGTTATTACATATGAAATTATTGATGATAAAAGTATAGGGGAGAAACTGGCAAGAGACTGATGACGCAGTATTACTTCACGAGCAAAAATTAATCCAGCAAGTGGAGCACCGAACCCTGAAGATATTGCTGACGCAACTCCAGCACTTACAAGAATTTTATAATCAGGGGCAAACGAAAATAGCTTCTTTATTTCTGCACCAATCGTTCCTCCAAAGTGAACCAATGGCCCGTATTGCCCTACTGAACTCCCTATGGATATAGATAATATTGAAGCTATTGTAGTTAAAAAACCTGATTTTATATTTAGTTCTTTATTATCTTGGTGGACTGAAAGGATTACGTCAGGTGGGCCATGCCATCTCTTATCTTTATTAAGATTTCTTATTAACCCAACTAACACACCTATAAATATTGGAATAGCAAAAAAATAAATAAAAAATCTAAAATAGGAATAATCATCCTCAAAATTTATCTCATCATAGTTTTTTCTAAAAAGTGTTGCAAGAAAATCGACAGAATACAAAAAAAATTGTACCAAGAGTGCAACTAAAGTCCCAACGAATAGCCCAGTTATAATAACTGATGTAATTCTCTTTATCATTAAACTTATAGTATTATAAAGAGAACAATTTATAAAGACTAAATACTAGGCCTAATTTTTGCCCATGAATCTTTGAGGCTAAATGATACGTCAGATGCTGACTTCAAAAGCTTAAAATTTTTGTTTTCATAAATTAGTTTCATTGCAAGCCTGATATGTCTATATATGTCTCTTAAATTCTCTGAAAGTTTTTTAGCATCTTTATTTTCAAAATCTAATGAAAGCTGAAGAGCTGCTGCAATTTTATCTATTTTATAAGCTAATTGTGTAATACTATTATCTTCTTTATTTTTTGCAAATTTTTGGTTAATTTTTTTTAGATTATCATTTAGTCCAGTATAAAGTTTCAAAATGATTTCATATTGTTCTGTGCTTTTTTTAATATTTGTATTCATATCCATAACTCCTTAAATTTAAACTTAAAACGTCTCAAATAAAAAAATGTTAAATAATTACTAATAATTTATCTTTTTCAGACTCATTACCCTTAGAAATCATTGAATGTGCATATTTGCTAATTAATTGATTTTTAAATAACTCAGCAGTTTCTGTAGCAAATTTTGTATCCATCAATCGTGCAGCTGCCTGTAATTCGATTGCTTCTATTGAGCTCGACAGATCGCTGTATGCTAGCATTGAATTTAAATGTCCAGAAACAAATCCCATGGATTCTTTTATCTCATCTAGTGCCGTATCTGCTACAGTATTTGAACCTGTAGCATCCGTAATATTTGTTGCTGTAATTCCATTAGTTGTTTTAATTGCGGTAGTATTTCCATCTACATCTTTTGGGATATTAAAGGTTTTTGCAGAAGTATCAAGTACAGCTAAGTTATTGAAACGTAATGATGTTACGATATCATCAATCGTATCACTAACAGCAACAGCTTCTGCATTTAATGCAGCTGTGTCTGAAGCACTATTAGTTGTGTCTGTATCAGCTAAACCAATTTGTTTTAATCGCGTTGCAAGTGAAGCTAACTCCAGTAGTGCGGATTCTGCAGCTAAAAGTATATCGTGTGCTGTACTTGTTGCTGATGCTACCTGTTTATGTGCTCCTGCCTCTGTTTTAAGTGCAATTCCTTGTGAAAAATCTCCGCTAGCGCCTCCAGCTAATACATTTAATCCAGTAGATAATCTTGATATGGATTCTCTAATTTTTTGCTCAGTTTTACCTAATTTAATTGCAGGGTATAGAGCTAAAGACATTGTAAATCTCTTTAATTTCCCTGATTATTTACAACTGCTGCAGTTACTCTTTCCCAACCTTCTGAAATTTCTGATAATACTTTTATAGAACCTTTAAGAAACTCATAATCATTATGATCCCTGACCCTTATCAAACTAAAGATACAGTGTTTATATAAATAATCTAAATCTCTAGATAACCTTGTAGTTTTATCATCATTCTCTAGGGTCTTAATTAAAAAAGCAAGGAGTGAAATCGTTTCCTTACAAACTCCTGAAAGATTAAAATCTTTATTAGATTTGTTTTCATTAATGAGATTCAAATTTTTCAGAGATTTTGTTAAAGCTCCTTCCACATGACTTAATGCATTTACGGTAAGTTCTTTGTTTTCAATTAAAAACATACCTGAATCTTTATTATTCATAACTGCTCCTTTTAATTTATATAAATTAAAACGACAGACTACTTCAAAAGTTTAGGATTTATTTAATCACTTTGTTTAAAGGCACTTTCCAACATATTTCCAGTTTCTTGTAATGATGCAATAGAGCTTTCCATATACGAATATTGATTTCTGTACCTTTCATATAGACTCGCAATTTTACCATCCAATGCTTCTTGCTTTTTGACCAAATCTTTTAATCTTGCGTTATTACCTTCAATTTTAGAATCAATTAAACCATTAAATTTCGTATATGCAGTTAACTGTTCTTCAAGAAGAGTAATAAAACTTCTACCATAATGAAGTGTTCCACTAGTAGCACCGGTTCCTGCGGGTATATCAATTACAATGCCATTAGGATTCCCCGAGGCAACTGTATATTGAGTTCCACTATTGCTTGTTGCAACTCCCCCAATTGTTACACTTGATCCATCGCTTACAACAGCGTAGGATCCAGGCACTGTATCTGCTACTGAATAAATAACGGGACTGATATTTGTATTATCAGATACAATTTGATCTTTGAAGAAACTTCTAAGAGATTCAGAGTTATTTTCAAACTGCCGCTTTAACATATCAGGGTTAGCAAATGAAAGTGTTCCGTCTCTATTTGTTTTAATTCCTAAATTTGATAAATAATAAGGTCCACCGGCATAACCAGCTAATTCATTGGAAGCACTATTTCGTAAAGTATGCATTATTGATCGTAACAATGAATCACCATAAAGAATTCCTGTATTCTCTGGATCTTGTGCGTTTGATCTTCTCAAATCCTCAAATGAATTAAAAATATCGTTATAAGTCAACACGTACGATTCAATAGCTTCAGTTGCTTTTGTCAAATCTACTTGACTTTTTATAGTTATAGGTGATGCCGACGTTTTTAATAGTTCAAGTGAAAGTCCAGGGTAAAGATCTGTCACAGTATTGCTATTTCTAGTCATACTAACACCATCAACAACGAAACTTGAGTCTATGCCAGCAACTGTCTGTGTCAATTTCGCACCATCGGTTGCATCATAAGCATAATCGGCACCAGCACTGTTATCTGAAATTTTCATTTCATTTGCTGCCCCATACTCACTTTTTAGGGCAAGCATATAATTGGTACCATTGTAAAATATAAATGCTGAAACATCTTTTTCCCCACTATCATCAGAATCTGTAGCCGCACTATTTATCATATCTCTTAATTGAAGAAGAGTAGTAGATGCAGTTGTAGTAACTTGAATTGTACTCATTCCATTTGAAGTATGTGTTTGTCCTCCTCCAGCAGTTGGGTCAGCAGACCATGTTCCAAAATCAATTGTGAGTGTTCTTACACCCACAGTATTGTTTGTTGAAGAATAGGTTGGGCCGGTCAAAGTATGCTGGGTTGCAAGCGTATTTACTGTCAGTTGTGAATTAATAGTTTGGGCAGCACTATTTCCACTTGCTACAAATGTGGCGATTGTAGTGTCAGATGAAGATCCAACATAACCTAAGTCACTAGAACTTTGAAGAAGCCTTAAGTTTTCTGTAAAAACTTTTATATTATTTTTAATAGTAGAAAAAGCTGAGACTTCAGCTTCAAATTGCTCTGTCTTATTTATTATGTCTTGTTTAACACCAGCAGTTTCTGATTCCACTAGTGAGTCTATAAGTGCGGTTGTATTGATTCCGGAACCAACTCCTAGATGAGATAGAATTTCTGGTTTATTATCAACGGAACTCATAACATATAAACGTCTTTCTTATTTAGAGTTTTAATTGAATAGAATCAAAACATTTTGCATAGTTCTCGAAGCTTGAGAAATCATATTCATTGCAGATTGTTGTAGAATCTGAGATTTACTTAGCTTTGCTGACTCTAATGCAAAGTTAGCGTCTGTTATTCTAGCCATTGATGTTTTTTGATTAGCTGAGACATTGGTTAAATTATCAATAACAACGTTCATACGACTCATAATAGCACCAAATTTAGCTCTTTCCATATGTATTCTATCCAATGCTCTATCAATTACTTTAAGTGCATCCACAGCACCAGCAACTGTTCTAATGTCAATAGTTCCAACTTTATTTAAAGTTGCAACACCTGGACTAGCTTCGTAAAGACCGCCTCCGCCATTACCCTCAACTGTGAAAGTTTGTGATGAATGGAATGTTACAATTCCACTGTATCTAATAGAATCATTTGTTTGAGAAGCGTCTAATACGTCTCTTGTAGTTGTTGTTGAAGTTTCCTGATCAGGTGTCATTGCAGTCATACGAAAAAACGTATTTGCATCTGTAACACTAGCGAAATTTACTTCCTCTAGAATTATATCCTCACCTTCATCTTGTACCAAAATAATATCAGTGGCATCGGCACTTAGCGTTGCTCTAATACCTGTATTAGCAGTGTAAGCATTAAATGAATCTCTTAGATTTGTTAAATCAGCTGCTCCAGTTGTTGTACCTAGAGTTATTGTTGCAGATATTGTTTGTGAAGTAGTATTCTTACCATAAAGGTTAAAACTAACAACATGACTTCCTGCAGCATTAGTAATCCCTTGCAGTTTGACTGTAGTTGTTGCTGTTGCACTAACACCTGTGCTATCAAATTTATCATTTACTAAATTTACTATTTCTTTTGCTGTATTACCTGCTGCAACATCAACTGTGGCTTGACCAACTAAACCAGTAATAGTTAGATCATCTCCATCCAAAACTAAACTTGCAGCATTGGAAGCATCTGTTCCAAGATTACCTTCGGAAGCTAAATTATCAGCAGTACCAGCATCTTGGATATCAGTAGTACTTTGATAAGCACCAAGTTGATCAATTCTTAAGTTAGCAACGGAGATAACTGCTTTTTCTCTTTCATGAGAACCAATCTGGAAACGTCTATCAGCAAAAGTACCATCAAGTACAGCGATTTCATTGAATGTAGTATCTCTTGCCACTCTGTCCATTTCTTCTAATAATTGATTAGCTTCTGTTTGTAAATAAATTCTTTGTTCAGCATTTAAAATATCGGTTGCCGCTTGAATTGATAATTCTCTAATTCTTTGCAAAGCTTGTGAATGCTCGTTAATTGCGCTTTCTGCTACTTGAGACATAGACAAAACATCCATTGCATTTCTAATAGACATGTCCAAAGCTCTAACAGTGGCCATCATTCGGTCACTGATTGCAGCGCCTGCCGCATCGTCTCCAGCATTATTAATTCTTTTACCTGATGAAATTCTTTCCATCGCTGAAAGCATTTCTCTTTCAGTTTTTAATATATGCTTTAAGGATGCGTTACTGTTGACTGTGCTAACGCTAACCATTTATATCTCCTATAAATATTTTCATAGGAATGATGTGCAATTAAAATGCCAAAATTGTAATATTGATAAAATTTAAGTTTTCCACATAATGTGGATAAGTTTGTTAAGAGATAAACTACATATTGTGTTCATTTTTTGACATCAAATTATAAAAAAACAGTGATTTGAATTTTTTTCATAATTTCATTAAAAAAAAAGGGGGATTAAAATTAATTACCCCCCCCCTTTTAATTAGATTTATCTAACTGTTATTGTAGAACAGATAGAAGGGCACTATTTGCTTGGTTTGCTTGCGCAACCATAGCCATAGCTGATTGGTTCAAGACTGAAAATTTTGCTAGTTGTGCAGACATAGCAGCAAAGTCTGTATCCATAAGACGAGCAGCGGCGGCTTCACCGTTTGCAGCTAATGCATACAAAGCACCTTGAGTTCCCTTTAGTGCAGCAATACCAGCAGCTACGTCCCCTAATGCATCTTGGATAAGAGCTGTTTGAGCGTCAGCAGCATCTGCTGCTAAAGTAAGCCCGGCAGCTGTACCCAAACTTGTTACACCACCATCAAGGTCGGTAATAATATTTACAGCAGCTGTTAAAAGGGCTGTACCATTTAACGCATAGGTATCAATGTTATTACCAGCAGCTGCAACTGCAGTTTCTTCAGCAGCGATTGCGGCAGCTTCACCAGTACCTAATAAAGCACTTTTTGATTGAACTTCTAATTCTCTCATTCTTGTGTTAAGAGCAGCAATTTCGAATAAAGCTGATTCAGCAGCTTGCAGGAAAGAGATACCGTCTTCTGCACCTCGTGCAGCGACGTAAGCACTTTTTCCTTCAGCTCTAAATTGTAAACCAGCACCATGACCAGCAGCATCACCACCATACATAGCTCTGTTTCCAGTTGATAATCTAGCAATGGCTTCGTTCATTCCATGTCTAGCTTTAGCGGCAGCATTACCAGCTAGGTGCGCGCCAATTCCTATATTACTTACAGTTGTCATTTATTTTCTCCTTAGTTTATAAAGTAATGTTACTAACTAAAACGACGAGTAAAAAAAATGTTTAGTTATTTTAAGTGAAAGTATTTAGTCATATAAAAAAGGGGGAACTTTTTAAAATTAACCCTCTTTTAATAAAATTATTTTTTTAACGGTCACGGTTGACTTTATAGGACAGTACTATTAGTTAAATTCGCTTACATAACCATAGCCATAACTGAATGGCTCAAGGCTAAAAATTATGCCAGCTGTAAAGGTGAACAAGCAAAATCTGTATCTATAAGATGAGAAGTAGCCTCTACGATAACGAATAAAAAATTAGTTATTTAAAATGAAAATATTGGGATTTTAAATAAGGGAAGTTAATTAATATTAACTCCCCATTTTGGATGGTATTAATCTTTAAAGATCTTAATCCAAAAGTGACAAAATATTAGCCTGAGCTCTATTTGCTTGTGCAACCATGGCTAAAGCTGACTGATTTAACATACTACTTGAAGCTAAAATTGCTGATTCTTTTGCAAAATCTACATCAAGTATTCTTGATGCCGCAGCGTCAGCATTTGAGGCATATGAATACATGTTACTTTGGTATCCTTTAAGTGCATTAATTCCTGCACCTACTTCCCCAAGACCTTTTTGTATTATAGCCATTTGTGCATCTACATTGGAAACACCTGAGTCAAGCACTGGCTTATTGGTTACTCCAACATAAGCTAATTGCCCTGGAGTGCTTATGGCTATAGAAACTTCAGATAAAATATCAACATTATTTAATTCTGTGTCTGCTATTTCATTAGCTGCTATAACAATAGCATTTTCTTCAGAGGTTATAGCCGCAACTTCTGCAGTTCCTAACAAACCACTTTGTTTTTGAACAGCAAGTTCTCTCAATCTCGTATTTAAAACTGCTATTTCCATTAAAGCTGACTCAGCAGCTACAAGAAAGGAAATTCCATTTTCTGCATTTCTAGCTGCTACAGTTGCACTTCTTGATTGAGATCTCATAGAATCACCTACTGAAGCACCAGCAGGATCATTTCCGTGAAGAGTTCTTTCACCGGTTGATAACCTTGATATAGCACCGGTCATACTTCTTTTTGATTTAAAAGCAGAATCTATTGCACTTTGAGCACCTATTGAAAAATTAGAAAATGTTGTCATTTTTGTTTCTCCATTAAAACTTTTAATTTCACCAACTTTTTATCCATTTTTAAAATTGATGTATAATTAAAACGACACACAGAAAAATTGTTAACTTTTTATTGAATTTTTTTATTATTTTGTATAATGCGATTAATGGTGTTGTATGTCTGATAAATTGTTTTGTCCGAGTTTTATATATGAAATCTGTGTATCTTTATCAGTTAAAGAATTTTTAACAGAAGCTTATTCTCTAGATATGTTAGGCCAAAAATATGCTGAGGGAATTTCTCAATATTATAAGCCAATAGCTAAAGAAGAAATTGCAGGTCCAGCAGAAGAAATTCTCCGCTTTTTATCCGAAAGAAAAAACCCGATGTTTGAAGCACATGATTTAGCAAATCATTATGTTTTTTGGAAATTAAATTTTGATGGTAGATCAGAGAGAAAATTAAAAGGACTTTTTAGTGATTCCTTTAAAGGAATTAAAGAAAAAAAATTCAGTATCGAAAATGTAATAAAAGATTTTAAGGCTTACTGTTTTTCGCTTAGGGCAGGGCAGGTGGAACAGTCACCTGCAGGATGGAATATTAAGCAAGAGCAGGAAATTGATATTTTAGGCAAAATTGTAAATAGAAAAGTAGATTCTCCTCTAGGTTAAGATCAACTTATATAATCAAATAAATTTAATTTAGTAATATTTATAAAAGCTTTTTGCGATGCTTCTTGACTAGTTAATTTAGATTGAAGATCAGTAACCAATTCTGCTAAATCTGCACTCTCTAAATCACTAATGTCTTTACTTATCAAAATTTTTCTTTCTTCAAGCATATCTCTTAATCTTTCAGAACTATTCATTCTAGCACCAACCTTAGCTCTTTGATTGGAAACATGTGATTGAATAGTGACTATTTCATCAAGTCTGCTTGCAATTGTCTGATCAGTATCAAAAACAGTTTGAGAGTTACCTAAAACATTGTCAGCTGCATCAACTGGTTGAAAAGTAAAAAAAGAAGTCGGAGTCGCCTGAGCTTTATCAATTCCCTCAATTTCAACATTTGATAGTTCAATATCATATCCAAAATCACTAACTAATTTTAAAGTAGTATTTGAATCTTCCAGGGTGGCCGTTATATCCAGATCTGCTGCATTAATTGCTGTGGCAACATCTGATAAATCCGTACCTGTAATATCCAGAGAAAAATCTGATGTTTTTGAACCTGAAGTAATTGTAAAAGCGTATGTTCCTGGATCTTCGTTTGTAAGATTAATTTTTGTAATACCTTCAGCTTTTGCAGCTTCTACTCCACTACTTGCAGTTCTAATTGATGTGCTAATATTATCAATAGCTGCAAAAAGATCTGTCGATACTCCTTCAGTAGTAATAATATCTTGAAAAACTGTTCCACCATCAATGGTTGTTTCAATCATTCTTGATTCTGTAATTTGTAAATTTAAAATACCTCTATCACCTTTATACTCAACTTTTCCATCAGCATTCTCAACAAACGGGTTGGTTTTTGTTTTAAAGCCAGCAAATAAAAATGTTCCAGATGAATCTTGAGTATTAGCAAGAGTCATTAATTCTTTTTTCATTTCGTCGAATTCCATGGCAATAGCTTCTCTATCCATCACTCCATAAATATCATTAGCCGCCTGAACAGCAAGTTCTTTAGCTCTTATAAAAACATTATTAATTGCTTCCATAGTAGAATCCATAAGATGTAATCTGTCTAAAGCAATATTGGAGTTTTCAATAAATCTATCAACTTTACCTAATACATCTTTCATACCGGAGAGTTGAACTGCCCCAACTGGATCATCGGATGAGAATATAATATTTTTACCTGATGAAATTTTATCTTGGACTTTTTGAATATTTTCCATATTTTTGGAAAATTGTCTAAGCTGTTGTTCGTTAAAAAGTTGATTACCAATTTTCATAATTTATTACTAGCAATATCTATGCCTAAGCATCGATTAATTTTTATGATACTACCCTTAACAATGAATCAAATAGTTCTCGTGCGGTTTGAATAATTCTAGCGTTAGCAGAGTATGCTTGTTGAAACTGAATTAAAGAAGCTGCTTCATCATCTAAGGAAACACCTGCCTTCTCATTTTCTAAAGCTTCAGCCTCATCCCTAGTAGACTCTGCATCTTGTGCTTCCATTTGACTACTTCTTACTGTTGATCCTACCTCCGTTACAGTTTTGTTAAATATATCCTGAAAACTACCAGAATTTAAACCATTAACATCAGAATTTTGAAGATCGAGCATTTTAAGAATATTTCTGTTGTCACCAATACCTTCATTGTTACTCAATATTGTAAAAGTATCATTTACATCCGTATCACCAGTAAATCGTAAACTTTTTTCAACTGCAGAAATAATTCCATCATCAGGTATCAAGCGCGTTGCAATTGAATGACCTGTATAATTATCAAGAACTTCTACTTTTTGACTGTTTGATGACTCAACTACTACCCTTAAATCGCTTTCATCAATGATTGGATTTACTTCACCATAACTTGAAGCAATTTTTCGCGCTCCATTTCCAGTCATGATTACAATTAAATCCTCTGGGGGTAAATTTGTAATTGAAAGGTTGTTTCCCACTAATGACTTCACACTGTTGGCAGGAACCTCTACATTGACTGCTGAAGCGGCACTATAATCCGTTGTAAATGACTGAATTCTTATACTGTCGTTTATAACATTGACGTGCATCTGATTAGTTTTAAATCCAAATGTTTCTGCCGTTGCACCATCTCCAAATCTTACTGAATCTATGGATACGGTATTCTTATCTGATTCCTTCATGATTGTGATTTGTGCATTAGTATCATCAACCTGATTTATTTCTGCTGAAATTCCAATCGAGGAAGCAGGAGTTGTAAAATCATCATTTAGATAAGCCTGTGCATAAACAGCAGTGAAACTATCTGCTGCGTGACCATTACCTCCACCAAAAGTAATTATAGTTGGTTTTGAGTCTGTAGCATTTTCAAAATTTGATGCCAGACTAAACGTATTTGCATCTACAACTTTTACAAAATAAGAAGTTCCATTTGTTAGTCCATTCAAAGCAGTTCCCCCAGCAGTATAAGTAAGCTTATCACCAGTTTTAAATCCGTGACTTGCTGACGTAATTGTTGAAGATGCTCCTCCAATTCCAGTAGTATCAACAGTTTTAGAATTAGATCTTACAAATACTCCAATAGGATTAGAATTATCTTCAATGGCTATATGAAAATGCGTTGTATCACTTCCACTTGGTGTAGTTATGGATGATCCTGTTATTGTTGTATTAACTAGAGATGGTTGCAAACCAAAGTTAGTTGCATTTATATCGTTAGTAGAGTCAGTTGGAAATGAAAATTGTGATCCGGAAATTGTTTTTCCTGCTGATATGTAAAGATTTTTTTCAGGATCAAACGTGTCTTCACTATTACCCCCTGTTACTCCAGCAATTGTTAAAACTGAAGGTGTAGAATTTGTAGCAAGTGTATATGTTTCAGCAATTTGAAAATTATGATCGTCGGTTTTTACAACATAGTAAGTTTGTCCATCCAACAATCCAGTTCTAGGACTTGAAAACTTGTCACTTGTACTTCCACCTTGGCCTCCTGTAATGGTTATTTCTGTTCCAGCTGTTGCGTTTCCAGCTGTTGTTGCAAGTTGAAAATTATTGTCATCAACCCTAATTGCAAAGTAGGTAGTTCCATCAGTTAAACCAGCAATAGCAAGGGTTCCCTCGGCATCATATACAACTGGATCTCCTGTTGAAAAACCATGATTATTTGCAAGAATTGTGGTTGTAGAAGAGAAATTTGTAGTGTCCACAATAACCTTTTCAGCTGCATTATAGGTAATTGCATCACCTGTTTCCAGACCATGTTCTGTACTAGTAATTGTAGTTGCAGCACTTAATGAGGTTGTATCTATTGTTATTGGATCGGGATTTTCAAAGTAAGCTGTTACCTTACCTTCTTCACCACCTGAAACAATTACTTCTCCACTTTTCATAGTAAGTGTGTAGGTAAGGTTATCATGATTGATTCTAAAACTTGCCCCGTCATCAGGTAAAGTTTTTATAGATTTACCTAAGATTTCAATTGATGGGCTATTTTCTCTTAAACCTTCAACAATTTTTGTTGATACTTCAGTAGTATTTAAGCTATCAAATCCTGACATATCAACAGTGGTTGTAAATGATGTTCCAGAGCCTGATGCAGGGATTGTTAAGCCGTAACTTAATATAGAACTTGAAGAACTTGAGCCATCAGAATTTCCTGTAGAAAAGTCACCTTCTAAAACCACGGGTTCTATAGTTTTAATTTCTCCTGTAGTTGATGATGAAATAGAAAAAAATCCATCTTCCAGAGCATTTGTTGAGCTCGTAACAGTTGTAGAGCCACCGTCATTTGTTGATACCACTGCAGAAGACGATTCTATTTTTATTTCACCACTAAATCGTGCTGCTTGGTAACTTAGACCATCAATATCTACTGACTGTGAGGTTGACGAAAAATCACTTGATAAAATCTCTAAATTCATTGGAATAATAAATTTATCGGAAGCATTTCCATTACCGCTTCCACCAACTGTTATTGCGGTACCAGCTGAAGCATTTGCAGAGGATGATGCCAGACGAAAATTATTATCATCAACTTTGATGGCGTAGTAGGTAGTGCCTGAACTTAAATTATTTAAAGAGGTTCCTCCTGCTGTATATACTACTTTATCTCCAGTTGATAAGCCATGACTAGTTGATGTGAGATTTGTTCCAGCACCACCACCTAATGTAGTTGTATCAATTGTAAGAGCACTTGTAGTATTTGAACTAACAAAATTTGTAATTTTTATATCATCTCCATCTTCATTTTCCAAGATTATATGTTTTAGATCAGACGAAAGATTTGCTTTAACACCAGTTCTTCCAGTATAGTTATTAATACTATTAGCAAGATTTGTAAGATTATTCGTAAGAACAGATCCAGAAACTTGAACAGAATTATTTGTTCCTGTTTTACTTTCTAGAGTGAATGAAATTGTTCCGTTGTAATTTGGAGCTGATAATTTTACTCTCGTGGTAGCTGATGCTTCAACCCCTAAAGTTTTAGCTTTCTCATTTATAAGACCTGCAACATAACCTGCTGTAGATTCAACAGGAACTGTAATATCTTCTGATTTTGAACTAGCAGATAAGGTAAGTCCTAAGGTGTAAGCTGCTGTAACATGACTTGACGGAATAGTACTTAAAGCTCTTTGGGCGCTTACAGCCGTTCCATTAGCACCATAAGTTATAATATGATTCCCGGTAGCTGTAGACCTATTTACTTCAATATTTCTATACTTTTCTAGATCACTACCATTTAAATAATCGGCCCTATACTCCGCAAACTTATTAAATCCATTAGACTCAGTTAAATGTTCTGCAATTTCACTTTCAGAAAGCACAGTACCCGCAATGTGTCTTCCTTCTCGTGTGAAAATTTGTATTTTACTTGCTGTTGTAATACTCGGATTATTTATTACGCCATTAATTGTTGAACTAGCACTAACCGATCCAGATGAGAAGTTTTGATCGTTACTTGCTACTGTTAAAGTTGACCCCCCAGCTGCTGCAAACAATCCAAGTGTTCGAAATGTGTGAGCATTTCCATTTACATCTCTACTGCTATTCAATATATTAGCGACATCTTCTATAGACTCTGTACCAGTGATATCAACTGTAACTGAAGAGGTATCTGCTAACGTAACAGTAAAACTGGTTAAGTTTTCAATATCTGATGACGATATACCAAATTTAATTTCAGGTTGAGTTGAGTACGAACTTAAATTTATAAATTCTGTACCATTCTGAATTATTGCAGCACCACCATCTTTCGAAAATTCAGTTGATGTAACAGGATTTAATCCATTAGAGAATATGTTACTTACATTACCGATTAAAGTTTGATCTTCAAAATTAATTTTTGTTATTTCTTCTAATTGTGCATCACTTGTGTTGCTTGAGCTTGAGCTAACAAGAGTAGTTGAGGCGGCAGCAAAATCTTGTGGCCTTGTTAGTAAAAAACTCATTCCTGAAGAGGCACTATCTTCAATAATAGAAAACTCATCACCATCAAGAGGATTACCAAAAAAAGAAATTTTGAATCCATCTGTTTCTATCGTCTCTTTTCCAGTTGCGATATTTTTTAAATTCTCTGAAGATAAATTCCAAAGATCCGATTCTTCATTATACATCACTGTAAATTCTTCATCTTTTATTTGTGAGGGATTTGTTACGAAGACCGCTACACCGACACTTGATCTGTTGGTTGGATTCTCAACTGCCTTTAAACTCGAAACAGAAAACATTTGAGTCCCTTTTTCACCATTTAAATTTAATCCTGACTGATTTACTTCATTAAATCTTTCAGATACTAAAATCGCTAGAGCATCAATCTCCTGTAGAGTATCATCACTTATAGCATATGCTTCAACCATTCCAGCAATAATTCCACCCTGAATCTGATTTGTTGCTGTTTGACTACTTCCAACAACAGGTTGAAGTCTTGAGCCTTGATTAATAATTTCTATAGCTGTAGTACCTGTTGTACCTTTAGATGGATTATCATTTGAACTGACAATTACTGGACCGGAACCAGTGTTACCTAACCTTACTTCAGCTTGTCCTTTCCCACCATACGAAACAGTAATTTGTGTTACTTCTGAGAGTTGATCAAGTAAAAGGTCGCGTTGATCTAATAAGGCGTTAGATCCCCCAGCTTCAATCCCTGAGGCTAGGATCTTACCATTGATATTTGAAACTTGTTGGGCCAGTAAATTGACTGATGTAACAGCATTTTTTGCTTTTTTTTCAATATCATTTTTAAGATTAGCAATTCTATCAGAATAAAGATTAAATTGACCTGCCAGATCTTTACCTTTTTCAATTGCAACAATTCTTGCAGCTTGATCATCTGGGTATGCTGCTATATCTTGTAAAGAACTAAAAAAATCACCTATTGCAGTACTTAGGTTTGAGTCAGTCGGTAACAATAAATTTTCTAGATCACTTACCTCTTTAGAAAATGTATTTGCTTTTTGATAAATTGAGCTTGCTTGTCTAGATTTATCAATTAAAAACTCATCAAATGCTCTTCTTATTGATTCAACACGGACACCAAGACCAGACTGATCTGATATTTCCGTTACTCCACCGCCCGCACCTGTTACTTCTTCTAATCCAACTTCTCTTTTTTTAAAACCTTCTGTATTAACGTTGGCAATATTTTGACCTGTAACTGCTAAAGATTGTCGGTAAGCCTGTAATCCACTTTTCCCTATGTCGAATAAGCTAGGCATTTATTTTACCTTCTTTTCACCAAATTGTCTCACTAATGCTTCAGCTATACCAAAGCTTTGATTTTTAGAGATAATTTTTGAATATTCCTGATCTAAAAGAGAAAAATACGTATCATTAGCACTATTAGAAAGTACTCCTTCAGCAAGCTTTGCTTTTCTGGAGCTTTTCATCATTTGGTAAACAAATAATGATTCAAAATCTTTGGCAACATCTTCCAAAGTCTGATTTTTTGATTTTTTAACATCTATCTTGCTTTGAGAAAAGTTACTATCAACTACCTCTTTAAATTTATTTATAGAATTAACATTCATTGTACTTTTTTCTTATATAATTATTAGTTCCGCCCTTAATGCTCCAGCCTCTCTTAATGCCTCAAGGATCGCCACCATATCAGTAGCAGTAGTTCCTGTTTCATTTAGTGCATCTACTAAAGTTTGAAGCTCAATACCTGGATCAAATACAAAAGCTCTAGCTGGTTGTTCATCAACATCGATCTGTGTATCTTGCGCTGTCGTTGCTCCTGTTCCAGATACTGTTGCAGATTGTCCAACTACGGTTCCTGTTCCTTCTGATAGTAATTTGGTATCTTCTTGAATTTTTACAGAAAGACTTCCATGAGCTACAGCTGCAGGTGATATTCTTACATCTCCACCAATTACAACTGTACCAGTTCTCGAATTAACAACAACTTTTGCTTTTGGTGTAACAGGTTCAAAATTTAGGTTTTCAAGCAAACCAATAAACGAGACCTTTTGAGAAGCTTGAGTAGGGGTTCTTACTTTAATTGAGGTTGAATCAATTGGAGTTGCTATCTCAGGACCAAATGTATTGTTTATTGTATTAGCAATTTTATCTGCTTGTGAAAAATCTGCCTGATGAAGATTTAGAACTATATTATCGTTTTCTAAAAATGAACTTTTTACACTTTTCTCAACTGTAGCACCATTTGGAATTCTTCCCACTGTTGGTGTTCCTTGGATTGTACTTGAACCATCTGCCCCTTCAACACCTAATCCACCCACAACAAGATTTCCTTGTGCAATTGCATATACATTTCCATCGGCACCTTTAAGAGCTGTCATCAGTAGTGTTCCACCTTTTAATGATTTAGCCTTACCAAGTGATGAAACGGTAACATCGATGGTGGTTCCTGGTTTTGCAAATGGAGGTAATGTAGCTGTAACCATAACATTGGCAGCATTTTGCGCGTTTATATCAGCAATATTTGCAATCACACCAAACTGAGAAATCATTGAAGCTATACTCTGTTTGGTTAAGTTAACACTACCGTCTCCAGTTTTTGCTAAACCTATAACCAGTCCATAACCAACTAATTGGTTTGTTCTCACGCCAGCGACTGAAGCCATATCTTTAATTCTATCGGCTAAACAAGTCGTACTAAGCAAAACTGAAATTAAGAATATTTTATAATATTTTATCATAATTTTAAAATGGCGATACGTAAGCAAAGTATCTACTTAACCATCCCTTTGTAACACTATCATTCATATCACCTGTACCAGTGTACGAAATTTGAGCATCAGCTACTTTCGTAGATGAAACTGTATTAGAAGAAGATATATCCTCTGGTCTTATTACTCCTGCAAGTCTTATATATTCTGTTCCACTATTATAAGATAGTTTTCTTTCACCTTTAACTTGTAGGTTTCCGTTAGGAAAAACCCTTACAACTGTTACAGATAATGTACCACTGATGCTATTTGCTTGTGCAGCTGAACCAGTGCCTGTAAAAGATTGTGTGGTACCCCCTTGAAGTCTTTCTTCTTTAACTCCATCCTTGAAAAATAATTTTCCTATAATAGAGGATGGACCAAATAAAGCCTCAGGTAAATCAAATGCATAACTATCCTGCTTTGAGGTGGTTTCAGAACCAGAATTTGCAGCAGTCATTGATTCCTCTAAAGTAATTGTGATTATATCTCCCACAGCATTAGCTCTTCTATCTGAGGCAAAAAGCCCGCCACCGCCAGCATAAACAGCACCTGCTGTTGAAGTATCTACCATTTCAAAGTTAGTATAATCAGGTTGAATACTCCTAAATTCTTCACCTATTATGTTTTCCATATAAGTTGAACAACTTTGAAGGAATAATAAAATTATAATAAATAAATATCTCATACTACTTACAGATTATTACTTACAAACCTTAACATCTCATCAACTGATGTAATGGCTTTTGAGTTAACTTCATAAGCTCTTTGAGTCTCAATCATATCAACGAGTTCTTGCACAACATTTACATTGGAGGCTTCTAATGACCCCTGAACAATCTTACCAAAACCTGCAACGAATGGGTTTTCAAGAATTGGTGGTCCACTGGCAATTGATTCTACATAGAAGTTCTCACCAATTGGTTGTAAACCAGTTAAATTCTGGAAGTTAGCAAGCTGTAACTGTCCTACTTCCTGTGCCTCAACCTGCTCAGGAATCTGAACGGAAACTATACCATCTGCCGAAACATTTATTTTTGTTGCTTCAGCGGGAATAGCAATTTCAGGCTGAATAATGAATCCACTACTAGTTGTTAATAATCCCTCGTCATTTCTAGAAAAAGCGCCATTTCGTGTGTAAACAAGTTCACCACTAGGTAGTAAAACTTGGAAAAACCCTGTTCCATCGATGGCAAGGTCTAGAGAATTATCTGTAGAAATTATACTACCCTGAGAATGCATTTTATTAGCACTGACAATATTTACACCTGTACCAACAGAAAAACCTGAAGTAAGTTCAGTATCAACGGATGTTTGAGCTCCGCTACTTCTTATTATTTGATAAAGCAGAGATTCAAAATTTGCTCTATCTCTTTTAAAACCATTTGTATTTACGTTGGCTAAATTGTTTGAAATGATTTGCATCCTAACTTGCTGGGCGTTCAAACCAGTTTTTGCCACGTGCATTGCATTAATTCCCATTTTTTATGCCTCTTTCTAAATTAAAGAAAGATATGTGCAAACCTTGTGCCACTAAAAACTATGAATCGATATAAAAATCAAGCACTACCAATTTTTGTAAATTTACCATTTTTTATGTTAGAAACTGTTTTTTTGACAAGATCATCTGAAAACTTTCTAAGTTTGTCTGGATCAAAGCCAGAACAATATATTCTGATTGCAGTAACTAGAGCTAAAGCTTGGATTAAATCTCCATCAGAAATTTTATTGCGTTTGACGTTACTATCTAGAATATCCAAAATTTCTGTAGAAATACGAGTTAAATATTCTGGATTTTTTGTTTCTGAATGAGCCTCCAAAAAAAAATCTATATTTTGATTTTCAAATATGATGCTGAATGGTATCTTGTTAATCATGATAAATAGATAATAAATAATAATAAAAATTCAAATTAATGAAAGATTTAAATTCAAACCAAGCTATCTCTTTACTAAATAATATTCTTGAATATGAGTTAGCTGGTGTAGTGAAGTATACACATTTTGCTTTAATGGTAACTGGTCCAAATAGACTGATTCTTGATAAATTTTTTAAAGGCCAAGCTTCAGAATCCCTTTATCATGCTCAGCAAGCTGGAGAGCTTTTAACCGGTCTTGGAGGGCACCCCTCACAAAAGATTCCAAAAATTGAAGAAACCAATAAACATGCTATCAATGATCTCTTAAATGAAAGTTTAGTTCATGAATCAAAGGCTATTGATTTATATAAATCACTTTTGAATTGTTCTGAAGGTAAAAGTTTATATATTGAGGAATATGCTCGAGAAATGATTAAACAAGAGGAAATGCACAGCATTGAAATAAAAAAAATGCTAAGAGACTATAAAGATTAATTAATAAGTCTTAAAATGATTAGGCTTAGCTTTATTATAAGTATAACAATCTTTCTTTTTTTATCTGCCTTATTTACAGAGTTCTTTTTTAATCTAAAGACATTTATACCTTTTCTTCTTGGAATGATTATTTTTTTCATGGGATTAACCGTGAATATAGATCAATTTAAAGATGTTCTTAAAAAACCAAAATGGATATTTATTACGGTATTACTTCAATATTCTGTTATGCCAATTTTAGCTTATCTTATTGCAAGGGTTTTAAACCTATCCAATGAAATGAGCCTTGGATTTATAATTTTAGGTTCATGTCCGGGTGGAACTGCTTCAAATGTTATCACTTATTTATGCAATGGAAATGTTCCTCTTTCTTTAATGTGTACGCTTACCTCCACAATATTATCAATTTTAATAACACCATATCTCATATTATTCCTTGCTGATAAAAGTATAAATATCGACCTTATTAGCCTTGTGTATTCAACATCTAAGATTGTACTAATTCCTTTAGTTTTAGGGTTATTAGTGAGAATATTTTTTAATAAACTTATTATTAAAATAAAGTTTTTATTTCCAATTGTTTCAGAACTTACTATTGCGTTAGTAATAGCAGTTATATTTGCTATTAATTCTGAAGGTTTAAAGGTTCTAGATACTACTATCTTAGTTGGTGTAATTTTACACAATATTGGTGGATTATTAATAGGATATTATGTAGCAAAGTTTTTTGCTTTATCAAATGCCTCAATAAAAACTATATCCATTGAAGTTGGAATGCAAAATTCTGGATTGGCAATGGCATTGGCAGTAATACATTTTTCAAAAGTTGTTGCTTTACCAGCAGCTGTTTTTAGCTTGTGGCACAATATTTCTGCATCAGTACTTGTTTATTTCTCTAAAAAAAAATAAATTAATAATATTAACATTGGAGATATTATGGAAATAAGTGCAAAGAATCAAATTAGAGGAAAAGTTACATCAGTTATTCATGGAACAAGTTATTCTCAAGTAGCTGTGGAACAAACAGATGCCGATGGCAATGAAACTGGAAGTTTTATTCATGCTGCAATCCCAGTTGATATTTGTAAAAAAATGGAACTTGATAAAGGGAGTAGTGTAACTTGTATTTTTCCAGCAGCAACCGTTATTTTAGCAAAACACTAAATAAGTTTCTTAATTGAGTGGAAGTTTTTTTTGATTCTTTATCTCTGATATTATCATTTGATAAAGACCTATATGAGATAATCTTTCTTTCATTAAGAGTTTCTTTGGTAGCGTTACTCATTTCTACTATCATTGGACTGCCAATAGCTGGTATTCTTGCATCAAAAAATTTTCTGGGTAAAAAGTTAGTCTTAATTTTCTTCAACTCAATGATGGCATTACCTCCCGTATTTGTTGGTTTGGTTTTATATGTTTTTTTTTCTCAGTCAGGGTTTTTTGGCTTTATGAATATTCTTTACACACCAATAATCATGATTATCGCACAAGTGATAATTATTCTACCTATTATAATTTCAGTAAGTGCTGAACTATTAGAAAATATTTTTCATGAGTATAAAGAGTTTTTTGATACCTTTAGTGTTGGTACCCTACGAAGAGTAAAGACAACATTATTTGATGCAAGGTTTTCATTAATCACATGCATATTAACAGGTCTTGGACGTGCATTATCTGAGGTGGGTGCGATTATTATTGTTGGTGGAAATATTGTTCATTATACAAGAGTTATGACCACGACAATCGCTTTAGAGACCTCAAGAGGAAATTTGTCACTAGCAATAGCTTTAGGTATTATCCTAATATTTATATCAATAATGTTAAATTATATTGTGATATCAATCAAAAATATCAGTAAACAAAATTCATATGATTAAAAAAATAAGTATTAAAAATGTAAATTTTGGATTTAATCAGAAAGTTTTTTTCAAAAATCTTTCAATTGATTTTAGTACAAAAGGTATTTCAGTGATTATTGGTCCCAATGGATCTGGAAAGTCGTTAATCACGAAATTACTGAAAGGAATAATTCTACCAGACTCTGGAGAGATACTATTAATTTCAGGCAAAACTAAACCTAAGATAAGTTATTTATCTCAAAAAATTACTTTTTTAAGAAGAGATGTTTATAACAATTTAGCGTATCCACTAATTATTAGAAATTATAGAAAAAAGCAAATAAAGCAAAAAGTAAATAAAATTCTAGAAAATTTTAATTTTTTAGATAAGTTAAATTTTTCAGCAAGATCCTTATCAAAGGGAAATAAACAGTTTCTTGCTTTTATAAGATCACAAATAATTAAACATGATATTTTAGTACTTGACGAGCCATGTTCTAACCTTGATTTTGAATCAATAAAAATAATTGAGAAATATTTACTTACTCTAAAAAAAGAGAAAAAAATAATAATGGTTACACATGATATGTTTCAAGCTATGAGACTTGCTGATGAAATAATAATAATCAATGATGGAGAGTTAATTGAGATATCAGGAAAAAAAAATATTCTTAAATCTAAAAACAAATTTACCAAGAATTTTTTTACTAAACATATTCTTAGTCCCTAAATCTAAGCTTTTGTAACTTCCACTAAATTATCAGAAAAGGTTGGAGCATTCCCCATATTCGCAAACTCCGCTGAACTTATGCTATTTACTGTTCCTTCATTATGTTGTCTCCAATAACCAAGCGTCGAAACTATGATTCCAGGGTTAACATCATCTGTTAATCTTAGTACACCTTCATAACTGCCTCTATCGTTGAAGACTTTAACCATATCTCCATCATTAATATTTCTTTGTTCTGCATTAATCTTATTCATTAACACAAATTGATCACCTTGTGTTTTTTGTTTACCTTCCATATTAGCATAACACGAGTTTAAGAATGCGTGACTTTTTGGAGAAATTACATTTAAAGGATATTTTTCTGCTAATTTCTTATTATCCTCCGGCGACTCCCTTGGTGGAACATAATCAGGTAGAGCAGGTAAAGGCTGACCTGGTTGATATCCTTCGTACATCTGTCTAAAAGGTGCTGCAACAAAATTATTAACACCTCTAAGAATTAGCTGACATTTACCAGAAGGAGTAGGGAAGTTTCCCTCTTTATGAGGAACCCTATTATCCTTTGTGCCAACATCCAATCTAGCATATCCATTTTGTTTAAGATATTTTAAATCTATTCCATTACAGGCTGGGGCACTCCAATCCACATAATTCTCAAGACATTCTTCATCGCTCCAAGCGAATTGATCTTCATCAAACCCAAATTTTTTAGCCAGAAGTCTAAAAATTTCATAATTTGATTTTGCTTCTCCTGGGGCTTCAAGACATTTTTCATTATATGTTAAATACAAGTGTCCCCAAGATAATATAATATCTTCATGCTCGGCGCCCATTGAAGCAGGTAAAAGAATATCGGCATAGGATGCCGTGTCAGATATAAAATGTTCAGCAGAAACTAAGAATAAATCTTCTCTTTGAAGCCCTTCGACTATTTTTTCAGTTTCAGGTGACTGTGTGACAGGATTTGCATTCCAACACATCATAGATTTTATTGGTAAATTCTTATCAATATTTTCGCCTAATAATGCCCTACCTAGCTGTAATGCGTTGACAACACGCGTACCCTCTGGAATAAGATCTGGTCTACAAATAACATCAAACTTATAAGGATGTTCCCATACGGGAAATTGAGTTATTCCACCGCCTACATGCTTCCAAGCACCTGTCAAAGCAGGAATACATGTTACAGCTCTAATTGTTTGACCACCACCATGATGTCTTTCAAGAGCAACACCAATTCTTATTGCAGCTGGTTGATTACTTGCAAGTTCTAAAGCTAGTTTCTCAATATCTTCTTTATTAACACCAGTAATTTTAGCAGCCCATTCCGGAGTTTTATCCGTAACATGACTTTTTAATTCATCAAATCCATCTGTATATTTATCAATATAGTCTTTATCAGTTAGATCATTTTTTATAATGTGGTTTATTACAGCCATTGCTAGTGCACCGTCAGTTCCAGGCTTTGGACTTAAGTGCCAGTCGGCCTGCTTTGCAGTTCTAGATTTGTACGAATCAATTACAACAACTTTGGCTCCTTTTTTCTTAGCCTCTTGTACAATAGCCCAATGGTGGAGATTTGTACTAACACTATTGCATGCCCAAATAACTATATATTTGCTGTGAATGTAACTTTCAGGATCAACACCAGCTGTAGGCCCAATCGTGGAAAGCCAAGCAGTACACGAGCCTTCTCCACAAAAAGTTCTTTCACATACAGTAGCTCCAAGTTTATTAAAAAAAGAGTCGCCGCCGTTTAAACCATGAACTAGCCCTTGGTTTCCTAAGTAACTAAATGGAAGAATTGCCTGCGGACCATATTCGTCAATGATTTTTACCCATTTTGAGTGAATAGTATCAATAGCTTCTTTCCAGGAAATTCTTTCAAATTTTTTCTCTCCTTTTTTTCCAACTCTTTTATGAGGGTATAAAAGTCTATCAGGGTGATAGTGTCTTTTTTCGTAATCCTTAACTTTTACACATAAAGTACCCCTAGTCATCGGATGGTCTTTATTACCTTTTACACTAATAAGTTTTTCATCCTCTACCTCGTATATCATTGCACAGGTGTCTGGACAATCATGAGGGCAGGCCCCAAAATGAGTTCTAGTTTGATCTTCCACGTTAAAAGTGTATATTAAATTTTTATAATTTCAAAGAACTTTATGGATTATGATTATCATATTTTTTGTTGCGTAAATGAAAGAGCTGGAAATGAAAGAGTTTCATGTAAAAAAAAAGACTCACATTTATTTAGAAATTATATAAAACAAAAAGTAAAGGATAAGAGCATTCAAAACGTCAGAGTCAACCAATCAGGATGTCTTGATAAATGTGAGTCTGGTCCGGTTATTGTAATTTATCCTCAAGGAATTTGGTATAAATGTGAAAGTTTTAAGAACGCTGATGATATTGTAGATTCTCTAATAACTGGTGAGATAGCTCAACATTTACTTATAAAAAACTAATACTTTTTTTTTCTTTTTTTTGCCCAAATTTTATAAATTATTTCAGTTAACCTTTTAACGGGTTTTATTTTCACGAAAAAGGCTAGAAATCTAAAATACTTAAAATTAGCCCATATTTCTAAAAAAGCATCTACTCCCTTTAGAATTTTACCGCTTTCAGTTTCTATATGAAGAACGTCCATAAGCTCTTTCTTTTGTAAGTTGAGCCTATTTATTTTAGATTTAGAATTATGAATATTTACCCATTCAAACTTTTTATCAATGTCATTTTTTTTATAATATGATATTTCCTGGTCACAAATTTTGCAATTTCCATCATAAAAAACTTTAATTTTTTTTTTCATCTTTAGTTAGCTGTTTAAAACTTGGTGAGTAATTCTTGTAAAAAAATAGGTACAATTTAGAGAAATTACAAACATTATTAATGACCTAATTGATTTTTCTAAATTCTCCCCAATCCAATTTATAAACCTTTCAGAATTTGCAATTTTCATGCATATTTCAAAAATTAAAAAAAAGGAAATTAAAAAATTAATTATTTGCACATAATCTTTATTAATTTTTATTAAAAAAATGAATAGAAGAAATATTGATATGGATAATATAATTAAAAAAGTTGTGAGTTGACCACCATTTTTAAAAATTCTTTTAACTAAAAAACCATTTAAACCGAAACTTTTAGAAATGAAATATAAAGCTATAGACAATAATATATGAAGAGAAACTAGTACTGAGCAAATTAAATAATCCAACTATTTTTTCTTTCCTTTATTAAAGTTTTTTTTTGTTAATTGAAAGAGAAACGCAATGAAAAGTACAGTAAAAACATAAAATAAAATAAATGATAAGGCGTTGTCAGTCATTGCATTATGCATTTTATGTTGTTCACATATTATATTTTCTTTTATTGTTTTAGTTTTATTATCACAAAATGGAAAGGGATTTTCTTTATCCATAATTAAACATCATTTAATTTCTCTGATTAATCAATATCAATTTGACCATCAATCTTTTCATCAATTTGTAGTTCTGGTGATGTTATGTGCATTGTAACCTTTACTTTGGATAAATCTGCATTTTTATCATTTTCTACAATATCTCTTATTCTCTTTTCAATTATTCTTTGGGAATTTATACCTACACCCTTCAAAAACTTTCTAATTGAAATATTTAATTTTTCTTCGTCCATTATTTTAGATTAAATTAATCACAACAATTGTAAAGTACAAAAATGATAAATTATTTCTCAAAGCAAACAACATGTTCGAGTGAAATTGGTGTCTTTATACCAAATTTTTTTCCTATATTGTGAAAATGAGAGTGGTGAGAATGAACAAGAACATGAACTCTTTCTTTATTTGAAATATCAAGTGTATAAATAAAGTTTGTCCCAACAAAACGTTTGTCAATTATCTTAAATTTAAGGTCACTTTTGTCACTGTGAATTAAATCTTCAGCCTGAATAAGAAGTTTTACAATAGCACCATTCTTAAATTTTGGATCTACTTTACCTTTAATTACCCCAAGCTTTTCATGGAAAAGTTCGTTTTTAGAGATTATTTTAGCTTCTATAAATTCACCCTTATTAAAAAAGTTTGCTATTTCGGGAGAATTTGGGTGATGATAAATTTTATATGGCTCTGAAAACTGAATCATTTTTTGATTTATCAGAACTCCACACATATCTCCAAAGTAAAATGCCTCATCATAATCATGTGTGACAATAATACTCGTAATTTTTTTTTTCTTCAAAATCTGTTTTAAAATTACCTGAAGTTCTTCTCTTAGACCTTTGTTAAGGTTAGAAAATGGTTCATCCAATAATAATAATTTTGGATTGCTCACTATTGAACGGATTAATGCGGCTCTTTGAGCTTGACCAGAGCTGACCTCATGAGGAAATTTATTTATTATATCATTTAGGTAAAAATTTTTGATAAGATTATTAACTTCACTTACATCAAGTTCATCTTCTTTACTAATCATAATATTTTGTTCTAGACTCATGTGGGGGAATAGACAATTATTTTGGAATGTTAATGAAACATCTCTTTTTTCGGGTTGTATATTTAAATTTTTAGATGAAATAAGTTTCTTATCTAACCAAATCTCACCATCAATTAATCTATCTAGGCCTGCTATTGTTCGCAGAATAGTAGTCTTACCAACACCTGAAGGTCCGAGTAAGCTTATGATATCTCCTTTATTAAAAATTTTAAAAGAAACATTTTTAATTAGATATTTTTGATTTGGTGAAAATGTAACATTATCAACCTTAAAAAACTCTTTCATAACTTCTTATAAATTATTTTTATTTTTTTAAAAAGTATTTAGATGAAAATAAAATAAGAATAGTTGTCCATAAAACTAAAAATAATGATGGGAGTGCTGCTGCTTCGATAAGATCTTGAGATGCATACTCAAACGCCTTTGTAGAAAATGTTTCAAAATTAAATGGCCTTAGTATCAAAGTTATCGGTAATTCCTTAATTATTTCTAACGAAATAAGGATGAAAATAAAAAATGTATTTCTCTTTAAAATTGGAAAATGAACTTTTAAAAACATTTTCACTTTACTTAAACCAAGAAGATATCCACTCTCATCTATTTGATAGTTAATTTTTAAATAGTTCGACTTTATCCCGTTAAAAGCAATAGAATAAAATCTAAAAAAATATCCAAATACCAAACCAATAAAAGAGCCAATAAAAACTGATTTTAATTCAATATTAAGTAAATCGGATATAGTTGAAAAAATAGTTATTACCGCGATTGATATTAAAATACCTGGAATTGCATAACCTGAGATTGAGAGATTTGAGATAATATTTAAAAAGTTATTCTTTAAAAGTCTATTCCCAAAGTTACACAAGAAGGCAAATGTAAGCAAAATTGAAGAAGTTGTTAGGATTAGAAAAAGTGTATTTAAATTTAGGGCTAACAAATCAAAATTATAAAAATAATTAGAGTGTATGATTGACCAATAAATCATTTGTAAAAGAGGGAAAATAAAACTGATAAAAAATATTAAAAAACAAACAAAAAATGCTAAGAAGTTATAGAATCCTTTTAATTCTTTTGGTTTGATTTTTTTTGATTTATAAGATGAGTCATGAAATTTTTTTTTTTTTTGAAATTTATTTTCAACATAAAATAAAAATAAGATAAAACCTAAAAGAACAATTGATAAAAGATTTGATGTTTGTATATCATCAAAAATAAACCAAGAGTTATAAATACCAGTAGTCAGTGTTGATATTCCAAAAAAAGAGGCAGTACCGAAATCTGATAGTGTTTCCATTGCCACTAAACTAATCCCTATAAAAATAGCTGGTCTTGATAACGGTAATATAATACTTTTGATCATTCTAAATTTTGATATTCCAAGTGTTTTTGACATTTCGATGTAATTGCCGAGTTGATTATTAAAGGTCGTCATTGATAACAAGTAAATATAGCCAAATAAAGAAAATGACAAAGAGATTATGGTCATGGTTTTAGCCGATAAATTTAGGGTTAGATTATTACCAATATTAGGGGAAAAAAACTTTAGTAAGGAGTATGCAGTACCATAATTTTCAAAAAAAGAGCTTAAAGAATACCCAAAAATATACGGTGGAATAGCCAAAGATAGAATCAAAGCATATTTAAAAAAATTAACGCCCCAAAAACTGAAAAAAGATATTAGAAAAGATGGTATAATACCAAAAATTGAAGTTAAGATAATTACAAAAAAGAGAATATCAAAGGAATTTCTAATATATTCGAATAAAAACTTTCCATCTAAAGAACTATTTAAAAAAAATATTTTGAGTAGTGATATTATAATTGAAAAAAGTGGTGTGATTGCCATAGCTGATATGGCCAAAACTAAAAAAAAAATTAATAAATTATCTTTTGAATAATAATTGATTTTAAACAATTCAATTCCACTTTTTTTCTAACATTAAATTAAATGATCTAGTTTGAAATTTTCCGTAAATTTCTACTGGCGTATCTTTATCTTCTTTAAACTCTTTACTGATTAATTTAAGTATTTCTGGAATTTCTATATTTTCAACAATTGGATATTCAAAGCTATTTTTACTTAGGTGTATTTGAGCTTCTTCTGAAACTAAAAATTCTAAAAATTTGATAGCGTTTATTTTGTTTGGAGAATGTTTTAGCACACCAATACCAGATATATTAATATGAGTCCCTCTATTATTTTTATTTGGAAACAATGGTTTAACTTTTTTAGCAGCTTCTTGTTGAGATTTACCTTTTTTACCCGATAGCATTAATGCGTAGTAATATGTATTAGCTATTGCAAGCTTTGCTTCACCTGCAGCAACAGCAAGGATTTGTGCTCTATCATTTCCCATAGGAGTCTTGTAAAAATTATTAACAAAATTCTCTAACCATTCAGATGTTTTCTTTTCTCCTAAATTGTATATTAATGAAGCAACTAAAGATTGATTATAAACATTATTCGATTGTCTTATAGCAATTGAATCATTCCACTCCTTATTTCCAAGGTCTTCATAATTTAAGTTTTTAATTTTTTCAGAGTTTATATATTCTGGATTATAAAAAATTATTCTTGCTCTTTTTGTAATTCCATACCAATAATCATTTCTCAAATGAGTGGGTATTTTTTCATTAAGTAAAGAAGATTTAATCTTTTGAAATAAATTTTTCTTTTCTGCAGAATAAAGACGTCCAGCATCAGCCAAGAAAAATAAGTCACCTTTACAGTTCTTTCCCTCCTCAATTATTCTTTTTTCGAGAGGCTTTGATTTTCCAGATACGACATTAACTTTAATTCCAGTTATATTTTGAAATTTTCTATAAATCTCGTAATCAGCTTCATAATGCCTAGTTGTATAAAGATTTATTTCATTAGATAATGAACTTTGAAAAATAGAAAAAAAAAGTACAAACGAAATTATAAAAAACATATGTAATGATAATGATAATTAATATTAATCAATAGTATCAATTAATTTATATGTCAAGTATATAGTTTGGTTTTCGTCGCTTGGGTTAAACCCAAGCGACATAAATTTATTTAATAGAAATGATTTTTGGTTTTTTACTTTCGGGGATAAATCTCTCTAATTTAATAGTAAGCATCCCATCTTTCATCTCAGCATTTTTAACTAAGATTTCATCAGAAAGTGTAAATTTTCTCACGAATGATCTCTGAGATATACCTTGATGAATTAAATTGTGATTTTTCTCTGACTCATCTCTTTTTTTTGATTTTATTGTGAGTTCTCCGTTAGTCAATTCAATTTCTAAATCGGATTTACCAAAACCAGCAAGGGCCATTTCTATAACATAATTGTTTTCATCAATCTTACTGATGTTGTATGGTGGATAGGAATTAGAGGAATCTAAATCCATATCAAATAATCTATCAAATAAACTGTCAAAGCCCACAGAATACGGTAGATATTTATTAGTATCAAAAGTAGTTAGATTTTGCATATTATTTCTCCTTAAAATAAGCAAGATTTATATTTAACATCCCTAAAGTAGGCAATGTTATTGTTATAATACAAATATAGTGCCAAATTGACATAATGTCAATATGGCATTAAAAAAAATTTACAGGTATATATTAAGATTATATTTTTGTTGATAAATTCTTAAATTCGATATTACTTTTTTTACATAAAATCTAGTTTCAGATATTGGGATTGATTCTATCCAATCATGATATGAAATCTCACCAGTTCTTGGATCACCGTACCTTTTAAGCCATATTTTTACTCTTCCAGGTCCTGCATTATAAGATGCTAATGCCAGAGGTAATGAGTTATCAAATTTCTTTAACATCTGATTTATGTAGGTAGTACCAAGTAAAATATTATATTGAGGATTAGTTGTTAATTTTTTTTTGTAATACCTGATTCCTAATGACTTACAGACTCTTTTTGCAGTATAAGGCATCAGTTGCATCATGCCCCTTGCACCTGCAGAACTGTAGGCATTTACTTTAAAATTACTCTCTTGGTGAGCAATTGCATGAATAAGGGCAATTGTTTCTTTAGAATTTCTATATTTATCAGGAATATATTCTTCAATAAGCGGATAGGAATATTTCAAAGTAGGATTTTCTTGAAATCTAGATAACTTAACAACAATATTTTTATCATTTTCATTATTCGCTAACTCTAAAATATAATTCTTTTCTTCTTGTGTTTGAGATATTTCTAGTAATTTTTTATAAAATGGGTAACTTCTGAAAGTTTTTTTATTGGATTCTTTAATTATTTTTAGAACGTTTAAAAGTTGTTCAGAATTTCTTGGTTTGGTTATTCTTGTTTGAGTCTTTGGTATTTCGAAATTATTTATTTTTAAGGATGCATTTTGACCATAATAAGAAAATTTATTAACTTCAGACTTTTTAAACCATTCAATTGCTTCTTTTTCATTATTATTTACAAAGAGGAGTCCCAACCAAAATGCAGCTTTTGCTTTATAATTTTGACCACCAGCATCAAATACTTTATTGAAATGTTTTGTTGCCAAATGTTTTTTATCAAGGAAACTAAAAGCCACCCAACCTGCCAACCATTCTGCTTCAAGACCTGAGTCTGTAGTGACTGGTAAATTATGTTGGCTCAAAATATCATATGCTTTTAAATATTTTTTTTTATTCAAAAGCCTCCTCACGACAATTCTTGAATTGATCCACCAGCCCCTGACATTAGAAATTTGTGTTGGTGGGTTGATTAGTAAGTCAGAGGCCGTATCAAGTTTAGCCTTTCTTCTCCATCTCATTCTCTCATAAATAAGATCCGAGTCATTTTTAAGGTGCATTGGAACGTTTCTTATTAGTTCACTTACATTTGGAGACCTTCGACTGAGGCCTAGCCTAGCTTCACCAAGTTTCCTTTTATCTCCTTTTATTCTATTTAATGTTTTTCTAGCTGAGAATGTCTTACCCTCAATCATTAATCTATTAAATCTTTTCCAGTTATCATCTTGGGTCCAATACCTACTATATTTTTTGATAAAATACGTTTGTTGTGATGATGTAAGATTTTTTTCTATCCAAATTTTAGAAATGAGTTTTCTTTTATCAAAACTTGAATTGTTTTTAATTAGTACTTCCAATTGATCAATAGAGCCCTTAGAAGTTTGTGGCGGATTTTTTTCAAACCAGTTAAACAGTAAATCAGTTGGGATATCTTTATTGATAGAGGATTCAATTTTTTCAATTAATACTTCTTTTTTAGGCCAGTTTTTGTGATTCTCAAAGAAGTCTACTAAATATTTAAAATTATGTTTACTTCCAGGTCTTGTTATATCCAACCATCTTATATAACTTGATAATGCCTGATTATTGTGATCATCCGCAAGCTTAATCGCCATTATCCAGTTTTGTTTTTTAATTTGTTGAAAAACATCACTAAATGGAGTTTGCTTGATGTACGGTCTAGCCTTTACATCTGGAACATCAAGAGCATTTATTTCAAGTGGAAAAAAACTTAGTAGAAAAAAAAAAAACTTGATCCTTATATAATTTACCATCATAAAGCTAACATAATATTTAGAGAAAACGATATAGCAATAATAATATAAATTTTTTATACTTGATAAATGACATTCAAAGGATCTATACCTGCTGTAATAACACCCTTCTACAAAAATCTTGATGTAGATTTTGATTCTTTGGGTAATCATATTGATTTTCTAATAGAAAATGGTTCACATGGTTTAGTATCGTGCGGAACAACAGGTGAATCTCCAACTCTCACTCATGACGAACATATGTTAGTTACAGAATTCATAATTAAAAGAGCTAAGAGTAGAGTTCCTGTAATGGCCGGATGCGGTTCTAATTCAACAAAAGAATCTGTTGAGCTTTCCAAACATGCCTATTCTTCTGGAGCAAAAGGAAATCTTTTAGTTACACCTTATTATAACAAACCTACTGAAATAGGACTTTATAAACATTTCAAGACTATAGCTGAGAGCAGTCCATCTTTACCGGTTTATTTATATAATATACCAGGAAGATCAATTCTTAAGTTATCTACAAACTTAATTAAAAAACTTTCTAACATTAAAAATATTGTTGGAGTAAAGGATGCAACTGCAGATCTTGCAACACCACTAGAAGTATCTTATTTATGTGGAGATAAATTTATCCAGTTATCTGGAGAGGACGCAACTTTTTTAGCTTTTCTAGTAAGTGGTGGGAGTGGTTGTATTTCAGTTACGGCTAATGTAGCTCCCAAGCTTTGTTCTGAACTTTATAACAGTTGGGTTAAACAAGATCTTAAAAGATGTATGGAAATAAATTCTATTTTATATCCTCTTAACAAGGCCCTTTTTATTGAAACAAGCCCATGTCCTGTGAAATATGCACTAAGTAAAATGAATAGATGTACAAATAAACTAAGACTTCCATTAGTTTCAGTAAAAAATGAAACTAAAAAAGAAATTGATATTACCTTAAAAAATATGAAATTGATAAGTTAGTGCAAAAGTCAGCTAAAATTATTGCCAGAAATAAAAAAGCAAAATTTAGTTATGAAATTATAGAAAAGATTGAAGCCGGAATTGTACTTAAAGGTTCTGAAGTTAAAGCTATAAGGGATAACAAAGTAGCCATAGAAAATGCTTACGCGATATTGAAAAAAAACGAAATTTGGATGATCAACCTTCATATTGATACAAAAAAGTTTGATATTAGCTTCGATATTTCAGAATTAACAAGACCAAAAAAAATCCTGCTTAATAAGAAAGAAATAAATAAAATTTCAATTAAAATCAAAAATAATGGATATACAATTGTCCCAATAGACTTACATTTTAATACTAAAGGTTTTGTTAAGGTCCTTCTTGGAATTTCAAAAGGGAGAAAAAAACAGGATTTAAGAGAATATAAAAAGAAACAAGATTGGAAACGTGATAAACAAAAATTAGGTAGTCAATGATTTTAGTAGCAATAGGATCTAACTTAAATTCAAAATCTTTTGGTTCACCTGAGCAAAATTGTAAGGTGGCTATTGATATGTTAAGTAGATATTTTGAAGTCACGAAATCCTCGAATTTTTATAAAACTGAACCTATTCCAAAATCTGAACAACCTTGGTTTGTTAATTGTATAGTAAATATTAAAAGTAAAATTAGTCCTTCTAATTTGTTAGATACTCTACTTCAAATAGAATCACAGTTTGGTAGAGAAAGAGGTGAAAAAAATGAAGCAAGAGTAATTGACTTAGATTTGATAGCCTATAATAGATTGATAGTTAACTCTCTTAAACTTACATTACCTCACCCTAGAATGCACCTAAGAAAATTTGTAATTCAACCTATATGTGATATTAATAAAAATTGGATTCATCCAGTATTAAAAAAAAAAGCGTCTGAAATACTAAAAGAACTTGCAAATCAAAAGATTTCTAATATAAATGAAAATTAATTATGGCCAGAGTAACAACAGAAGATTGTATAACATCTATCCCAAACAGATTCCAATTAGTGATATATGCCTGTTCAAGAGCTAGAGAGCTTTTGGGAGGATCAGAACCCAATGTTCAAAAAGATAATGACAAGTTCACGGTTGTTGCTTTAAGAGAGATAGCAGATAAAAAAATTGATTTAGGTAAAACGTGGCTCAGTATTGTAAAAAACGCACAAAAATACCAACCTGTTCAAGAAACAGATATTGATGAGGATCAAGCTGTTCCATTAAATGAAAATGCTTCTGAAGTGTCATTCGATAATTTTGAAAAAGAAAATGCATCAGAGAAGAAAAGAAAAAAGATTTATATGACGCAAAATGAAATTCAAAAACTTATTAACCAAAAAAAAGATGACTCACAAACCGAAAATATTGAAACTGATTTAGAAGACGATAATGCTAAATTATCAAAACCTGCTAGTGATGGATAGTCAAAGATTCTTAAAAATCTTATTTGAATATATCTAGTTTTGCCTTAGTATTTGAATGTGTTAAGACAATTAGAGTTAGTTGAGAAAGTTAAAGCTTATGATCCTTTTGTAGAGGAGGAACTATTAAACAAAGCTTATGTTTTTTCCATGAGAGCCCATGGAAGTCAAACGAGAGCATCAGGTGACCCATACTTTTCTCATCCAGTTGAAGTGGCTGGCATCCTTGCAGACCATAAATTTGATTCAAAGACAATTATTACAGCTTTACTTCATGATGTGGTTGAGGATACAAAGTATAAACTAAATGATATTGAAAAAAATTTTGGAAATGAAATATCCTATTTAGTAGATGGCGTTACTAAATTATCAAAGTTCGAAGGAAGATCAGATAAATTCAACCAAGCTGAAAACTTTAGGAAACTATTATTAGCCACTTCAAAAGATATTAGGGTCTTATTAGTAAAGTTAGCTGATAGATTACATAATATGAGAACTATTCATCATATAAGAAATGAGGATAAGAGAAAAAAAATAGCAAGAGAAACTATGGAGATTTATGCTCCATTAGCCGAAAGGCTTGGAATGCATGAAATTAGAATAGAGTTGGACGACCTTAGCTTCCAAGTTTTAGAACCTGATATCAGGGATTCAATTATTAAAAGACTAAATTTATTGCGAAGCCAAGATGAACAACTGTTTGATAAAATACAAAAGAAAATTGAGGAGTTACTTAAAAAAAATGATTTAGAATTTGAAATTTTTGGAAGAGAAAAAACACCATACTCTATTTGGAAAAAGATGAAAATAAAATCTGTGAATTTTTCACAGCTCTCAGATATATTAGCTTTAACAATCTTAGTTGATGATATTTCTAATTGTTACAAGGTTTTAGGTGTTCTACATCAAGTCTATTCTTATGTGCCTGGTAGGTTTAAAGATTATATTTCAACGCCAAAACCTAATGGATATCAATCACTTCATACAACATTAATGGGCCCCTTAAATCAAAAGATTGAAGTTCAAGTAAGATCCTTTGAAATGAATAGAAGAGCTGAGCTAGGTGTAGCTGCTCATTGGATATATAAGGATAATATTGATGTTAAAGATGGTAAGCAATTTAGATGGATCAGACAAATCCTAGATATTTTAGATTTTTCCAAAGAACCTGAAGATTTTTTGGAACTTACAAAAATGCAAATGTACCAAGATCAAGTTTTTGTATTTACTCCAAAGGGTGATTTAGTTTCCCTTCCTAAAGGAGCGATGCCTCTAGACTTTGCATTTTCCGTACATACAGATATTGGTTTGAATTGTATGGGAGTTAAAATAAATAATTCTATTAAATCTCTAAATACTAAATTAAAAAATGGCGATCAGGTTGAGATCATAACTGGTAAATCACCGTCTTTTTCATCAGAGTGGCTAGATCTTTCAATTACTGGTAAAGCTAAAGCCTGTATAAAAAGATATATTTTAATAAAAGAAGAAGAGGATTTCAAAAAATTAGGTAAAGAGATTTTAATAAATCATTTTAAAAATGAAAAAATTAGATATTCAGAAACTAACATAAATAATGTTTTGAATAATTTCAAATTAAAAAAAATAGATGAACTTTATAGCTTAATTGGTAATGGAACTATCTTACCATCAAAAATCATATCATCATTATTTCCAGAAAAGAAATTATTAGAAAATAATGAAAAAGTTATATTACTTAATAAAGTAAAAGAAAGAAAAGAAGACTTAAAGTCGTCAATTCAGTTATCAGGTTTAACACCTGGAATGAGTATTCATTATGCTAAGTGTTGTTTACCGATTCCGGGTGATGATGTCTTAGCTTTTATTGCAGAGGGAAAAGGATTAATGATCCATCATGAAGCTTGTGAGGATCTTAAAAAAATAAAGGTAAATAAATCAAAAATTTTGAAGGTTTCATGGGATAGAATCTCTTCAAAAAAAGATGATTTTATAGCTAAGATTAACGTAAGTATAAAAAATAAAATTGGATCATTAGGTAATCTTTCTTCAATTATAGGTAAATCAAAAAGTAATATTAGAAACTTAAAAATTACAGATAGAACAAATGACTTTTTTAGTATTAACCTTGAAATAGATGTCTTAAATAAAGATCATCTTAACAAAATACTGGGATCACTTAGAACTTCGGAATATATTGAAGCGGTAACAAGACTTTAATTAATAATGAAAAAAATATTTCGAGTTTTTAGACTATTTAAATTAAAGATATATAGAATTAGAGATTTTCCAGAGGCTGTTGCGATTGGATTATCATGGGGCGCGGCAGTTTCGTTTACCCCTTTATTAGGATTTCATTTAATAATTTGTTATCTAGGTACTTGGTTAATGAGAGGAAATTTAATTGCTGCAACTGTTGGAACAATAATTGGGAACCCATGGACATTTCCTATTTTTTTTTACGTAAACTATAAAATAGGATTATTGTTTTTTGAAGAAAAAATCAATATTTATGAATTTAAGGTTCAATTTTTTATTAATAATTTTGAAGAACTTTTTTACCCAACACTTTTAGGTTCATTGCCTATTGCTTTTATAATCTGGTTTATTACATATTACACAACTAAGAAATTTCTAATGAAAAGGTATGAAAAAAAAAATAAGACTAGGAGTTAACATTGATCACGTTGCAACATTACGAAATGCAAGAAATGAAAACTTTCCCAATTTATCTGATGTGGCAATCTTACTAACTAAATGCGAAGTAGATTTAATTACTGTTCATTTAAGGGAAGATAGGCGACATATATTAGATGAAGACGTGTTTGATTTAAAAAGAAAAAATTTTTTGCCATTAAATTTAGAGATGGCATCAACTCCCGAAATGAGAGACATCTGTATAAAAGTATCACCGGAATTTTGTTGTATAGTTCCTGAAAAAAGAGAGGAATTAACAACAGAAGGCGGATTAAATGTTAGAAAACAAGTTAAGTATCTTAAAGAGTATGTAGAAAATATTAAACATAACGGAACTAAGGTTTCTTTATTTATAGACCCAGATATTGATCAGATTGATGCGGCAATAGAGGTTGGTGCAGATGCAGTTGAACTGCATACTGGAAAATATTCATTATTATTTGAAAAAGGCTCTTATAAAAATGAGTTAAAAAGAATTCAAGAATCTGCTGAATATTGTGCAAAGAACAAAATAGTTTGTAACGCTGGTCATGGATTAAACTTTAAAAATGTTTCTAATATTTCACAAATTGAGAATATTTCAGAACTTAATGTTGGACATTTTATAGTTGCGCAGTCTTTATTTAACGGGCTTAAAGAAACAATTTCAAAGTTTAGAGAAATAATCAATGAGTCTAGATTTTAAATTTATATTGTTTATATTCTAATTTAAAGATATTAAATCGTATGTTCTTACCAAAAAAAAAGAAAAATAAATCAATAAAGTTTGATACAATCAAATCTACTCCAAGAGAAAAAATAAGAAAAAACCTTATTTCTTTATTCTATGCAATTGTCGCAGCACTGTTTATAAGAAGTTTCTTTTTTGAACCATTTAGTATTCCGTCAGGTTCTATGTATCCTAATTTGAAAGTAGGAGATTATCTTTTTGTTTCTAAATATTCATACGGTTTCTCAAAGCATTCTTTACCTTTTAGTATCCCAATCATTTCAGGAAGACTTTTCTATAATGAACCAAAAAGAGGGGATATAGTTGTTTTTAAAACACCAGAGGATAATAAAACTGATTATATAAAAAGAGTAATTGGACTTCCTGGTGATACTATAAAGATCAAAGATAATATTATCACTACAAATGGTAAATCAATAAATATTGAGAAAATTGGTGATGAAAAGTATAAATTTTTTGATGTTGAGTTAATAAGAGAAACATTAGAAGATAATACATATTATGATGTTTACGAATTCAAAAAGAGTGTTACATTCTTGAACACAAATGATTATGAAGAAATTATCATTCCTAAAGATTATTTTTTTGTTTTAGGGGATAACAGAGATAATTCTCAGGATAGTAGATTTATAGGTTTGATACCTAAGAATAATCTTGTTGGAAGAGCTGAAGTAGTTTGTGTTTCGTTTGATACAGAAATTGGAAGTTTATTTAAATTTTGGACATGGATCCCCGCTTTTCGTAAAGATAGACTATTTATAAGTTTAAGACCAAAATCTAAGTAAAATGGAAAGTTTGACAATACTTATGGATCAACTAGGTTATGAATTTAAAGATAAGTCGCTTTTAAAAACCTCCTTGACACATCCGAGTTTCTCAAAAAAAAATAATTATGAACGTCTTGAATTTTTGGGAGATAGAGTGCTAGGACTAATTATATCAAATGAGATATTTAATATCTATTCAGATGATAGCGAAGGAAATTTAGCTAAAAAAATATCTTTTTTAGTTTGTAAAAACACTTTAATTAAGATTGCAGATAAATTAATGTTAGAAAAATATTTTATTATTTCAAAAAATATTAAAAAAACCTCATTTGATTCAATTAAAGCTAATTCACTAGAGGCATTAATTGCTGCCATCTACCTTGACTCAAATTTTTCTAATACCTACGTAATCGTGAAAAAACTCTGGAATAATTATATAAAAAAAATAAATCTAGATTATCATGATCCAAAATCAAAACTTCAAGAATGGTCTTTAAAAACAAACAATATATTACCAGTTTATGAGGTTAAAAAAAAAGAAGGGCCAGATCATAATCCAATATTTACGGTAAATTTAAAATTAAATGGAAAAATTTACTCCATAGGAGTTGGTAAAAACAAACAGGATGCGGAGGTTATGGCTGCAGAAAAGGCTCTAAAAGAAATTGATAAATAGGGCTAAATGTGGTGTTATATCTATAACTGGCTTTCCTAATTCAGGTAAGTCAACATTAATCAATTCATTTGTCAAAAGTAAAATTTCTATTGTTAGTCATAAAATTCAAACTACTCAAGAAGCTATAAAGGGAATTATAAACATTTCAGAGAATCAACTCATTTTTATTGATACCCCAGGTATGATAAGAGTGAGAAAACATTTTAATAAAAAGCTTTCACGCTCAATCATGGAAAATGAAAATATATGTGATATCAACTTACTTGTTATTGATGTTACAAAAAAGTTAGAAAATAAAAGTTTAGAATTAATAACAGAACTTCTAGAAATTTGTAATAATAACTTTTTAATTCTTAACAAAATAGATTTGATTGAGAGGATCAAACTATTAGAAATTTCAAAGTTAATTAACGATAAATTTAATTTTAAAAATACATTTATGATTTCTGCAAAGAAAGGAGAGGGAGTTGATTTTTTACTAAATGAAATTTTAAAACTTATACCTTGTAAACCCTGGATCTATAAAAATAGCAATCAATCAACTGATAAGGATATAATTTTCCAAATTTCAGAAATTACTAGAGAGAAAATATTTCAGCTTATTAATAAAGAGATCCCATATACTGTTAAAATTGAAACCTCTTTAAGAAAAAACAAAAAAATTTATATTATTGAACAAAGAATTCTCGTTAAGAAAACATCACATAAGTCTATAATAATAGGTAAAATGGGTGAAAAAATAAAAGAAATAGGAAGTAGAGCAAGACTTGACATTGAAAAAATTTTAAAATTTAAAGTTTTTTTAAAATTAAGTGTGGTTGCAAAAAGTAAAAAAAATGAAAATTAAGGATGAGGGAATTTATCTTTTTTCGAAAAAACACGGCGAAAAATTTTTGATACTCAATATTTTATCCAAAACTTATGGTCTCATAAGATGTCTATCAAGAATTTCCAAAAAAAACCATATTTTGATTAATTTAGATCTTATTTCATTTGAGCTTACTTATAAAGATAAAGATTCCTTTGGTTTTGTTAAATTCAACCAAAAAATATCTAATAAAATTGATAATGCTTTTTTTAATTTAATTAAAGCCTCTGCTTCTGAATTGTGTATGAAATTACTTCCAACGTGGGAAGAAAACTTAGTTATATATAAAAGCTTATATAGATTATCCAAACTATTTAATCAAAAAAATAATTTAATAATAGCCGAGTATATAAAATGGGAGTTTAAATTTTTAGAATATTTGGGTTATGGTTTAGACGTTAAGAAATGTTCGGAGACGGGTTCAAGTAATGTTTATTATATTTCACCAAAGTCTGGTAATTGTGTAAGTTATGAAGTTGGAAGAAAGTTTGAAAAAAAGTTATTTATAATACCTGACTGTTTAAAAAATAATTTTACAAGATTTCAAACCTCAGAGATCGAATCGTGTCTGGAGATAAGTAGTTTTTTTCTCCAAAAAATTTCTGATACTCCTAAAAAGTTTGTGTTTAGAAATCAAATAATTAGTATGGCTAACAAGTTATGACTTACTTTTCCATTCTCCATTTATAAATAATTCCAAACCCTCAAAGGAATACTTGTAACTCATTGTATTACTATCTCTTACCCAGTATCCAAGATAAAGGTTATTTTTATTATTTAATTTTAGTAATTCGAGACTCCTCAATATAAGATTTTTCCCTAATCCTCTTTTTTTTGAACAAGGGTCAAAAAAACTATAAACTGCCGAATAACCATCCTCTAAGATATCCAATAGAATAGAGCCGTACAAATTTCTTCTTGAATCTATTAAATCTACAATAATTGTATCATAATTATTATTGTGAAAAAAATTTTCAAATTCTTCAATACTCATATATTGCATTTGACCATTATTATGTCTTTGGGAACAATATTTTATAAATAATTCATAACGCTCTTTTTTGATATTTTTAGTATTGAAACTTAGTGATAAATCTAAGTTTTTTTTTAAATTTCTTAATGTACTCTTTGTATAGTTAAACTTTTTTAAATTTATCCTAGAAGATATACAAAGGTTACAACTATCACAATGTGGAATATACATATGATCATAACTTCTTCTAAACCCACTTCTAGATAATTTTGATATTATTGAAATTTTATTTCTAAAGTTTTTAAGATCAACATAAATTCTTTTCTCAGAATTTCCTTCAATATATGAACATGGAAAGTTTATTGATGTTTTAAGTGATTTTTTTATTTGTTTAAGAATTTCCATCAAAAAACGTATAAAATTTGTACATCAGCAACATTTGTATTAGTTCCTTTTATTATTACAAGTGATTTTAATTTTTTCAATACCTCGTAAGAGTTATTATTTTTTAATTCTTCTTCTAAATTAATATTTTTATCTTTTAGACATTTATATGTTTGATCATTTATTATTGCGCCAGCAGCATTAGTTGGACCATCTCTTCCATCTGTTCCAGCTGAAAGTAAAAAATATTTTTGTTTAGGTAATTTATTTTTCATAACTTTTAAAAAATGAAGTGCAAATTCTTGATTTCTACCACCTTTTCCATTTCCTTTAATATTTACTGTTGTTTCTCCTCCTGAAATCAAAACAATCGGTTTGGTTATATTTTGTTCTTTAAGGTGTTCATAAAAATTTACTGATAATTTTTTGACGTCCATTTCAATATTTTTAAACCAAATTTTTGATTTGATTTGTTTTTCTTTACAAAAGTTGTGGATACTTTTTAAACATAGATAATTACTTCCAATGATTGAATTTTTAACATTAGAGAAAATTTTATTATTTATTTTTGGTGTCTCTAATTTTTTATCTACAATACCTTTTTTTATGTAAGTTTGTATATTTACTGGAATTTTTTTCCATAATTTATATTTTAAAAGTATATCCTTAGTTTTACTGAATGTACTTGGATCTGGAGAAGTAAGACCACTAGATATTGAGCTTAAATCATCGCCAACTACATCAGATAATATCAAACAATGAACTTTTGATGGGTGAGTTAATTTAACTAAATTACCTCCTTTTATTTGAGATAAATGTTTTCTGACAGCATTAATTTCTTTGATATCAGCGCCAGATTCAATTAACTGTTTATTAATTAGAATTTTATCCTGAAGAGATAAGCCTTCAACAGGATATGGTAGAAGAGCAGATCCTCCCCCAGATAACAGGACTAATACCAAATCATTCTTGTCTGAATTCGCTAAATATTTCTTAATATATTTTGCAGCTCTTAATCCATTATGATTCGGGATAGGATGTCCTCCAATAAAGGTCTTAAAACTCTCAACCTTTTTTGCATTCTCCTTATTCACCACAATTACTCCTTGATGAACAAGGATATTTAGCTTTTTGGTAATTTTATTAAATATCTCAGCCATATCCACAGATGCTTTACCAATACAAATTGGAAAAATACTGTTTATTTTTTTGTATTGGATAAACCTATTATCGACTTTTATTGCAATAGAACTTTTATTTACTTTTATAAAGTCAGATAAAATATTTTTTGACTGAACATTTGAAATACCATGATTAAATAACTTTAAAAGTGTTTTATCCGGTGATTGTATAGCACCTGATTTTTTTTCCATCAACTAAATAACTCTGTCGTTTGGTTCATCACCATTGAAAAAAGCTTGAATATTGCTGAGAACTCTCATTCCCATAGCCTCTCTTGTTTCTTCAGTAGCACTTCCGAGATGTGGAAGCAGAAAAACATTTTTCAATTTTAAGAGTTCCTCATTGACCTCAGGTTCTTTTTGATAAACGTCCAAGCCAGCACCTTTAATAGTATTATCTTTCAGTGCTTTAACAAGATCACTCTCAACTACAATATCACCTCTTGCTGTATTAATAAGATATCCGCTTTCCTTCATTTTTTTTAAAGTTTCATAATTAATTAAACCTTGCGTTTCTTTAGTTGAAGGGCAATGAAGTGAAACAAAGTCTGACTTGGATAGAAGTTCATCGATACTTTCACATGAAGTAGCACTTAGATTACTTAAATTTTCACTTTTCACGTATGGGTCATAAAATAAAATTTTCATCTTGAAACCGTGATGAGCTTTGTGTGCCATAGCTTGAGCAATTCTACCCATTCCTATTAGTCCAAGTGTTTTACCAGTTATTTTTGTTCCCATCATGTGAGTTGGTCTCCATCCGCTCCATTCTTTTTTCCTAACATGAAATTCTCCTTCGGAACCTCTTCTTGCTACTCCAAGCATTAAAAGCATTGCAATGTCGGCAGTACAATCTGTGAGAACCTCAGGTGTGTTTGTAACCACTAGATTATTTTTCTTTGCAGAATCTATATCTATGTTGTTGAAACCAACGCCAAAGTTACCGACAATTTTAACTTTTTTGTTTGCCACTGATAAGATTGTATCAGAAATTTTGTCGGTCACGGTTGGAAGCAATGCATCGTAATTCTGCATTGCGTCAATAAGCTCATTCTCTGAAAGTGGCGTGTCACTTTCATTTAAAGTTGTTTCAAAATTTAACTGAAGTTCTTCTTCAACTTTTTTAGGCCACTTCCTTGTTACCAATACTTTGAACTTTTGAGTCATTATCTAAAGCCTTTCTCCAATATTCAGAAGCAGCAGCAATACCACTTCCAGGTTTTACATTAATACCTGAATCAATCATTGCCATTTCAGCACCATTAATGAATGCTGAAGCTTGAAGCTCATTCAAATCACCCAAGTGACCTATTCTAAATACTTTACCAGCAACCTCAGTCAGTCCAGCACCAAGTGACAGGTGGTATTTATTAAAGGCTGTAGAGAGTACCTTTTTTGCATCTTTATCCTCTGGAACAACTATTGCTGATACTGTATCTGAATACCAATATCGATCCTTAGCACATAAATTTAATTCCCAACCTTCAAGAATTGCTTTTCTAACTCCTTCAGCTATTCGATGATGTCTTTTAAAAACATTTTCTAGCCCTTCCTCAAAAATCATATTACAGGACTCCTGAAGCGCCCTTAACATTGGGATTTGTGGTGTATATGGAAAATAACCATCTTTATTTGTTGCTATTTGATCTTCCCATGAATAGTAACATCTTTTTAATTCAGCTTTTTTATGAGCTTCAAGTGCTTTCTCACTAACACACATAATCGCCATCCCAGATGGTAACATAAAACCTTTTTGTGAGCCTGAAATTGCACAATCCACGCCCCATTCATCCATCCTAAAATCAATCGAGGCAATCGAACTAACACCATCAACAAAGAGAAGGGCTGGATGATTAGCAGCATCCATTGCTTTTCTAATGTCTTCTACATGAGAAGTTACTCCTGTTGCAGTTTCATTTTGGGTGACACATACAACTTTAATTTTATGGTCAGTGTCATTTTTAAGAGTTTTCTCAACTTCTTCCGGTGGTGTTCCTGTACCCCATTCTCTTTCAACAAGTTCAACATCTAAACCAAGTCTTTTGAACATATCTGCCCATAAATGACTGAATTGACCGTATCTATATATTAAAACTTTCTCATTGGGTGACATTGTATTTATAATTGCCGATTCCCATGCTCCTGTTCCTGATCCTGGAAATAAAAAAACTGTACCTGATTCCGATTTAAAAACTTTTTTTACATCTTTATATAATGGAATAGTTAAATTTGGAATCTCTGGGTTTCTTTGATCTTCTGATGAAATGTGCATAGCGTTTAGTATTCTTTCCGGTATATTTGTTGGACCGGGAATTGCAATATGAAATCTACCTGGATGTGTTCTCGACATTTTAATCTCCTAATTTGTATGACGTATTCTTTTTTTAATATTATAATTTTCAAAAATCAAGTTCATTATGATTTTATTATCTTAACCATTTTGCAACTTCCTTGGCAAAATATGAAAAAATAATATCTGCTCCAGATCTTTTAATACAACATATACTTTCTAAAACAACGCCTCTGAGATCAAAAATTCCAGTTGAAACTGCATTTTTTATCATTGCATATTCACCACTCACTTGGTAAGCAGCAATAGGTATAACAGTTAAATCTTTGATTTCTCTTACTATATCAAGATAGTAACCAGCAGGTTTTACCATAATAATATCAGATCCTTCTTCAATATCCTCTAGAGATTCTTTAATTGCTTCACGCCTATTTCTGAAGTCTATCTGGTAAGTGCTTTTTGAGCTGTTACCTAAATTTTTTTCGCTACCTAGTGCCTGCCTAAAAGGTGTATAAAAGTTAGAACAGAATTTTGATGAATATGATAATATACAGGTATCATGATACTTATTTTTTTCTAGATAAGATCGAATTAATTTTATTCTTCCATCCATCATATCACTTGGCGCCACAATATCAGCCCCACTTTTTGCAAAATTTAACGCCATTTTTGATAACATCTCGATTGTTTTATCATTATCAATTTTCCCCAATGAATCAACCAAACCGTCATGCCCGTTAAGTGTGTAAGCATCTAATGCTACATCACAAATAATTATAAGTTCTGGGAATTCTTTTTTTAATTTTCTATTTAATCTGCATATCAAGTTATCTTCATTGAGTGATTCATCAGCATTTTTTGATTTTTTTTGAGGCGAGATCACTGGAAAGAGTGCAACCATTTTGACTCCTAAATCTAACAATTCGCCTATCTCAGAAATTATACTTTCTTCGGTAAACCTTTTAATTCCCTTCATACTATCAATTGATGATATTTTATTACTTTCATCAATAAAGTAGGGCATTACAAGATTTTGAACACAAATATTAGTTTCTGCTATAGATTCTCTAATTGAATTATGTTTTCTAAGTCTTCTTCCTCTATGATCTGGAAATACCATTACACTTTTGAAATACACTAAGGTTAAGTTTTATTTAAAGCCTGATCTAAATCTTGGAGAATATCATCAATATGTTCAATACCTATTGAAAGCCTAACGTAACCTGGCGTAACACCCGATTGTAGCTGTTCCTCTTTACTTAGTTGAGAATGAGTGGTCGAAGCTGGGTGAATAGCTAATGACCTTGCGTCCCCAATATTTGCAACGTGATAAAGTAGTTTAAGACTATCAATAAATTTTTTTCCAGCACTCTCCCCATCTTTCAGTTCAAATCCTAGTAAAGAACCGTAACCTCCGTTAAGGTATTTATTTGCTCTATCTCCATGCACTCCATCCATGAGACTTGGATAGATAACTTTATCAATTTTGATATGTTTATTTAAAAAATCAGCAACTTGTTTAGCATTTGAGCAATGCCTTTCCATTCTTAATGGCAGTGTTTCTAGTCCCTGAATAAATGTAAAAGCATTAAAAGGACTCATTGCTGAACCCAAATCTCTTAGCAATATTACTCTTGCTCTTAATATGTAAGCTATTGGACCTAAAGGTTTGGCAGCTTGAGACCAGATTGCGCCATGATAACTTGGGTCTGGGCTATTCATCATGGGGAACTTATCACCTGCTTTTTCCCAATCAAAAGTTCCGCCATCAATTATTAAGCCTCCAATAGAAAGACCATGTCCACCTATAAATTTTGTAGTTGAATAAACAACTATATTCGCTCCATGTTGTAAAGGTTTGCAAATATATGGAGCAGCAGTATTGTCTACAATTAAAGGAATTTTATTATTTTGACATATACTGCCAACTTCACTAATAGGGAAAACATTCAGTTTTGGGTTTGGAAGTGTCTCTGCGTAAACACACTTTGTCTTATCATCAATTGCATTTTCAAACTCTTCGGGTTTCGTTGGGTCTACAAATCTACATTCGATACCCATTTCTTTTAGAGTATTATTAAATAAATTCCAAGTTCCTCCATACAAGTCTGTTGAACTAACAAAGTTATCACCCGAATGACAAATATTTTGAATAGAGAAAGCTGATGCAGCTTGACCTGAACTTAAAGCCATACCAGCAGCACCTCCGTCTAACTTAGTCATTCTTTCCTCTAACACAGCGCATGTTGGATTCATTATTCTCGAATATATATTGCCAAGTTCTTGTAATGAAAATAGTTTAGATGCATGGTCAGTACTATTAAATTGGTATGAAGTCGTTTGGTAAATAGGAACAGTTACAGAGGTTGTGCTTTCATCTCTTCTATGACCGTGGTGTAGTACAATTGTTTCGTCTTTCATTATTTCTTCTTTTTATGTATTAAATATTATATTGTATACTAAACTGTGAGAAAGTTAATTTCAAATAATAAAATTCCAAAAAGAGAATTAAAAGTTTCCAATTTCTCAAAAGTTGGAATTAAATCCGATGAAGATAAAATCGAATTTGACGGGAAAAAGCTGATTAACTTATCTAGTAATGATTACTTAGGACTTTCTTCAAATAAAATAATTTTGAATGAATCCACAAAATATTTGAAAATTTATGGTAGTGGTTCGTCTTCTTCTCGTTTGATTGCAGGAAATTTTAATAAATTTGAAGAAATTGAAACTAACTTAAGTGAGCACTTAGGGTTTTCTAAATCGATAGTTATGGGTAACGGTTTTTTAGTAAATGCTACAGTTATTCCAGCGATAACTAGGAATACAATTGGGAAAAAAAATAAATTCTTTATTTTTTCTGACAAATTAAACCATGCTAGTATTAATTATGGAAACTCAATTACAAATCAAAAAGTTTTTAGGTATAACCATTTAGATCTAAACCATTTAGAATTTCTGATAAAAAAAAGTCAGAAAAATACCGAAAAAATTATCATTACTGAAAGTTTATACAGTATGGATGGAGATTTTGCAGACATAAATGGTCTTAGATTTATAGCAAATAAATATAATGCAATATTGTACATAGATGAAGCACACTCATTTGGTGTATATGGAAAAAAAGGATTAGGAATATCCGTCAATGGTTCAAGGGCTGAAAGGGAGGTTATGGTTGGTACTTTTAGTAAAGCTCTAGGGAGTTATGGGGCTTTTATAGCTTGTTCTAAAGATATTTATGACTTAATAGTTGAAAGTTGTCCCGGTTTAATTTACTCAACTGCTCTACCACCCTCAGTAGTTGGGTCAATAAAAGCTGGTATAAAAATCTTACCTAAACTCAGCAAAAGAAGAGAAAGGTTAATTGCAAATAGCAAATTTTTAATCAAAAAACTTAAAGAGCTTAATCTAGATGTGGGTAATTCTAGCTCACATATAATACCTATAATATTCAATAACTTTTTCAAATGTGAAAAGATAAGAGAGGAACTAAAAAGAAAAAATTTTTTTGTTAAATCCTTTAGACACCCAACAGTACCCAAGAATGAGGAGAGAATAAGAGTTTCACTGACTACATTTATCAAAAAAAATGTAATTATTGATTTTTTAAAAGTTATGGAGAACTTTAAATAAATGAAAAAAAATTTTAACTTTATTTTAGTGCATGGGTGGGCATTTGATTCTTCATTTTGGAGTGGTTTAAAAATTCTTTTAGAAAAGAAAACTTTCTGTTCTGACGTAACTTGTATTGATTTAGGTTTCTTTTTATCTGAATCAAAAAAAAAAAAATCTTTTAAAATCCTAAAGAATCAAATTTTTATAGTCCACTCTGTAGGTCTTCAATGGTTTCTAAAAAAAAAAATTGATTGCGAATTACTTATAAATTTTTTTGGCTCACCAAATTTTATAAAATTTCAAAATAATCAAAAAATGAAAAAAAGAGTTCTTAATAAAATGATTTCAAAGTTTAGAATTTATCCAGATTTAGTTCTTAAAGATTTCTACACTCAATGTGGTTTAAAATATATTGATAAGAAATTTAATAAAAATATTCTTCTTAAGTATTTAATTGATCTTAGGGATAAGGATCAAGAGAAAGAATTCATGATGCAAGATTTCAAGAAAGTCTCTTTTTTTAATAAAAAAGATAAAATATTTGCTTCATCTAAAAATATGCTGGAAAATTTGAAAGATAAAAATCATGAAATATACTATTTAGACGATAATGAACACAGTCTACCATTAATCAATCCATTAAAGACTCTAAAACTTATAGAGAAATCTCTCAAACTATGAACACTGATATTTTTAAAAAAAAAATTGAATATTCATTTGACAAATCTGCGGGCAATTATGATAGCAGAACCTTGTTACAAAAAGAGATAATGTTTGTCCTATTAAATTTCTTGTATCAAGAAATTTCTATAACAAATAAAAAAAAAAAAAACCACCTGTTAGACTTGGGATGTGGTACAGGCGAGTTATCAAATATCTTAATTAAAAAGCTTAATTTTAATAAGATTCATTTATTAGACTTATCATCAGAAATGTTAAATATTGCAAAAAAAAAAATTAATAAAGATAATGTTTTATTTGATAGAAATGACTTTGATTCGTTTTGTCAATTTAATGATTATGACATTATTGTTTCAAATATGGCGCTACATTGGTCAGCAAATTTTATAGTTTTTATAGAAAGAATTCTTAATCAAATGAGAAAAAATACAATCTTTATTTTTTCAATACCAGATAATAAAAGTTTTAGTTTTTTAAAAAAAGTTAAATTGGAAGAGTTGATAAATAAATTTCCAGAGAAAGAAATTATTTTAAAAAGAATTTCTGAAGAATTTGATTGTAAAGTTTATGAGAAAGCTTTCTTTGAGGAAACTTTTTCATTACTAGATTTCTTTAAGAATATGAAAAAGATTGGGGCTAATGTAAGTAATAGATCTATCAATTTTAGAAAATTACTTGAACTTAGAAAATATTGTTTTAAAGAACCAATTAAGATTAATTATAATATAAATTTTTTTATTATAAAAAAAAATGAATAAAAATAGCTTTTTTATTACTGGAACTGATACTGGAGTCGGAAAAACTCTTGTATCGGCAATTCTAGCAAAAAAATATAACGCTTACTACTATAAGCCAATTCAATGTGGACTTAATAGAAGTGGCGACAAAGATTCTGATATAGTTTTAAATATTTTTAAGGATGTTTCAGTAATTAAAGAGACCTACTTTTTTAAAAATCCACTAAGTCCAAACATTGCCGCTAAAAAAGAAAATGTTAACATTGATTTTTCTCAATTCTTAAAAGTTGACAAAATTGATTGCCCTATTGTAATAGAGGGTGCCGGAGGTCTTCAAGTTCCCATAGATGAGAAAATATTAATGAGTGATTTGATTAATCACTTTAATTTGCCCACAATCTTAGTTTCCCGCACTCAACTTGGTACAATCAACCACACATTAATGTCTATTGATATTATTAAAAAAAAAAAAATAAATCTAGCAGGCATAATATTTTCAGGAGACGAAAATAAAGAAACAATAAGTACGATAATGAGATTTGGTGAAAAAATTTATGGAAAAGAAATTAACTTGATATCAATTATCCCTTTTCTTAAAACAATAAACAGTGATACACTTCAACAAATTGTTTTAAATTTAAAAACATAAATGAAAAATAAAATTCTTAAAAAAGACAGTAAATTTATATGGCATCCTTTTACACAGGAAAAAAGTTCTGAGGCACCTATTCTTGTTAAAAAAGCCAAAGATGAAAAAATAATAGATATAGATGGAAATGAATATATTGATTTAATTTCATCTTGGTGGGTAAATACCCATGGACATTGTAGAGAGGAAATAATTAAAGAAATTTCAGACCAAGCTAAAAGTATAGAACAGGTTCTTTTTGCAGGGTTTACTCATGAGCCAGCAGTCAATCTTGCTGAAAAATTAGTTGGATTACTACCAGATAAACTTAATAAAGTTTTTTTCTCTGACAACGGTTCAACCTCAGTTGAGATTGCTATGAAAGTAGCTATTCAATACTGGTACAATAAAGGAAAGAAAAAGAATAAGTTTATGGCATTTGACGGAGGATATCATGGAGATACTTTAGGAGCGATGTCAGTTGGTTTTTCATCGGGTTTTTATGAACCATTCAAAGAAATTATAAATAAAAATTTTTTTTTTAATTTTCCTGAGAATTGGTTTGGGAATAATCAAGTTGAATTGTCAGAAAAAGAATCAATTCGTGAGGTTAAAAATATTATAAATAAGGAAAAAAATAATATAGCAGCTGTTATAATTGAACCCTTGATTCAGGGCGCTGGGGGCATGAGAATTTGCAGAAAAGAATTCTTAAATAAATTAATAAAAATTTTTAAAGACTCTGGGATAATTGTAATTTTTGACGAGGTGATGACTGGTTTTGGGAGAACCGGAAAAATGTTTGCCTTAGACCATCTCAGTGAAAAGCCTGATATTATTTGTTTAGCTAAATCCTTGACGGGTGGTTATATCCCATTGGCAGCAACTATTTTTAATGAGGAAATTCATAAAGAATTTGTTGACTCAAATTTTAAAAAGACTTTTTTACATGGTCACACTTTTACTGCCAATCCAATAGGTTGCTCAGCAGCTTTGGCGTCTTTAAATTTATTCGCTAAGGATAGAACTTTTAAAAATATAAAAAAAATAGAAGATACTCACAAAAAATGTTTAAGCATGCTATCGAAACGTTCAACAATTAAAAAAATAAGAATCCTTGGAAGTATTGCAGCTTTTGATTTAGATGAAGATAGATTTAAATACGGTTCAAAGCCTGTAGAGGATTTAAAAAAAAAATTCTTAAACAAAGGCCTTTTGCTTCGTCCAATTGGAAAAACAATATATTTAATGCCTCCATTCTGTATAAAGAAAAAAGTACTTGAAGATTGTTACAAAATTATTGAGGAGATAATAAATTAGTTTTACATGTTATACTTTACTAGTCAAATATGAACATTGATGAGAAAATAGAAACACTTTTTCAACCAATTTCCGAGTTGATAACAAGTATTATTTTTGGAAGTTTTTCAGCATTTGAAACTAATATTCCATTTATTGTTGTTTGGCTAGTTTTTGCAAGTCTTTTTTTCACATTTTATTTTAACTTTGTAAATTTAAGGTTTTTTAAAAGAGCCGTCATGGTTGCCCGTGGCAAATTTGATAAACCATCAGATCCAGGAGAGGTATCTCACTTTCAGTCATTTACTGCTGCAATGTCAGGTACTATTGGTCTTGGTAATATCGCTGGTGTAGCTGTAGCGATATCAATTGGTGGTCCAGGAGCAACTCTGTGGATGATTATAACCGCTTTTTTTGGGATGACTCTGAAATTTGTAGAAGTCAGCCTTGGTCATAAATATAGAATAATTCATAAGGATGGAACTGTTTCTGGTGGAGCTATAAGATATCTATCTAAAGGTCTTGAGGAATGTGGTTATAAAAATTTTGGTAAAGTTTTAGCAATTTTTTTTGCAATTTGTTGTATTGGTGGTTCATTTGGTGGTGGAAATATGTTTCAAGCAAACCAAGCTTTTCAGCAAATTATTGAGGCTACTGGTGGGGAAAATAGTTTTCTCCAGGATAAAGGTTGGTTGGCTGGGTTAGTATTCGCATTTGTAGCTGGGAGTATTATTATTGGTGGAATAAAATCTATCGGCAAAGTTACTGAAAAACTTGTTCCAATAATGGCGCTTATTTATATTTTTTCTTGCCTTTTTATAATCATTTCTAATTATGATTTAATTCCAGAAACTGTTCTTTCGATCTTCAGTAGTGCATTCAACTTTGAGGCATCTGTTGGGGGGTTATTAGGCTCATTAATTGCTGGTGTTAAAAGAGCAGTATTTTCCAATGAATCCGGTATAGGTTCTGCTCCCATTGCATACGCAGCAGCAAAAAGTAGTAACTACCTTAATACTGGATTTATGTCTCTTCTATCGCCCGTAGTTGATACAATTTTTGTTTGTTCAATGACCGCACTTGTAATAATTATAACGGGTGTAGGGCAAAACGCTGACGGTATACAGGGTGTTGAATTAACTTCGAGAGCATTTGAAAGTGTTTTTTCGTGGTTTCCGACAATTTTAGCAGTTGCGATAACTCTATTTGCCTTATCAACACTTATTACTTGGTCATATTATGGTTTAAGATGTTGGACTTATTTATTTGGAATGACCATATTAAGTAGATTTTCTTACAAAATTATCTTTCTTTCCTTTACCGTAATTGGAACCTCAATGAACCTAGAAAGTGTAATAAACTTTTCAGATTCTATGATTTTTGCTATGTCAATACCGAATATAATTGGTCTTTATTTTTTAGCTGGTAAAGTAAAAAAGGATATTCAAAAAATTGAGTGAAAAAAAAAAAATAATAATTGGTTCTGATCACGCTGGTTTTGAAATGAAAAATTCAATTATTTCAAATTTATCAGATATTGAATTCGACGATATTGGAACTGATTCAGATGAATCAGTTGATTATCCCGATTATGCCAATGAGCTTGTCAAGAGAATCCAAAGTAATAGTTATTCATTTGGAATTCTAATTTGTGGTACAGGAATTGGAATGTCAATGTCTGCTAATAGAACTAAAGACATTAGAGCTGCATTATGTTTGAATACAAAAATGGCAGAGTTAGCAAGACAACATAATGATGCAAATATTTTAGTTTTAGGTTCAAGGTTGATTTCTGTATCGGAAGCTATTAAATGTTTATTAGTTTTTTTAAATACTAAATTTGAAGGGGGACGCCATCAGGGTAGACTTAACAAGTTTAATAATGTAGATTATAACATTACTTAGGAGAGATTATGACAGCACAACTTTTTTTTGAAAATAGTTTAACACAAACAGACCCAGCGATTTTAGATGCTATTAAAAATGAATATCATAGACAAAACGATCAGATAGAGCTAATAGCCTCTGAAAACATTGTTTCAAAAGCGGTGCTAGAAGCTCAAGGAACTATTCTTACTAATAAATACGCAGAAGGTTATTCGGGTAAAAGATATTATGGTGGTTGCGAACACGTGGATGTTGTAGAAGATCTGTGTGTTGAAAGAATAACTAAACTTTTTAACGCTAAATTTGCAAATGTTCAAGTTCATTCTGGTTCTCAAGCAAATCAAGCAGTATTTCTCGCTTTGCTAAAGCCTGGAGACACCATTATGGGGATGTCTTTAGCTGCCGGTGGTCACCTAACGCATGGTGCCCCTCCAAATGAATCTGGAAAATGGTTTAATGCCATTCAATACGGAGTAAAAAAAGAAACAGCACTAATAGACTATGAAGAAGTTCAAGCTTTAGCCACAGAACACAAGCCTAAATTGATAATTGCAGGTGGATCATCTTATCCAAGAATTATAGATTTTAAGAAATTCAAAGCTATTGCTGATAGTGTTGGAGCTTTACTTTTAGTTGATATGGCTCACTTCGCAGGATTAGTTGCAACTGGTATATATCCAAACCCATTAGAGTATGCAGATGTAGTAACATCAACCACCCACAAAACGCTTAGAGGTCCAAGAGGTGGGATAGTTCTAACTAATAACGAGCAACATGCTAAAAAAATTAACTCAGCTGTTTTCCCAGGTCTACAAGGTGGTCCACTAATGCATGTGATATGTGCAAAAGCAGTTGCGTTTGGTGAAGCTTTGAAACCTGAATTTAAAGGTTATATTGAATCTGTTGTTCAAAACGCTAAAACTCTTTCAGATGTAATGCTAGAAAGAGGCCTTGAAGTGGTCTCTGGAGGAACAGATACCCATTTAGTGTTGGTTGACTTGAGACCTAAAAAATTAACAGGAAAGGCTGCCGAAAGATCACTTGAAAACGCGGGTATTACCTGCAATAAAAATGGAGTTCCCTTTGACCCTGAAAGCCCTTTTGTTACCTCCGGAATTAGGTTGGGTTCCCCGGCCGGTACGAGTAGAGGGTTTGGATCAGAAGAGTTTAGGCTAGTAGGTAATCTTATTGGAGATGTTTTAGATGGATTATCAGAAAATCCTGACGATAATTCTAAGGTTGAAAATGAAGTCAAAGCAAAAGTAAAGTCGCTATGTGATAAATTTCCAATTTATAGCTCAGCTATATAGTAGTTAAACCTTAGAAGAAAGGCATACAATGCGTTGTCCATTTTGTGGTCATGATGAGACGCAGGTCAAGGATTCAAGGCCTTCGGAAGACAACAGTTCCATAAGGCGCAGAAGGCAATGTCCAGCATGCGCTGCAAGATTCACTACATTTGAGAGAGTTCAGCTTAGGGAGTTAATGGTTATAAAGAAGGATGAGTCTAGGACTATTTTTGACAGAGAAAAACTTGTTAGATCAATTAATATTTCTTGTAGAAAAAGACCTGTAAAACAAGAACAAATAGAATTAATTACCAATAGTATTCAAAGAAGGTTAGAAAGTTCGGGTGAAACAGAAATTCCGACAAAAGTTATCGGTGAATTGGTAATGGATGCTCTAAAAGAGTTGGATAGAGTGGCCTACTTAAGATTTGCATCGGTTTACAAAGATTTTCAAGAAACAGATGACTTTAGAAGATTTATAGATAAGAATTTGAACTTAAAAGAAGATTGATTAGTGATAAATGATCAACTCTATATGAAAGTAGCATATTCAATTCTTCAAAGGTCTATAGGTACCTCATTCCCAAACCCAACCGTAGTAAGTTTAATTGTAGAAAGTGATAAAGAATTCATTAATAGTGAGATAAAATCCTATGGTATAACAGAAAAAGGCGGAAGACCTCATGCCGAAAAAATTGCAATTGAAAATTTAAAATTTAAATGTAACAAAATTTACACTTTATACTCAACTCTTGAACCTTGCTGTCATAAAGGTAGAGAAAATTCATGTGTCAATGAAATTTCTCAAAAACCAATTAATAGAGTTATTTATTCAATCAAAGATCCTGATCGTCGAGTGAATGGTTTAGGAGAAAAAATTCTAAAAAAAAATGGGATAGAAGTTATTTCGGGTCTTTTGGAAGAAAAAATATCAAAGCTTTATCAAGGGTATATCTTAAATAGAAAATTAAAAAGACCAAAGATTACAATTAAAATAGCTAGTTCCTTAGATGGCAAAATTTCAATAATACCAAAATCAAGATCAGTAATAACTAATAAGTTATCCAATAAGGTAGTTCATTTAATAAGATCAAAGTATGATGCTATTTTAATAGGAGCAAATACTCTAAAAATTGATAATCCAAAACTTAATTGTAGAATAAAAGGTTTGAGTCATTTATCTCCAATAAGAGTAGTTTTATTAACTAAATTAGATGTAAAAGAAAACCTTGAGATATTTAAAAATTGTAAAAAAATTAAAACTATTCTTTTTAGTAAAGAGGGTAATCCTGCAAAGATAGAATCCTTAAGTAAGAAAGGTGTCAAAATTTTCATTTTAAAAAAGAAAGATTATAATCTAAAAAGAATTCTTGAAATACTTGCCAAACTAGGAATATCAAATTTACTAGTTGAGGGGGGGGGCAAAAATTTTTAGCTCATTCATTCATGAAAAATTTTGTGACGAATTATTACTTTTTCAATCAAATTTTTTTATTGGAAATAATGGCGAAACAATTCTAAAATCCAAAGATTTAAGTTTGTTGAGAAATAAATTTGAACTAAAAAAAACAATAGGTTTAAATAATAATATTTTATCGATATTTGAAAATTTAAATTAATAGGAAATTCTCGTTATGTTTAGTGGAATAATTACAGATTTAGGAAAAATTATTTTTTTTGACTTAAATACGAAAACTATTGAAATTAATACAAATTTAAAAGATCTTTTTTTAGGCCAATCAATTAGTTGTTCAGGAGTTTGTCTAACTGTAGCAAAAGTTAAAAATAAAAGCTTTTTATCTAATTTGTCTGAGGAAACAATTTTAAAAACTAATCTTAATCAGAAAAGCGTTGGAGATATTTTAAATCTTGAAAAATCTTTAAAGCTTGGGGATGAAATTAATGGACATCTTGTTTATGGGCATGTAGATGAAACCTGTAAACTTAAGTCTATTGAGAAGTTAAATGGATCAAACGTTTTGACATTTACGTTATCATCTAATACTAGAAAATATTTAGCACCAAAATGTTCAATTTCAATTGATGGAATCTCCTTAACTGTTAATAGGGTGTTAAAAGATAGTTTTAATATCAGTATAATTCCATACACATGGGAAAATACTAGTTTAAAAAACTCTAAAATTGGTGATATGTTTAATATTGAAATTGATATGTTAGCAAGGTACGTGCATAGGGCTTTAAAAAATGAAAAGTAATTTATCTTCTATTAAAGAAATAGTCTCAGACCTATCCAAAGGAAAAATGGTAGTAATAGTAGATGACGAAAACAGAGAAAATGAAGGTGATTTAATTTTTTCTGCATCTCATGTTAATCCAGAAAAAATTAATTTTATGGCTAAACATGCAAGGGGTTTAATTTGTTTAGCTTTAGATAAATCAAGATTTAAAAAGTTAAAATTAAAATTAATGACAGATCAAAATTTAAGTAGACATAGAACTGCTTTTACAGTCAGTATTGAGGCAAAAAAAGGTGTAACAACTGGAATAAGTGCCAAAGATAGGGCAGAAACAATAAGAGTGGCTGTATCTCCAAAATCAACTTCAAAAGATTTAGTAAGCCCAGGTCATATATTCCCTTTGTTATCATCAGATGGGGGGGTTTTGGAAAGGGCTGGTCATACAGAGGCCGCAGTAGATTTGTCTAGGTTAGCGATTGGAGAAAATAGTCCATATGGTGTAATTTGTGAAATAATGAATGACGATGGCTCAATGGCAAGAATGAAGGATCTAGTTAAGTTTTGTAAAAAACACAATCTAAAGATGTCTTCAATAAAAGATTTGATAGAATATAAATTAAAACAGGATAAGTTCGTTAAATGTATTAAGGTTGATCAAGTGATCCTGAATAAAAGTATTTTTAAGATGTACGTATATAAAAATTTGATTGATAAGACGGAACATTTAGCTTTTGTTAAGGGAGCTATTGATAGTAATAAAAATATTTTAGTAAGAATGCATAGCTTAAACATATTTTCAGATTTATTGTCTGATCAAACTAGTGAATTACAAAAATCAATTTCTATTATTTCAAAATCTAATAGTGGTGCAATCGTGATCATTAGAAATCCAAAAAAAGAACTTAATAAAAAAAAATCTAATAACAAAAATATCAACAAAGAAAAGATTTTGAAAGAGTATGGTGTTGGTGCTCAAATACTAATCGATTTAGGAATAAAGAAAATTACTTTATTAACTAAATCAAGAAAAAATATTGTTGGGATTGACGGTTTTGGTCTGGAAGTAAATGGAACAAAAAGATTCTAAAAATATTCTAATTATTATAGCTGATTTCTATGATGAGATTTCGTCTAATTTGAAAAACGGTGCAACCAATTATCTCACCAAAATTAAATATTCCTATGACATAAAATACGTACCTGGAACCTTAGAAATTCCATTTATATTAACTAGTTTCTCAAAAAAATATGACGGTTTTATAGTTTTATCCTGCATAATCAAGGGGGAAACAGATCATTATGATATAGTAAAAAATATCGCTATAAAGGAGATTTATAAAATTTCCTATGCTAATAATCTAATTATGGGATCAGGAATTATCACTGCAAATAATTATGAACAAGCACTTTCACGCTCAAAAATATCTAAAGAAAATTATGGTGGTAGAGCAGCAGATGCTTGTCATAGATTATTGAGTTT
>CACJRF010000002.1 GCA_902595755.1 uncultured Alphaproteobacteria bacterium | reverse complement strand
TTTAGAGTCCTATATGATAGATAGATCAACTGGAAAAACAAAAAGAACATTCTATAAATTTGATTATTACGAGCTATTGGAGGATATTAATAAAATCGAGAATGATACAAAGAAAAGGATCAGTCTTTACAACGAAAATGGAAAAATATCTCTAAAGACTCTGACATTATTTAATTTGAAACCACAAAAGAAGATTATTTTCGAGGGAAAATGTATGGAAGGGATAGGGGTATAGATACCTAATAATCGGTGTTATTAAATGATTGTTTTAAAAAATTTCCATATTCACAATTTTCAGAATGATTGGGCCTAAATTCTAATCTTAAAGTCTGATAAATTTGCTTTAATGTCTCTTCTATCCAATCAAAGTTAGTATTATATTCAATTAGTGTCATCTTAAACTCCATTAAAGCTTTTTCTTTTTTTAAAAAATTATTTTCAGCAAATCTATCTCCATCACAGTATAAAAAGAAACCTATATCATCAACATTTAGTCCCTTTTTCTTCATAATCCAAACGTATAGATCCATCTGTCTTTTGTATGTTGATTTCCAGTGATCATCTAAATTTATTGGACCATTATCTTTCTTTTGAGATGTACTTTTGTAGTCAACTATGTGAATTTTAGAGGTCTTTTGATTAAGCCATATATCATCTAACCCACCTCCAATCCTTAGATTTGTATCCAAATGATCAAAATGCATTCTATCTTTTGCTCCAAAATGTAAACTTTGGGTCCATAATTCAAAGTTTTCATGTTGAAAAGGAACAAGGTGTGAGTAACCTTTACTAATTAGGAATGGATGGCTTTCTTGTTTTTCTCTATAAAAATCGAAATCTCTTTTTAATAAAATGTCTGTAGCTTCATTTATGTTAAAACCTGGTATTGATGGAAAAACAATTCCCTCTACCTGTTGCATGTAAAAGCACGCAGGACATTTAAAGAAGTTTTCTATTCTAGACCTACTTAGTTCATACGGTTGATCATTATTAGGATCAAATTTTCCTCTATGTCTTTTCATTGATATTAAAGTCTATTATAAAAATTAAAAAAAGTTATATTAATTTATAACAGAATTAAAATTAAATAAACTTTCTCATGAAAAATCAAAAATTTAAAGCATTTGTAGTCCGTGATAAAAATAAAAGTGGTATAGAATCTATGGATCTTGATGAACTAATGCCAGGCAATGTATTAGTTAAAATCAAATATAGTAGTTTGAATTATAAAGATGGACTAGCAGTATTAAATAAAAGTCCTATCATAAGAAGACACCCAATGATTCCAGGGTCTGATTTTGCAGGAATAGTTGTAAAATCTGACTACAAAAGGTTCAAAAAGGGAGATAAGGTTTTATGCAATGGCTGGGGAATAGGTGAAAAGCATTTCGGAGGATTTGCTGAATATGCAAGAGTTGACGGGAATTGGTTAATTCATCTTCCTGATCAATTTACGTTAGAACAATCGATGATAATTGGAGCAGCAGGTTACACAGCCTCGCTATGTGTTCAAGAATTGAAAAAAAAAGTTTCTCCATTAAAAGGGGAGGTGATTGTTACAGGAGCTTCAGGTGGGGTTGGATCAATTGCGGTAAACCTACTGTCTAATTTAGGATATAATGTCATAGCGTTTAGCGGGAAAAATTTTGACTATCTTAAAAAACTTGGTGCCAAAAAAATAATAAATCCCAAGGAATATAGATATAGTAACAAACCACTATCAAGAGAATTATGGTCAGGAATAATTGATACTGTAGGAGGTGATGTTCTCTCATCATTTCTAACCGAAATTAAGTATAACGGTATAGCAGTATCAACAGGACTTGCGAAAAGTCATGAGTTAAATACAACTGTTTTTCCATTTATATTAAGAAATATTACACTTGCAGGAATTGACTGTGTTTATGCTCCTTATATAAAGAGAGTAAATGCTTGGAAATTTCTTGAGAAAAACTTAGATAAAAAAATTCTAAAAAATATTCAAACATCTAAAGATTTAACTAAAATTAAGGAAATTTGCACCAAGATAATAAACCGTCAAGTTATGGGACGAATTTTAATCAAAATATAGAGGTTTAGTTTTTTGAAAATAAATACGAATAATTATGCTGAGGTTACAGAAATTCTTCAAGAGATATCAACGCTAGCTTCAAAAAAGATTAATGAGATTTATAGTGATGATATTAAGGAATTTAGAAAAGAAGATAATTCTCCAGTAACTATTGCCGATATTGAATCAAATAGAATTATAATTGATAAACTTTCAAAAAACTTCAGAAATATTAAGCTGATATCAGAAGAATCTAATGAAAGATCACTTCAAGGAGAGGAAGAATTTTTTATCATTGATCCTTTAGATGGTACAAAAGAGTTTATAAAGAAAAATGGAGAATTCACTGTAAATATTGCTTTGATACAAAAAACAAGAGCTGTTTTAGGAATAGTTGAATTACCAATTAGTTTTACACAGTATTATAGTGATGGCTATAAATCTTATAAAAAGGTAAAAAATTCTGAGAAAATTATAACCTCAGAAAAATTGACAGATTATGTAATTACTATTAGTAGATCTCACCAGGATGATAAAACAAATGAATTTATTAAAAATCTAAAAAAAAATACAGACAAATTTGTAAATACTACTGAAGCAGGCTCATCTCTTAAATTTTGTTTAATTGCCGAAGGATTAGCAAATATTTATATAAGGACTGGAAATACTATGGAATGGGATATAGCTGCAGGAAATGCAGTTTTAAATACTGCAAACGCAAATTTATGTGATACTAATCTAAATAAACTACGATACGGAAAAGATAACTTTAAAAATCAGGCTTTCATAGCTTTTTCAAAAGATCTTGATACGAATATAATTAGAAAGTGTTTATCTGATACATATATATAATTTAACATAATATATATTATGCGTAAAATATTATTCCTAAGTTGATTTTTATAATATATTTCAAGGTCACCTATCCATAGTAACCTAAAAATAATAATGATCCTCCAAAGATAAAACCTGTAAAAATGAATATTACGAATGTGTAGCCCATTATTTGGCGCATATGTAAACCTGCAATAGCAAGAAGTGGTATTGTCCAAAAGGGCTGTATCATATTTGTCCATTGATCACCATAAGCAACGCCTAAAACAACATAACTTGGATTAACGCCTAATATTTCCGCTGCCTCAATCATTACAGGGCCTTGAACAGCCCACTGGCCTCCTCCTGAAGGAATAAACATATTTACAAGACCTCCTGATAAAAAGGAAAAAAATGGAAGAGTATCTGCTGATGAGACTAAAACAATTTTATTTGCTAATATATTAATCAAACCTGTATCTGCCATAATACCCATGATTCCAGCATAAAAAGGGTACTGAAGTATTATTGGTCCTACCGTTGGGGCTGCATTATTAATTAATCTGACATAATGTATTGAAGAATTACTTAGCATTAAACCAACACATAAAAATGTCCAACTCACTAAGTTTAAGTCTAAAAAGAAACCTTTTTCATAAAATGTATTTAAAATAAAAAAAAGAATAACAAAACCAAATAAAAAACTTATTTTTCTATTATTTTCAATTATTTCTGCGACACTGCTAATCCTTTTTATACCTTTTTCTTCTTTCTTAAATAACTTTTTTGCATCAACTTCTATTATAGTTTTTGAATCCTTTGGCCTCATTAGTGGTGCTATAATTGTTATAGTCAGAAGTGTAACTAATGCCATAAAAATATTAAAAGAAGAAAAAATAGTCTCTGTGACTGGCAGAATTCCAATCTTATCAATCAATGAGTGATTTTCGGAAGCAACAAATAACGCAGCTGAAGATGAGTATCCCATATGCCATATTACATATCCAGAATATGCAGAAGCAACTATTAGTGGATAATGAACTTTAATTGATTTTTTTTGACAACCTATTGCAACAAATTTTGCTATTAACCCACCTACGATCAAACCAAACGACCAAGCAAATAAACTAGCAATTCCTGAGACAAAGGCAACAATTGCGTAAGCATGAACTTGTGAGTTTGGAAGCGAACCAACTCTGTTTAAAAATCTCTCGATTGGATCGGTATGGGCTAATGCATGTGCAGTAATCATTATCACACAAATCTGTGCAGTAAATGTAAAGAGCTTTGGAAGACCGTTACCCCAGGAATTAATTATCTCCAAGCTATTCGAATCAGTAAAGCCAAGAGATAAAAAAAAAGTAATAAACGTAAGAATTATTACGAATAAAAAGGCGTCTGGATAGCATTTATCAACAAATTTAACAAAGGGTTGAGCTAAACTATCCAGAGATTTAATTCGCTGCCAAGACATTAATCAATTTTTAACGCAATAATTTTACCTTCAGTCATTATTGGTATAATAATCATCTTTTTATCTAATATGACCTCATGATCTGCAGCTCCTTTACCAACCTCATTTAGAACTTTAAATTTTCCATTCTTTTTAATCAAGTATAGTTTTCCTCCACTCCAATCGGTTACGTAAAAAGAACCATTGCCGTCTGATTCAACACCATCCAAGTTGCCAATTGGCTTTTTACCTAAGTTCTTAATTTCTTTGGAATGAATATTTACACTCTTGAGGTTTCCTTGAAGTTCCGGCGTTCCCCAACCTTCCATAACAGCCCCCCAACTTCCGACTACTATGCTTTTGTTTTCAGTATCATAATGCAATCCATTTGGAGCCAGCTGAGGACTATAAAACCATGATGGTAATTGGCCAAATTGGTTTAATCTATAAATAGTGTCATTATAAGTATCACCAACATAGACATTACCATATTCATCATGAGTAGCATCATTCAAACAAACTGCTCCATAGGCTTTATACTTATTAGTAATTTTTCCGCTACTTATCTCTATTTCTACTAACTCATCAACATCAGCAGCATATAACTTATCGTTAACTATTGTAAGTCCTTTAGGGGCATTAAGTTCACTAACCCAATTTAATTCCACAATTTTACCGTCTAAATCAACTTTAGAAATGAAGCCGCTTCCATCTTTTTTAAAAGGATGGTTTGATATATTCGAGACATATATCATATTAGTTTTTTCATCAAAAATAGCCGATTCAGGCAAATTAAAAGCTTTCTCAGACTCCCACATTAACTCAAGTTGATGATCTTTAGCAAACAAGTTTGTACTAAAGAAAGCAGTAACTAAAAAGCTAATTGCTATGATTTTATTTATATTTTTCATTTTTTCTCCTTTATAAATTAATTTTTTTGATTACTTGGCATTGATAAATTTATTTCACTTATATCAGAATTACCAAACCATCTTTGTGTTACAGTTTTTCTACGAGTATAGAATCTTAATCCATCTGGTCCATAAATATTTAAGTCACCAAATAAAGAGTTCTTCCATCCCCCAAAACTATGGAAGGACGAAGGAACTGGAAGTGGAATGTTAACACCAACCATTCCAATATCTACTTTTTCAGAAAATTCTCTAGCATAATTTCCATTTTCTGTAAAAATACAACAACCATTTCCAAAAGAATTTTGATTAATAATCTGAATCCCCTCTTCTATATTGTCAATCTCAATTATTTGAAGAACCGGACCAAATATTTCATTTAAATAAGATTTCATATTAGGCTTTACAGAATCTATTAGTGTTGGGCCAAGGAAATATCCTTTTTTATCACTGTTTCGTCTGTCATTTATTTCTCTACCATCTAAAATTATTTCACCACCCTCATCTTTTGCTAATTTTATATAGTTTTGGACATTATTAAGATGATCATCAGATACTAATGGACCATAACTATTTAATTCAAGTTTTTGAAATCCAACTTTGAGATTCTTTACTTTAGTTATAAGGTCATCCAAAAAAAGTTTCTTTATTTTCTTTTCGACCATTACAACTGATAAAGCCATACATCTCTGTCCAGACGATCCAAATGCAGCAGAAATCAATTGATCTGTTGCTTGGCTAATTTTTGCATCAGATAAAACTAAAGCATGATTTTTAGCACCACCTAAAGCCTGACATCTTTTACCATTTTTTGTAGAATTTGTATAAATCTGTCTAGCAACTTCTGTTGATCCAACAAAACTTACTGCACTGATTCTTTTATCTTCTAGCATTTTCTCTACTTGATCTTTTTGGCCGTTTATTAAATTCAACAACCCCTTTGGCGCTCTAGTCTCATTGAATAATTTAGTAATAAATATTGTTGCTAAAGGGTCTTTTTCCGATGGCTTAAGAATAAAGGAATTACCTGCTGCCAGCGCAAGTGGAAACATCCACAAAGGTATCATAGCTGGAAAATTGAATGGGGTAATACCCAAAACAACACCAACTGGAGAAAATTCACTCCACGAGTCGATTGATGAACTAATATTTTTATTATACTCTCCTTTAAGTATTTCCCCTACTCCACATGCATACTCAACATTTTCTATTCCTCTTCTTAATTCACCTTTAGCGTCGTCATAAACTTTGCCTAGATCCTTACTAATAAGACGTGTGATTTTATCCTCATTTTTTTCAAGTAATTCTTTAAATTCAAAAAGTATTTGCGTTCTTTTTGCTAAAGAAAATGTTTGCCATATTTTTTGAGCTTTTAAAGAACTTTTTATAGCTTTATCGATAGTATCTTCGGTTGCAGAGGTTATCCTGGCAATCTTTTCTTCATTAGTTGGGTTAATAATCTCGATTATTTCTCCATTATCCTTGAATTCTTCACCAGAAATAATGTGACCTACGTCAGTATTTTTCATATATGCAAATATAAAGTTTATTAAAATGCAACACAAGATTTATTATTTATTTATAATATTGCAAAAAAGCAATATAATTAATTGTACTTTCTGGTACCATATTAAAATGTTTAACTGGGATGATCTTAATTATTTTCTTACTTTATCAAGGACAGGAAAATTAAATTTAGCCTCTAAAAAACTTAAAGTTGAATCCACTACTATTTCAAGAAGGGTTGCAAGATTAGAAAACAAACTTAATTTAGAGCTTTTTATTAAGTCACCCAAAGGATATTTTCTTACAGAGATAGGTTCAGAGCTTTTAAAACATGTTGAAAGAATTGAAAACGAAGTTTACGGAATTAATGAAAACTTTTTAGGAAGTAATTTAAGTATAAAAGGCAAAGTTAGATTAAGTGTAGGAGAAGGTTTAGGAGTTGAAATTATAAGTAAGAATCTTTATAAATTCTATAAACTTTACCCTGACATTGAAATTGAATTACTTGCCGATACAAAATTAAGAAGTTTATCAAATAGAGAAACTGATATTCTAATATCTTTTTCACAGCCACTTAAAGGTAGACTTAAAACATGGAAAATATGTGATTATTTCGTAAATTTATATGGAACAAAACATTATTTAGATAATCATAATAAAATTGAATCTATTAAGGATTTAAAAAAACATGACTTTGTTAGTTACGTAAATGAATTCATTGAATTTCCAGAATTAAATTACTTAAATGATTTAAAGATAAATGCAAATATAAAGTTTAGTAGTAATAATTTGAGGTCGCAATTTTTAGCAGTAAAAAATAATATTGGATTAGGTCTTCTTCATTCTTTTATAGCAGATAAAGAACCCGAGCTAAAAAAAGTATTAGAGAATCAGATTAATATTAAACGGGAATATTGGATGATTGTTCACGAAAATTCATTTCAACTACAGAGAATTAAAGTAGTTTGTAAATTTATAACTGATATAATTAGAGAAAATTTTTAGATTTAAAAAATTAGCATTCAAGAATAAGTCCATCGAAAGCTGCCTCACAATTGGGAGGTAAAAGTGAATTGATATGATCGTAATCAACATCATAATTCATATGTGTTAAGACAGATTTTTTGGGTTTTAATTCATCTATCCACATTAAAACTTTATCAAGATGTGCATGTGTCTTATGCGGTTTAAATCTTAGACAATCGATTATTAGCAAATCTAGTCCGTGTAATAATTCAAAAGATTCCTTTGAGAAATCTATTACATCAGTGCAATAAGCCATGTTGTTAATTCTAAAACCAGTAGACTCCGAAAATCCATGATTTTGAGGAAAACTAAAAACTCTTAACCCATTTATTACAAATTCTTTTTTAGCTATATTGGGAATCAAACAAGGTTTGTAATAAAATCCATTTGCCTCTGGAGATAATTCATCAAAAACATAAGAAAATCTTTTTCCTATATCAATTATACTCTTTTCAGAAGCATAAAGACTTATATGTTTCTTCATAAGAACGTTGAGAAATCTAAAATCGTCAATACCATTTATATGGTCAGCGTGGGTATGTGTTATAAAAACTGCATCTAAATTAGTAATATTAGCATTTAGTAACTGCTGCCTTAAATCAGGAGTTGCATCAATTAGAATATTGGTTTTATCATTCTTAACATAAATAGATGATCTTAATCTTCTATTTCTTGGGTTATTAGGATTGCATGCTCCCCAGTTATTTCCGACTGCCGGAACACCTGATGAACTTCCACAACCTAATATTTGAACTGATAGATTCAATATTGAATTCCATTAAAAAGAGAAAAGAAATTATCTGTTGTGATTTTTGCCATATTTTCAACTGAAGTGTTTTTTATTTCAGCTAATTTTTCTAGAGTAAATTTAGTATTTGATGGTTCATTTCTCTTGCCTCTATTTGGAACGGGAGCCAAATATGGTGAATCCGTTTCAACTAATAGTCTATCCAAGGGAATATACCTTACAACATCAACTAAATCTTTAGCGTTTTTAAATGTTATAACTCCTGAAATTGATATATAAAACCCAATATCTAAAGCAGCTTCAGCCATTTCCTTAGTTGAAGTAAAACAATGTATCAATCCTTTAACTTCTTTATTTTTAAAAAAATCTTTTAATGTACTTATTGTATCCGATTCTGCATCCCTAGTATGAACAATGACAGGGTTGTTAGTCAAACTTGAAATTTCTAAATGTCCCTCAAAAAATTTTATTTGATTATGTTTGTTGTCAGATTCTCTAAAATAATCTAACCCAGTCTCACCTAGTCCGACAACTTTAGGTTTATTAATGTTTTCTTCGAGCTGTTCAATAATAGAATCAAATTTATCATCAGATATATTTTGTGGAACATTATTTGGATGAATACCAGTGGTACACCAAACATTTTTATATTTTTTAGTTATATCATGTATATTTTTAAATTTTTCTAAATTAACAGAAATACTTAATAAATATTCGACATCATTTAATTTAGCGTTGTGAATGACGCTATCTAAGTCATTATTGTAATCATCAAAATCTAAATGGCAGTGAGAATCAACTATTTTATTTTTCATATCTTGGAAATAATGCTTCTGGTTTATTAAATATATGATCTTTTTTTAATAAATTTTCAATATTTAGAAATTTAAACTCTCTTTCATTTTTGTCAACATTCAACAGGTCAAGAAGATTTGTAGAAAAAATTGGAATAAAAGGTTGTAGTAAAATTCCAACTATTCGGAAAGTTTCAATTAAAATAGATAAACCGTTTCCGGCTTTTTCTTTTTCAACCTTAAAAACTTTCCATGGCTCATTCGTGTCTACAAACTTATTAAGCTTATCAATATATATAAAAATTTCTTCTAAACATTTACTTATTTCGAAATGTTCAATCTTTCGATCAATTAATGGTAAAAGCTCATAACCATCCTTTATTAAATTATACCCGTCAAGTGTTGAGTCAATTTTAGAAGGTAACCGGTTATCATAGTTTTTATATATAAACTTCATAACTCTTTGTATTAAATTCCCTAAATTATTTGATAAATCAGAGTTAATTCGATTTAAAAACGCTTCTTTTGAGAAATCACCATCATTTCCAAGCGGAATTTCCCTAATCAAAAAATATCTAAATTGGTCTAATCCGTATTTATCAATCATTTCGTTTGGGTCAATAGTATTACCCATAGATTTTGATATTTTTTTACCTTCATTCGTCCACCACCCATGAGCTATAATTTGTTTTGGTAGATTTATATTATTAGCTAAAAGTAAAGCAGGCCAATAAACAGCATGAAATTTTAAGATATCTTTACCGATAATATGATAGGAATTCTGCCAATACTCCTTTTGTTTTTCAAAATCTGGGTACCCTAAAGAGGTTAAATAATTTACCAATGCATCAACCCAGACATACATAACATGATTTGTATCTGGAACTTTAATTCCCCAACTAAAACTTGTTCTGGAAATTGATAAATCCTTCAGTCCAGATCTAACGAAACTCTTAACTTCATTAAATCTTGATTCTGGATACACAAAATTTTTATTTTTTTCGTAATAATTGAGGAGTTTTTCTTGCCATTTGGATAATTTAAAGAAATAACTTTCTTCCTCAACCCAATCAACTGCCCCACCGTCAATGGTAACAAAATCACCATTTTTATTTTTAATTAGCTCTTTTTCTTGATAATATGCTTCATCCTTTACTGAGTACCATCCTGAATACTTATCGAGATAAATATGGTCATTTTGTTCAAGATTTTTCCAGAAATGACTTGCAGCTAAATGATGTCTTTTTTCAGTTGTTCTTATGAAATCATTATTTGATAATTGAAGCTTTTTTGTAAGTTCTAAAAAATTTAAAGATACGTCGTCAACAAAATCCTTAGGAGATTTCTTATTTTTCCTAGCAGCTTGTTCAACTTTAAGTCCATGTTCATCGGTTCCTGTAGTAAAATTAACCCCTAAACCATGAAGTTTATAGTATCTAGCTATTGAATCACATATAACTGATGTGTATGCGTGGCCAATATGAGGCAAATCATTAACGTAATAAATTGGGGTTGTTAAATAAATTTTTTTCATTGTTTTTTAATTTTAAAATACTCTAAAAGAATTACTAAAAGTTCTTGTTTTTTATCTTGATTAGAATTCTCATTAAAATTATTTTTCATAAAAGTTAAAAGGTCTAAAATTAACTTTCTTTTTTTTTCATCGTTATTGCTAATAAAAATCTCTTTTAATTTGTAAAAAACTATGTCTATAATAATGAATCGTAGCTTAATATAATCTTTTGACAGAAAACTGTATAAATTTTCAAATTCATTAAATATAAAAATATTTTGATTCATGAATTTTATCAGTCTATTTATAATAGTTATATTTTCTTCATCAAATATTATATTGAGTCTATCAACACTCCCTCTTATTAAAAATTCTTTTTCATTTAAGGCATTTATATCTACATTCATATTATTTTTTTTACAATAATTCTCTAAATTTTGATTAGTTAAATCACTAAACTTTAGTAAATTACATCTTGATACTACAGTTTTTGGAATTTTTTTTAGATTTTCTAAAATGATAATAATTATAGTATCAGTAGGTGGTTCTTCAATTGTTTTTAATAAAGCGTTCCAAGATTGAAAATTTAAAAAATCAGCATCATTGAATATAATAAATGTTTTTTCATTTTTGTGCGCATTAGTTAAATTAGAATATCTTATAATTTCCCTAATATCATCAATAGAAGTATCAATGTCACATTCTAACTTGAATATATTCTCTAAATAATTCGTTTTATTATCTAATTTATCATTTAAAAAACTAACTAATGTAGAATATTTTCCAACTCCTTTTTTTCCGTAAAAAATCCATGAATGATGAAGATTATCTAAAGTAAGATTTCTTAAGAAATTAATTTGTTTTTCATGGCCTACAATATTATGTAAATTCATATTTTTATATTGAGTAAGGAAGCTTTTTTTTAAAGAAATTTTTATTATTTATGATATCAATTATTTTTTTATGTATTAATTTTATTGAGTTAGTTGCATCAATATTTATAAGTTTTTTATCTTTTTTAGATAATTTCTCAAATTCAGATCTAATTTTTTCATGAAATCTATTTTCTTTTTTTTCATACTTTATTTCTGTTTTTTTAGACGACAAACTTCTTTTTACACCTTCTTTAGAATTTAGATTCAAAAAAAAGCTAATATTAGGAAAAAGATTATATGCAAATTCTTTATGAAGAAATTTTAATTTTTTTATGTCAATTTTGTTCATAATGATTTGATAGCAAATTGTTGAGTGTATAAATCTATCACATATCACATTATTTTTTTTTAAACTTGGAATTAATAATTTTTTTACATGTTCATGCCTTGCAGCATAAACTAATAAAAGTTCAGTGTCAGGAAGAAAGTTTTTATATTTATTATTCACTATTAAATCTCTAATTATTTCTGATTCCTTAGTACCTCCTGGTTCACGAGTAATTATACATTTTTCCTTAATAGATTTTAGAGATTGAAATAATAAATTTGATTGTGTTGTTTTTCCAACACCCTCGCCACCTTCAAATGAAATAAATTTTTTCATTGTTCACTAAAAATACTATCCCCAAATATCAGATATTTGAAGTTATAGTATATTTTTGAGAGGAATGAGGCCTTTTCAACATCCTCTTCGGGATATAAATTAAATCTCGATAATACGGTATTTGAATTATCTTTCTTTATTATCAACTCAGCTATTGGTTTATCTTTATATATGGGAGCTCTTAGGGGAAGTTTATACTTCACAACCATCTTTAAATTATTCTTCACTTTTTTAGGAATTGTAACCATAATTTTTTTATTTGGAATAGCTCCTATATACTTTTTTTTACCACCCCAAACATTAAGATTTTTAATAATTTTACCTTCTTCAGAAATCAAATAATTAAAATATTGATTGATAGCAATTTTTGATAATCTTTCTGATTCTTTTGCTCTTTCTTTTGATGATTTTAATCCGTTTAAAACTAAAATTAATCTTCTATTATTTTGTTTTATTGAGACAACAATTCCATAACCTCCTAGAGACGTATGCCCGGTCTTTAGGCCGTCAGACTCAATATTGGAATATAATAGAGGGTTTCTATTATTCTGTTTTATATTACTGTAAGTAAATTCTTTTTCAGCATAGTAATGGTAATATTCTGGAAAATCCTCTATTGTCCTTATTGTTAAGGTCAGAAGATCTTCTGCAGTCATTAGATGCTCTGGATCAGGCCAACCTGTAGAATTTGTAAAATTTGATTTTTTTAAACCAATTTCTTGACCTAAAAGGTTAAGCTCCTCAGCAAATAGTTCTTCTGAACCAGAAATTGCTTCGGCTACAACTATACAAGCATCATTTCCAGATTGGACAATTATCCCTCTAATTAAATCTTCGACTTTAACTGATTCACCCACATTCACAAACATTTTTGAGCCACCTTTTTTCCAGGCTTTTTTAGATACTTTAAACTCGTCAGTTAATTTAATTTCTCCATCTTTTAATTTTTTGAATAAATAATAAATTGTCATAATTTTGCTCATTGAACTCGGTGAAACAAGTTCCTTAGAATTTTTTTCAAAAATTACAGTTTTAGCTTCATAATCATAAATTATAGCCTGTGATGCGGTGGTATTTAATGCTAATGCTCTATTAAAAATAAAAATACTAGACACAATTAAAATAAGAATTTTTTTCATGTTAGTTAACCACAAGATGACTAGATGTATGTCCTAGCTCGAATAATTTCGACTTAATTGAATTAGCTAAGTCTAAGTTTGATAATGGTCCAATTCTAACTCTATACAAGTATTTATTATCAATAAATTTTCTCTCGATATATGCCTTAAATTCTGATAGTTTTTCTGTTAGACTCTTTGCATTTCTATGATCACCAAATGCTCCAACTTGAATAATAACAGGCTTATCTTTTAGTATTAAGTTGTCTTCATCTTCAGAGATATTTACTAATTCACTGGAATTTTTATATACAGCTTCTTCTGTAGGAATTACTTTTCTTTGGACCTTTTCTACTTTTGCTTTGTTAGCTTTTCTAACTTTGTTTTTTTGACTATTCTGAGCAGCGTAAATTCTTGATTCATTTTCCATAATTTCAACTCTTACTTTTGCTACACCAGAATTTACAAAGTCTAGTTCTTGTGCGGCTTTTTTGGAAAGATCTATTATACGGTTTCCAGCAAAAGGCCCTCTGTCATTTACTCTTATATTTTCTAAAACCTTACCATTATCTAAATTAGTGACTCTAACTATCGAGGGCATAGGAAGTGTTCTATGTGCCGCAGATATTTTATTTTGATCAAAAATTTCTCCATTTGCTGTTTTTTTTCCATGAAAACCAGGTCCGTACCACGATGCAATTCCCACTTCATTATAATCGTAATCAATTGCTGGATAGTACCATTTACCATTGATTTTATATGGATTCCCTACTTTATACATTGGATCCTCATCCCACTTACTCATTTTTTTTGCAGAATTGATAAGAAAAGTAGTTTCAGAACAACTTGTTAGAAATAAAATAATTAAAATTTTAAGAAAACGTTTGTATTTATTATTTAATTTCATCTGCAAAAAGAAATACGGTTAAAGCAAAGTAGCTTGATCTATTCCAACCTAATATAACATCAAAGTTTTTTGAGACAAGATAACATTCATTAAAATTTGAATCTGGAATCACAAGTCTCAACAGTTGATTTTTGTTATATTTTTTTTTTATTGTGAAACCTATCTTTTTCCAAAAATCAATTTTTTTAAATTGCTTTTTTTTTGATAAGCTTTTCATTTTCTTAGTAATTTCAATATTAAATCTTTCACCCCAAGTAGTACCATTTGTCCACCCTGTCTTATTTAAATAATTTGCACCAGAGGCCAAAGCATCTGACTTTTTAAACAAATTTTTTCGATTATCACCATCAAAATCAACGGCATATTTTATAAATGTACTTGGCATAAATTGAGTTTGACCAAAAGCACCTGCCCATGAACCATAAAAGTCTTTTTTTGGAAAATGTCCATTATCGATTATTTTTAGAGAATTCTTTAATTCTTTTTGAAAAAAGGTCGTTCTTCTTCCATCATAAGATAAGGATGCTAATGATCTCAAAATATCAAACTTTCCTGTATATTTTCCAAATGAGGTCTCTATTCCCCATAAAGCAACTAAAATTTTAGAATTAACGTTAAATTTATTTTCTATTTTTTTTAATAATTCTTTATTCTTATTAAATTCTAATTTAATTTGTTTCTTTTTCTTCTCCCCTATTACTTTACTTAAATATTCATCAAACGTAAGTTTAAATTCGGGTTGTTTTCGATCTAATTCAATTACTCTGGGGTTAAATGTTAGAGTATCAAATATATCTATTGTGGATTTTTTAAAATTCTCTTTTTTAAGCTGAATCTTCATTTTATTAACCCAGTCATTCCATGATAGATCATTTTTTTTAATATTGGAAAAGTCAGGTGAGTCTAAACTTGCAGAATTAGATGCGGTATAAAAAATTACAAACATTATTGAGATTATATATTTCATTAAATAAATCTTATATTTTTTTTACTTAGTTGAGAGATTTTTGTACAACCCATTAATTTCATATCTCTAAGTAATTCATTCCTAAGATTCTGAATACTCTTTTCGACTCCCATTTGACCTCCGGCAGCTAATGCATATAAATATAGTCTTCCCCCAGAACAGGCATTTGCTCCTAAAGAAAGAGCTTTAAGCATATGAGTTCCCCTTCTAATTCCGCCATCACAAATTAAATCAATCTTTCCTGAAACAAAATCTGCAATTTCCTCTAGTTGATCAAATGGAGAGGCAGAGCCATCTAACTGTCTACCTCCATGATTAGAGATCATAATTGCATCAGCTCCAATATCAATTGCTCTTTTTGCATCATCTTTTGACATTATACCTTTTAGACAAAATGTACCACCCCATTTTTTCTTGACATTTTCTGCGTCTTTCCAATTCATTGTTTGATCTAGCATATTACTAAAATAGTCAGAGACAGAAACTTTAATATCTGTACCTTCTTTTACATACTCACTTAAAAAAGGGAGATCAAACTTTTCTCTAAAAATATAATTTAAAGACCATGAAGGTGAAGTTGCAAAGCTCAACAAGCTACTCAAAGTAAGTTTGGGAGGCGATGTAAATCCAGTCCTCAAATCTCTTTCTCTATTACCACCGGTAATTGTATCGACAGTCAGCGCTATAGCGTCAATCCCTCCAGTTTTACATTTATCAATCATTGAATTTGTTAGGCCTCTGTCTTTGTGAAAATATAATTGAAAAATTTTAGGAGTTTTAATTTCTTTAATTTTTTCTAATGAAACTGTTGATAAAGAGGAAATACCAAAGAATGTATTAAATTTTTCTGCTGCCTTTGCTACAGCTAACTCTCCTTCATAATGAAATAACCTTTGCAATGCAGTGGGTGAAAGAAAAAAAGGAAGATCAATTTTCTTCCCAAGTATCTTTAAACCTATATCAACCTCATCAACATTATTTAGAACTTTGGGGATTAGTGTGCATTTTTCGAAAGATTCGGTATTTCTTCTATAGGTTACCTCATCATCAGCTGCCCCATCGATATAGTGGAATATAGGTGATGGTAATTTTTTTTTGGCAAGTTTTCTAAAATCATTTACATTATGACAATCATTAATTTTATACATAAATCTACTCTATGGAAAATATACAAAAAAAAAACATTTTAAAAAAAAAAAAAAGAATTCTTTCCCTTTTAAATTTAGTATCAAGTTTTGACGAAACAACAATTATTTTTGACGGAAATCCAAATCATAATTATTCTAAAATTTTAAAACAATCTTTAAACGATGCACTTGCCATGAAAACTACAATTGATAAGGGAGTACTAAAAATGAAAGGATTGTCAGGTAGGAAATTCAGAATAATGATCAACAGTTTAATTAAACTTATAGTGGAACCAAAATACTTGGAAATAGGATCTTGGTTAGGGTCCACCGCCTGCTCTGCTCTATATGGCAATAATATTCATATTACTTGTATTGACAACTTTTCTCAGAATTTTTTGCCAAATCTTGATCCAGAAAAAGAATTAAAGAAAAATATTAATAAATATATTAATAAAAATTCGTCTTTTTCTCTCATTAAAAAGGATTTTCGAGACATAGAATATAATAAATTAGTAAATCACAATATTTTCTTCTTTGATGGTCCGCATCATTATAAAGACCATTATGATGCTATTTCTATGGTTAGTCCTTCGATGAATGACAATTTTCTTATGATAATTGATGATTGGAATTGGAAACAAGTAAGAGAAGCTACCCACGAAGCTATTAATAATTGTAAATTAAAGATTATCTCATCTATTGAAATTAAAACAACACAAGATGACTCTAGTTCTTTATTTATAGGGGAACATAGCGATTGGCATCAGGGTTGTATTTTTTTTAATGTCCAAAAGTAGCATTATTATTTTTTTTTCAACACACTAGAAACAATAGAGGACATCAATTTAGAATCTTTTTTTGATGCATATTTTAGTGAAGCAAGTTTATCAATAAAATCTCTAGAATTATCTATAGTTTTTTTTGTATATGTCTTTTTATTTTTTTTCATAATCAATCTATGAAATATTTATGCCAATTAGTCTCTAAAATTAATAAACTGAAGAGGCTGCTTGACTTTCATTTCCTTAATAATTTGTATGGTTGATTGCAAAAGATCTCGCTTATTGCTTGACACTCTTACCTCATCACCCCTGATAGCAACCTGAACCTTCAATTTTGAATTTTTTATAGTTTTATTTATTTGTTGAGCAAGTTCCTTATCTATTCCATGTAAAATCTTTGAAAACTGTTTGAGGAGCCCTCCCCTTGCATCTTCAATTTTAGAAAACTCAAAATATCCAGAGGATAGACCCCTCTTAACTAAATGTGTTCTAAATATTTGCTGTACTTGATCAATTTTATAATTATCTTCCGCAATCAAAAAAACACTTTCATCTTCTCTTGAAACTTTTGACTCACTATTTTTAAAATCGTACCGATTACTTATTTCTCTCATTGCACCATTAATGGCATTGTCAACTTCTGCTAAGTCAATTTTAGAAACTACGTCGAATGAAGGCATAAAAATATATAGGTTGTAAATAAACATCTTCATTATAGAATTAAAATTATAAAAAAGTAAATAAAATATGTTAGAAGTTAAATCCCCATGGAACTTAAAAACCCTAGAAAAAGTTCCTCAAAATAATGATAGTCAAGTTGAAAGTATATTAGAAAAAGCTAATGCGATTTCGAAAAGTAAGAGTCTTGACTTTCCTCCCGATGAAAGAATAAAGATCTTGAAAAAATTCTCACAAATAATTGATAAAAATTTAACAGAACTTGCTTCGCTTGCTACTTCAGAAGGTGGAAAGCCAATTGCAGATTCACTGATTGAAATTAAAAGAGGTGTAGATGGAGTGGAATGTTGTATAGAAGTTTTGAAAAATGATTCTGGAAATGTGATTCCAATGAATATAGATGAAGCTTCAAAGAACAGAATGGCTTTTACGCAAAAAGAACCAATTGGTGTTGTCCTTGCAATAAGTGCTTTTAACCACCCTTTTAATTTGATAATTCATCAAATAATTCCAGCAATAGCATGTGGTTGTGTAGTTATAGTAAAACCAGCTGAGGATACACCTCTTTCTTGTATTAAAATAGTAGAGATGTTGTACGAATCAGGTTTACCTAAAAATAGATGTTTTTTTGTTATGCCAGAAACTTTAGAACTTGCAACAAAACTTGTGGAAGATAGTAGGATTGATTTCTTTAGTTTTATTGGATCAAGCAAAGTTGGTTGGTTTTTGAGATCAAAATTAGCTCCTGGTACAAGGTGCGCACTAGAACACGGTGGAATTGCTCCAACATTTATTACTGAAAGTGCTGACTTAGATAGTTCTTGTAAGTTATTGACTAGAGGTGCTTTTTATCATTCTGGACAAGTTTGTGTCTCAGTTCAAAGAATATTTGTAAATTTAAAAATTATTGATAAATTTCTAGAAAAATTTATACCAACAGTTTCGGAATTAAAAGTTGGTGATCCTATAATGGAAAGCACAAATTTAGGTCCATTGATTAGAAATACAGAGGTGGAAAGGGTTGATAAGTGGGTAGGAGAATCAACAAAAAATGGTGCAAAACTATTACTAGGAGGAAAAAAGATTAATAATGTAGCTTACGATAAAACTATTTTACTTAACCCTAGTCATGAAGATAAGGTATCACAAAATGAGATATTTGGACCTGTAGCATGCATATACACTTATGAAAAATTTGAATCCGCAATTGAAATTGCTAATTCTGTTAATGTTTCATTCCAATCCTCTATTTTTACCAATAATATTAGTGAACTTCTAAAATTTTATAAAAACATAAATGCATCAGCCGTTTTTCACAATGATCACACCGCATTTAGGGTAGATTGGATGCCTTTTGCTGGATTAAAGGAATCGGGTTTTGGAGTTGGAGGAATAAAGTATACTATGCATGAAATGCAGATAGATAAAATGTTAGTCTTAAAAAGTTAAAGGAGAACTATAATGAAAGCTTCAGATTTAATGATCAAGTGCCTTGAGGAAGAAGGTGTAACAAGAATTTTTGGTGTTCCTGGTGAAGAAAATGCAGATTTTATGATGTCATTAAAAAAAAGTAAGAAAATAAAATTTATTTTATGCAGACATGAGCAAGCTGCTGCATTTATGGCAGACACATTCGGAAGATTAACAGGTAAAGCCGGTGTTTGTCTATCAACTCTTGGCCCAGGGGTTACTAATCTAATGACAGGTTTAGCAGATGCTAATATGGATAGAGCACCAGTTGTTGCAATAATTGGACAAGGTTCTACTAAGAGGTTACATAAAGAAAGTCACCAAATCATGGATTCTATTTCAATGGTTCAACCAATATCTAAGTGGGCACAAACAATACTTACACCTGAAAATATTTCTGAAGTTGTAAGAAAAGCTTTTAAAGTTGCTGAAACGGAAAAACCAGGGTTAACAGTTATAGAATTACCTGAAGATATTGCAGAAGAAGAAATTGATGAAAAACCTATTAAACCAATTCTTACTAGACGTCCAGCTGCTGATAACAGAGCAATTGAAGACGCATTAGACTTAATTATCAACTCTAAAAATCCCATTATACTGGCTGGCAATGGAACAATAAGAAAACGAGCCTCAAATCGGTTAAGGGTTTTGGTAGAAAATTTAGGTATAGGAGTAATTAATACTTTTATGGCTAAGGGAGCCATTTCATACAAGGATAAGCATTCTTTATTTACTATTGGGTTAGGAAGTGGGGATTATAATAATCTAGCCATTGATGAATCTGATCTGGTGATTGCAATAGGTTATGATTTAGTAGAATATAGCCCGTCAGCATGGAATAGAATTGAAGGTGGAGAAAAAAAAATCATTCATATAGATTTTTCTCCTGCAGAAATTGATAAAGATTATTTACCGAATGTTGAGGTTATTGGAGATTTAGCAGGTGCGTTATATCAACTTAATAAGGCACTACTAGAGAGACTTAATAAAACAGATCTTCCTCTTTTTAACATTGAATCACGACAAAAACTTAGATCTGCAATGGCTAAAGATTTAGACAAAAATGATAAAGACGATAGCTTCCCAATGAAACCTCAGAGAATTCTTGCAGATGTTAGAAAGGTCATGGGTGGTGAAGATATTTTACTTTCTGATGTTGGTGCGCATAAAATGTGGGTTGCAAGGCATTATGATTGTACTGATCCAAATACTTGCTTAATTTCAAATGGTTTTTGTACAATGGGATTTGCACTCCCAGGTTCTATTGGAGCAAAAATGGCTTTTCCTGATAAAAAAATAATATCAATCAATGGTGATGCTGGTTTTTTTATGAATGTTCAAGACCTAGAAACAGCTGTTAGATATAATATTAATATTGTAGCAGTAGTATGGCTTGATGGTGAATATGGCTTAATTAAATGGAAACAACAAGTTGGCTTTAAGGGAGAGCATTCAGATCTAAAATTTAATAACCCGGACTTTCAGATGTTAGCAAATTCATTAAATATGTGGGGTAAACAAATCAGTAATAGTAGCGAATTTCTTCCTGCGTTAGAAGAAGCATTTAAACAAAAAGGCCCAGCAATAATTGGAGTTCCTGTTGACTACGATGAAAATATGAGATTAACCAAACATCTAGGTGAGGTATCCCATACTCTTTAGAAACTTCTTAATAATTCTTTGCTTTATTTTAAACAGTGTGGAATTACACAGTAAAGTTTGTTTACCAAAAATTATTAAAAGTTATAAAGAACTAGAGGAAAAAGTTGATAAAGTTTGCAAATCTGGTGACAAAATATTAATTAAATTCGATGTAAAAATTAAAGCTGAAGATTTAATTTTAAATTATTGTAATCTGAAATACAGCGTAATATCTGATGATCAGATCAAGATAATACAAAAAAGAGATAGTGCTAATTATATAATTTGTATTTATGAACCTTTGAAGTAGTGTTCATATTCAATTGATTTTATAATACGGAAGTTCTTCAGTATTTGTAACACCCATTGCAGCAATTCTCTCTATAACCTGTAATGCTTTTTGAAACTTTCTTTCATTAATTTCCTCACTATTTACTACAAAGTTTTCACCACATAATGCGATTCCATAATTTGTTTGAACTGGCCTAATAACTCTACCCTTATTGAGTCCATCACTCAAAGAGGAAAAAATAAACTCTTCTTGTTGAGGAATTGTGATATTTCTCTCACTAAGGAATTTTCTAACTCTTTTTTCAGCATCCAATGTAAGATTCCAAAATTCATTTTCTGAACCTGTCATATCACCAGAAACGTAATCAAATGCAAGGCAAAATGATAAGAAGAGTTTTTCATAAATATTGGCGTCTTTCCAAGCAGATGATTCCATATTTTTCCAAATAGCATGATTCATATCTTTATAAATCTTAGGCATCATCTCAAAAAATACTTTATGCAAACTATTATCATTTTTTGGCTTATCTATTTTATTTTCTTTATAAAGATTAGTGGATGCGTAAGAATTACACATTGGACAAGCTTGATCAGATAATTCCTTTTTTTTGTATACTAATGAACATCTTTTACCATCATCACCTGAACCCTCACATAGCATATAAGTAAAATCTCTGTCTTCTACGTATTTTTGTTTGCTTACCCAATTAAATCTATTTTTAAATTCTAAGTATGATTTTCTATGATTCCATAATTTCCATTTTAGTTTCTCAACCGGACCAAAGGTAGTATAGTTAGAACTTACATCTATTACTAAGCATTTAACTTTATTTTTGGCAGACCTCAATCCTCGTCCAACAGATTGTCCCCAGAAAACCTTAGATAATGTAGGTCTTAGATGAACGATAATATTACAATTGGGGTTATCCCAACCCTCAGATAAAACTCCCACAGAAATTAAACACTCTATTTCACCAGATTCATGCTGAGAAAGTATTTCTAATCTTTCTTTTATGGGAGTTTTTGCAGTAATTAATTCTACATTTAATTTTTTTTTTTCAATTTGCCTTTTAGTTTCTTCTGCAACTAAAACGTCAGGACAGAACCATGCAGAAATAGCTTTATTTTTTATTTTTTCTTTTTCTTTTAAGTAGATGTTACAAGCGTACTCAATCATTGATGATTTAATTATAGCATTTGACAATTGTTCAATTGGAAAGTCTCCTGTTGAAATATCCATACTTTCGAGTTCTAAATCATGAATGAAAAATGATTTATATTCAGCAGGAACCAAAACACCTTCCTTTATTAACTCGTCAATATCGGCGCAATCTATTATAGCATCAAAAGCTAAACCAAGTTGATCCTTTTGGTCGCCAGTCCTTCTTTCTGGAGATGCTGTTAAACCTAGTAGTTTAGATTCACTTTTTGATTCTTTATCAAATTGAATTAATAGTTCTTTGTATGCCTGACCATTCGGTGATACTCTATGAGCCTCATCAATTATCAAAAGATCACATTCTTTTATTGCTTTAAGTAAAAAATCTCTAGAACGTAAATTTGTAGAAATTAAAACATCATAATCAATAAATGGTTCACCAACTTCTGAAAGACCTAACTTTTTTACCTTATGGTCATTAGAAAGTCCTTTATCTAATTGCTCTAGTAAAACTAAACGATGACAAAGAACGATAATTTTTTGATTTTTATAAAATTTATTTATAATTTCACTAGCTAGAACAGTTTTACCTGCACCAGTGGGTGCTTTTAAGATAAATTTTTTGTAATTTTTTACAATATCAGGAAATTCATCTATAACTTTTTTTTGCCAACGTCTTAATTCCATAAATAATCTATTATAATAATATATTTTTTATTGATTATCTATGATCATTATGCTTTTAGTAAAAATGTTTTATGAAATTACAAATTTTAAAATCTAAACTACATAGAGTAACTATAACGAATACTCACCTAAACTATGAGGGTTCCTGTGCAATAGATTCAGAAATATTAAAAGTTGCACAAATAAATGAATATGAAATGATCCATATTTATAATCTTCAAAATGGAGAAAGATTCTCAACTTATGCAATAAAAGCTGAGGCAGGCTCAAGGGTTGTAACCCTTAATGGTGCTGCTGCCTTTAAAGGGTCTAAGAATGATAAGGTTATAATATGTACCTACGCTTATCTGGATGATGTAGAGATAAAAAAACATAAGCCAACGCTTGTATATTTTAAAGAAGGTGTAAACATAATAAATGAAATTAAATCATCAATAAAGATTCAAAAAAATAATATAGTTAATTTATAAATGTCAAAATCAATGTGGATCATAAGTATATTAATCTTAATTTTATTAGTTAGTTCTTTTTGGTTGGGAAAAAATCGTGAGACTCCACCATGGATGAAATGCAAGGAATCTTTATTTGAACAAGTTGTATTAGGCAAATGCTCACCCAGTTCTTTTGACACAGGCCCTAGGATCGAATCGTCCCCACAAAATGATATAAAGGAAGAACTACCCTTTGAGGCGCCACAAAATTAGGTTGATAAATTGATTTATAATATTATATTCGAAAAGATATCGCCGCTTTAGCTCAGTTGGTAGAGCAACTGATTTGTAATCAGTGGGTCGGGAGTTCAAATCTCTCAAGCGGCACCACTCTAAACCACTTCCAGATTGACTTTTAGACTAATTTAGTGTTATACTCACTTGGTAACACAAGGGTAACACAGAGCGTCTTTTTACCCAAAAAGTAACACAGAGGTAACACAGAAATGGGTCGTAGAAGAGCTAAATTTTCCAAAGAAAGTCTGAAACGGTTTCTCAATATTGCTGAATATAATGATTCTTTATTTGATTCAGAAATAAAAAACCTCGAAGTTCGTAAACGTAAAACACCTTCCCCTCACCTGTCTTTTATCACTCAAATGAAAATTAAAGGAGAAACTAAACCGACTAGTTTTAAATTAGGAAGCTATCCTGAACATGATATCAATGAAATACGTTTTAAATATCAAGAATATAGAAAGCTATGTCTTGATGGTATTAATCCAAAGACTGTATTTGAGCGAAAAAAACAAGAGGAACTGGAAGCTAAAACCCTTGCAAAACAAAGAAAAATGAGCCTTGAGGATACCTTTAAGATGTACTTAAGTGAGAATACACATATACAGCCTGTAACTAGAAAGGATATGACAAATTGTTTGCAAAAAAACTGTAATGGATTGCTTAAAAAATCTATTGCAACTATCACATCACGTGAGCTGGAACAAAAAATAAATACTATCTATAAGGAAGGTAAGATTGCAACAGCACTTAATCTATTTGGGTATCTCAATACTATATTTAACTATGCAACTGGTGTACTAATAGACGAAAATGATACCTACTTATTAACTTTAAATCCATTAAATAAACTATTGAATTTACGTAAGAAAATAAAGAAATCTTTACCAGTTCGCAAAGCTATTGAAATAAGCCCTGCACTCATTAGAAAACTCTTTGATGAAGCACGAATTAGTGACCACCCTGAATATAATGGTGTCTTCAAAAATAGAGAATACATCTTTAATCTTATTCATCTAATATTATTTACTGGACTTCGATTGCATGAAGCCTGTTCGCTAAAATGGGAACACATCAATCTTAATGATAATCCTGAGGACTTTAAACCAGCTCATATGCTTGTGTATGGTCTTAAAGGAGACCAAGACCAATCCAAAAAATATCGCTCAATTATTCCATTAACAAAGTACTTAAAGACTATTCTGAATAATCAGTACAAATATTCAGGACAAATATCACAATGGGTATTTCCCTCTAATAATGGAAGGGATGCTCTTAAGGGTGATGATAGTAAACCAATGAATAGTCCACGAAAGAATATTGAACGAGTAGCACGACACATTGGACACCCCTTCTCTCTTCATGAACTACGTCATTTATTTGCATCTGTAGGAGCTAGTATTGGTCATCCTGAAGATGTAATTAAACGATTGCTCCATCATGGAATAAGCTCTATTACGCAAAGGTATATTCATAATATTGTCTCTAAATCTATTAAAGTGTATGAAGAAATACATGAAGAGATGTTACGAATTTGGGATGTTAATTTTTTTGATGGTAAATAATAATTAACTGTTTCATTTTATGAAAGATTTTCTAAAAATGTTTAAATGGTTTGAACGAAATATGTTTAAACTCATATTCACTCTAATTGGTGTATTTATTATTTATGGTATTGTTATGTTTTTAATACCTATCTTTCAGTTTGTAGGGTTTATTAGTGATGGGTTTAATGAAGTTCAAAATATATTTCAAGAAATGGAAAAACAGATTGAAGAGTTTCAATGGGAAAAAGAATTGCCATCATCACCTAAAGACGATAATTCAGTTTAGAATTTTTATTCGTCAACTTCCAACTTCCAAAACTCTTTTCTATTTTTCCATTCTTCATTATCTACGAATTTCTTTACTCTTTCCTCAATATTATCTCCACCATTCAAGAACATTGAATCGTACCCAATAATGTGAAAGAAACTTCTTCTACATTTAACTTCATCAACATCATTATCTAATGGTATTTTCTCTTTAACTTTCTCCCAATTATCTCTTACTTTCTTTAATTCAAATTCGTTTAAATCAACTTCGATACCTGTACCATCATCTATCTTCATTACTCACTCTCATTAATATTTGCCATAAAACTTACACAAAAATAATTTATGTAAAGTTGATTTCCTAGTCCTTATTAATCCTCTGAACCAAAATTCAGAGGATTTCCTAGATTATTTTTCATAAACTAAACAAGTACCTTCATTACCTGTCAAATGTAACCTATACATTTTGTCATCATTATGAAAATACAAGTGAAGTTCACCTGATTTTCTATTGATTGTTGAATTTACTATTTTAGTGTCATCCTCTTCTAATTCTTTCATACACTTTTCATAGTCAATAAGTTTAGTAATTGATTTTTTAGATTCTGAATTCACTTCAAAAGACACAAACAAACAAATTAATATCAGTAATAGTTTTTTCATTATTTGAAATTATAACATCCATCAATTAAAATTTTAATTGTTAAAAATTTATATGAAAAAAAAACTTAAAATCTTCTTTTCCTTTTTTATAGGTTTTTTATCTGGGATTATTTTTTATAGTTTGTTTGACTATGTTTTTGATAAATTCGGTATTCCTTTGGAACATGGTGATTTTTATGATAATGAAGAAAATGATATTGGGTTTTATAGAAACATTGTAACTTTACTTCTTTCAACAAGAATTGGAATGAGATTTTATTATGGGGATTTTGATATTGAGAGTGAAAACAGATGGGGTAAGAATTCTAATCTATTATGTAATCTTTTCTATTTTCTCGGGGGTGTATATGTTCTGGTTGAAGTTTTCTTTCTTAAATATCTCAATCAACCAATACCCATGTTTTATAAAGTAATTACACTTGGATTTCTAATTTTTTTAGGAATATGGTTTTATAAAAGAAAGAAAGAGTAACTCTTCCTTAAATCACCACCAAGTATGTTCAGTGAGTTTAATCTTTTGTTTTTTTAACCAATTAAAGTAATCCCAAATACCTCTATCACTTCCAGTAAGTTGTTGAAAGAAAACAAAGAGTTTCTTTTCATCAAAATTCTTAGGTAGTTGAAGTTTCCACATTCTCAAATCTTTTCCGTTATCGTATCCGAAAAAATAAATATCATTCTCTTTTTTTAAAAGATGGTTTCCATCTTCAGAATGAATCCTATTTAAAAACTTCTTGGTATCTAACGAAATAACTTTTTTCATTAAAACTTTTTTTCAATTTCTTTACAGGAGTAGTTTATATATCCTCTATCAATTTCACCCCCTTTAGTACGACGACTTAAGGTACCCGTATACATATTAAATTCTGATAATTCGGTAATAATATTATCTGACATTTTATACTTAAAAAAAGTAGTGTATGAAAATTTAGTTTTCAAATTAGTTTCTAAATAACCAAAATCCAAAATTTCAATCCCTTGATTTTTATAGTTAATCAATGTTTCCTTATAACCATTTGTATTTAACCAACCAGTCTTACGATTAAAAACAAATAATTCAGGGAAATAATTTTTTACTGATGAAGAGTCTGGTTCGGTAACGTCCTGACATTCAAAGACTATTTCCTTTGACTTCACTTCAAAAGAGACAAACAAACAAGTCAATATCAGTAATAGTTTTTTCATTTTACTGGATTACACCTAAATGCATCTTGAGGATACTCTTCTTCAAAATTACTTTTAATTAAATCACAATTTATTTGATTATCAAAATATCCATAAATCAAAATTGTTTTTATCCATTCTTCATCTGGTTCTACTGACACACCAAATTCTCCGACTCTACTTTTCTTCTCTAACCACACTGAGTTTTTAAAATTCTCACTCACCACTTTTTCTAATTTCTCACTTCTCTCTTTACACGAATAAACAAATAAACAAATCAATATCAGTAATAGTTTTTTCATTAGTCACCTGAATATTTACATTGGGACTTCATAATCTTTACATTATCAAACATCGTTCCATTGAATCTATGAGAAGTCCACATCATTAAACCACTCTTTTTACTTAATTGGTATTTTTCCCAGACACCCGTACCATAAATTACTGAGACTAAAATTTGTTCACCTGTATCAATGACAGATATTTCTCCATCTTTATCTTTTACACTTGTAAATTCTTTATAATAGTCAACAAAACCAAAGTCCCAACCATCAGAGTTTTTACGAAGTGTAAACATTCCATCTTTTATTCCATCTTTCTCAAATTTATTTTTGTCAAAGAAATGAACATAACCTTCACTACTTCCACAAGTGAAAACTGTCTTTGAGTTCACCTCATAAGAAAAAAACAAACAAATCAATATCAGTAATAGTTTTTTCATCTAGAATATTTTTTCACCTTTAATCTTTTCACATTTTCCAGTTTTAATAAACCTGTATTCACCACCTACAGTTTTAACAGTTTCAATTTTTATACTCCCATCATACAAATTTAGAGTAATTGTTTTAACACCATTTTTTCTGTCAAAAATAATCTCAGAATCACTTTCTCTCCAATTATAGTATTCACTATAATCAATATATGGGTCGTTAGGTTCTTGAGTAATGTATTTCTTCTTTTTATTAAAATAAAGAATTTCAGTTTCAGGTGGAATCTTTTTAGTCTTATCAACTTTTATTGGTTTCTGTCCAATTAGTTGTTCGTAAGTCATAATACATTTTAAAATAACCTCTTTTGACCTCACTTCAAAAGACACAAATAAACAAATCAGTATTAGTAATAGTTTTTTCATACAATAAAGACTAAATTAGTTACTATTTTAAATCAATTTTTAAAAAAAAGTTAGGTTTTTGAGTTTAAAATACTAATTAATTAAAAAAAACTCAGGAATTCTAGGCATTTCAGACGATTAAAAGTTGGTGCACTTTTTCGTCAATCGACTAATGATACTTGAACACACACAAATCTTCACCTACGAGCTTCTATGGGCTTTCTAGAGGCATTCTAGTAGAACAATAGTAGAACATATTCTTGTTTGATGACATAAAAAAGACAACTATTTAAAAGACAAAAAAAAAAGATATTTTGTCTATTTTTTGTCAATTAGTTTCGTGGTATAATCTAAAGATATATTTTGGGGAACAATATAATATATATAGTATATATATAGTTACATAATAGTTCTATTAAAGATTCATTAAGACTAAGTAATAAAATAATAATTAGATAATTATAGATGTATATAAGTCTCAATATAAGTTAAGAAAAAGATAATAAAGAATATATACATAGTTAACTATAACGTTACTTTAATATACTTATCATGACTTATACAAGTCTATATAAGTTCTATATAGAACTATATTGATTTATATAGCTGGTATCTTCTTGATTAAACTCCCCCACAAAATTTCAGTAGTATTTAATATTTATAAAATTATAGCTATATTTTTTCCTCCCCCTAACCTCAAAAGTTAAAGGGGATGATTTTAAAAAATCTAATGGATTGTTTATTTTTATTTTCTCAATAAGCCAATTACTTTAATTAAAACTATATCAGTAATCTTTTCGATTGTGTCGTAGATGAATACAATTAACTGAAGGGGATTGAAGGTTGTAAAAATCCTGAAAACCATAAGGATAAGTGTAAATGCAAAACTAAACATTACACCTTCATTGAATTCTGAATCCGTATAATAATTGAGAAAAAAAGTGTTGATAAAAAGAGCAAAGAAAAAATTCCTAAAAAAGCCTACTAAAAAGGATATCCAAATATTGAATGGGTAGAATTTCTCATTAAGGAGAATTCGATAAAATTTGAAATATAATCTACTCATTACTACTCTCTATTTTTTCTTACATAGTGAATCTAATATTAAGCGACCATAGGTATTCTTAGGGGGGTGAATCCACTTTTCAAATAATTTAGCACCAGCACCTCCAGCTGACTTTGCATTTACAGAAAGAACAAAGTCTTTAGCCATATTTCTCGAAAAAAAATCTTTCTTTAGAAACTGAGTCCTTAAACCTGCACAATCTCCTTTTGCATAAACGGTACTGGATAAATAGGAAACTCCTCCAGCAAGAAACTGGGGTTTTGTAAAATCAGTTAACTGATACCAATAAACAAATTTATCATCTTCTTTTATATTTTCTAAATCAACAAAAGTTTTTTTTCCATTCTTATCCTGAAGAAGTGTCCAGTTAGAATAAACAGGAGAACTTATAAATATAAAGCTTATAATTATAAATAACTTTTTCACTGACTTACTTATACCATAATTTAAATCATCTAAAAATTTAAATAGAAAGTAATAAAAGAAATATTAACTTTTTTACTAACTATAAAGCTAAATCATTTAGGTAAAAAAAATATTCTAGACAAATTATTTATAAATAAATTATAATTATAAGATGGGTACTGCATTAAAATTTTTAGCTTTCCTAATGTTTTTATTTGCTGGAATTTATGGATTCATCTTATGTTTTGGAATCATCGCTCAAAACTTTGGAACATTCTGGGCTGTAGCCAGTATCTTTATTGGGCCGTTAGCATGGGCCATAGTCCCTTGGTATGCACTTATTTCTGATGGAAACTACATTCCCTTACTTGTTACTTACGGTGGAGGAATTCCTGCTTATGTTGTTTTTATGATGTCTATGGCCTTTGAGAAAAAAGTTGATTAAAGTCAAACTTTTTAGCTTTCTGGCTTCCTTAATTTTTATTCCCGTTTTTATGCTCGGTCAGTTATTTGGGGGATTTGTAGGAATGTTTTTAGCCTGGTTCAACTCATTCTTTACTGGATTTAATATGCCACAATTATTTTCTTACATAACTGTAGGTTTCGTAAGTGGTGCCTTTGGTGGATGGATAGCAGCTAAAGCTGTTATGAAAATGAATAAATCATTTGATATGGTAAATGTATGCGCAATTCCAGTCATAATAATGGTTTACTCTATAATTATGGACATAACAGACTATGCTAATGATTTGAGTACTTTTTATCAATTTGTTCAAAATATTGTAAGGGATGGTCTTACACTAGCTTTATATATAACGACATTAAAAGATGAAGCAAAAATTGTAAGTTAAGTATTAGATACGTTAAATTTTGTTTTTGTTAATTAAAAAAAGGATTGCAGTAATAATATTTACAACTATCCAAATACTCTTATCCCCCAAATGAATAGGAAATATAGGATTATATAATATTGCAATTCCTACAAAAATGAAGACTGAGGTTCGTTCGTTTATCTTATATAATTGACTAAGAAAAAACACAGCACAAATGCAAACTACCAACCTTGAAAGGAAGTAGTACCCGTAAGGCATAGGTAACAAACCTATCCCCATTACTATAAGAGGTGCAAGCCAGAAATAATCTTTTTCTTTAAAATTCATATCAATATTCACCTATAACATCATATTTAAGTAAGCCCGTTTTTTTCCCCGTTAATTCAGTGATATTAACAACCATATAATCAACAGTTCCAGACCTTACCTCATACATCATTTCTTTCTGGGGACCCTTTTTAAGAGTATCCACAAGTTTAGTATCGTAGGTTTTTTTTAATAAGCTTGAGTTTGATTTATAATCCTCAACTGCAGACATTACTGTACAGATAGTAAAATTTTTTCCTTTTTCTTTATTTTGTCCTAGTGACAATATTATAAAATCTTTTTCTTCTTTACTAACAAACTGCCATCCTTGATAACCAAATATATCAAGGTTTTTGATGATTGGTAAAAGTTGCTTAGGTGCAGTGTTTTTTTTCAGAATCGTTGCTCCTGAAATTTCTATACCCTCTTTAATTTCTTCAACACTATGAATGCTGTTAAGACAATTTGAAACAAATTTAAAAAAGTTGCTAAATTCTTGACTATTTAAACTATTATTAAATATTAAAATAAATAGAATAACAGGAAGTTTTATTTTAAGCATAAAAAAAGATAACACCAAAATCAATGACTTGCAAAAAACAATTTGACAAACATATCGTAATTTAATAGATTGGAAAAATACAAAATTTTTTTTCCTATATAGGATAAATGTACCCAGTTGAAGCTGGGTTTTTTTTTGCCTAATCAATATTTGACCTGACTTCTGTCAGGTTTTTTTTTGTCTACATTATACTTAAAAAAAAATAATTCCTTTGAGGTTAACGAAAAGGAATTATTTTTTTCTTTTAAGTTAAATAACTCGAAATTAAAAAAACGTTCCTTTTGTCTGGAAAGAATTCCTTCAGCTTAAAGCCTTTATATATCTCTAAATACTTTAGAGAGATATATAAAGGCTCTCTGGGGAATTTCTTCCTCAACTTTTAACAACTTAACAAAAGGAGTAGCTAATGATAAAGCCATTATCATTTTATGTAGATAATATTATCAATGACCTTAAAGAAAAAGGTAAACAGTCCAAACAAAAAGGTTGGGCAATGTCTGACATTGTTCAAGAGGTTGAGAATCAACTGGGAAAGGATGCGAGTGAGTTAGCACGTAGACGTATCATAAATGATTACGAGAGTGAATATAAACGACTCAATCCAGTTGGCTGGGCTAAAAGTCAACGTTTATTCCCAAACAAATAATTTATTAACCTACACACCCCTCAAATATTTGGGGGGGTGTTTTACCTGGAGATTTTTTATGGATGATTATGATGATTATTGTGACCTTATTGATGACGATGAAGAAACAGTTGAAATGTTTAAAGACATCAAGGAAGAATATGAAACTTGGCTAGATTGTTATGAGGATGTTCATGATGATGAGTTCTTTCCTGCAAAATGGGATAAAGAAGTTTATGCATATGCCATGCTTGCAGAGGAGCAACGAAAAAAGTTTTACAATTAATATTTTCAAACTACAATTAACTATAAACAAAAAGGATATTTAAATAATTAAATTTAGGATAAAGGTATTCTTAATTAAAAAACTAAATGAAAAAAATTTTTAAAATAATTCTTTATATTATAGTAATACTTGCGTTAGCTGTATGTTTGTTTTTCTTAATAGACACTTTACAAGAAAAAAACAAAGAAGTTTCAAATACCGAAATAAAAGATAATTTTACAGATAATAATAATCTTTATCCTCACTATCGAGCAATTGTCAAAACTGAGAGCAAAAAAGAATCATCAGAAATTGTAGATAAAAAATTAGTTGGTAACGTTTCATCTGAATCTAACCATACTGCTCATCATATCATTCTTTTTTTTAGTCTAATTCTGAGTTTGGTCTGTGTAATAATTACTTATTTAGTTTATAGATGGAAGAGAATACTCATTGAGGGAAAACCAAACGCTTTAGTCCCAGAAGAATGGAAGAAATCATTAGATGATTATAAGTCAGCACTGATAGGCCTTAAAGATGTAATTATTACCTTACAAAAATCGAATCAAGAGCAAAAAGAAATTTCGATGGTAATGCAAAAAAATATGGATGAAAAGGATGAGTTAATTGATAGATATCGAAAAGGATATGATTCAAAAATTATAAAAAAATTCATCGAAAGGTTTTTAAGAGTTAAAATTATTACAGAAGAACTTAAGAAGGAAAATAAATTAACTAAAGACGATATTGTCAATATAGATGAATTACTTCAAGACGCTATCGAAGATTGCGATATTGAAACTTTTTCCCCACCCCTAGGTTCTGATTATAGAAAAATGGGCTCAGCAGTCTCTGATAAAGTAATTGTTGAAAAGACAACTGATGAAAGTAAAAATTTTCAAATCATAGATATTGTTAAACGTGGATATAAGTTTAGAGGTGAAGATGGAGAAATTATTAGACCTTCGCAAGTAAAAATACTAAAATATAACTAACTTAATTTGGGGGAATTAAATGTCAAAGATTGTAGGTATTGACCTTGGAACAACTTTTTCAGCATTAAGTTATATAGACGATGCTGGAAGACCTGTAGTTGTTTATAACGATGATGGTCAGAATATTACTCCTTCTTGCGTTCATGAAATAGAAAAAAATACATTTGTTGTTGGTGAATCAGCAAGAAAAGAATGGGGTGTGAGTAAAAAAGCTGCTGCTGCTCGTTTTAAAAGAGACATGGGTACGACTAAAACATATAAAATTAACAACCATGAATTTAGTCCTACCGATTTAAGTACATTTGTACTCAAAAAACTCAAACAAGATTCAGAGAAAGAAATTGGTAAAATTGCTGAAGCTTCAGTTACTATCCCAGCAAATTTTGGGCATGATGCTCGTGAGGCAACATTACTTGCAGCAAAGAATGCTGGGCTGAATGTAAAATATATTATTGATGAGCCAACTGCTGCTGCATTATATTATGCATATAAAGAGGGAAAATCCCTCTCAGGTCACTATGTGGTTTATGATTTAGGTGGAGGTACATTCGATGTATCAGTTATTAAGGTTAAAAATCAAAATATAGAAATAGTTGCCTCTGAAGGAGTTTCTAAATTAGGTGGATATGATTTTGATACCGAGCTAAAAAAACTGGTTGCCAAAAAGTTTAAAGAAAAAACAAGTCAAGTATTAAAAGATGATGAGTACAATGAAAATGATGCTGAAAATGATAAAAAGTCTTTATCAAAAAGAGATAAAGTAAGGGTATCTGTTGGTAAAACAAATATTGAAATTACTCGGGTAGAATTTGAAGAATCAATATCCTCTCTCATAGCTCAAACGGAAATGCTATGTGAGACAGTGTTAGATAATGCCAAAATCAAAGTACAAGATATTAAAGCAGTTTTTTTTGCTGGTGGAAGTACAAGAATTCCAGCAATAGTTAATTCAGTTAAAAAAATTTTTAAAAAAGAACCTATTTCAACTGTAAATGTGGATGAAGTCGTAGCTTTGGGAGCATCTTTATATGCAGCATTTAAGAATGATGGTAGCTTATTAACAAGTACTCAAAAAGAATCAGTAAGTAAATTGTCAGTTGATGAATGTACTCACAACTATTTTGGAACATATATGCAAACTAATGACGAAGAAACTGGTCAAATACTACTAGTAAACGATGTTATAATTCCCAGGGGTAAAAAAATTCCAGTTAGTATAACTAAAGATTATTACACCCCGTTGAATGATATGGAAAGTATCATTTGCAGAGTAACAGAGTCAAAAGAAGAAGAAAAAGATATAAAATTTGTCAAATTAATTTGGGAGGGCGAGCTTGAATTTAATAGCAAAAGACCAGCAGGTACAAAAATTTCAGTAACTTTTTCATTTACAGAAAACAAAACAATGAATTGTGAATTTTTAGATGAAGAAACATCTGTAAAAAAGGAAATAGATTTGTCATTCGATTCCCTACATGAACAAAAAAATACAGTTGAAGATATTGATAAATTTTTAGTGGAGTGAACTTATGGAAATTCTTTTAGGATTAGCTTTTTTATTCTTCGGTGGAGTTATTATTAATGTAATAGTAGGAGCAGCTGGAGCCGCAGGTAAAACTGTTAAAGCTGCTGCTAAAACTGCAGTATCAAGCAAGTCTTTTAAGGAATCGATGGAGGAAGAATTTGCTTCAGATGAGTTTTTTGGAAAATTAATTTTAAGACTACAAAACAAAACAAAAGATGGTTTAGAGATTACAGAAGTAATGATGAAAGGCAATCTACCTAATATAACTCTAAAAGCTTATTGGGGGTTAAAGATTTATGATATAACTGAACACGAAAAGGATGCACAAAAACCTATGCAACCCGTAGTTTCAGCTTTTAATATGTTCAGAGAACCTAACTCAATTATTTACCATTTTGAAAGTGCAGCCTTTTCCCTTACTCCTGGTAAAACGTATCTGAATTTTGTGCCTTTAGCTGGATTTTTTCCCGAAATGCTCTCTCCACCTTACAGTGGTAAAAGAAAACTACGTATCATGTTATTTATGGGTAATGCTAATAACCCTGTTCAATTTACTAATGGTTTCTTTGGAGAAAATCCTCCTATATATTTCCTTAAAAGCATTGAAACCGAAATCAATTTTAAAGAAAAAGGTTATCTTGAAGCAATTGATGATGCTGATGAATCAACGACATTAGGAATTAAATTGGCTGTTGCAGTGGCTATGGCAGATGGAAATCTGGATGAAAAGGAAGGTAATACAATTAAAACCTTCATAAAGGATAATATTGCTTTTTATGAGCCAAGAACTCAAGATAAATTAAAAAAAATGTTTAACGATGCTTTCAAATTAACTTTTAATGAAGCTACGAATAATACACTAAGTTTGTCTAAAATAATTTCTAGGATGAATGAAATTGGTACGAAAAAAATTAAGTATGATGCGATTGAACTTTGCTATGATGTTATGTCAGCAGATGGGGTTGCTGAAAAATCTGAGTTAGAAATACTTAATCGCATAGCAAAAGATTTAAAACTTAATAAAAAAATGATTGATAAAATAAAAGATAAAAGCCTGTTAAAATTAGATTCATCAAAGGCAAGTTCAAATTTAGATATTGAAAGTATTTTGAATATCAAAACAAATTGGAGCAAACAAAAAATAAATGAACATTTGAAAAATGAATTCAAAAAATGGAATTCAAGATACCAAAATTTATCTGAAGGTAAAGAAAGGGATAATGCACAATTTATGTTAAACTGTATATCTGATGCCAGAAAAAAATATTCCGAATAATGCTCAAAGTATTATAGATAATTTTGAAGCAATTAGATTTCCAAATGATATAAAATCAAACAATTTTATAAATGATACGCTTGAAGAAAATAAGTTAAATAATTATTTATTGGAGAATTCTCTCCAAATTTCAAAACTATCAACACCCAAGTTATTTGAATGTACTTCTAAAGTATTAAAAAATCTTAAAATTAAATCGACATTTGATATAAGATTTTTCGTCTATGCATCACAGGAAATACAGGCACAATGTGTTGCGTTTAGTTCAAATAAGTGTTTCATTAAGTTTTCTTCAAGCTTGGTGAATCTTTTAGATAAGGATGAATTCTGTTTTGTTATTGGACATGAGCTAGGACATTTTATACTTGGACATCATAATAGTTCTAATCAACAGTCACAAATAAATTTTGATTCTTTAATTTTATCTAGAGCTAAGGAAATATCTGTAGATAGGGTTGGTTTGATTGCTAGTCAAAACTTAAATAGCTGCCTAAGTGCAATGATTAAATGTATCAGTGGACTTGATAGTGAGCATTTGAAAATTAATATTTCTGAGTTCTTAACACAATTAAAAGATATTAATTTAGCTACACAATCAGAAAGTATACATTCATCTCACCCACCAATGTTAGTTCGTTGCAGAGCGTTACTTTGGTTCTCTATGCTTAACAATTATCAAAATTTTAGTGAAATTAATACTAATGACCTTGATAATCTTAACAATAAAATTATTAAAGATATTGAAACATATATAGATGCCCCCATTTTAAAAATGAAAAATGATATGACTGAAAATCTTCGATTATGGCTATTTGGTAAGAAAATTGTCAATATTGGAAAATTTAGCAAAGAACATCAAAAGTTTTTTATTGAAATATTTGGTGAGAATCAATTAAAAAAATTTACAAATTTTTTATCATTATTTTCTAATAAAGATATATTAAATGAAATTGAAAAAAAGGTTGATGAGAGTTCAAGTGTTCTTAAGTTAAACTTTCCAGAGAGTTTTAAAAGTATTTATATTTCTGTGAATGATAGAATAAATTCAATATTCAAAAAACAATAAAACCTATTATAAATATTGTCTTACCATTTAAAATCTTAGTTAGATTTATACCATATTTTTTTCCTCCCCCCACCCTCAAAAGTCAAAGGAGATGATTTCATAAAACTCAATGGATTGTTTTTTTATTTTCCGTATAACACAATTACTTTTATCAAAACCATGTCAGTAATCTTTTGATAGTTAAGTTTTATACACTTAAAGTTATAAGAGTATCAACAAATATGAATCTGGACATCATTTTAATTCCCTATACTCCAAATTTTCTTGAGAAACTTTTTTCTAATCAATAATTCAAGAAATATAATAAAACTAAAATCTGAAATTAAATATTTTAATATTTTTGTTTCATAAAAATTAATATTTTTAAAAATAATATATTGCAGAAAAAATATTAAAAAATAAAACAATCTAATTAAAATTCTTTGATTTACAAATATTTTACAAATCGCTAGTTTTTGAATAAGATATAAAAATATAAGGTAAGATATAAAAGAAGAGAAAACTGGTGATATGTAACTTTTGGCTAAAAGAGAATGAGATATAGAAATAAAACCAAATAGTATGCCGAATAAATTTTCAAATAAATAAATAATCAAATAATTTTTGGTAAAGATTATTCCTGATAGAATACTAAATAGAAAAAAATTAGCTTTGTATTTACTTAATTCCAAAAATGCCCTTAAAAAATTTAATTATCCTATTCCATAAAAAAATAAAGGGAAGAAAAATCAAAAACCATGCTTTTTTAAAGAAAGCTAAAATAACAGCCATAATTGTCTTACCCCATTTCACGCCTGCTAGGGATGCAAGAACTCCTAAAGCACCGACAGCGGCAACTTTATCTCCTTTAATAAAATAGAATAGTTTTCTTCTTTTTTAGGCTTATATGAATCTAGTACATTATTTATTATTTTTTCTATTTGAGTAGAGTTTAAATTATTGTTTGCAGGTATGATAGTAAAAGGGATGTAACCTTGTCTATCTAGAACTGTAGCTTTAATATTTATAATTCGTTTGCCATCAAATAACCCATCATAAGCATAATAAATATAATTTTTCTCCGAATAAAGTTGTGGATACGTTCTCCATCCACCAAATTTAACATCTGTGTTTAAATTAATTGATTGCTGTTTAACAATTTCTCTAAGTCCATCTTCAATTATTTGTATACTTTTTTTTAATTCCTTTTTATCAAGACTTAACCAGTCATCTTTTTTCACATAACCAGATGAATCGGGTTTTTCCACAAGCATCGTATCAACACCTGGCATCGAAAGTATCACAAAAGCCTCAATACCGTCACAACTAGGCCACCCCCAGCTTTCCTTCATCACAATACAATAATCTTTTTTTTCAAATGAAAATCCATCTGCTGTCTGAGGGAATAATTGACCTCTTGACAGCTTTAGAGCTTTGTCAAAAGGCATAGCATTACTAAATGCTTGTTTTAAGTTTTCTGACAATTCTTCAGAAAAAGAATTGCTATTGCTAAAAAGCAGAAGAACAAACATAACTAGAAGTGAAAAAAATTTTCTCATATTTAATTATAATTCATATAAATTATAAAACTCAAGCAAAGATAAAATATTTATCTAATGAGGTGTTAAGAAAAAGTAACACAGGAGTAACACAGAAATCTCTCAGCTTAAATACACAGTAGTTTCATTACAATATTTATCAATAGAATCAATAACTTATATGACTTTTGTGTTTTACTGAAATACTGATTTGTAATCAGTGGGTCGGGAGTTCAAATCTCTCAAGCGGCACCACTCACCAAGGGTTTAATAAATTCTGAATTAATTTCAATCTGCTGGGGCTACAAATATAAAACCTCATATTTAGTGCAAATTTTTTTTAAAAATAACAAAAGTAACCTTACTTAATTACATTAAATATTGCATTCTCTGCAAAGTTAGTTGATTTACAAGTTCGTGTTGGAATACTTCCTTTAATTGGGTTGATAACATCTATTGTTTGATAGCCTCCTGATTCAAAACTATAAGTTTGGTTTAGCTTAGGGTCGTAATATCCAAGCGCATGTTGTGTTGAATACCTATAGTTTGTGTTAATACTTATTTTCGTAGATTCATTATCAATTTTTTCAATATTGATATTCATTTTTGCTTCAAGTACTGCCAGTAAGCCACTTTTAGCATAATCAATGTAAGAACCTTTAAAATCCTCACCAGTAAAGAAAAGAGTATATTCAAAATCACCACAATCTATAAATTTTTCAGCTTCTTTTGCACCAAATGATAACGTTAACAATCCAGAATATTTCTCAAGATTTTCGATTTTAAGAAAGGAATCGTTTACAAAGTCAATTAGAGAGTTCCAAGTTTCGTCAAAATTTTTATTAGAAATTGTTGAATTTTTAAAATTAGTATTATCGATATTTGGTGGAACATATTTACCAATATTTTCTGTAAGTTTTTCTTTTTCTACTGCACACGACGAAAGAAGAACTGTCATAACTAGAGATGAAAGGAATTTCTTCATATACTGTTATATGTGAATATAAATTATAAAACACAAGCAATGATAAGATATTTGACTAATTAATTATTTTTTTAACATCCTGTTTCTACCTGTATCCCCCCTTTTTTTTCTCTTTTTTTGATTTTTTCTCATCAGACTCACTATTCTTACTATCTTTAGTAACGGATTTCATTTTTACTGAATAAGACTTATTAGGATTACCAAATTTATCTCTAACATCATTTATAAAGTTACCCTTGGTCTCAGAAAAAAAAATTGCAAGGCAAATAATTAAAGTAAAGGAAAAAAGTTTCATACTGATCATTTATTAAATTTAAAAAAAAAATCAATAGTAATCAGTCTGTCGTGAGTTCAAATCTCTCAAGTGGTAACATTCTTTGCGCTACTCAGCTTGACTCACTATGAATAGCCCATATGATGTTTTGGTTACACTAAGGTAAGATAGAGACTATTTTAGATTTAATGACGAGTAATAGTTTAAATTTTATAATGAGTTTATAGATGAATAATTTAAAGGGTTCTGATTTCCAGAAAATGGTCTGGAATGAGATAAAAAAAATTCCAAAAGGAAAGACAATTACTTACAAAGAACTTGCAATAAAGATAGGTAAACCTAAAGCCTATCGTGCTGTAGCTAGTGCATGTGCTAAGAATCCATTATTAGAAATTATTCCTTGTCACAGAGTCATAAGAAGTGACGGTAAAATGGGTGGATATATGGGTGAAAAAGGAATAGAAAGAAAGAAAAGACTCCTTGAAAGTGAAGGTATAAAATTTTAGGAATACATTTATGATTCAAAAGACACTTATCATCATTGGAGTTTTATTTATTCTTATAGGGTTATTATATCCCTTTTTAAGGGATATTGGCTTGGGAAGATTGCCAGGTGATATTATAATAAAAAAAGAAAACTCCTCTTTTTATTTTCCCATTGTTACTTGTATTCTCATAAGTTTAGTTATTAGTTTAATACTTATGTTTTTTAAAAAATAACAAAAAAAACTTACTTAATTAAATTCAAAATTATTTGGTATCAAATAATTGATCTGGGGAGATTATTCTCCCCTTTCCCTCTTTTGAATTAATAGATATAGTTAGGTTATGTGGATACAGTTCAATAACGCATTTCTATCAATAGTTGAAAATAGAGATAATAAGTTAGAGTTGTTAGTTAGAGCACGTTTAAAAGGTGATATTGAAAAAATTTTTCCTGATGCTGATGTTTTTGAAGATAATAGTGCAGATTATAAATATAGGGCATTTATTTCAAAAGCTAAAGTTGCAGCAAAAATGATGTTTAAGATGACAGATATTAACTATGACAATTTTAAGAACTCTGTCATAGAAATTGAAAGAAAAAATGCCTATGACAATGTATGGATAGAATTAAGAAAACTTCAGAAATAATGTTATAGTAAATATTAAATGTTAAAACTTTATACTATTATTCTCATACTTTTTGGTTGGACTTCATTATTTTCTGAAAATAAAGAAAATCAATCTAACAAACCACAACAAAACTCTAATCAAAATTTAAAAAATCAACAATCTGGAGAGAATATCGATAACCTATTAAAACAAATAGAATCAGCTAGAAAACAATTAAAATCACAGGAATTAAGATTACAAGATATTCAAAATAAAATCATAAAGAGAAGGCTAAACAAAAATCAGTAAAGGATTTATCTAGATAAATTATCATACTGTTCTAAAACTACTGTATAAAAAATTAAAAATTTATTCTTTAATAATTTATTTTAGGGATATTTCTTTTAGTAATAAAAGTTTTAAAAATTTACCCAATTTATAATTGCTCTAATACCAATTATAAAATACATAAGTTCCATTAGCGTTCTAGGTAAATCTCTATCTTTAAGACCCATAAAAATCCAAATTAAACAAGATACCGAACAAACACTCCAACCAATCCATTGAGATAAAATTTCTGCATTTCCCAAAATGTATGCTCCTATCACTGCTAAAAAGAAACCAACCCATCGCCAAAAATCTATTTTTTTAAGTTTTAATCTTCTTTTTTTCATTTGAATCTAATTTAAATGATAACTAAGGTTTAATCTTTATAATGAAAAGTCATGTTTGCACTAGCTTGTTACTGAAGTAATGGAAAAATTTATACTTTTAAGCTGAAAAATATTAAGTTTTCGATGTAAATATCATAGTATCTTATTTAAGCCCACATTTTTGCAAGCCTTTATTAATATATCTTTTACCTTTCTCTTTTATCTTTAAATTATGTTCATTAATCCGTAATTGTAAATTATCATCAGAAAAATGATTTTCAGAATATTTACTTATATATTTCTGCTGAAGGGTTTTTAGTTTTTCATATTTAACCATTTCACCTTCCTTTTTACTTTTCTCACTAGCTATTTGTAATAAAGTGATACAATTTATATCTTTAATTTCAGAAGTTTGTGCTTTTAAAGTAACTTCTGATTTAAGTAAAATTGGGGAAACAAAAAAGAGAAAAAGAACAAATAAAATTTTCATGTTTAAAAACTAAACATTTAGATTTAAAAAGTCATCAAAAAATAGAAAAATTTAATAAAACTATTAGAAAATTGAAAAATTTTGAGTCATAATCAAATCAATATATTATAAATTTGACATTCTACTATAAATTACTATTTAATTATAAAGACTACAAAGGAGAAAATTATGAAAAGTTTTATTTTTAGTCTATTAATGATATCTGCAATAAGTTTCAGTGCTCAATCTTGTCCTTATCAAAAAATGGCAGAAGTTGATACTAAGCTTTATTCAGAAAAGAACATAAGTTCACAGACCTTTGCTAAAATTTCCAATCTAAGATCACAAGGTGAAGAAAAATTAAAGCTTGGTGAAATGGATAATGCAGAATTAATCTTTGACAAGGCTTTAGCTTTATTTAACAAATAAATTTAAGGAGAGTTTTTAACTCTCCTTAAACTACTAAATTTTATTCGTTCCTTGTCTTAATTTCTTTTCAAAGATCTCTTGATAATTATCTTTTTTTTTGTTCATCAACTGCATAAAATCACCCTCTACAATATCACACTTTAATTTACTAACTTTGTTCTTTGAAGTGTTTATCAAATCAAGACTTTCTCTATTTAAACTAAACTCTTCAAAGAAAATATTACCGTACCAAATAAATTTAATTTTAAAGAAAATATTGTTATTTTCAACCTTGTAAGGTGTGAGCTTTGAGACTACTTTTAATTGATTGTTTTTCATTTTGAGAGTCACAACTCTAACAGATTTTTCAGATTCAAAGCTTATTCCTTTATAATTTTTATAGTTTAAATTTTTTTTAACTATTGAATAACAACTAAGAGATTTACCTGTCGGATTTGAAAAAACCTTATTTGATGATAATAAAAGGAATATTCCAAAGGCTATATTAAAGAGTTTAATGTTCATAGTAAATAATATAATAAATTAATATCTTAAACTTAATCCTTTTTTTTAGATTTCCAAGTTCCTCCATACTGATAGAATATGTTATCCTTTTTTGAGCTTTCTAGACAAAATTCACAAATGAATATCAAGTTACCGCTCGAATCTATTATACATCTAAATAGCTTTTTGAAATCCTTTGAACACCTAAAACACTTTCTATTTTCTCTAACCCTCATGATCTAATAGTATATGACAATCGTCACAAATATTTGGATCTGAATTAAAGTAATCCAATCTTCCCTTTGAATTTGGTAGTGGCGCATCACATTTAGAACAAACTTTATAGTCGATATCATTCTTATTCATTTTTTATCCTACATGAAATTATAAGTACTACTTTGAATATATTTTTTTTTTCATCAAAGTCTGTTATCTCTTTTATCTTCAAATAATTATCAAGATAACATAAATCATCAATAAATTTATTTATATTTTTATGATATTTTTTTACAACTTTTATATTTTTCTTGTTATCTACAATATAGTCTAAGTTTTTATTTTCAGAATTAAAATTCAAATAGCCAAAAACAAAGTCTTTATTTTTACAATTCATTCTCTCATTATCAAAATTCTTTAAATTTTCTATTATGCAAAAGCTTTTTGCAAAAGATTCAAAATTTATAAAAATCAATGGTATAAGAATTTTGTACATAAAAGTTTCTAATAATCTTAAAAAACAATTGTATTAAATAATAAAATAATTAAATATTTATTGCCACTTTGTAATAGTAGATCATTATAGCCATTTAGCCCTCTGATTGAAGTAAAAGCAAAGTGGCACATAGCCCAACTTTAAATCCAAAAATTCTTCATATAATTAAATGAGTTAAATGTCCAATGTCTTAAAAAATATAAATCCAGTGAACTGGAAATCAGGAACTACCATTTACAAAATAGGTGATGAAGCAAACTTTGCTTATCTTCTTGAAAAAGGTGAAGTAGAAGTTTTATCAAAGAACTCAGTCAAAGTTGGATTTATTAACGAGAAAGAGGTTTTTGGTGAGCAATCAATATTACTTAATACAAAAAGAACAGTTACACTTAAAATTACTAAAGATTCAGTTGCCATAAAAATTCCAAAAAAAACAATCATTGCAGAGTTTCAAAAATCATCAAAGCTTATAAAAGCAATTTTAAGAACTACTTACATAAGGTTAATGAATTTAGACAATACAATAAGGGATAATTTAGATAGCATTGTATAATTGTGGATAACATTGTTAATAAATTGAAAATATTGTACTGATACTTTTATTCTAAAGATATAAAAACCTAATAAATATTTAACTTAATTAACATATAAGTAATTGAAATTCTTAGTATATAATGAAATAAATTTTTTATTTAATTATCCTACTTTTGTTGGAAACTCAAATAATAATTTGAAATTTCATTATGTTGATAATTAAATTAAGTATTGATATTTTTAAGTTTGTAATTCAAATAAATATCTGGAGGTAAATAATATGCAAAAAATTAATATTGGTTTATTTGGCCTATTAATAATCATTATATTAATTCTTTATCAAAATTTTAAGATTATACATTATAATAATGAACTTCAATCGAGTATTGATAATCTCAACCTTTTGGTTGAAGATATACATAACGATGTTCATGAGCTGATTAAATAAAACTTTCATTATTAGCAATGAGAATGCCTTAATTCTGGTCTATTTAATTATTTTCTACTATATTTCTACCACAAATTATTCTTTTAAAAGATCTATTTTATTGCTAAAGGATGTAGGATTTCCTTCTCTATACTTAAAATCTTTTTCAACATAAATATTTTGGTTGACAAAGATATCTATTAATTTTTCTCTTGCAAAATTTGAATGATCTACCTTCTCACAACTATAAAAGTCAGTTATCCAAGATTTTGAAGCTATTTTTAAACTTTTATCATCAAAATAGGTTTTATATTCGGCAACAGTTTGAATATCTTTCAGATTTAAATCTGCACTTGACTTATCATCAAGATAATCAGTAGGTATAAGCTCAAATTTATCGTTTTTAGTTTTCTTCCAAAGTTGATATTTTCTAACACCTCTCTCTGTAGAAATTTCTCCAATCTTAGGCCACAAAGTACCAATGAAATTTTGATGTTTAAAAACAACAATTGAACTGAAAGCACCATTATTATTAACCATACCATATGGTTGGTCGTTAAAACCTGTACTCCAAGATTTGTTAATATAGTTGCATTCAAATGTATTATTTTTATAAAAACCTTTCAAAATTTTGTTAACATTTTTTCTTTCACTAAAATTTTGTGAAAAAGTCTGACCACAAACGAAAATCATTATTACAGATAAAGTTATTCTACAGAATACAAAAATCATAAATCTTTATTATATGGTTTACTCAAAATATCAACTTTTTAATATAGATTCATAAAATATTTTTTAACTTTGATAACTTTTAAATTTTATTTTCTTTGGTAAGTAACTCAATATCAAAACCTTTCTTAAAAGATTTAAGATCTTTAAATGCTTCACAATCCCCCCTAAAAGAGGAAAATCTTTGATATTTTAAATTTTTTCTGTCGATTTTTATTTCATTTATAAAAATAAAATTTTCATTAGTATAGTACTTTCCTATATCCTTACTTTTAAGTTCTAATTCTTTTTCTCCACCAATTATTTTATATTCCGATGTGCGATTATTTTCGAAATAATAACCTATAAGATCCCCATATACTTTACATATAAGCCCCTTACCATCAATCTCTCCGGCAAAAACTTTTGAATTTAAAACTAGTAAAAGCATTAGAATTTTTTTCATCGATTCTCCATAATATAATTCTGACATGGGTAGGATATACTGGTATCCACCCTCACAACATCATCTTTTCCACAGTCGTAATAACATTGACGTTCAGAATCTAACTTTTTCATGTCAATGATTTCATTTTTTAATTCACATTTAATTAATGATGATTTTTGATTGATTATTTTAACTGTGGAGTTTTTATTTTGTGTATACTCATTTTTAACAATAAAAAAAAGTGTAACTAATAATCCAAAAAATAAAATAATAACAATATACTTCATTATTTAATATCAAGGTTAATTCTAGTTACTAAAAAAAAGTTTTTCGATTTAACATATTTTGATTTTTCATCATCATCCATCTCGTTACATATATATCTCTCATATTCTCTATATATACTTTCTTTGAAAACTTTCCTAATCATATAAATGTATAATAAAATAATTGTATTTTTTTTAAAATAGTTTATTATAATATTACCATCCACATGGTTATAAAGTGGCGCATAGTACATGCGTCAAAAGTACATGCTTATTAACTTTAACATAAAGGAGTGAAAAGTATGTTATTAACCAAAACTCTAATTAAAATTAATAATATTCTAGTGAAAATTCCAAAACAGACTCGAAGAGTATGGGATTTATCAGAAAATAGATGGGGTTATAAACGCTCAGATAAAAAATAATTATTGATTGTTAAATATGTGAAACTTGAGTTATCATTTTTCACATATTTAATTTACAATTAGGTTTATGAAATTTAGATTTAAAAATTTATATAAAAATAAAGTAAAACACTTAATCTTATTAGTTTTCTTAGTTGGATTAGTTAGTTGTAGTAGCAGTGCAAAAAGGTCTGCATCCCCGTTTTTTCTAGAAAATGTTGCAAGGTTCAGTGGAAAATTTTCCGTTTATATATCAGATAAAGAACTAGTAAATAATTCCATAATTGAGTCCGAGGATTGTGAATCTTGGCAAATCCAAATTGAATTAGATAAAGCTTACAGAGAATCAATCAAAAATATAATTAATAGAATGTTTGATAATGTTGAGTTTACAAACAGAGAGTTAAATGAAGATGAGTTGGCTTCTTCAGATATTATTGCTCAAATTATATTCAAAAATCACAAAGCTAATGCAATTTTCAATGTCAAAGAAAATATAGCTAATTATAATGTTACAATTAAAACAGATCTAAATGTTAAAAGCCATATAAGGTCAATTAATAATTCTGTAAGTTCTAATAAATCATGGGATAAGAATTTATACTTAAATTGTACAGCTAATGAAGGTGCTTATAAGTCAATACAGGGTTCAATAGAGAATTTAATGTCAGAAATTCACGAAAAAATTTATATCTCTCTCAATTCTATAAAAAAATAAATGAGAAAAAGAAAATTTATTTTTTCTATTTTTCAATTATTCTTATTTTCTTTATTCAAACTTTTTACATTTAAAAATGCCTACTCAAAAACATCAAAAACAAACATTTTATTTCATGAAAATTTTTTAAAATATATTATTTCTGATGATCATCCGGAAAAACCAGAGAGAATTGAATATTTATTAAATGAAATTTTAAAAACAAATTTAAAAGATGATTTAATTAATGTTAGTTTATCTAATTTAAATCACGACCCCTATTTTTGGATCAAAAAAATTCATACAAATAATCATATCTTATCTCTTAAAAAAGAAAATGTAAAAGGTGAGATGGCTTCCAAAACTGCCACAATGATTTGTTTACATGGAATTGATCGAATTATGAGTGGCAAAGTCAAAAATATTTTTTGTCTTGTCAGACCGCCTGGGCATCATGCTTTAAATACAGGTAGAATTGAAGGCTTCTGTTTTTATAATCATATTGCAATTACTGCAAAATATATACAAGTTAAATATAAGCTAAAAAAAATTCTAATAGTTGACTGGGATTATCATCATGGAAACTCAACTGAATATTTTTTTTATGATGATCCTACCATTCTTTTTTTTTCCACACATGACCAATTTGCATATCCAGGAACTGGATCACCAGATAAAAAGGGACAAGGAAACGGCTTGGGTTACAATGTAAATATCCATTTACCTTGTGGAACTAATGATGAAAAAATTTTAGAAATTTACAGAACAAAATTATTTGAGCAAGCCATTAAGTTTAAGCCAGATTTTATACTTATTTCTGCAGGTTTTGATAGCAGAAAACAAGACCCTTTAGGATGTTTTAATCTCTCAGATGAAGCATTTGAAGGTCTCACAAAGGTAGTTTTAAATATTGCAAATCAATTTTGTGATGGAAGAATTCTTTCAATTTTAGAAGGTGGTTATAATATTGCAGGGAACTCAAGTGCGGCAATTAAACACATAATGACTTTGAAAAAATTTTTTTAGTGTTTATTATTTAAGATTAAATTGCTAAAAATTTAGAGTTATAAATGAACGCAAGAAAAAAAATAGACCTCTTGAAGTATAAGCAAGCTATTGATTTGTCTTATTCTTTTTATAAGGATAAACACAGAAAAGGAATAAAAATACCCTACTTCGCCTATTTATCATCAGTAAGTAATTTAATTATTGAAAACAATGGAAGTACCGATGAAGTAATAGCTGCATTATTTCACGATTTATTTGAGTTTGAGAATAATAAAAAGAGGTTAAATCAAATTAAAAGTAAATTTGGAACAAAAGTTCTAAATATTGTCAAACAGTGCTCGAATTCAGATATTACCGATGAAAAATTTATAGAAAATAAAAAAAAGTTTCTTGATTCTATGACAAAAATGTCCCAGTCATCATTGCTTGTTTCTTTGTGTGACAAACTTCACAGCATAAGTTGTATAATTAACGATTATAACAAAATTGGGAAAAAAATATGGAAAAATCATCATCTTTCTTCAGAGGAAACAAAGTGGTACTACGAAAATCTTTGTAAAAATTTTAAAAAATTTCTAAAAAATCATAAATCGCTTAAGGATAGGTTTCAAAGAAATATTAATGAACTCAAATTTTTAATAAATAAGTGATTTTTATAAATAAATGATTTTTATAAATTATAAATTTTAAGTGAAGAAATAATTATTTTTGATACAATTAAATATTTAATATTAAAATCTTTTTTAGCTATTTTAGGATTAGTCTTTATGTCTTTAACTATATGGTCTTCATATTCTTTTTTTAAAATCTATAACAAATATAATTCGGATTTTTTAAATAATATATTTATGTCATCGGATAAGTGCCTACAGACTAATGTAGATCAAAAAATAAACACATTTTGTTTAGATATCAATACTGCTAATTGGCTCATAATGATTTTTATAGTATCTTCTATCTTTTCATTTTTAACATTATTTCCTTTCTTTTTAATTAAGAAAAAAAAATATGAGTAGAAAGTTTAAAGATCCATTTGGAGGTGTTCATGGCGAGGTAGCTGGAAATAGTCCATCACCGTTTAAAATTGATAAGGAAGAAGCATTAAAAGAAATTAAAGATTCGCTTGATAAATGGGACCAAAAAAAAGTTGTAAAAAAATCATTTTTACAAAAACTTCGTGAAGGCAAAGCATCAGATGAAGAAACTATAAAAGCGGTACATTGGAACTATTCTAAAGAATCAAAAGAATATGTGAATATAAATTTAGTTTGGTCAAAAAAAATAATAAGGACTCTGGCTAATGTTCCATTAAAGCAAGTACGTGTTGCTTTAGCTGGTTTAAAAGCGTTTTATACCCAGATATCTTCTGTTAAGCCTGATATAAACCATCCTGATGTTCTTAGTTGTTATAATGCTACAGCTGAAAATTATAATCTTGAAATAAAAGAGATACATTTTAGAGATTCTGTAGATGTAGATCTACTTGATCCATTTGCGGGCGTAACAGGTGAAGATCTTAATGTTATTTTTAATAATTTATCTATAGACAAAACTAAAGCTTTGGAAGAGTTAGATTATTCCGTTGATTTTTTTGATCAAATTGACGTTTCCTCTAGAAAGAAGGAATTTAGGTTTATTAAAAAAAAACCAAAAAATTTTTCTTTAAGCTACAAAACTTCTAATGAATATTTTAATATTCACTTAATATGGGCAGGTCAAAAAATCAAATCCATTGAGAAAGTAGATAAAAAAAGAGCTAGAGTGGCATTAGTATCTCTAAGAGGTTTTGTAAAAAATATTAATACTCAAAGACCTAATCTTTCTGACCCTAATGTGAAACTTATGTACCAAGCAACAAAGCTTAAGCACAAACCCGGAAAAACAAACAGAAAATCAAGGGTTGAACTTAAACCTATTGAGGATGGTGGAATGAGTTATTGGTCTTACAAAACTCATAGGTGGATAATGGGAAGGTATGATAAAAAAAATAAAAAGTTTTTGCCTCCTAAAAAAAATTTATAAAGAAATATTTAAAAATATAATCATAGGGTATATTAATAAATTATGGCCCCGTAGCTCAGCTGGATAGAGCAACTGCCTTCTAAGCAGTAGGTCGTACGTTCGAATCGTACCGGGGTCGCCACTGATATGACAAAATGGTATATAATAATATTTTTATTTTTTTTTAACTCAGCTAAATCGTCAGACTTTAAGCTTGTGTGTGAAGAAACAAATGTTTCGTATGAAAAAGATTTTATTAAAAGTTTTACAAAAATTGTAAATTTCGAACAAAGAACTATAATAAATTACTCTGGAAATTTTTTTGATAGGGTCGTTCTTTTTAATAGAAAAGAAATAGTTTTATATAATAATATTTTCGAAATATCTAGTACATATAACATAAGGACAAAAATTTGGACAAGCTACAAGGGTTTATTTATCAAGTTTTATAAATGTGACCAAAAAAAAAGGCGCTTTTAGAAAAAGCGCCTTAAATATATGGGGAGGAAGATATATTAATATTATACTAAATCCCTCATAAAAGAAATTTATTTTCATTATAACAAATATTCATGTAATGAATATCTTAGGTAATCTTTTCTACATGTTTGATCATTCATTTTTTGGTTCAGGTAGATCTATTTTTTTTTCAATTAATTGTTTGTTTTCCTCATTTAGATAATTCAATTCCTCTAAACTTAAATCACTAGATATTAAATTTATATAATACTCACTTTCTTTTATTCCTCTAATTTTAGATTGTAGAAATAATTTATAAGCAGTTTGAATATCCTTAGTTGTTCCCTCACCTGAAAAATACATATTAGCAAGATTAAAAATTGCTTGGGGGTGACCTTTATCAGCAGATTTTGAATATAGTTCAAAAGCTTTGACTGCATCTTTATTCAAATTTTCACCAACTTGGTACATCCACCCAAGATTATACATCGCAAATTCATTATTCATTTCAGATGCAATGTTATAGTAATAAAGAGCTTTAGTTTTATCTGCTTTTACACCATATCCATTATCATAAATTACAGCAAGATTAAATATTGCTTTATCTTGATAGGTGCTATTTGAATCACTTGCAACTTTTTGAAAAAGTTGTATTGACTTACTAATTTGCTTTTTATTGAAATAATCAAGAGCTATATAGTAATTTTCAGATAAAACTGGTTTAAAAATTAAAACAAAACCAATCACAATTAAAAATTTATTTTTCATTTTTTTCTCCATATAAAAATTAAACCATATACTGCAAAAAAAATGGTCGGGGAGACAGGATTTGAACCTGCGACCCTCTGTTCCCAAAACAGATGCGCTACCAGGCTGCGCTACTCCCCGAACAACTTGCTTATATTATAAGATTATGATAATTAAAAGTAAAAAAAGTTATAACTAAAAAATTCTTTAATTAAATAAGTTTTTGTTTACACTGTTTATGAGGAAAGCAGTTTTCGATGTTTGTTAATTTTTTCGTAGCTTTTATACTTGTTATAATATGCAATAGTTCTTCGTTTTCTGAAGAATTGAGTGATGTTCTTTACGATGCCTACAATTATTACCCTGATATTGCAAAAAGTAAAAAAGAACTTCAAATTTCTGAGAAAGATTTAAAAATATCAAAAACAGATTTTCTTCCGTCAGTTGATTTTTCTGCTTCAAGAGGAAAAGATATTAGTAAAACTTTTCCAGATACATCTAATAGAAATGTTACGTCCATAGATCCCTCAAGTTTTGACATAGACGTAACACAGCCACTTAGTTTCTCTAAAGTTTTAAATCTTAAACAATCAAAAAATAAATATAGAATTGCAAAACTTAGTCTTGAGTCAACAACTCAAGATGTTTTATTAAAAGCAAGTAAAGCATATTATACAGTTTTAAAAGATTTTTTTTTATTAGATGTATCAAAAAAAAATGAAGGAAATCTCAAAAAAAAACTTGAAGCAACTGAAAAGAGATTTGAGTTTAGAGATGTAACAAAAACTGATGTATTTCAAGCAAAAGCAAGATTAGCTGAGGCAATATCAAAAAGAATAGAAGCTGAAAACAACCTTGAAATTTCAATTTCTGATTTTAAGAAAATAGTCGGGAGAGATCCTAAAATTAATTGGTTTGAGTCTGATGACAAAAATGTCATCCAATCAAATCCAAAAGATTGGTCAAAATTTGGTATTATTCCAAACACTCCTAAAACACTTAAAGAAGCGTTAAGGATTAGTTTGGAAAATAATCCAGAATATGTAACATTAAAATTACAACACTTAAATTCTAAAATTGATATTTCAAAAAATAATCTTTCATTTGCTCCAGAGCTTTCCTTAACTGGATCTGTTGGGAAATCACTTGAATCATCAAGAGCAATTGAAAGAAAGGATAACTATTCTGTAACTGCAGAAGTTACCGTCCCTTTATTCAATAAAGGTCATAATTTCTTAAATTTATCTAAGTCTAGAGATACTGCAATAACAAATCTCAAGGCAATCGAGTCAAAAAGATTAGAGCTTACACATCAAATAAAGTCGTCATGGAAAAAAATTTCTAGTACAAAAGCACGCATTGAATCCCTTGAAATATCAGTAGACTCAAATATTATGGCTGTAGAGGGCGTCTCAAGGGAGGCTGGTGTGGGAACAAGGACTACCCTTAATATCTTGGATGCTGAAAAAGAACTAACTCAATCTGAATCAAATTTAGTAAACGCACAATATCAACTTATCATTAATTCTTTTGAGCTACTAAGAAATTGTGGAATATTGAATTTTAGTTACTTGGGGTTTTAATTTTTTTTTATTGATTTTTTTTTTAATTAATGTATTATATTTTTTTGTATTGACTTTTAAGTATTCGCACTAAAAATTTATTTTTTCAAAGGAAATTATTATGCCACCAGAAATGGAAGATATGGCTGATGCTGCTGGTGATGCAGCATTAGAAGCCTACCAAACATCATTAGACGGAGGCGCTGATCCATCTGAAGCAGCTGCAGCAGCAATTGATGCTGCATCAACTGTAATGACAGATATGGGCGCACCAGCTGATATGGTAGATACAATGGCGTCAGCAGCTCAAGATGGATTTGATTCAGCTTTAGCTGATGGTGCAAGCCCAGGTGATGCATTTGAAGCAGCTGGAGACAGTGTTGATGAAGCATTCGGAGGCGAAGGTGATATGGGAGAAGGTCCAGATGATATGGCAATGGGACCTGAAGGCGAAATGGAGCCAGGACCTGATGAGGGTGGACCACCACCTGATGATATGGCTGGACCAGGACCAGAAGGTGAAATGGGACCTCCACCAGAGGGCGATATGCCTCCTCCAGGTGATGATGCACCAATCCCAGGTGAAGCTGATTATGCCGGACCAGGTGGAGAGCCTGGACCAATGGCTGAAGGCGATATGCCTCCTCCAGGTGATGATGCACCAATCCCAGGTGAAGCTGATTATGCCGGACCACCTCCAGAAGGTGATATTGCTATGGGACCAGAGGGTGATGATCCATTATTTGGTCCAGCTGATGCACCACCAACTGATGGTGGAATGCCTCCAGAGGATCCAATGATGGGCCCAGAAGGTGATATGGGACCTCCACCAGAAGGTGATATGGGACCTCCACCAGAAGGTATGGAAGGCATGGATGAAATGCATACTCACATGGATGATGCTGCTTCTCATGGACCAGCAGATGGTGATATGCCACCACCACCTGAAGGTGACATGCCAATGGACGGAGACATGGCTCCTCCTCCACCTGATGACAATCCGGGAGATGATGTAGTTTAATTTAGCTTGTTATCTACTTTGAAAACCCTCATTACGAAAAGTGATGAGGGTTTTTTTTTGATAAAAATTAAAAATCATATAGAATAAATACATGCAAGCTATGAGAGGATCTCAAAAGTCATTAATTCTAGTTGCAAGGCAACTTGGTATTCACATTGGTCCAAACGATATTCCGGAGAGATTTAAAAATGATGAAAGAGAGCTTTCCCCAAAAGAGATGTGTGAATTAGCAACCTCTTTTAATCTAAAAGCTAAATCAACAAAAATAACTGACAATGAATTAATGAAGTTGTTATCTAAAAAACAACAAATTTTAAGATTAAAAAATGGTCGTTATGTAATCGCATTAAGAGTTATTGATTCAAAAGACGATGATAAATCAATATTATTTCTTGATACTGGAGTGACTACTCCTAAACCTCAACAAATTAGTATAAAGGAATTACAAAAAGGTTGGGATGGGCAGGTAATTCTTTTAAAGGCAAAATTAAAAGCTTTTGAGGAACAAAGTGAGTTGAAGTTAAGCTGGTTAATTGGAGAGTCTTTAAGAAATAAGTCGGTAATGGTACAAGTTATTATCGTGGCACTTATTTTGAATATATTTGCGGTGGTTCCTGCTGTATTCATGATGCTAGTTCTCGATAAAGTTGTAAATTATGAGGCATATTCAACACTTTATGTTATAACATCTGGTGTTATAGTTGCCTACCTATTTAATGGTATCCTTGGATTCTTAAGGGCATATTTACTTGACTTTTTATCCCAAAAAGTTGAGGCAAAGCTTTCAGTCAGAGTATTTGAGAAATTAATTTCTTTACCAATGCAAAGATTCCATAGAGAGTCTGCAAATTTTTTACGTTTTACATCTCAAATATCTGTAATTAAAAATACACTTACTCAAAAAATTTTTTCAACTGCATTGGATTCTATAAGTTTATTAGTTTTTGTACCTATATTATTTTTCTACAGCCCAGTTTTATTTATGGTCGTTTTTTCATTCAGTATTTTGGGTGCCCTTGCTTCAATTATTTATTCTAAAAGACAACGTGACTCTATGGGTAAAGTAAGCAAAGCTGAAGCTAAAAGACAAGAATTTATATCTGTGTCGGTTAATGGTATCGAAAATGTAAAGGGACTTGCTTTAGAGCCAACACTTAAAGAACAGTGGAGAGAACTTGAAGCAAACTTTATAATTGCATCAGAAGATATGCAAAAAAAGAGTGCCACGCTAAATAATATTTCAAGTACGATTAATCAATTAATGACAGCAATGGTCATATTTGTTGGTGTACACTTAGTTTTTTCTGGTAGTCTTTCGGCAGGTATTTTGGTTGGGTTTAATATGCTAGCCTCAAGAGTTTCTAGACCTATTATTGATTTAGTTACACTAAAAACTGAGATCAGCAAATTAGTACAATCACTTCAGCTAGTTTCAGGTATTGTTGATGCGAATACGGAAACTACAGCTAAAGGCCAAAAACCTCAATTGATGGGCCAAATTAGTTTTAGAAATGTTGAGTTTGGTTATGATGATCATACAAAAATTTTAAAAAATGTTGATTTAGAAATCAATCCAAGACAAATCATTGGTCTAACAGGAAAGAGTGGATGCGGAAAAAGTACTATTGCAAAGTTAATACAAGGCTTATATAGACCTCAATCTGGTATAGTTGCCCTCGACAATGTGGATTTACGTTTGCTTGACCTTTCTCACATAAGGTCTCAAGTTTCACTAGTTGGCTCAGAAAGCTATTTTTTTCCTGGCACAATTAGAGAATCAATTTCTAGAGCAGCGCCTAACTCATCTATGGATAAAATTACATGGGCAGCAAAAAAAGTTTATGCACACGATGAAATCGAATCATTTCCAGATGGATATGAAACATTTCTTGAAGAAAATGCCACAAATCTTTCAACGGGACTTAGACAAAAACTCGCAATTGCAAGAGCATTAATTAGAAATCCACGTGTAATTATATTAGATGATGCTATCACTGGCTTTGATGTTGACAGTGAAATCAAACTATATGACGCTCTTTCAGATATAGCACTCGGAAGAACAATTATTATAGTTTCTAATCGCTTATGGCATTTAAGAATTTGTAATAAAATTTTTGTTCTTGATAACGGTATTATTACTCAACAAGGATCATTTGAAGAACTAAAAAATATTAGAGGTTTTTTTGGAGAGACTTTTAATAAACAAATTTCAGTACTAGGTTTTAATAGGCCAACTAAAAAAGTAGTTTAAATGACAGATAAAAAAAAAATAAAACCTTCATTAAGAAATTTAGCATCTGGTGATGTACTTTTTAGAGAGGGAGAAGTTGGGGATTTTGCTTATCAAGTTGTAAAAGGGAAAATAGAAGTAACTAAATTTAATGGAGATGAATATGTAACATTAGCTTTACTTGAAAAAGGTGCACTATTTGGAGAAATGGCATTGATTGACAAGCAACCACGAAGTGCAATGGCAAGAGCAGTAAATGAGGCAACTGTAAGAGAAATAGATAAAGACGCACTACTTGGTTATCTCAAGAATTCACCTCAAACTGCTTTCAATATGATGCAACAGCTTGCTAGCTATGCGAGAAATGCAAATGAAAAACTATCTGTCGATGCATTTAGTAATGAAGAAACTAATACATCAGACGATATAGAAGAAGAATCGGAAGAAAATAAAGAAAAGAGAAAAAAGAAACTTATTTTGAATGAATTACTTGACGAATTTGATGATGATATGGATCGCTTAAAGTCTAAAGTTCTCCCAAAATCTGTGAAGTATTCTGTATTTTCATTCGGTTTTTTAGTATTATTCTTGATTATTTGGGGATCAATTTCAGAAATTGACACAACCATTTCGGCAACAGGTAAAATTACAACTGTTGTTCCTAATGTTGAAGTACAATCAAATTATAATTCTGTAGTTAAAAAAATTTTTGTTAAAAAGGGTCAAGAAGTTGGAAAAGGTGAGTCATTGGTTGCTTTCGATTCTACACTTCAAAGAGCTGATATGAAAAAGTTAAATTATCAATTATCTGTTATAAATTCAAAGATTGATCGGCTAAAAAAACAGTCTGAGTTAAGGAGTAATTCGTCTGTTAGTAATCCTGCTGACGATCGTCAAAAAAAAATATTCAAAGATAAAAAGGGGCAATACTTGGCCAAAATGGCTTCGCTTGATCAACAGATTTCATCAACTGAAGACGACCTTACTTTTATTAAAGAACAACTTGATATTCAAAAAAAATTAGAGGATTCTAAAAAAGAACTATTCGATTTGGATTTAGTTGCTGAAGCTCAGGTTCTAGGAGAAAAAAATAAAAGATTATCTCTAGAAAAAGAATTTACAAAAACAAGTAATAAATTAAGTGAATTGAAGTCAAACAGAAAGGAATATACAAGCCAATTTTTTGGAGGGATAAATGACGAATTACTGGCTCTAGAAGATCAGAGAATTTCACTTCTTGAAGATTTAAAAAAACTTGAAAGACAACAAACTGATGAAACAGTTAGAGCACCATCAGATGGAATGATACTTGACTTACATTCTCTATATCCAGGTGCAGTAATTTCCCAGGGTAAAAGTGTGGTAACACTAGTTCCAACAGGGGTTGAACTTCTCACAGTCTTTGATGTTGATCCATCGGATATTAGTAAACTTATACCAGATACTTCTGTCAAGATTCAACTTAATGCTTTACCAGCACAAAAACATGGTGAATTAAAAGGAAAACTAATTTACGTCTCTGCTGATACAGTTGATAAAGATGTGGATGGTAATTCTGGAAATTTTTATCGAGCTAGAGCTAAAATTACTGAACAAGAACTTAAAGATATTCCTCCAGGTTTTAATCTTATGCCAGGAATGAAAGTATCAGGAAAATTTAGAGTTGGTAAAAGAAAGCTTATCACATATTTTATTTATCCTTTAATAAGAACCCTTGGAAATAGCTTTGCAGAACCATGAGAATTAAAATTTCATTTAGAGCCATAGTTACTCTTTTATCTTTAGTTATTGCAATTCTACTAGGCCTCACCAGAATTTCTGATCCAGAAATAATAGAAATAATGCGATTAAAATACTTTGATATCCTACAGAAGAAAAACCCTCGAGAAACAAAAGGTAATACATATTCAGTAATTGTTGATATTGATGAAAAATCATTAAGGGAAATTGGACAATGGCCTTGGCCAAGAACTGTTTTAGCTGATTTATTTAAAAAGTCGAAAGAGTCTGGTATGTTAGTTCTTGGACTAGACGTACTATTCGCTGAAAAGGATAGAACATCACCAGATTTAATATCAAAGGATTTGCAATCAAGAAACCCTAACTTAGCAAAAGAATTAAGTAGACTGCCATCTAATGAATCTATTGCAGCCAATGAAATGACTAAGTTTCCTATAGTTATTGGTCATTCAGGACTAGATGTAACAGGTGATGCAAATAGAGACGATATTAAGAGTACTTCCGTAAAAGTACTTTTAGGTGATAAAGGTATCAAAAATTGGTTAACGTCATATCCAGGTCTTTTAGCTAATGTTCCTGAATTTGAAAAAAATAGCACTGGTGCGGGAACAGTTTCTGTTGCTGAAGAGCCTGATGGAATTATAAGAAGAGTACCACTTATTTCAGACGTTGCAGATACAATTAGACCTACTCTTGGATTAGATATGATAAGAGTAGCTTTTCAAGGAAATAGTATTGCTGCAAGAACAGGTATAAATGGAGTGGAAGAAATAATTATTCAAACAAAAACCATTGGAAATGCTGCAATTCCAACCGATGAGAATGGAAGAGTTTGGATATATTATGGTGAATCAGATTCAGTCAAAGGAGAAAGTTCAAGATACTATGTTAGTGCATCAGATATTATAAAGGGAAGAGTTGGTAAGGAGAGGTTGCAAGGAAAACTTGGTATTCTTGGGACCTCAGCAACTGGATTAAAAGATATAAGGCCAACACCAATTGAAGATAGAATGCCAGGGGTAGAGATTCATGCAAACCTAATAGATACAGTTATATCAGCTATTATGTACTATACATCTAATAAAAATGCTGAGGCTGTCTTTAACAAAGCTATCAAGGAAGGGAAAAATGAAGAGCAAGCATTAATTGAAAAAAATAAAGTTAAAATAAGTGGAGCACCTTTCTTAAAAGCAGGAACGAATATGAAGTTTTATGAAGCGATTTTTACAATCTTCTTAGGGTTCTTAATAACTATTTTTGCTTTAAAGTTTGGACCGATTGTTAATATTTCATTTTTAATATTAACTATTGGAAGTGGTTTTTATTACAGTAACCATTTATTTTTAAATGAAAAAATACTATTTGACCCAACATTTGCAGGATTTTCAACTTTCATTATATATTTTGGAAATACCTTTGCTAATTACTTAAGGGACGCAAACGAAAAGAAACAAATCAGAGGAGCATTCTCTCAATACCTTTCTCCTGCTCTAGTTGAACAACTTGCCAACGATCCAGACAAGCTTGTATTGGGAGGAGAAACAAAAAAAATGACATTCCTATTTTGTGATGTAAGAGGTTTTACTACAATATCAGAGTCTTTTAAATCTGACCCTCAAGGTCTAACAAAGTTAATAAACAGATTTTTAACACCTTTAACCAATGAAATTATCAATGTTAATGGAACGATTGATAAATATATGGGCGATTGTATAATGGCATTCTGGAATGCTCCAATAGATGTTGAAGGTCATGAAAAGTTAGCATGTGACGCAACACTGAGAATGCATAAAGCGATGGCTGAACTTAACGCTATAAGAAAAGAGGAAGCAAAAGCTCAAAACAAAAACTTTCTTGAATTAAAAATAGGTATTGGACTAAATACCGGTGGATGTGTAGTAGGAAATATGGGGTCTGATCAAAGGTTTGATTATTCTGTTTTAGGCGATTCTGTAAATTTAGCTGCTAGGCTAGAGGGGCAATCAAAAAGTTATGGAGTAAAAACAGTTATTGGTCCTGAAACTCATGAAAGTGTCAAGGATACTTACGCAACACTTCAATTAGATCTAATAGCTGTAAAAGGTAAAAAAGAAGCTGTAACTATTTTTACTTTAGCTGGTGATAATGAGTTTAAGGAGAGTAGCGAATTTAAAAACTTAGAATCTAAACATCTTAAAATTCTTGAATATTATTTTAATCAAAAATGGAAAAATTGCTTAAATGAAATGAAATTAGCAAAAATGCTTTGTAATAACTTAATGAGCGAATATTATGAGATAATTACAGAAAGAATAAATGAATATAAAAAAAATCCTCCACCTAAAAATTGGGATGGAGTTTACGTAGCAACATCTAAATAAAATGAGTTTAAAAAAAATAAGAATTCTTCCAGATCAATATGTTTTCAAACAAAATGAAAAAGGAGATACCGCTTTTCTTGTAGTATCAGGAGGTCTCATTGCAGAGCTAGACTTTAAAAAAATTGGTAAAATTGAACCTGGCGAGATATTTGGTGAACTTTCTCTTATACTTGGAGAAAACCGATCATGTAGTATAAAAGCAATTGTTCCCACAGAAATTGTTGTGATTAGCAAAAAAGCATTAGAGGAAATCTTATTATCATCAAACCTTGAGCTACATAAAGTAATTCAAGACATTTCAAAGGAACTTGCAAAAAAAAGTGAACACAAGTTACCTATCTCCCACAAAGATCTTATTAAACTTATTCAAAAATCACCAAATGTTATTAAATCGCTTTCATTACAATTACACCATAGACTATCACAAAGGATTTACTAATGAAAACTGTCAAATTAGGACAAACAACAAAAATTCTTCTAAAAGAAGGAGATAAACTTTTTTCTCAAGGAGATCAGGGTGATTCTGCTTACATGATCGTTTACGGACACCTAGATGTACTTGTAGATGATAAGAAAAGGGGATCAATGAAAGATGGCGAACTTTTTGGAGAACTCGCGCTATTATTAAATCAAAAAAGAAGTGCTACAATTATAGCTGGAAGTGCTACTGAACTTGTAAGTATTAGTAAAGATAGTCTTAATGAATTAGTTGCGAGCGGATCAGTGGCAACAAAAAATTTAATTAATGAAATGTGTGAAGAATTATCAAAGAGGAGTGAATTTCAAAAATCGCCCTGTTCTAAAAAGGAACTAGATGAAACTCTTTCGAATGAAAATCAGGTAATAACTAAATTAGCACAACAGATTTATTATAGACTTGAGAAATCCACTAACCATTTGGATTAATCATTTTATTATCGTGAACAATATGCTATAAATTATATATGAAATATTCAGATTTTGTTCATGAGTCAGAAATTAAGCATAATACCATTAGTTATGACCTACTTACCCCTAAACCACTTAAAAGTGGAGAGGTAAAACAAGATAAAATTAAGATTGATTTTCCAAAAGCCATTTCTTTGTTAGCTCCGTATACTTACGTTAGAATTTTGGAGCAAATAAAAGCAGTTGTACCACTAGCAGCTTATTTATTCCTCTTTCAGCTGTTGATTCTAAGACAACCAATCGCTGAGGCAACAACCATTTCTCTAGGCTTGGTTGCTGTGATAATTGGCTTGGCTATTTTCATGGAAGGTTTGAAAACAGGTCTAATGCCCTTTGGAACAATTATAGGTGATACACTTCCTAAAAAGGCTTCACTTTTCGTTGTTTTAATAATTATTGCTATATTAGGGGTTGGTGTTACATACGCAGAACCTGCGATAGGTGCTTTGAAAGCGTTTGGCGCATCCGTCAACCCACAAGATGCACCGTATTTATATGAAATTCTTAATAATAGAAGCGAAACTCTTGTAGTAATGGTTGGGGCTGGCGTTGGAATTGCTGCAGTTATTGGTACAATAAGATTTGTAAGAGGTTGGTCACTAAAACCATTAATTTATTTAGCATTAGCACCGACAATAGGTTTAACAATTTATGCTTGGATGAACCCTGACCTCAGAACAATTTTGGGATTAGCTTGGGATTGTGGAGCTGTGACAACAGGTCCAGTTACAGTTCCACTTGTTTTATCTCTAGGAATTGGAATAGCTGCTTCAGCTGGAAAGGGTGACTCTTCCCTTTCAGGTTTTGGTGTTGTTACAATGGCATCTTTGTTTCCAATTATTGCTGTTCTTATACTTGCTATTTATATTTCTGAAACAACAACAGTAGAACAAATTATCTCAATGGCATCAGCAGTTAATTCATCTGAAACTAATTTAGAAAGTTCTATTTGGTCGCAAACTCCTTACGCTGAAATAAGAGGTGGGGTTCAAGCAATTTTTCCCTTAGTCATTTATTTAATGATTGTTCTTTTTGTTATACTTAGATCAAAATTACCTAATAATCTTGTAACTACCTACGGGTTGTCACTTTCAATCATCGGGATGTGCGTCTTTAATATTGGTTTGACTTACGGGTTAGGTGCTATAGGTGGTCAAGCGGGCTCAACACTCCCAGCTGCCTTTATGGAGGTTTCAACAAGTGAAGTTTCTCCTATATACAACGAACTAGTTGGCCTTTCTATAGTCATACTTTTTGCTTGGATTCTCGGATTCGGTGCTACCTTAGCTGAACCAGCCTTGAATGCTCTTGGTTTAACTGTTCAAGAGCTTACAAATGGTGCATTCAAAAAATCTATGCTTATGTATAGTGTCGCTGGAGGAGTTGCTTTTGGTATTGCATTAGGTGTTGGTAAAATTGTTTTTGCTTTTGATTTAGCAACAGTTCTTATTCCTTTATATTTACTTGCAGTTGTTTTAACTTATTTTTCAACTGAAGAGTTCGTTAATGTTGCTTGGGACAGTGCAGGCGTGACTACTGGACCAGTTACAGTACCTTTAGTTTTAGCTATGGGCCTTGGTCTTGGAAATGCAGTATCTGCAACTGAGGGTTTTGGTATTTTATCAATGGCTAGTATTTGCCCTATTCTAGGTGTTTTACTCATGGGGCTTTTCATACAAATCAAACAAAAAAAAATAAAGGATTAAATTATGGCTAGAGAAATCACATATCTTTCTGATGTCTATCTAATAACCTGTGTAGTTGAAAGTGGACTGGCAGATAAAATTGTTGATGCCGCTACAAATGTAGGAGCTCAAGGTGCTACTATCAATTATGCAAGAGGAACAGGAATAAGAGATAGAATGGGCCTCCTCGGAGTAACTATTGATGAACAAAAAGAAATTATTAGGATCATTGTTTCCAAAGAACAATCAAATAGAATTTTTGAAGCTATGTATTTAGCTGGAAACTTAGATACACCCGGGAAAGGAATCATGTGGATGGTAAAGCTTGATAGAGTGGCAACCCATATTCCTAAAGATGTGATGAAAAGAGCTAAAGGGTAAAAATAATGGCTAGACTTGTTGAAATTGGTGGGTTAATAAAAAAAGGGCTTGGTCATGGGGTTACCGAGAGATTTAGTAAAGATAAAGATGTAATTTCAGTAGGTTATGCAAATGGAAGAGCATCAGATATATTTGATGAACAGCAGTTTGGATCTGCAAGTGAAGCTGAAATTTTAACCTTGATAGTAAAAGATAATAAAAGCAATGTAATATTTAACGAGCTTTATAAACATCTAAAACTAGATAAAGAAAAAAATGGTTATATTTTCAAGCATGAAAGTATTTCTAAATCTTCGAAGTAAGTTAATTACCTCTCAGACAAAGCAAACGAAAATTTAGATTTGAATGGTGATACAAAGTATTCTACAAAACTTCTTTTGCCAGTAATTATACCTACTACAACCGGTACTCCTGAATATAATTTAAAAGATTCGTTCTGTTTCATAAAGGACTTTTCATTTGTTTCTATCTTAACCAAATAATAATCTTCATTCTCCTCTTTAGAATTTGAAACTTTATCTGCTCCAACAAATGTCACTTTTCCACTTAATGGTCTAAATCTTGAACCCTCTGGGGTATTAAGTTTTATTTTAGCCTTTAACCCTACAGATACATATCCAATTTCTGATAGTGGAAGCTTAGCTTCAATAATTAACTTTTCATCCTCTGGGACAATTTCTGCTACCGTGACTCCTGGTGCTACAATTGCTCCTTTAGAGTTTACAGAAATAAGCTTAATAATTCCAGAAACTGGACTCTTTAAGACTGTTCTTTTTAAGCTATCAGAATACTTTCCAATTCTTTTTTTTAATTCAGCTTTTTCTTTATTCAGCCCAGAAAGTTCATTATTTAAATTTTTATTATATTCAAAATTAACTTTTTCTAATTCATTCTTACTCAGATATATTATAGATTTTTGCTCATCTATTTTTGCCTCAACGTCTGATAACTCTCTAAGAAGTTCAAGATGTCTAAGTCTATTAGTTGCCTCGGCCTTGAGCAGTTTCTCACTAATTTCTTCTTGTTCTTTTACAATCTTCAACCTCTTGTTTAAATTTTTTAAATTTGTCTCTGCTTTTTTAATCGTTGATTTTTTACCTTTTCTTTCATTTGTTATAGATTTTAAATTACTTGTAAGAACCTCATTCTCAAACCTTATTAAATTTTTATCAAAAATATTAAGTTTTTCTTTAGGTATGGTAATTTTTTCTAGAGATTTTTTTTCAGATTCTATTCTATAGATAGCAAGATCAATTGATTTTAATCTAGTGTCAATTTCCTCAAAATCAGAAGAAGCCTTTTCTTTAGATAAAACTACAAGTGGTTGATTAATTTGAACTAATTCTCCTTCTTTAACTAAAATTTCATCGACAATACCTCCTTCTAAATGCTGTACATATTTAATTCTTCCTTGAGGAATAACTTGACCATCTGCCAAGCTTAATACTTCAATTAATTTTAGGTTAATTAAAAGAATACATAGTAATGAAAATAGAAAAACTAAGATTCTAAATTTTTTTGAAAAAATAAACTTAGATGGCAAACTCTTATCATCATCAATAGGCTCCCAGTTTATCCAATCATTCACAATACCTCTCCTAAATTAAATGTGATATCAGAAACTTCTTTAATCAAACTGTCATCTGTTAACGTAATAATAGTCTTGTTAGACTTTTTCAAAGACCTTAATAGTTTTAATACCATCTCTTTACCATTTACATCCATATCACTAAATGGTTCATCAAATATGTAAATTTGAGGATTTATAGAAAGTATTCTTGCATAATGAACCTTTTTTTTTAAACCCCTTGATAAATTATCTTGAATGACATCTGTAAATGATAAATTTGATTTTTTTAGATTATCACCTAATCCAACAGTTTCTAATAAACGACTAACTTCTTGCTGGTTTAATTTTTCATTAGCAAGAAGAATATTATCTTTAATTGATGAATTAATTAATTCAGAATTTTGTGGAACATATCCGATCTGTTCTTTCCACCAATTCGTAGATAGTTTTAAAATGTTAGTTTTATCTATAAGAATATCACCATTACTTGGGGTCAATATACCCAAAATTATTTTTGCTAAAGTTGTTTTTCCGGTTCCATTAGCACCCGATATATTTAAAATTTTTCCTGGTGAGACCTTAAAACTTATTTTTTTAAATAAATAAAAATTACTTTTTTCATGTGAAAAGTCTAAATCTTTTATTTCAAGTTCACCTATAATTCTATTAAGTTTTAGCTTTTCTGAGTTATTAATTGATTGATTTAAAACATTTTTACAATTTTTAACATAATCATTTATTAAGATAAGACTATAGTAGGATCTTTGCGCACTTGATGCTATTATTAACGCTCTTGAGGAAAAAATATTGAAACCAATTAGGGCCCCAATAGAAAGTTCTCCATTCACAACCAATGTTGAACCAAAGCCAATAACTACTATCGAAGAAATTAAAATAATAAAATTATTGTATGATATACTATGATTATCTATTGAAGAAATAGCATTATCATTATTTTGCTTTTTATCATGATATTTTTCTAAAAAAAAATTTATATATTTTTTGGCATTTAAATAATTAAGTAAGTCAAAATTTTCAACTAAATCCTTTACTATTAATCTGTCATCTAATGATAGTTTATTTAAAATAGATTTTTTTTTTTTTTTTAAATTATTTTGTCTTTGAAATAGCAGGTAAATTAAAACAATAGATAAAAAAATTATCGCTAGTTTAAAATTTAAGAAAAAAAGAAAAATTAAAATGAAAATCAAAAAAAAGGAATCTATTACATTTGACTGATTTTGGGAGGATAAAAATTTTTTGACATTATTATTTAAATCAAGAGCATCAATTATTTTTTGTTTTGATAAACCTGGCACATCAAATGACCTGTTGAAAATCTCTAATTTTGCACTTTTAGTTGGGCCTATTATAACTTGCTCAAAAATTGCATTTCGTAGATTTCGAAAAAGAAATTCAAATGATGCAACTAAAAGAGCACCAATAACTAAAAAATATAAAGTTCCCTCAAGACCAAAAGTTATATACCTATTAAAAATATGAATTATAAAAATTGGGCTTAATAACCCCATGAAAGTTATTAAAAGTGAAAGAACTAAAACAATTCCAAGAGAGTTGCTTTTTTTTAATATTTCAAGCCAATATAGCATTTTTTTAACTACGCTATTATAACCCTTAAATAATTTTTTTTATAATTTATTCTTCATAAATTTATGACGTAAAAGAAATTTGTGAGCTTGATAGATTATCATTATCAAAATTTTCTAAATGAGCCACAAATGTTAACTCATTATCACTTATTCCATACCCTTGTGATAAATCATCCCACATCCAAATAGCACTATTTGTACCGTCACCAGCAACAAGGAATATTTCACTTCCAGTATTAGTTGTAGCATTTGTATATCTAATAGAAGAAACCAAACCACTTTTGAAACTTTTTGAAAGGTAATTACTCGTATCCTCAACTAAATTTATTACATACGGTAATTCGTTATTTCCACCGACATTACTACTCGAACTCACACCTAATCCTGTAGATGAAGCAGTTGGAGTTATACTAATATTTAATTCATAGTCTCCAGTTGTATTTGAGTTTGAATTCTTGGGAGCATCCTCTACAAATATATAATGGGTTTGATTTGAATTCGTTGTATATTCTACAAATGAATCTAATGTTCCAGAACTTCCTGTCCCACCTTGTGAAACTAATGAGTTGTCATTTTCAGCTACACTGTTATAAGTTGAATCATAAATTGTAATATAAGAATCAAAACTTCTACTAAAAGAATCACCATAATCTACATCAACTGTCAGTTTTTCCCCTGCTTGTAAATCTACCTTAAAAATATCAACACCATTACTTATATAACCACTTTCGATATTTACCCAAGGATCTGTATCATTACCAACTTCTGGGTTAGCAGTAACTTTAAAAGAAGATCTGCTAATTACTTGAGCATTACTAAATGCACCGTTACTCTCTGTTTCAGTTATAATTTGTGAAGAACTTGATGGTGTGGAGTTCCATGTCAATGATCCAGTAGAAGAAGATGCCTCAAATGTATAGAAATCTGATCTTACTACATTATAGGTTGTTGATGGAGGGTCAAAGGTAAAATTTATTCTCAAAGAATCTGATGTAGTGAAATCAGTAATTGTATCACCAAAATCAGATAAAACAAAAATATCACTTCCATTACCCCCAGTTAGTGTATCAACACCTAAGCCTCCATCAATTGTATCATCGCCATCAGTCCCATTAATTACATTAGATCCGGAATCGCCGGTTAAAGTTTGTCCCGCATTAGAAGATGAGGATCCTAGATTCTCTTCTAATTCAAGTGGAGGTTCTAAAAAGTCATTATATAAAGAAGGATCATCAAAGAAAAAGATTGGTTCGAAAGATTCCATGGTACTCAAATCTTCATAACCTGCAAGTTCGGGTCCACCAAATAAATCTGGACCGCCAATTGGACTTCCAAATGGATCAGGACCAAAACCTCCCGGAACGCCACCAAACGGGTCAGGACCAATTCCAATGTCACCATAAGGGCCAGCAGCAAAACCAACTGGACTACTAAATGGAGATGAATTAAAACCTCCAACAGGGCCACCCAATGAAGAGGGACTAAATCCACTGGGAACTCCAAAATTTCCTGGATTACCTGGACTACTAAAAGGGTCACCAAGATTTCCTCCCGATAGTCCTTCAGGACCTCCTGCTGGCCCTAAATCCCCCGTGCCTCCTGCTGGTCCTAAATCTCCCGGGCCTCCAGGTCCTAAATCTCCTGGGCCTCCAGGTCCTTCAGGGCCTCCTAGTTCTCCTGGAGCTGCAGGACCATCAAAACCTGTAGCTGCAGCTGCAGCTGCCATAGCTTCTTCCGGTGTAGCCCCGTCTGCTATGGCTTGTTCAAATGCTTCTTCCCCAGCAGGTTCTTGTTCTGAAGATAAGGCTTCGCCATCAGGTCCTAATGCTGGGCCCTCTTCTCCACCTTCTGGGGGAGGACCCTCTCCATCTAGAGGACCTTCCTCTTCAGAAGTGCCTTCTCCTTCTGGTGGTCCCTCTCCTTCTAGCGCCTCACCGTCCCCTTCTGCAACTCCCTCTTCTTCTAGAAGACCTTCCTCAGATTGATTTTCCTCACCATCAGATTCACTGTCCCCCTCTTCTGATACATCTTCATTTCCTTCCTCTTCAGAATTCTCATCGCTATCTTCCTCTGTTTCTTCTTGTGTTGCCTCTTCTTGCACCTCCTCTTGGGGTGGTGGTGCAGATTGAGGCTGAGGTGCTACAGCTGGAGTTGGAGGTAAAACGTTAAGAGCTGTTCCATAATTTGCCTGGATTTGTGCCGTTGTCAAAATTATGGGTTGAGGTGGAGCTGCGGTGAAACTAGATACAACTGTTGTTGCACCAACCTGAGATAACACTTGGGTTCCTCCATCATTACTTACAGAAATTTGACCAACACCACCATCTGCATCTTGCAGAAGTGTAAATGAATTTTCATTACCTTCAACTGCTGCCTTACCAGCCACTGTTGTTCCTCTTATTCCCATGGTTACAACTGGTGTTTTTAGTTGCATGGCATCAGGTCCAGTTTTTGCTACTTCACCACTTATAAAACTGAAAGCTCCTTCTAACATATCAACAGTCATACTACCATTTCCAGTTGATGAGTCATAAACAAGTTCATCAAGTACCATTTTTCCACCCTCGGATAGTGAAAAAGTAGTTTTATCTATAAAAACTAAACCAACAGACCCATTACCAGTAGTTTCAATTGTATCTCCCTGAAACACAGGGTCTCCAACACTTAACTCAAAAATGTTTCCATCAACTCTAGTAGCCTTAACCGTTCCGTTGACACTTGTTACTTCTCCAATTGAGAGAACTTCTGTTTCAGCTGCTTGAGCATATTTTCCAATTGAAACTGGCCCTGCTAAAGTTGATAACAGTGAACCATTTAATAAAAGACCATTACTGGTTAAGACTGATGGAAGGTCAAAGTTAGAAAAATAATCAACCAATGTTATTTGCTCATTATTTGAACTTGATTTAGCTACTAAATCACTTGAAGATCTGTGAAAGTCGGCCTTTGGCAACCAATCCGGAAGATTCTTGATAAGATTAGGTGAACCCGCAAATATTGATTTATTATTGATCTTGTCTATCTGATTTGTAAACATAAAGTTGATCTATTTAGTATCTGAATTATTAATAATCATACCTAAACTGAAATTAACTTAAACTTTTTAATTTAGTTTATTTTTATGTCTACACTTTGAAAGCAAATACATGCACATATTACATTATTAGTGAAATAATGCAAGGAGGACTATATTTAATATTTAAACACTAAAACCAGAAATTGATTGGAATGCAAATTCATCTCCAGTAATGTTACTCGTATCTCCACCAGCTAAGCTAGCTATATATGAAAGCTCAGTTGAATCAACAACGCCGTCGCTTGTTCCAGTATTTTGTCCTTGCGGGGTTTTTCCGTCTGTCCAAACAAAAACATTAATTCCTGTGTCTGATGCACCTGGTGTAAGAAGAAAATACTGCTCACCTGCAAGAGCTTGATTATTTGCTTGATCAGCCCAAATTTTAAAATTACCGTTTGCTAAAGTCGTTGCTAAAACACTTTTACTGGTTACCCCATAAAGACTGGAATCTTCAAATGCAAAGACGTACGGTAAAATGTTTCCATTCGCTGAATAATCAAAATCTCCAATTTCACCCTGTACTTCAGCTACTGATGTACGTGTATAGGGAGATGATGGTGAATGTGCAAAAAGAAGTTTATCTTGATCAGCATTCTGACCAAAATCTGTGATTACATCAGGACCTTCAAGTAAATCTGTATAGTAAAATTGATCATTACCATCTCCACCTGTCAAAGAATCAATTCCAAGTCCACCCCACAAAACATCATTTCCAGCACCACCTGTAATAACATCACCACCACTATAACCAGCAATTGTATAAGAGCTATTAGAGGAGGAGGCACTAATGTTGTCAGCGCTGCTGGTACCACTTAGAGTAAAGTCAGTTTGATTAAGTTCCTCAGTTTGATATTCCTCCTCAAACTCTCCTGGTGGAATATAATCATCATAAAGAGCTGGATCATCAAAAAAATAAACTGGTTCCATCATATATGAACTATCTCCGTATGCCTCTATAAAACCTCCACCAAAATCATTATAAATTGCGTTAAATACAGGACCACCAAATGGGTCTGTGAATCCCATTTGATAACCTCCACCCATAATTGGGTCAACTGGACCACCAAATGGGTCAGGACCAAAAACTCCTGGACCACCAAATGGATCAGGACCAAAACCTCCTGGAGCACCATAAGGGTCAGCAGGCCCAAAACCAATAGGGCCACCAAATGGAGAAGGATTAAATCCTTCACTAGGACCACCAAATGGGGAAGAATTTAATCCCCCTATTCCACCTGGACCACCTAACGGGCCTCCCGGACCAGCAAAAGGAGAACCAAAATCACCTCCGGGATTTACAGAAATATCCGAACTTGGATCTCCAGCAAATCCAAGCCCACCAAATGGAACTCCACCTGGACTACCCGGTCCACCCGGTCCTCCTGGTCCTCCTGGTCCTCCTGGACCAAAATCTCCTCCTGGACCAAAATCTCCACCTGGACCACCCGGTTCTCCTGGTCCTCCTGGACCAAAATCTCCTCCTGGACCAAAATCTCCTCCTGGACCAAAATCTCCTCCTGGACCACCCGGTTCTCCTGGTCCTCCTGGACCAAAATCTCCTCCTGGACCACCTGGTCCTTGTGGTCCTCCTGGACCAAAATCTCCTTCTGGGCCTCCTGGAGGTATTGGACCATCAAAACCTGCAGCTTCTGCGGCTGCTGCCATAGCTTCCTCTGGGGTTGCACCATCAGCTAATGCTTGTTGAAATGCCTCCCTACCTGCATTTTCTTGCTCTGGGGATAATGGTTCTCCATCTGCTCCTAAAGGTGGCCCACCCTCACCTGGGGGTAAAGGTTCTCCGTCTGGCCCCAATGGAGGGCCTCCTTCACCTGGAGGAAGTGGTTCTCCGTCTGGCCCCAATGGAGGGCCTCCTTCACCTGGAGGAAGTGGTTCTCCGTCTGGCCCCAATGGAGGGCCTCCTTCACCTGGAGGAAGTGGTTCTCCATCTGGTCCAACTGGTGGTCCTTCACCTTCTAGTAGGTCTTCACCTTCCGGTGGTCCTTCACCTTCCGGTAGTTCTTCGCCTTCTGGTTGGCCTTCCTCATCAGAACCTACAGATGATTCATCTTCAGATACATCTTCATCTGTAGACTCTTCCTCTTGAGATTCTTCTTGAACCTGTTGCTCTTGTTCTTCTTGTGGGGGTGCTGGGGCAGTCTGAGGTGTTGGAGCTACGGTTGGTGTTGGGGGAAGTACATTAAGTGCAGTACCATAATTAGCTTGAATTTGTGCTGCTGTTAAAATGATCGGAGGGGGTGGAGGTGCTGTAAAACTGGATATACTAGTTGTAGCACCAACTTGTTGTAAAACCTGAGTTCCTCCATCGTTACTTACAGAAATTTGTCCTACTCCACCATCTGCATCCTGGAGTAAAGTAAATGAATTCTGATTACCCTCAACGGCTGCCTTTCCAGCTACTGTAGTTCCTCTGATACCAATAGTTGCGACAGGAGTAGAAACTTTCATTGCATCAGGTCCTGTTTTAGCTATTTCTCCACTAACAAAACTAAATGCTCCTTCTAACATGTCAACTGCCATGCTACCATTGCCTGTCGCTGGATCAAAAATTAACTCATCAAGCACCATTTTTCCACCATCCGATAGTGATAGGGTAGTTTTATCTAAAAAAACAAGACCAACTGAGCCACTACCAACCGTTTCAATAGTGTCACCTTGAAATACTGGATCCCCAATATTTAATTCTGTTGAAGTTCCATCTAATCTTGTTGCAATTATAGAACCTTCCTTTGTTGAAACCTCGCCGATAGAAAGAATTTCTCCACTTGCGGCTTGAACGTACTGAGCTTTAGAAAGTGCTCCAGCTAAAGTTTCGACAAGATTACCTTTTAACATCAAGCCGTTATTGGTAAATATTGAAGGTAATTCAAAATTAGTAAAATAATCTATGAAAATATAAGATTCAAAGTTTGAATTAGTTGCAATTAAATCTGTATCATTTCTTGAAAAGCTTGCTTTAGGAAGCCATTCGGGAGCATTCTTTATATCTAATCCATTGCCTGAGTAGTGCTTGTTAACCAATTGATTAGATTGATTTTTATTTATATTTTTATCAGAAAGCATTTTTAATTTTTTTCAAGTTCAATATTGTCTAGTGTTAATCCTCCCATTAAACTTAAAAGTGTAAAACTATTTATTAAAACCTCAATTTTTGCAGCAATTGCATCAGATTGAGAGTTAATAAAAGCCGTCTCTCCATTCAAAACATCTAAAAGTGTTCTGTTCCCTGCTTTTCTCTCTGTTCTTGCTAGTTCGAGAAACTCTCCAGAGATTCTTGCTTGATTTGACAAAAATTCTGCATTTTTTTGTGCAGTTGACAAGCCATCCCAAGTTGTTCTTAACATCTGTGTTATCATATCCTCTTGGTCTTTAATTCTAGTCTGTGTTGACAAATATGATTGAACAGCTGCATCTTTTCCAGCATATTCAGAAAAACTTAAATTTAATGGATATGAAAAATCTATCTTAGCTGAACTTTCTCTTTTAAAACCAACTATACCTCCAAAATCTTGTTTTTCAGAATGACTTATTATTCCTTTGATTTTAGGAAAAAGTGATGCCCTCGCAGTATTAATAGCTTCTTTACTTATTTCAGTAGAAACTCTTGCTGCAATTAAAGAGGGATTGTTTTTAAGGACTATTTTTTCTGCTTCATCTAAAGTTTTGGGCAACCTGTTAAATATAGATTTTATTAATTTTAAAGATTCTAAATCTCTTGGGAATGTCTCAAAAATATATACAAATTCATGTTTTGCAGCATCTAGGACTCCCTCAAATTGAATTTGCCTTGCTTGAGCACCAGCTAATTGAGTTTTTGCCTGTAAAACATCTGATGTTAAACCTCCACCAGCATTTACAGCAGCGTCTTCTAACTCTGTTTGTTTTTTAATATTCTCAACAGACTGTTTTGCAAATTTTACACTTTCTCTTGACTGAATTACCCTCAGGTAAGCTGTTAAGGCTCTAAGAAGAATATCATTTTTTATTTGCCTTTCTAATGCTCTAGTTTGTTTCAAAGAAAGTTTAGAGGTTTTCACAGTTGATTCGGTCAATCCGAAATCAGATAGTGTTTGTGTAATTTTTGCAGTTGCATCTCTTGCTGCTAGTTGTGTATTATTTCCTGGTCCATATTTTATAATATTTTCATGACCATAATTTGCTGTTACATCAAGCGATGGGAAATATCCTCCCCTAGATTGTTTAATTCTTAGTTTAGCCGCCTCTATATCAGTTTTAGAGGCCAGAATTGTTTTGTGATTTATGAGTACTTTTTCTATAGACCGTTTAAGATCAAAAGCTTTGTCTTGAGAATTTGCTTCAAAAACAAGAAAAGTAAAAAAAACAAATGCAACTTTTTGTAAAATCATAACTTTACCAAAATTTAACATATCCACAAAAAATAAATTGTGTATAATTCTTAACGTCACTGTAGATTTAATCTTTAGCATAAATTTTTTGATCTATCCATATATAATGTTTTATTGTTGATTGAGTTTAGAAAGGACTCAAATAACTCTTCAGAAGTAGATTTCATTTTTAATTCATGCTTAAGTCTCCTTGCAAATTCTAATCCTGTATTCACATCAAACATCAATGAGGATAAAATATCAGCATCAAGTATGATTTTTTCTAATTTATCATTAACTTTTTCTGGTTTTTCAGGAAAGTACGTATTTCTAAATATTCTTAAAATTCTTTGAAGTTCTTTTTTTTTAGAAAACACCTTATAGAAAAATCTCCTAAATACATGGTAACTCAATTCCTCTTGGTAATAAGGTCTTGAAATTATTCTTCTTCCTTGATGCCCAATATCATGACATAAAGAAATTATAACTAATAACACTTTATCTCTTTTAGATAATTCATTATTTTTTGCAATAATACAGGCAGTTACAATTACAGCCTTGAGGTGATGGCTATTATGATAGGTGTTGTAAGTTTTATTTATCGAACAAATTTTAGATACTTTACTCAAAATAAAATTAATTTTTTTTTCTCTAAAAACTTTCAGTTCTTTGAGACATAATTGACAAATATTTAACAGATCTGGTGCTGAATGTTTAGAAAGCACAAACTTTTTCAGAATAGGTTTTGATCTTGGCCAATTATTTATAATATAATTAAGGCTAGGCATATTTTTTTCGAGAGGATATTCTCTCATTTACTTTTCATGACCCAAACCCCATCCCAGTTTGTTGGCTTTTCTTTTATTAATTGGTCACACCTTTCAATATATGTTTTTGATAGTAAATCATTTGAGTTAGCCTTTAAACATTCCTGAAAAGAACTAATTGACGATGTGAAATCTCCAATTCTATATTTTTTTCTACCCTCATTAAAATGATTCACAACATCCATTAAATTTGGGAATGTTTTATCATTATGATAATCTAACACTTCATGAACACCAACAGGTTCTGTTTTACCTTTTACAACTACATCATCAATGTATCGTATTCTATATGTTCCTTTTAGTTTTTTAAAAGTAAAATCACTAATTAGGATTCTTGCATTGTACTGTTTACATGCGCTTTCAAGCCTTGCTGCTAAATTAACCCCATCTCCTATCATGGTATAATCCATTCTTTTTTGTGAACCTATATTTCCAGCTACAATTTTGTCAGTATTTAAACCTAACCCCATATCAAGGGGAGGTTTACCTTCTTTATTGCGAACTTCATTCCATTGCCATAGTCTTTTAATCATATTTATACCTGCCTTAACTCCTCTATCTTCGTCATCTTCATGTTTTATTGGCAAGCCAAATGCTGCCATAATCGCATCTCCAATAAACTTATCAAGCATTCCTGCCTGTTCAGTAATACACTCAACCATAATTTCAAAGTACTCATTTAAAAGCTTTACAGTTCCTTGCGCTCCAAGTGACTCGGTAATATTTGTGAAGCTTCTTAGATCAGAAAATAAAAGTGTAGCTGTTGTATCTAACCCACCCATAATATCAGCACCCTCTTCTAAAAGTTGATCCGCTATACCTGGGTCCATATATCTTGACATCGTAGATTTCATTCTTTTTTCTGATGAAATATCTTCAAGCATCAATAGTGTTCCGAGAAATTGATTTTGAGAATCTGTTCTTCCCTCATTTTCTTCATTAATTAATGGTAATATGGTCAGGTTAGCTGAAACTAATTCTTTTTTTTCATTTTCTGAATTAAATACTTCAATCTCACAATCCATAATTAATTCTGGTTCATGATTTTTTTTTACAGCATTGATTTTATCCTGAATCCAAGAATTTTTTTCTTTAAAAAAACTTTCAGATTTTAATCCAATTATATTTGGACTTACAACTCTTAAAATTTTAAGCCCAGATTTATTACAGGTTACAATTTCATCTTCTTCATTAATTGTAATAACACCATTAGACATACTTGAGAGCATACTTTCATTATATTTTTTTGATTTTGATACATCATCAAACAACTTTGCATTTTCAAGCGCAATAGCAACTTGCTGGGTGAAAGCTTTCAGTCTAGATTCATCCTCATCTGTAAACTTTCCACCCTTCTTATTTAAAACTTGAGTACAACCAATTACCTTTCCAATTTTGTTAACGATTGGAACACACAAAATAGATCTTGTAAAATAGCCTGTTTGTTTATCAAATGCCGGATTAAATCTTAAATCTGCGTATGCAAAAGGGATGTTCATAGTCTTCCCTGAAGTAAAAACACTTCCAGCAATACCTACTGAATTTGGTAACCTTATTTCACCAACGCCCTCTCCCATTGCTACCCTTGAAAAAAGTTCTTGTGTTTTTTCATCGTTAAGAAATAATGTCGCTCTATCTGCATTAAGCATCTTAGTGGCCTCTTCCATTACCCTTTTTAAAAGTGAACTTAAATCAATCTCAGCAGTTACATCTGAAACAATACTTACAAATTCCATTTCCTGTTCACGTTTCTTTTGAAAAAACTCATTGTTTTGAGCATTTTGAATCGAAATTGCAGCCTGAGTTGAAATATCATTTATTAAATTCAAATCTGCTTTACTAAACCTTCCCTTTTTCTTATTCAAAACTTGAATAACACCAATAGTTTTTCCATCGACGGTTTTAACGGGGGAACAAATCATATTTTTTGTTTTATAACCAGTTTCTTGATCTACATCCTTATTAAACCTTTTATCGCTATAAACGTCATGAATTATCTCTCCATGCTTACTCTGGAATATTGAACCTGCAATACCAACATTATTTAATATCCTTATCTCTCTAGTTAAATCTCCTTGAGCAACTCTTGAGTATAATTCATTTGTTTCTGAATCATTTAAAAATATTGACCCTCTATCAGCATTGACGTTTTCCGTTGCAAAATCAATAATAGTCCAGAGTATATGTGATAATTCTTTAAGTGCTCCAATTTTTCTTGAAATTTCTAGTAAACACTTAACTTTTTTAATTTCTTCATTAGGAAATATATTTTTTGTTGTTCTTTTCATTATTTTAATTTTTTAATAATAGTTTCTAGTTCATCTCTTAGTTTTTGAGTTGATTCCTTAAGCTGATTAATTTCATCAGATGAATTTAAAATTGTTTTTTGAATAGCCTCTTTTTTTTCAAATTTTAATGTCTCAAGCTCATCTCTTAAAACCTGACATGATTTTTTCAACTGATTTATTTCATCAGCACTTGATTGTATTTGTTTTTGAATAGCTGTTTTTTTTTCGTGCTGAGCTTTATCTAATTGATGCCTTAATTCTGTAATCGTAGACTTTAATTGATTAATTTCATCATTTTTTGAACTTATAGCCTCTTGGACATTATTTTTTAGAGTAAACTTTGATTCATCAAGTTGATCTCTGAGAGAAGAAATTGTTTTATACAAGTTATCATGTTCATCCTGATTCTCTAACTTTAAATTTTGTATATATTCTGAAAATTCTGCTTTGAATATAGGATCATTTTTACTGTATTTATCTATTGAATTCCCCATTCTTCAACCCTGGTATTATTTTAATCTTTATCATAAGATAAACAATGGTAAGTTTTTTTTTTAGAAAATTTTAAATAAATCCAGTCTAATTTATCTCCTATGTTTAAACTTATTTTTTTGGAACAATTTTGAGGCAACTCTAACACAGCAATAACTTTTTTATCAGATGAAATAATTTTTCTCGACAGTGGTTTACCTACTTTTATACTTGAAACTTTTTTATTTTTATCAATGAAAATTATATCAAGTGGTATAAAAGTATTATGCATCCAAATATTAACAATTTGTGGTTTTTTATACAAAAACAGCATTCCGCTTGATTTAATTAATTTTTTTTTCCACATCAATCCCTTTTTTTTAGATTCTTCTGTAACAGCATAATAAACATGTAAGTCTATAAAATTATTAGAGGAGATTTTTGCAAAATTGGCGTTTACTCCATGGAAAAATGTAATAATAATAAAGCATATTATTATATTTCGAATTTCTCTCCCCTTTTTATTCTATTTAATGTCTTTTTTTGGTCACTAGATAATTCTTTACTTTCCTTAAGGGATGTTTTTTCATTGGAATTTGATAGAGATAAATCATATTTATCAGACAAAGTTTTAAATATTTTAAATTCAAATGGAGTGATTTTTTTACTAATTAAGTCTTTATCTTCTTTAACAAGTTTTTCCTTTTTTAACCTTGATAATGATTTATTTAATCTATTTTTCATAATATTTTTAGTATATAATATAAAATTATAATGGATGATAAAGAAAAAAATTTAGCTCTTCTTAGGAATGAGATGGAAAATGTAAGAGAACTTTATTTAAAAGGATTTATTGATAAAGTAACCTACCAAAATGAAACAAGAGATTTATTTGAGATCGCAGTTAAATATGGAGCATGATAAAGATTTAAATAAAATAAAAATATCAATACAGGAGCTTTTCGACAAGTCTGACCAAGAAAAGATAAACCTATTAGAGTCAATTGAAATGCTATGGTTAGATGCCTCTATTAAAAAAAAAAAAAAAGAGGTCAGTTTACCTGAAAAATTGAATTCGAATGTTATTAGAATAAGGCAGTTACTTGCAGCAGCTTGGCTTGAAGATTTAAAAGAATAACTTATTTTTTCAGCCTAGAACGAGCAGATTTTATTATTGGGTGATCATTAGCAGTTTCTTTGTTAGTAATAATTTTTTTGTCATTAGCCAACAAATCAATAATCTTTATAAAATGATGGGTAATTAGAACATAAAAAAATATTATAATTGAAGCTGTAAGTCCAAAAAATAAGCTAAATCAATATATAATGAAAGGTAAAGAAAGGTAAATATAAATAAAGATATTATTAATAAATATAGCATTTTAAAAGTATGACTTTAAGATATAATACAAATATCTTTTTTTACTAATTTTTTTTTTTTTTGGATACATATCTAAAAATAAACTTATAAAAACTTTCTCAACTCTTTTAATCTTAATATAATTTTTATGAAAATGACTTATTAATATACTATATGTAGAGTTACTGATTGCCAACTCGTTATCATATATCAAATAAATGATTTGAAAAATATATGATGTAGAAAAGTTCAAATCAAAATATTTGATAAACCCATTAAACATTTCGTTAAATTGTTTGAATTTCGTTATTAAGTTATTATCAAGATCTTTATCTATAATTTCATCATATAAAACTAGTAATTTTTCAATATTTGTATAAATAAATTCTAAATCGTTAAAATTTTTTAAAATAAAATTATTTCTATTTTTATTTTTTGTTTCTTCGTATAACCATTTTAGTTTAATTTTAGAGAGTAATTTTTCTTCTGTTTTAGGATAATACTTAAACAATTCCTTTTCAAAAACAAATAATGCGAAAAGATCTTGTTTCCTCATATTTGAGGTTTTCAGTTGTAAATACCTTACATAAAAAAGATCTCTTGAATTCACTTTAACTTAAATCTATAAGTATATTATTATTTATAAGGAGTTTAAATGAATAACATACTTTCGTCACTTGGAAAAACAGTTTTATCTGGATTTTTGCTTGTATTATTATTAGTAGTTTTTTTATCATCTGCTGGTTTAACTTTTGACCACTCATATTATTCCTTTTTATTTAGATGGTTACATGTTTTATCAGGGATAATGTGGATTGGTTTGTTATGGTATTTTAATTTTGTTCAAATACCAAATATGCCAAATATACCCGATGAACAAAAACCGGCTATTTCTAAAGTAATTGCACCAAAAGCTTTATTTTGGTTTAGATGGGCTGCGATAGCTACTCTTATTACTGGACTGATACTAGGCCACTTAAACGGGTACCTTCATGAATCTTTATTGTTATCATCTGGAAGTACAAAAAATCAACTAATAGGAATTGGTATGTGGTTAGGTATCATAATGGCATTTAATGTTTGGGTATTCATATGGCCAAATCAAAAGAAAGCATTGGGGATTATTGAAGTTTCCAAAGTGGAGAAATTAGCTTCAGCTAAGAAAGCGATGCTCTTTTCAAGAACAAACACTTTACTTTCAATTCCAATGCTATACTCAATGGTAGCGGCACAAAATCTTAATTTGTATTAATAATGTATTATTTCGTATTATATTTAAAACCAAATAATACTATAAGTGGTGAAGCTATAAAAATGGATGAATAAGTCCCAATGAGAACACCCCATATCATTGCTGAGACGAATCCTTTAATTACTTCACCACCAAATACATATAAAGCTAAAAGTGCTAAAAGAGTTGTAACCGACGTCATAAAAGTTCTTGATAGAGTCTGATTAATTGATTTGTTCAGTAAATTTGACAATTCTAAATCTGATTTAACCAAATTTTCTCTTATCCTGTCAAAAACAACCACCGTATCATTTATAGAGTAACCTGCAATTGTCAATATAGCCGCTATTGATGCCAAGTTAAATTCAATTTGTGAAATTGAAAAGAAACCTAAAGTTGAAATTACATCATGGAATAATGCTATTAAAGCACCCAAACCAAATTGCCAGCCAGAAAAACGAAACCAAATATATATAAACATTGCTATCAAGGAAAATAGAATAGCCTTTATTGCTATCATCTTTAATTCACTTCCAACTTTTGGACCAACAAATTCAATTCTTCTATAATCTACATTTTCTCCAATTGATTTCTTAAACTGTTCAATAATTGAATTATTCTCCTGGCCATCCTTAGAATTACTCTCTAACTTAAATAAAATGATTTGAGGATCTCCAAATTCCTGTATCTCAGAATTACCAATATTTAAGTTATCAATTTTCTGTCTTAATGATGAAATATTCGGTGTGGTATCAAATTTAGCTTCAATCATTATACCGCCCTTGAAGTCTATTCCTAAATTCAAGTTTTTATAGATAAAAAGAGTTACCGACAATAACAAAAGTATTATTGAAAATCCAAAAGCAATATATCTATATTTAAAAAAATTTATAATCATACTAATTTATATAAATTTTATTTGGTTTAAACTTTAACACCCAAAAACTCACAACCATTTTTGTAAGTATTAAAGCTGAAAACATTGAGGTTAATATTCCAATACTTAAAGTAACTGCAAAACCTTTAATTGGTCCTGAGCCATAATTGAATAAAAGTAGCGCTGCTATTAGAGTTGTAAAATTAGCATCTATAATCGTTTTTAAGGCATATTTATAACCAAGATCAATAGAATTTATAATAGATCTTCCTGATCTTAGTTCTTCTTTAATTCTCTCAAAAACTAAAACATTAGCATCTACAGCCATCCCTACTGTTAGAACAATACCTGCAATTCCTGGCATTGTTAAAGTTGCTTCAATTGCACTAAGCATTGATACTAAAAGGATTACATTAATTATTATAGCAATGTCTGCCACTATCCCAAATACTTTATATTTCAATATCATAAATATTATTACTAAAATAAAACCAATCATTAATGCTTTTTTTCCAGCTTCTATGGAATCGAATCCTAAACTTGGACCCACAGTTCTTTCTTCAAGAACCTTGATAGGTGCTGGTAACGAACCTGCTCTTAATAAAACTGCCAAATCGTTAGCTGCATTAGCTGAAAAGTTACCGCTAATATTACCTTGCCCGCCAGTTATTGGCTCCCTAATTTGTGGAGCACTTACTACTTTGTTATCTAAAAGTATAGCAAGTCTTTGATATGTATTTTCAGTAGTAATTTTTGCAAACTTTTTTGCACCTTTGGTGTCAAATTCAAAAGCAACAACGTACCTGCCAGTCTGTGGGTCAACAGTAGCAGCGGCATTTTTAAGCCTGTCGCCTGTTAATAAAACTCTTTTTTTTACAATAAATTCTTTTTCATAAGCAGTTGGATCAGAATTTTGAACCTTAAAAGTTCCAGGTGGAAATTTACCTCTTTGTTCTGCCAACTCAACGGTTGTTGGATCTAGCATATGAAAATTTAGTTTTGCAGTTCTTCCTATCAATGTTTTTATTCTCTCTGGATCCTTAACACCAGGAAGTTGAACAATAATTCTTTCTTCACCTTGTTTTTGAATTGTTGGTTCTTTAGTACCAGATTCATCAACTCTTTTTCTGACAACTTCAATGGATTGTTCGACAGTTCTATTTCTTGATTCCAGTATAAATTTTTCTGAAAATAAAAAAGTTATTTTATTTTTATCGCTATTAATCATTATATCTTTATTAATATTTTTCTTAATTTCTTTTTTTATAAAATCTACTTTTTCAAGTTCTTTGATAGTTACAATCGCCCCTTTTATTTTAGAACCTAAATTTGTATATTTTATTTTTGATTTTCTCAAAAAAGATCTTATTTCATCAACCAGATTTTCGGATTCCTCCTTAAGAACATTGTTTGTTTCTACTTCAAGAAGTAAATGAGAGCCACCTTGAAGGTCTAGGCCGAGGTTAACTTGTTTTTTTGATAAGAAGGATGGTAGAGCTGTAACTTCACTTTTTCCATAAAAATTTGGAAAAATATAATAAAGCCCTAACAAGCAAACTGAAAAAACAAAAAATAAACTCCACTTACTAATATTGAGCATTTCAAACTACTTTTTATTTATTACATCTGCTACTGTTGACCTCATAACAGTTACGTTTACCCCTTTAGCTATTTCAACGCTAAGCTTATCGCCATCTACTTTTAATACTCTACCCAAAATACCACCACTAGTCATTATTTCATCATTTCTTTTTATAGATTCTAGCAAGATTTTATGTTCCTTTTGTCTTTTTTGTTGGGGTCTAATCAAAAGGAAATAAAATATTAAGAAAATAAGTATTAGCGGTACAAACGAAGCTAACATTGATGGCTGTTGATTCGCAGCTTGAGCATATGCAAAATTAAACATAGAATTCACCTAAAAAAAATGTTTACAAATTAATACAATCAAATCAATATATAAAATCTTAAGAAATACAAGTATAAATAAATTTTATATAACAAACTATGAAATTAATTGAGAATAAAAATATTTTTAAAAATTCAACATTTTTTGCATTATTGCCAAAAGAACAAAAAATTGTTCCAGTGAAATTTAATTCCAGCGTTAAATATGAAGAACTCATGAATCTAGAAAATCAAAAAAAAATACTATTAAATAATATTAATTCATTTGCTATGAATGATATTTGTGAACATACTTTACTTTGGGGAGCAAAAGGATGTGGCAAATCCACACTAATTAAACTTGCTGTTAAAAAAGTAAGTATGGAGAGAAAAAAAATAAAATTGATTGAAGTTTTTAGTCTAAATTTAGACTTTCTTGCTGATTTATGTTTCATTTTAAGTAACTATGATTATAAATTTATCCTTTTTATTGACGATATAAATTTCAATAAATTAGATGATAATTTTAAATACTTTAAAAGTTTAATTGAAGGAAGTATTTTGAGTTCTTCACAAAATATAAAGTTTTTTGTTACTTCAAATTTAAGGAATTTATCAATAAATTCTGATGATCAAAAAAATCTAAATGATTTAGAAATTCGTGAAATTAGAGAAAATAACCTGTCTCTTGTCGATCGTTTTGGATGTAAAATTAGCTTTTATGATTTTGATCAAGAAAAATATCTTAATGTTGTAAATTTTTATCTACATAAATTTTCAATTAAAGCAACTGAAAAAACTGAAAAATTAGCTATTCAGTGGTCAATTCAAAAAGGTAATTTTTCTGGAAGAACCGCATTACAATTCGCTAAGAATTATTTACTTAATGAGCCTTAGGATAAATAATTAAGGGGGTTTACCGCATCTTTACCTTTTCTAAGTTCAAAATGTAGTTGAGGTTTTCTAACATTACCAGTTTTTCCAACAAGCCCAATAATTTGTCCTTTCTTAACTTTATCACCCTTTTCTATAGAAACTTCACCAAGATGTGCATAAGCCGTAATCCAATTTTGTGAATGTTTTATTAGAACAAGATTTCCATATCCTGGAATCTCGTTTCCACTATAAATTACAACGCCATCATTAGATGCGCCAACTTTTTGATTTAATTTAGAGTTTATATTTATACCATCATTAAAGAAGCCATCACTAGATTTTCCATATTTTGAAATAAGCTTTCCTTTGACAGGCCATATAAATTTAGAATTTTTACTAACAGTTTGTTTGAAATTGAGAGTTGTTTTTTCAACGGATTTAAGTGATTTTTTTTTAGAGTCAGTTTTTTTAATTTTAGCCTTATTAACATTACTTCTATAATTATTTTTAGTTTCATTTTTTATATCTCCATATATTTTCAGTGCCTGACCTTCATTTATGGAATTAATATTTTTTAAATTATTAAGTTTTGAAATAGAATATACATCGGTTTTGTATCGCCTAGATATAGAATAAAGAGTTTCACCCTTTTTTACTTTATGAAAACTTTGTTTAGGTAAGATTAAATTTTGTTTAGGAAAAATTTTGTATGGGGGAGCTATTTTATTTAGTTTAATCAAAGAACTTATTGAAAGATTTAGTTTCCTTGAAATTGAATAAAGATTATCTCCCCTTCTAACCTCATATGTATTTAAATTTAATTTTTTATTATTAATAATTTTATAATTGCTGTAAATCAGACTCTCACAGCTTGATAGTAAAAATAGAATTAATAAAATTAATTTCATTGCTTTTCAACGCCTTCTAAAAGAGGTACAAACCTTACCTTTTCAAGATTTTCAACATAAATTTTTCCCTTATTCTTTTTAACTTTTTTTAGAACTTGTTCTTCATGAACTTCTCCTACTGGAACAATCATTATACCCCCTTCATCTAACTGCTCTAACAAATGATTTGGAATTTCAAATGCACAAGCAGTAACTATAATTCTATCAAAAGGTGCTTGTTCAATCCAACCGAGACCACCATCACTATGCCTAAAAAAAATATTTTTTGCTTTGATTATTTTAAGCAGTTCTTTGGCCTTTTGATGCAAGGTTTTATATCTTTCTATGGTATACACAAACTTAGCTATCTTAGATAAAACCAGTGTCTGATAGCCACTACCCGTTCCTACCTCTAGAACTCTCATATTGCTTTTGACTTCCAAGTGTTGTGTCATCAATGCAACTATTAAAGGTTGAGAAATTGTTTGTCCACAATCTATTGGTAGTGCTGTATTTAGATTAGACTTATCATACAGATGGGAATCAACAAAGTAACTTCTGTCAATCTGTTCAATTACTCTAAGAATTTCAGGATTATTAATACCATTTTTTCTTAAATCAAGAATAAGACTTACTTTATTTTCATTTGAATTTGAATTAAATTTCATATCAGAATTTTTTTTTCCCATTCATATATCCTCGTAATATTTCAGGTATTTCAATACTCCTATCCTCATTTTGAAAATTTTCTAAAATGGCTACAATTATTCTGCCTACAGCAACAGCTGAACTATTTAAAGTATGAGGGTAATAAATTTGACTCGTTTTTTCATCCTTAACCCTCATCTTCATTCTTCTAGATTGAAATTCTTTACAGTTAGAGCAACTTGAAACTTCCCTAAATTGATTTTGTCCTGGCATCCAAATTTCAAAATCAATTGTATACGTTGAAGAAAAACCTAAATCACCTGAACATAATTCTACCAATCTATATGGTAAATCAAGTTTTTTTAGTATTGACTCTACACATGAAATCATCCGATCAAATTCAGTTATTGATTTATCAGGATGTGTAATTGAGACTATTTCTACTTTACCAAACTGATGTTCTCTCATTAAGCCTTTTGTATCTTTTCCAGATGCTCCAGCTTCTGATCTAAAGCAGTTTGTAAATGATGTATATCTTAATGGTAATTCATTAGCTTTAAGTATCGTATCTCTATTTAAATTTGTAAGAGGGACTTCAGCAGTTGGAATAAGCCAAAGGTCATTAAAATTTGTTTGAAATAAATCATCTTTGAATTTCGGAAGCTGACCTGTACCTTCTAGACTCGAACTTTTTACCAGTTCAGGAATAACATATTCTATATACCCAAATTCTAAAACATTATGATCAATAAAAAAATTTACTAGTGCTCTATTAAGACATGCAAGATCGCTTTTTAATACAGAAAATCTACTACCAGATAATTTAATTGCTTCATTATAATTCAATAGGCCTTTATTTTCCATTAACTTTACATGGTCAAGTGTTTTAAAATCTTTATCTTTTATTTGACCGTATTCTTTAATAATTTTATTATCATTTTCGTTTAAACCTTCAGGAACTTTTGCATCTAAAATATTTGGAATTAATAATAACTCATGGTGAAGTTCTTCATATATTTTTTCTGAAGACAGAGATACCTCATCAATTTCTTTTTTTATTTCTTGTACTTGTTTTTTTATTTTTTCTGTGTCGGTACTATCTTTGAAAGATTTAGTAATTAAATTTCTTTTTTCTTGTAATTCTTGTTTTTTATTAAGAAAAGAAAGGTATTCATTGTGTTTTTCTAAAAGCTTTTTTGCACAAGGAACTCCACCTCTTTTGCAAATAGCATCATCAAAAGCTTTTATGTTATTTTTAATATATTTTATATCGTGCATTAGTTATTTTTTTTGGTTAATTTTATTAATAATATTGAAAATTCATAGAATATTATTAGTGGTATGGCAATTCCAATCTGAGAGATTACATCTGGTGGTGTAAAAATAGCTGAAAATACTATAATACCAATGAAGAAATATTTTCTTTTAGTTTTTAATGTTTCGTAATCTACAATTCCTACTTTTGAAAGAACAAATAATAAAATTGGAAATTCAAAAGACAAGCCACTAGCAAATAATAAATACATAGTGAGCTTCATATACTCTGAATATTTTGATTCCAATTCAACTGGAACTGAACCCTGAAGAAAATTTTCAAAAGATAGAAAAAAATCCCAAATTATAGGAATCAAAAAAAAATAGGCAAAGAGGATACCACAAATAAAAAGAACTGGTATTAAAAAAAAAGTAGGAATAAAGATTTTTTTTTCTTTTTTGTATAAAGCTGGATAAATAAATAGTACTACTTGTGATATTAAAAAGGGAAATGAAGTTAAAAATGCTGAAAAAAGTGCAATTTTTAAATTTGAAACAAAAACTTCAGGTAGAGCAGTAAATATCATTCTCTTTTTATCTGAGTCATCAAAAAGATCAAATAGCGGTTTAGACAAAATCTCTCCGACAAAAGATGCATAGTATAGAAAAATACAAAATGAAACTATTAGGACAAAAAAACTAAGAAGTATCCTTTTTCTTAATTCTTTTAAGTGGTCTATGTACTTCATTCTTTTTATGTCTTATTTTCTGGTCAGTATTTTCAATGCTTGTTTCAATATCAGAAATCTCATATTTGAGATTATTGAAATATCTCTCTATCTTTCTGAAGAATAATCCTGTATTCTTAATTATTATAGGTAAATCCTTAGGTTTTACAAAAAGGACAACAAAAAATACTATAATTAGAAGTTCAATTATACCAATATTAAACATTACTTTTTATCGATTTTATTATCATCCTTTAAACCTTCTTTAAAAGATTTTATCCCTTTTGCAATCTCACCTGCAACTTTTGGAAGCTTCCCAGCCCCAAAAACAATTAAGATAATTACTAATATGAGAATGATTTCCCAATGACCTAAACCAAACATATAAACTCCTTATAATACATTACATAATAATTGATTCTAATTCATCCACTTTTGGTAAATCTTTTATTGAAGATAAACCAAAGTGTTTAAGGAACTCTAAATCTGTTACCCAAGTCACTGGTCTCCCAGGAGTTTCTCTTCTTCCTGCAGGCTTAATCCATTTCAGCGAGAGTAAGTTATCTAATGTTCCTCTAAAAACTGGTTTCCCTCTAATTTTCTCTATTTCAGCCCTTGTAACTGGTTGATGATAGGAAATTATTGCAAGAGTTTCCATTGCTGCTTGAGATAAATTTCTAGTTTTTTTGGTTTGTATATTTAGAAAAACTCCTAAATCTTCAGAGGTTCTAAAATAGTAGTTTTTTTTTTCTATAGAGTGGAGGTTTATACCTCTACTTTTATAATCATTTTCAAGGCCATCAATTAATTTTTCTAAATTAAACTTACCATAACTCGACAATATTTTTCTAATACTTTCTATAGATAGTGGTTCTTCTGCAGAAAAAATTAAAGCTTCTACAAGATTTTTTGCTTGTTTTTCATCCATTTTTAGACTTTACCATAATTTTTTGAAAATGAGAATTTTGATTTATTTCTATTTCACCTTGGTTTGCTTGATCTAATGAGGCTTGAAATAAAGCAAGAATTGCTGACTTTTTATTTTTATCATTTAAATTCTTTTTAGGTAAAAAAGAAAATAGACTAAGCCAAGAAGTATTATCAACATTTAAAAAATTCTTAATCCAACTAAGTCCATCCTCAATAGTAAACTGCTCTAATTCATCAATTAAGACCTTCATTGTATTTTTTTTCTTAGTGATTTCAGAGTATTTAAGTATTAAATCTTGAAGTGAGGCCTCTGGAACTATTTTGTTACTAATTTTAAACTCATTATTTATTCTAACACTAATAAAATCATTACCTTCTTGAGGTAATTTAAATATTTTCTTAGTTAAGGTTTTAATCGCATTATAGTGAATAAGTCTATTTGACAAATCTTCTTCAAGAAGTTCAACCTCTTCTTTTTCATCAGGTAGTAAAAGTTTTGATTTCAAAAAAGCTAGAAAGGATGCCATTACAAGATAATCGGCTGATAATTTAAGATTATCCAAATTTTTATTGATGAAATCTAAATATTGATTAGCTAATTCCAAAATTGAAATCTTTTTTATATCAACTTTTTGTTTTTTTGAAAGATCGAGTAAAAGATCAAGTGGCCCCTCATAACCGCTAATATTTAAATTAAAATGCATTTATTTTGCAATTACCTTATTTTCAATTAATTCTTGTCTTATTCTAAAGATATCATTATTAAAATATTTTTGTGATTTTTTAGAAATAAAATAATTATAAATTGCGTCATCTATTTTTCTAGAAAAAGGATATATTCTCAACATTTCATTTAGTTTTCCATGACAGTAAAGTATAACATCACAACCAGCATTATATGTTTTCTTGACCTTAGAAATAATATCTCCACTTAATGCCTTCATTGACAGATCGTCTGATAGAATCAAACCTTTAAAAGATAATGATTCCCTTAAAATATTCTTAATAATTACCTCTGAATAAGTTGCAACTTTATTATCTATATTTTGATAAATAATATGAGCCAACATCACCATTTTTTCTTCCTCAAGTAATTTAAACGGGACTAGATCAGATTTCTTTATTTCATCAAAACTATTTTTTACAATAGATTTTTTGAAATGAGTATCAAATTTAGATCTTCCATGTCCCGGGAAATGTTTAAGCACTGGATAAATATCTGAATCATTAAATCCCCTACAAAACTCTCTTGAAAGGTTTAGAACAGCTTCTGGATTTTCACTAAAGGATCTAGAACCAATAACATCGTTACCATCAGGAAAGAATATATCACAAACTGGGGAAAAGGTAACATCAACTCCAATACTCTTCAACTCGATACCCATTAAATACGATGATTTGTAAGCTAAATCTAAAGACTTTTTTTTATTAGTTTTATAAATATCACCAAACATTCTTTGGGCCGGGAATTTTGTAAAACCTTCACCATCAAATCTTTGCACTTTACCACCCTCTTGATCTACAAAAATTAATAAATTTTTATTAAGTGTAATTTCTTTAAGATCAGTAATTAACTTTCTTAGTTGATTTTTATTAACATAATTTCTTTTAAATAATACAAATCCTAATGGATAGGTTTGCTTAAAAAAATCTCTCTCTTGTTTAGTGAGTTCTAGAGAAGAACAAGAGAGAATAATTCCATCTGGTGTTCTCATAGCTTAATCAAAATACACTTATATTTTTTTTTTTTTAATTTGTCGCATAACAATTTACCACTATTGAATGAGAAAGATTTATCAGTTAGAACCCGAAAAAACTTTTTTCCTCCAATAAGTTTCGGTTTGACTACAAGTTTTAAATCAAAGTTATCGTCCTTTAGTTTTTTTTCCAATTGATTACTAGCTAATAAACTTTTATGAGAACTTTTTAATGACATAAACTGAACTAAATATTTATTTTCTAGTCCAACCTCTCCTTCTTTTGACAGCACTTCAATTTTATTAACTAATGCCTTTTTTTGATATTTTTTTTTCATTAAATTATGTTCTACTTTTTTATTATTAACTTTACTATCGTCTCTCAGAATTTCGTATATTGAATCCTTGTCATTGATAAACTCATTTTCAATTTTTTTTATCATTGGTTTTTTTGTTTCAATAACGGGTAACTTTTTATCAGGAATTACAGCATTAAATGATATAAATAATACAAATATAAAAAATAAGTACGATAGTGATAGCACTAATATTTTTATTTTTTTATTCATCACATATTCTCTGGACAATTTATTTTTATAATTCTTAGGCCTTTTTTGATCACTAAACTTATAATATTTACAAGAAAAATTCTTGAACATGTAATTTCTTCATTATCGTCTATAATAATTTTATTATTCGGATTAATTTTACCTAGTCCCCAATAGTTGTGGAACATTCTAGCTAGGTCATATAAATAGCTTGTAACTCTATGAGGTTCATAAAATTCAGCAGATTGTAGAAGAACATTATGAAAATTAGTGACTTTTTTTATCAAATCAATCTCCTCATTCAATTTGAGGTTATTAGAATAAAAAGCGTTTTTATCTGAATTCAAATTAAAGTTTTCTTTAAAAATTTTAAATAGAGATTTACATCTTGCATAAGCATATTGAACATAAAATACTGGATTATCTTTATTTCTTTCTTGTACAGATTGGAAATCAAAATCTATAGTACTTCTAGCATCTCTTGAAATCATCATAAATCTCAGAGCATCAGACCCTACTTCATTATAGACATCCTTTAATGTTAAATAATTTCCTGATCTTTTAGACATTTTTAAGAGCTTTTTATTATTATAAAGATTAACTAAACCTGTTAAGAAAATTTTAAAGTTAATTTTTTTTTCACTTAGCTGTAATGTTGCATTTGTTAATCTTTTTACGTATCCAGAATGATCGGCCCCCCAAACATTTAATAAAATATCATACCCTCTTTCAACTTTATTAAGATGATAAATAATATCAGTCATAAAATATGTAAGCTCACCATTTGGTTTTATTAACGCTCTATCCTTATCATCACCATAATTAGACGATCTAAAAAGTAGTTTTTTCTCTTTTTTCCAACTTTTATTTTTTTGACTATCAGGTTCATCCTGAAATCCAAGATATGCAAGATCCTTATCAATTAATTTTTTTTTTAGTTGATTGATATTAGATTTACTTGCCATTATTTTTTCAGAGATATAGTTGTCATGACTAATACCCAAACTTTTAAGATCATTTTTTATATCTTTCATTATTAATTCAGTTACTTCATTAGAGATTTCAATGTTGTCAACTTTGTTTATTGTTGACGAAATTCCAACTAAATAATTTCCTGGATAATAATCATCATTGTTAATTTTTTTTAAGTCTGAGTTAGGGTTTTCTTTGTGATAAATAATAGTTTTAACTAATTTCTTTATCTGCTCGCCTGCATCATTTATATAGTACTCCTTATCAACGTGATGACCAACTTCTTGAAGAATAGATGAAATTGCATCCCCTAATACCGCTCCTCTAGCATGCCCGATATGAAGCATACCTGTAGGGTTTGCAGAAACATATTCTACACAAATTTTTTTGGGTTTAACATTGTAATTATAATTATCAAAACTAGATACAAAATTTACAAGTTGTTGATGCCAAAATTCTTTTTTCAAAAAAAGATTTATAAAACCTGGACCAGCAATATCAATATCTTTAACGTATTTATTTTTAATTAATTCTTTAGAAATTAATTCTGCTAAATCTCGAGGTGACATTTTAAGTTGTTTAGAAAAAATCATTGCTATATTTGTTGACAGTTCACCAAAGTTTTTTTTTGAAGGAACTTCTACTGTGAAAGAATCTTCTATTTTTTCTATAAAATTTATCTTTTCTTCAGATATTTCTTTTAATATTTCAGACAAAGAGATTTTAAAGTAATCAAAATAATTCATTATAAATTATATAAGTCAAAAAATTTTTTATGCATATTTATAGCATATTTATCAGTCATTCCAGAAATATAATCACAAACCTTTGTCAACTTTTGATCTTTATTTTCAAATTCACTCCATTCAGTAGGAAGCAGACTTGGTTCCTCAATAAATAATTCAAAAAGATCTGTAATAATTTTTTTTGCTTTGATTGTCATCCTTTTCACTCTGGCATGTTCATACATATTCTTTTTAAGGAAACTTTTAAGTTTCAATTCTTGATCTTTAATATCATCACTAAAACAAACTATATTTTTATTGAAGCTTAAAATCTGATCGCACGAACTTATATTGTTTTTTTTTATAATTTCTTTTGTATTACATATTAGGTCGTCAACCATTAACTTGATCAAACCTCTTACAACTTCATAATTAAATCTTTTTTTGTCGTTATTATTTAATTTTATAGTCTTAATTACTTTTTCTACAATTGGTATTTCAGATATCTGATCTATATCAAATAATCCAGCATATAAACCATCATCAATATCATTATTGTTATATGCAATATCATCACAAATAGCAGCAATTTGTGACTCAAATGAACCGTAAGTACCTTTATCTGCATCAAAGAATTCTAAAACGCTGTTAATATAATCAGGTAGCTTACAGTTAATTGGTCCATTATGTTTGAGTATTCCATCAAGAGTCTCAAAGGAAAGATTTAAACCATCAAAATTTAAATATTTTTTTTCTAGTAATGTAAGTATTTTAATAGCCTGAAAATTATGGTTAAAACCTCCTACTATTTCCATTTTTTTATTTAGTACATCTTCCCCTGCATGTCCAAATGGAGTATGTCCAAGATCATGAGATAAAGATATAGCCTCCGATAGATCGTCATTAACATTAAATACTTTCGAGATAGATCTTGCTAATTGGGATACCTCAATACTATGAGATAACCTTGTCCTAAAATAATCTTTTTCGTGATAAACAAAAACTTGGGTTTTATACTTAAGACGTCTAAAGGCAGTCGAATGAATGATTCTATCTCTATCGCGCATAAAGCATGTTCGGTTGAAATCTTCATTTTCTGGGAACATTCTTCCTTTAGATAATTTATAATCAGTTGAAAAATTTGAATATTGTACCATAATAGTAATTATTATCACAAAAAAATGTCTATGTAATGATTGATATAACAGAAAATGCTCTAAAAAGAATAAAAGATATCTCCCTTAAACAAGAAAGTAACCTTTTTAGAATTTCAGTTGATGGCGGAGGATGCCAAGGCTTCTCTTATAAATTTTCTTTTGATAAAATTAAGGGAAGTGATGATCACGAAATTAATTTTGATCAAATAACAGTTTTAATAGATAAAACATCGATGGATTTTTTAAATGGATCCAAGCTAGATTTTGTAAATGATTTACTTGGTTCATATTTTAAGGTTTCAAACCCTAACGCTTCTTCCACGTGCGGTTGTGGAACCTCATTTTCAGTTTAATAATGACGATAATTGCATCATGGAATGTAAACTCCATTAGAGTGAGGTTTAATCACGTTAAGAATTTTTTAAATAAAGTAGACCCCGATATTTTGCTTTTACAAGAAATAAAGTGTCTGAATGATGAGTTTCCTAGTTTTTTTGATCAATCAAAATATAATGTGATTATTAATGGTCAAAAAGCAAAGTATGGTGTAGCAATTATTTATAAAAAAGAAATTGACGTCCAAAAAATTAAAATCGAAAGCGAAATTCTTAAAAACCAATCAAGAGTTCAATTGATACGTTTAAAATCAATAAATTTGAGCATTTTAAACGTCTATACTCCAAATGGTAATCCAATTAATGACGATGAAAAATTCCAATTTAAATTGAAGTGGTATGATGAACTATATAATTTGTCAAAGAAATTTAATTTATCAAGAGAGGACCTTTTAATCGGAGGGGATTTTAATGTCATAGAGAATGTAAGAGATGCATTGAATTTTCAGGAGTGGGAAAATGATGCTTTAGGAAATATAAAAGTGAGGACTAAATTTAGAGAGCTTTGCTCTTTAGGTTTAATTAATTTATCAAGAATATTTTTTAAACCTGGTCAAATTTTTTCATTTTGGGACTATCAAAGAGCCTGTTGGGAAAGAAATGACGGAATTTTAATTGATCATTTTTTGATCTCACCAAAAAAACTTCAAAATGTTAGAGAACTCAAATACGAATCAAGCTTTAGAGGACTAGAAAAACCCTCTGACCATATTCCATTTTGGTTAAAATTAAATATCTGAATATATCTTTTTTTCTTTCTTTGCTCCTGGATGAGTAACAGCACCATACCTTGCAGAACCTACAGTTTGAGAAAATTTCCATAATGCCCCAGATCCAAATTCTTCAGACTTATGAGATAGTAAATTCCTTCTCTGATCTAAAATTTTGTTATCTACATTCAAGTAAATAGTTCCTTTTTCAGCATCTATTTGAATTTCATCACCATCTTCTATTAGAGCAATATTACCACCAACAACAGCTTCTGGACTAATATGACCAACACAAAGTCCCCTAGTTGCGCCTGAAAACCTTCCATCTGTAATTAGAGCAACTTGTTCACCCATACCTTGCCCATATATAGCAGCCGTAGTTGCAAGCATTTCTCTCATACCAGGCCCGCCTTTTGGACCTTCATACCTAATAACAATAACATCACCTTTTTTATATTTTTGTTTAGATACAGCCTCAAAAGCTTCTTCTTCTGAATTAAAACACAAGGCTTTACCTTTAAAGTTTGTAGACTTTAATCCAGCAACTTTAACAATTGCCCCATCTGGAGCTAAATTACCCTTAAGCCCTACTACACCACCTGTTTTTGATAGGGGTTTTTTTGTAGAATAAATAATATCTTGGGAACTAGTTTCAAACTTTATGTTTTTTAGATTCTCCATAATGGACTTACCAGTAACTGTTAGACAGTCATCATATAAAAATCCACCATCCATCAATGCCTTCATCATAATTGGAACGCCTCCAATATCATGGAGATCTTTTGCTAAATACTTACCACCAGGTTTCAAATCAGCAATATAAGGAGTATCTCGAAAAATTTTTGCAACATCAAAAATATCAAAAGGAATTCCAATTTCATTTGCTATGGCTGGTAAATGTAGCGCAGCATTAGTTGATCCTCCAGAACATGCAACAATTCTCGCTGCATTAACTAGTGATTTTTTAGTTACTATATCTCTGGGTTTAATTCCTCTATTTATAAGGTCCATAATTACTTCTCCTGACTCAAAAGCAAATTTATCTCTTGATTCATAAGATGCTGGAGGTGATGATGAACCAGGCAGAGCTAATCCTATAGCCTCAGCGACACATGCCATTGTATTTGCAGTGAATTGTCCACCACATGAACCTGCTGAAGGACATGCTACTTTTTCAAGTGCACACAAACGTTTTTCATCAATTTTATTTGAATTAAATTCACCTACCGCCTCAAAAACATCCTGGATAGATACCTCTTTATCTTCAAATTTGCCAGGTAAAATAGATCCACCATATAAAAAAACTGATGGTACATTTAATCTCAACATCGCCATCATTATACCCGGTAAGGATTTATCACAACCAGCAATTCCGACTAAGCCATCATAACAATGACCGCGCATTGAAACTTCAATTGAGTCAGCTATTATTTCACGAGATACTAAAGAAGATTTCATTCCTTCATGCCCCATGGCTATTCCGTCAGTAACACTTATAGTTGTAAACTCTCTAGGTGTACCAAGACCTTTTTTTACACCCTTTTTAGTTTCTTGTGCTTGTCTTGATAAAGAAATATTACAAGGTGCAGACTCATTCCAACATGTTGCCACTCCTACAAAAGGTTGCATTATTTCTTTTTCATTTAATCCCATAGCATAATAGTATGCTCTGTGAGGTGCACTTTTAGCACCTAGACTAACGTGTCTACTTGGTAACTTATCTTTTGTAATTTTAACCATAAACTAACACCTTTTTAAGAGTAAATAATTAAAGATTTTTATAAATTCAACTTTATCATCATAATAAGAAAAATGACCTGTGTTCTTTATTTTATAACATGGAGATCCCAAGTTACCAAAAGAGAATTTGAAATCTGATTTTTCTCCATAAATATAAACTTTTTTTTTAAAAAAAGTTTTAAAAAAACTTAATGTTAAAGACCTCTTACTATATTTAACACATTCCTTAGATATCTCATAAAATATTTTTGGTGAGGTCTTTAGTAGTGAAGATGACCATTTTCTAATTGATTCCTGACTAGAATTTTTTGAAATTTCTATCAGTCTGTTAAATTTATTATTAATAAAATCATCAAAAGCAAAAGAAATTGTTTTTTTAGTCAGGGTTTCAGTATCATATTCCGTGAGGTTGCCCTCATAATTAATTAAAAAAATATCCTTACTTTTTAAAAAAAATTTACACATCAAAATTGGGATGATGCCACCAACCGAATGAGAAAAAAAAGTAATTTTTTTACTTTTTTTTAAAAATTGAGACATACTTTTGCTAAATTCTAGAAGACTTTGATTGTTTTTAAAATTATTATGACCAGGAAGTTCTGGAATTAAAATATGCTTTTTAATCACTCGATTGAATAATAAAAAACTAAGATCATCACTGGAACAACCTAAGCCATAAAAAATTATTAAGTAATCATCATCTGAAAATTTTGATTTATTTGATAAGAAGATCAAATTTCTATATCTAAGTCTAAACATTATTTATTTTGTAATAATTTCAGATTTTTAATCGCTGAGTTTAATTTTTCCTTTTCAGCATTCACAATTTTTTGTGGTGCTTTATTGATGAAATTAGGGTTTTTTAATTTTTTTTTAAAATATTTTATTTCTTTTTTATAAAAAATAATCTGTTCATCTATCTTTTTTTGTTTGTTTGTTATTTTAGTACCCAATATAATTGAAAACTTAATCCCACTAATAACAAAAGGTGAACTATCAGATGAGTTATTATTATAGGTAAATTCTTTAAATTTAAATATTGAAGTAATTAATTCCCTATTACTTTCTATCCAATTCACTTCATTTTCTGAGTGTACGTATAGAGAAAAGCCTTGTACTACTTCATTTTTCGTTTCAAATCTAATTTTTTTTATTAATTCTATAACTTTCTCAAAATTTTCAACTTCTTTATCGATTATATATTTTTCAGTTTTTATAAATGGTTCATTATAAAGACTTGAAGATGTATAATTTAACTCAAGTGAAATTTTTTCGGTAACAAAGGGAATAACAGGGTTAATCATATTCAAAATAGCTTTAAAAATATAACTAAAGTTATTAGAGATTTCATCGGTAGTTTTTTTTTCATTTATTTTTAATGAGAATTTAGATAATTCTATGTAAAGATCACAAAAATCATTCCATATAAATTGATATAATTCAGAAATTAAAAGATTAAATTTAAAATTTGATACTGACTTGGTTACATTAACTTTAGTTTTTAAAAACTTATAAAAAATCCATTTATTAAGAATTATTTGATTATTTACAGGGTTAAAGTTTTCATTCAAACAAAAATTATTATACTGAGAGAACCTTGCTACGTTCCATAATTTAGTAACAAAATTTCTTCCATTCTCAACCAACTTATTCGATAATTTAATATCCCTACCTTGAGTTGACAGATTTGCTAAAGTAAATCTTAATGCATCAGCGCCATATATATCAATAATTGTAAGTGGATCAATAATATTACCTTTAGACTTTGACATTTTTTGTCCTTGTTCGTCCTTAACTAAAGGGTGAATATATATATCCTTGAAAGGTAATTTTTTAACAAATTTCAGGCCCATCATTATCATTCTAGCAACCCAAAAAAAAATTATGTCGAACCCAGTTACTAAAATATTAGTTGGATAAAATCTTTTTAATAGTTCAGTTTTACTTGGCCACCCAAGTGTGGAAAATGGCCATAAAGCAGAGGAAAACCATGTATCTAAAACATCGGACTCTTGATGTGAAATAATTGCATTTTTATTGATATCTTTAAGTTTTATTTTAGCTTCTTTTTCATTTTTTGCAGCTACCATATCACCAGACTTTGAATACCAAATTGGAATTCTATGTCCCCACCAAATTTGCCTAGATATACACCAGGGTTGAATATTATTTATCCAGTGTTTGAATGTGTTAATCCATGAACTTGGATGAAAATTAATTTTATTATCATTAATAAGCTTGTGGATGGGCTCACATAATTTCTTAGAATCAACAAACCATTGATCGGTTAAAAGGGGTTCAACTACTATGCCAGTTCTTTCACCATAAGGTATTACCATTTTGTTTGGTATGACTTTTTCAAGCAAACTCATTTTTTTAAGTTTATGAATAATTTTTTCTCTTGCTTCAAATCTATCCATTCCCCTAAATTCATTTGGGATAAATGTAGCGTCTAAAATATTACAGTTTTTGTCGAATATATTTATAAATTCTAAATTATTACTTTTCCCAACTTCAAAGTCATTAAAATCATGAGCAGGTGTAATTTTTACTGCACCAGAACCTTTTTTTGGATCTGCATACTCATCTGAGATTATTTTTATTTTTTTTTTAATAATTGGAATTTCTGCAAATTTACCTATAAATTTTTTTAATTTTTTATTATCAGGATGAATAGCTATTGCTACGTCACCAAAAATAGTTTCGGGTCTTGTAGTTCCAACTGTAATAAATTCGGATGAATTGTTAATACTGTATTTAATAAACCACATCTCACCATCAACCTCTTTTTGATTTACTTCTAAATCTGAAATGGCAGTTTGTAACTTAGGGTCCCAGTTAACTAATCTTTTATCTTTATAAATTAAACCTTCATCAAACAACTTAATGAATACATCGGTAACAACTTCAGATAGGTCATCGTCCATTGTAAATTTAGAAATACCCCAATCAACTGAGGTTCCAAGTCTATTCATTTGATTAGTAATCTTATTACCAGAATGCCTTTTCCAATCCCAAATTTTTTCAATAAACTCTTTCCTAGAAAAATTATTTTTGATTTTTTTCTCTTTTTTTTCTAATTGTTTTTCGACAACTATTTCAGTTGCAATTCCTGCATGATCAGTTCCAGGTTGCCATAATACATTTTTACCTAACTTTTTATTATATCTTATAAGGATATCTTGGAGGGTAAATGTAAGCGCATGTCCCATATGCAAGCTCCCAGTAACATTGGGTGGGGGCATCATAATACAAAAGGGTTGATTATTTTTTTGAATTTTAAATTCAAAAGTACCTTTTAAATCCCATGACTGCAAAAGTTCTGACTCAACATCCTTAAAATTAAATCTCTTGTTCAACATTCTTATTCAATTATATCAAGCCATTTACCTTTAACTTTATTAAAGTTATTTTCGACATTGTAATGGTTAACTGACAGTCTTAAATCTTTAGCGTTTAGTTTTCCCTCGTGATAAAGGATTTGGTAATAGGCAATAAATAAATCTTTGAAAGATAATGCTAAATCAAGTTCAGATTGAAGCAACTCCTGCTCCCCATCTAGTAAATCAAGCATAGTTCTTTCTCCTAGTTGCATTTCTTGTTTAAGTCCATCCAGGTAAATATTATTTGATTTTATTTGTTTTTTATAAGCTGTAATTTTTGATAAAGAATTATCAAATAATGATTTTGATGATATTAAGTTATAATTAACTTCATCTTTAATTTTTTTCAATAATGACTGTAGTGACAATAATTTGGATCTTGTTTCTCTTATTTTTGAAGAGGCAGCTCCAGATTGATATAGTGGAATATCAACAGTAGCAAATGCAGATAAAACTTCCCTTTTACTGTCAAATTTAAAATAGCCTTCATTAATATATGCCTCTCCTTCAAGCTTTACACTTGGCAACCTTTTTCTCTTAAGTTTATCTATTTCATTCTGAATAGATTTTATTTGATATTTTATATCGTTTAATCTGGGGTTATTTTTTTGGCTAGATTTTTCTATCAGAGATTTATCTAAATCTATTTGCTTATAATCTAAAATTATATCTGGCTTGTTTGGATTAACTCCAAAGATATAACCGAACTTAGCAGATAAAGTATTAACATTTTTTTCAGACTCAATTAATTCTGATTGAGCAAGCAAATATCTTGCGTCAGCTATCGAAACATCTGTAAGAGTTACCTCACCTATATCAAACTGCTCTTTAGTTAATTCTAATCTTTTTTCTAATACCTCCAAATTTTTTTTCTTTAAAAATAGATTGGTTTGTTCTGTTGCTAGGTCAGCATAAGTTTTTATTGAATTCAAAAAAATATCTTGCTCTTTCTGTTTTAATAAAAATCGATGTGAGATGATTTTATTTTTTGCCTCTTTAATATTGCTTAAACTACTTCCACCATCAAAAATTGGTTGTGTTAACTTTACCCCTTTATAAGTCTCAGTTCTTAGATTATCTTGAGCAATATTAAATCCCTGCGAATTAGTATCAACCTTACCTTTTTTGTAGTAACCAGAAATTTTTGGTCTAAATTCTGATAGAGCTTGAGGCATTAATTCATCTTTTGATTTAAGTAATTCTCTTTCATACTTAAGTTCTGGATTAGTTTCATATAATTTTTCTAATGATTGTTTTAAATCATTATTTAAAATTGTACCTGATTCAGTAGGTTTAAAAAAAAATAAGGAAATAAATACAAAAAAACTAATTTTTATCTGCATTATCATCACTTCCATTTATGAAGTCACTTAGATTATTAATATTTGTGTTAAAAATTTTAGTGAAAGATAATCCATTTTTCACCCTTATACCTTTGACAAAAAAACCAATAGACTCATCAATATTTTTAATCACTGTATAAATCTCTCCATTTTCTTTTAACTGATTCACAATACTCATAGGAATATTAGACACCGACCCTTCAATAAATATTTTGTCGTAAGGAGCATTTTTTGAATTACCATTATTAAGTCTACTTTTATAATGCACAGAACAATTAAGTAAATTTAACTCATATAAAGTTTTATTAGCTAGTTCTACTGTTTTTTTATCATTTTCAATCGCGAAAACGTAGCCGGCTAGATTTGATAGAATTGCAACTGAGTATCCTGTAAGACATCCAATTACTAAAATCTTTTCATCTTTAGTAAAATTGCATTGCTCAAACATTTTTGCTAACAAGAATGATCTAATGAAATTTCTGTCGTTATTGAACTTAACATCTGAGTCAGTATATATTAAATCATCATTGCCACTAGTTATGAAAAGTTCCCTTCTAACATACTCAAAAGATTTTATGAGTGTTTTATTTTTAACTCCAACTGGCAAAATTTGATTAGTAACCATATTTTTTCTTGCTATTTCAAAATAATTCTTATTCATTTTAATGTCTTTTAGTATTGAATTAATATATAAGTATAATATTTTATTACAATAATTATGTATCTTTGGTGCGGTGGCGGAGAGGCTACGCACCGGCCTGCAAAGCCGAGTACACCGGTTCGAATCCGGTCCGCACCTCCATAATGAAATAAATGTTTTTACAAATTGAAAAATTTAATTATTATGACCTTTATTCCGGCGTAGCTCAGCTGGTAGAGCAAGCGACTGTTAATCGCTGGGTCACAGGTTCGAGTCCTGTCGCCGGAGCCATATGAAATGAAAATATTTGTCAGTGGAATAGCAGGCTTTTTAGGAAGTCATTTAGCAGATGCATTTATAAAGGATGGTCATCATGTTGTTGGTTGTGATAGCTTAATTGGAGGTGAATTAAGTAATGTTCCAGCTGAAGCAGAGTTTTATCAGTATGATTGTTGTTATAGAAACTCTATGCTTAAAATTACTAAAGGCTGCGATCTTGTTTATCATACTGCAGCCACAGCATATGAGGGTTTATCTGTATTTTCGCCTCACCTAATTACAAATAACATTGTAACTGGTTCAGTTTCACTATTTAGTGCTGCAATTGAAAACAAAGTTAAAAGAATAGTATTTTGCTCCTCAATGGCCAGATATGGAACCAATAAGGTTCCATTTAGAGAAGATTATATTCCAAAGCCACAAGATCCTTATGGTATAGCTAAAGTAGCAGCGGAAGATATTTTGAAAAATTTGTGCGAAGTTCATAACGTGGAATATGTAATAGCTGTCCCGCACAATATAATTGGACCAAGACAAAAATATGATGATCCATATAGAAATGTAGCATCAATTATGATCAATCTTATGATACAAAATCGACAACCAATTATCTATGGTGACGGTAAACAAAAAAGATGTTTTTCATACGTGGACGATGATCTTTTCTGTTTGAAAGAAATGGCTACAAGTAAAAAAGTATTAGGACAAACAATAAATATTGGTCCTGATGAAGAGTTTATTACCATCAATGAGTTAGCGGAAAAGATAGCTAATCAACTTAAGGTAAATCTAAACCCTAGATATATGAGAGGAAGACCACAAGAGGTACTAGAAGCGACTTGTAGCGCTGAAAAAGCTAGAAAGCTTTTAAATTATAAAACTAAAACTAGTTTGGATGATGGTATATCAAAAATGATAGAATATATTAAATCTAAAGGTCCAAAGAAATTCAGATATCATCTAGATATAGAAATTATCAATTCTAAAACTCCTGATACGTGGAAAAAGAAAATATTTTAGGATGGTCAAAGTTAGTTTCGTTTGTCCAATTTACAACAAAAGTTCATACATAAACAAAGTTTTAAGATCTATAAAGAAACAAAATGGTAGTTATGAAAAAGAATATATTTTTATTAATGATGGTTCAGAAGACTCTTCGCTGTCAAAATTAAAAAAAACTACAAAAAAATGGTCTAATGTTAAGATATTGAATCAACTCAATTTAGGGCCAGCTAATGCAACTCAAAAAGGAATTGATTTATCGACTGGAGATTATATAAAATTAGTAGGTGGAGATGATATAATGACCCCTGACTGCACTTCTATTTTATTAAAAGCAATAAAAAAAAAAAAGTCGGTTGCAGTATTTAGTAATTATTCTCTTCTAAAGAGTTACAATAAAATTGAATTCCCAGAGAATAAAAAAATTATTAATTTTCGATTTATAAAAAATCCAATTATCGATACAATACAATCAAGTTTTTCAGGGACAACTCCAACACTCTACGAACATAAAGCTATAAAAAAATCAAATGGTTGTAATAAAAAACTATTTATAGAAGATTTTTCTCTTGCATTAGAGTTGGCAAAATTAGGTAACTTTTGTTTCATTGATAATTTAACATCATTTGGTCCAAAGGATGACAAAAATCGAATAATGAATAATAAAAAAACACAACTTATTCATGATTATAATGCAGCACTTTATTACTTTGTTAAAAATAATAATCAACTTAATTCAAAAGCAAAAATAGTAGCTTGCAAAAAAGCACTAGGTAGAACAAATAAATGGGCAATTAGAAATTCAAAAGCTAACTTTTTTAATAAAATGTTATTACTTAGGATCTTTTTAAGCACTGGAATAACTGACTATATTTATTTACTTAGACAATCATGTTTGTATTTTTACGACAAAGTTAAAGAAAATGAGATTAGATATAAGATAAAATAAATTATTCACCTTGGTTTATCATAATTCCTTTTTTTCTAACAACTCTAAGTATAAATAGAAAAAATAAGGAACTCATCAGCAATAAAAAAATATTTATAAAAAAAATCTTTATGAGATTGATGAGATTCATGTGTGAATTAAAGATCAGTGATCGCATCTCCTCAAAAATTAAAGTTGTTGGAAACATACCTGAAAAAGTTTGCATAGCTTCAGGTAAAGAGCTTAATGGATAGTAAACACATGAAAATGGGAGTACTATAAATATAATTGCCCAAGCCAACTCTTCAAACGATTGCCCGTATCTCAACACAAGAGATGATACTAAAAGTCCAATTGACCAACCAATAAGAGTTAAATTAAAAAAAAAGAAAATCAGGTATAAGCCCAATTCAAATAAATGAAAATTGAAGAAGTAATTAGCAAAAAAAATTGCCGGTGTTAAGCCAAGAATTGTTCTTAAAAAACTTATCATTAATAAACCAATTATAATTTCATGATCTTTAATAGGTGTAATAAACAAATTGGGAAGATTTCTAGACCAAAGTTCTTCAAAAAATGACATTGATAGTCCAAGTTGGCTTCTGAACAACACATCCCATAGAACTACAGCAGAGAGAATTACATTAAGAGAACTCCAGATATTAAATTCATTAATTTGATAAAAATAATTCGTAAAAAATCCCCAAAATAAAATTTGTACAGTTGGCCAATAAAATATGCTAATCAACCTTGGCATTGAACCTAAAGCTATATTCTGATATCTTATTAATAAAGCGAATATTCTATTAATCATTTAGCAAAAGTTCCTCTATTTTCGATTTTTTTCCTTTTTTTAAAAGATTTGTAATTGTATCAAAATCTTTTACTTTTCCATCTTCGAGGATTATTAAGTAATCACACATATACTTTATTTCTTCTAAATTATGTGAGGTAATTAAAATTGCAGATTTATAATTTTTCTGAAATTTTACTAAATATTTTCTTATAAAATCAGAGGTTTGAATATCTAAAGACGCAGTAGGCTCATCAAGTAACAAAAGTTTAGGTCTGTTAAGTAGTGCTTTACATAAGTTTACGCGAGTTTTCTGTCCAGATGATAGTTTACCATAATTTAAATGCAAAAGGTCACTGACTAACAGCTCTGAACAAAGATTTTTAATTATTTTTCCTCTATCTTTAACATTATATAATCGTGCGTAAAATATCAAGTTTTGGTAAACACTCATCTTTTTAGGTAATTCGATATAAGGACTCTGAAAATTAATTTGGTTGAGAATATCAAACTTATTTTTCTTCAAACACTTATTAAAAATTTTTATTTCTCCTGACGTTGGTGTTATAAGTCCCATTAAAGTGGCTAGCAACGTTGTTTTTCCAGCTCCATTTTTACCAAGAATCCCAAATATACCATCTTTTGGAAGTTCTAAATTAATCTCCTTTAAAATTTTTTTTCCATTAAATGATTTTGATAAATTTTTGATTTTAATTGAAGTTTTCATAAATATTTAAAATAAATGGAATAATAAGAGTATTTTTATTTTTTTATAACATTCAAGTGAAAAAAGGTTTACATTTTAATATATAATTCCCAAAAGAAATGAATAAACAAAATTTAAAAAATAACTTTGAAGAGTGTATTGGAAACACACCATTAATTAAATTGAAGATAGCTTCAGAAATTTCAGGTTGTAATATTTATGGTAAATGTGAATTTCTTAATCCAGGAGGCTCAGTTAAAGATAGAGCTGCTTATCAAATAATTAAAGATGCACTAAAAAATAAGGAAATTCAAAGTGGTGGAACAATTGTTGAGGGTACTGCAGGAAATACAGGTATTGGACTTTGCCTTGTTGGAAATTCTTTAGGCTTACAGTCTACAATAGTAATACCTAGATCTCAAAGTAAAGAAAAAAAAGAGATGCTTAAACTCTGTGGAGCAAAACTTGTTGAGGTTGATGCCCTACCATATTCAAACCCTGGAAATTACATAAGAGTGTCAGAGAAAATTTCCAAGGAAATATCAAATCCAAATGGAGTACTATGGGCAAATCAATTTGATAATTTATCTAACAAAAAGGCACATTACTTATCAACTGGCCCAGAAATATATGATTCTTTTTCGGGTAATTTAGATGGATTTATATGTTCAATTGGCACTGGTGGAACCATAGCAGGTGTCTCAGGCTATTTAAAAGAAAAAGATAAAAAAATTAAAGTATGCATAGCTGATCCTATGGGTTCAGCTATGTACAATTATTTCAAAAATGGAGTATTAGAATCTTCTGGAACTTCAATTACTGAAGGAATTGGTCAAGGACGAATAACAAAAAACCTTGAAAATGTTATTGTGGATGATTCTTTTCAAGTAAATGATGCCGAAGCCTTAGAATTAATATTTGAAATGCTAAAACATGAAGGGTTAATATTGGGTGGATCTTCAGGTATAAATATAATGGGAGCGATAAAACTTGCCAAAGAGATAGGACCGAATAAGAATATCGTTACAATTCTTTGTGACTATGGGACAAAATATCAAAGCAAAATATTCAATAAAGAATTTTTAGAAAGTAAAAACTTACCTATTCCAAAATGGCTTTAATTAATAGTATTTGTCAAAACCTTATTAAACCAAAAAATCTAAAAAAAATTTTAAGGTCTAAAAGGGTAAAAATATTAGATTGTAGATGGTATCTCGAAGATGAAAAAAAAGGCCTCATGCAGTATAGAAATAAACATATTCCAAATGCAATCTTTTTTGATATTGATAAAATATCAAATAAGGAATCTCAATTGCCTCATATGTTTCCGAAGACTAATATTTTTACTCAATTTATAAATAAATCTGGAATTAACAAAAATTCAGAAATTATTATTTATGATCAAATTGGTTTTTTTTCGTCTTCTAGAGTTTGGTTGTTATTTAAATACTTCGGTTTTAAAAATGTAAAAATACTTGATGGTGGTTTTCAGATGTGGCTAAAAAAAAAGTATGGATTAGAAAGTGGGGATAAGAAAATTAAATATTCAAGATCTTACACACAAATATCAATGCCGAATTTGATAATTAATCAATCGTCACTTAAAAAAGAAATTAATACTAATAAGTCTATAATAATTGATGCAAGACCTGAAGCTAGATTTAAAGGTGAAGTTGAAGAGCCTAGACCGAACTTAAAAAAAGGTAATATAAAAAATAGTATCAATATCTTTTTTGGCTTTATAACAAACTACCTAGGATACTTAAAAACAAAGAATGATTTAATTAAAATTTTTAAAAGATTAAGTAAAAAAAAAAATATTATTTGCTACTGTGGTTCTGGTATTACTGCTTGTAATATCATTTTTGTATTATACATTTTAAATTTTAAAAAAATCAAACTTTATGATGGATCGTGGACTGAATGGGGAAAAATAAAATAAAAACCAAGCTAATACATAATGGAATTGATACGGTTAAAAATTATGGATCCCTCAGTGATCCGCTATATAAATCATCAACGCTAATATTCAAAGACTATAAAGAATATCTTCTAGCTAAAAAGAATAAGTTTTCTAAACCTTATTATGGAAGGTTGGGTTCTTATAATACAAAACGTCTAGAAAAAATAATGTCAGAACTTTATCAGTCTGAAAGCTGTGTAATAACAAGTTCAGGATTATCTGCAATAACTTTAACGTTAGTATCTTTTTTAGAAAAAGGTTCAGAATGTCTTATTACACAAAACTGTTATGAACCAGTTTATAATTTTGCAACCCAAAATTTAGTCAAATTTGGTGTAAAAGTTAAGTTCTTTGAAAATAATAATCTTAAAAATTTTACAAAATTGATTACAAAAAAAACTAAAATCATTTACCTAGAATCACCTGGTTCTATGAATTATGAAGTTGAAGATTTAGAAAAAATTATCAAAATTGCAAAACAAAAAAATATTATTACAGTTTTTGATAATACATGGGCAACATTTCTAGGGTTTAATCCGTTGAAATGGGGTGTTGATATAGTTATAGAGTCTGCTACAAAATATATATCAGGTCATTCTGATAATTTTTGTGGAATAATTGCTTGTAGTTATAATAATTATTTAAAAATAAAGTCAACAGCTACAAAATATGGAGATTATGTACATTCTGACAGTTGTGTTACTGCTATCAGGGGGTTAAGAACACTAGAAACAAGAATGAATCAACATTCAAAAAATGCAAAAGTTGTCTATAATTTTTTAAATAAAAATAAAATAGTTAAAGATATAATTTTTTTGCCAGATAAAAAAAATAAAAATCATAATTTATGGAAAAAGTACTTTAGTTTATCTAATGGACTGATTACATTCAGCATTCTTAAAAAAAAAGATATAAGTTTTTTTCTAGATAATTTAAAATTATTTAAAATTGGTTTTAGTTGGGGTGGTTTTGAGAGTTTAATCATACCAGTTAACAATCTAAGTCCAGTTGTTAAATCTTACAAAAACTCTGTTTTTTGGTTTAGAATTCATGTAGGATTAGAGTCGTCGACTGATTTAATTGATGACCTAAAAAAAGGATTTTTGGAATATGAAAAGTGATAATTTTTTAATCTTTCAACCGGCTAAATCTGCAATGCAGTCAGGAATTGGCAAGTCAGAAAAATGGTGTCTTTCTAATTCAGTGGCCAATGAAACATTCATTAACAGCGTTTTTTGTTGGACTGGAAGTTCAAATCCAGAACAGAATTTAACACTTTTTTTTGATACGTTAGAATCAGCAGTGAGATATGCTGAGTCAAAAAAACTTGATTTTGAAATTATAGAAACAAAAAAAAGGAAGATTATAAAGAAATCATATTCTAAAAATTTCATAAAATAATGGCTAGTAAATCAAAATACTGTCCTCCGTGGCTCATCAAAATTATATCCACATTAATGGTTTATGATTATATTGTAAAAGATGAATCATTTTTTATGCAAACAAAAAAGTTTGTAGAGTATTTGGCAAAATATTCCGAAATAAAAGCTGAGGAACTAGAACATATTGCAACTTTAAAACTTCAATTTCTTGGAGAAGTAAAAAATATAAAAGATCCATATCTCTTACTTAATCATTACATGTATTCAATAATTAACGAAGTGGAACCTGGTGAAAAAGGTTTAATAAAGGGAAACCCATATGAGGGTCTAAAAAAAAGAAAGTATAATCCAGAAAATCTAATTAAAGATTTTCAGATATTTGTTTACTCGTGTCGATCAAACTTAACGGTAAAAGCACCTATTGGTTGGGATATTAGGAATGAAGAAGACATTGGTGAATTATCAGATATAATAAATAAACAGTTTTCTTTGGATGACTTAATAGAAAGCGTTAGTAAGGATAAATAAATGAAGTATAAATTTTTAAATTCTTTAGTTTTGCTATTTTTTTTTAGCTTACCATTTAGTTCTCTCAGTGAGGATTCTCTTAAAATTGCTATAGATAATCCACTTCGAGGAAATGAAAATATAAATAGAGATAAATATAGGAATCCTTATGATACGTTATCCTTTTTTGAAATTTCAAAAGAAAAAAAAGTTTTAGAAGTTATTCCAGGTACTGGTTGGTATACCGAAATAATATCAAAATATATGAAAGGGAGTCAAAATTTTTATGTTTTGATGTACGATAAACCAAAAATAGATATTCTAAAAAAGATCCAAAAAAAATTCCTTAATAAATTTGATAACAATGAATCGTTTGGTAGTGTAAAAAAAATTTATTTTAATGAAAATTTAAATATTGATAATAAAAATGATTATTTTGACCTTGTATTAACTTTTAGGAATTCACATAATTGGTTGCAAATGAAAAAAGCAGAAAAAGCTTATAACTCCTTTTCTAAGCTGCTAAAAAAAGGAGGTATTCTTGGTGTGGTGCAACATCGAGCCTCTATTAATAATAAAAAGAATTTTGATAAAGGTTATGTTAAAGAAAGTTTTTTAATAAAACTAATTGAAAATCAAGGATTCAAATTTGTTGAAAAGTCAGAAATTAATGCTAACCCTAGAGACATAAAAAATTATAAGAAAGGTGTATGGTCGCTACCTCCTAGATTCTCTGACGGCAAAAAAACTCATTATTTAAATATTGGTGAGAGTGATAGGATGACATTAAAATTTATAAAACTATAAAATTGTGATACACATAATTACAGCAACAAACCCTGAGGCTAAATTCTTTATTAATTACTTAAAACTTAAAAAAATAAATTCTATAAAAGAGTTTCAAATTTACTTTAATGACAAATTTAGTTTAACTATAAGTGGAATTGGAAAAATAAACTCAGCGATTTCAGTTTGTACTACATACCATGAACTCGGTAAGATTAAAAATAATTGTTGGATAAATATTGGGATCGCAGGACATGCTAGTAGTATTATAGGTGAACTTTTTATAATTAATAAAATAATCGATAGCGCAAGTCTTAAAAATTATTATCCATACTCCCCAAATATCACCAGGATTAGTCAATTATCGTGTACAACATATGATAAGGTAGATCAGAAATATAGTGATTCACTATCTGATATGGAATTAAGTGGATTTTATAAAACTGCTAATAAATATTCTTACAGAGAATTAATCCACTCACTTAAAATAGTTTCTGATAATAGGCAAAATTCATTTAATTATGACGAAAAAGATAAAATTGAAAAAATGTTCGAAGCCAAAAAAAAACATTTCGATATTTTTTTTGAAAAAGTGTTAAAAATCTGGTCTAACAATATCACTGATCAAAAAAAAATAAATTTAAAAATTGAAGGTTTACTAAGTAAAATTAAAACTACAAAATCAGAATATGAGCAAATGAAAAAACTTTTAACATTAATATATTTAAAAAAAATAAATTTTGAAACTAATCTTTTTAAAAGTAAAACAGACACCAAAAAAATATTGTCTAATTTAAAAAAAATAATCCAGTAATGAAAATTAAGAACTTATACATAGAAGAAGAAATCTTAAATAATAAAAGAGCTTTGAAGATCGAAAAAAAATTAAAATATGAAAATAAAATTATTTGTAAAAGTTATAAAGAAATTTTCAATCCGAAAAATCAAAACTTTAGAATACAAAAAAATGAAACAAGTATTATTTTAGCAACTAAAAAAAAGAATCTCATCCTAAAGGCTCCTAAAAAATTTAGTATTGGATTACGTGAAAACTATTATTTTTCTCATATGCTTAATTGTATTTATGATTGTAATTATTGTTTTCTTCAAGGAATGTTTAACTCTGCGCATTATGTTATTTTTGTAAACTATGAAGATTTTTTTTTAAACATTAAAGATATCCTAAATCACAAATCTAGAAATATTTGTTTTTTTTCTGGCTATGACTGCGATAGCTTAGCATTGGAGGATATAACTGGATTTATGGATTTCTTTTTAAATAAATTTATTGAGCTAAAAAATGGTATATTAGAAATAAGATCAAAAAGTACAAATATAAAAAGTATAAAAAAGATTAACCCTTCTAGTAATATAATTCCAGCTTTTAGCTTAAATCCTGAGTATTCAATAAAATCACATGAGCATAATACTCCAAAGTTAATTAATAGATTAAATGCTATAAGGGAGTTGCAAAATTTAGGATGGAATATTGGTATAAGATTTGATCCATTTATTTGGTACGGAGATTTATGTGATATGTCTTTATTTTTTAGAGAAATATTTAGTTCTGTTAAAAAAAATAAAGTTCATTCGGTAACAATTGGTAACTTTAGAATGGCAAATAACTATTTGAAACGTATGGTTAAAATCAATCCAACTAACCCTTACATCCTTGAAAAATATATATCTGAAATTTTACCTAATAGAATTGAAAATTCTATAAAACCTAAAATGGATAAAATTAAAGAAAAAATTTCTAAGTTTGTAGACGAGTCAAAGATTTTTGTAAACTAAAAACGTCTATCTTTGATCTTAAATTTTCTACAGCTGAAAATCAATGAATTTGATTTGTTATCTTCATACCTTTTGAAGTTCAATACTAACTCTCCTGAAAAACGACCAATTAAGCCATAAATCTCACCTTCTGAATCAGGATATAATTGTAAGTCATTAGCTAACCAACTAATATTAGACTCTGTTACATTTATTTTACTTGGTTTGAGAGATAACCCTCCTACCTCAACGGTTTCTTCGTCTGTATTAATTAAAACAAAAATGTCCTTAACATCTACTTCCGTACTACTTGTTGGATTATTAGTACACACTAAATTTAACTCTAAACTAGAGGCAAAAATTGGTAAAAAAAATAGTAAAATGAAGAGCATAAAATAAATAATTTCAAAAAATAAAAATTTGTCAAATTTTTATTAATTTTCTACTTACAATTTTTATAAAGATATTTAAAATCAACACTTTATGAAACAAAATAATATTTATGTTTAGAAAAAATATATATGTAAAGAATAATCTTTCACCATTTAAAATAAGCAGAACAAAAATTGATCTTTTTTTTGACTGTAAGAGGTGCTTTTATGTTGATCAGAAATTCGGGATTAAAAGACCTCATGGCGCTGCATTAGTTATAAATAACCATATAGTTAATAAATTTAAAAAAAATCTTGAAGTTCTTAGAAGTACTGGAACAATTATACCTGAAACTTCATTGATTTCGCAGCCTGGTTTTACTGCACTAAACCACGAAAAAATTAATGAATGGTTAGACCCATTCAAGGGAATCCGGAGTTTACATAAAAAAACTAATATGATTATTAATGCGAATATTGATGATGTGTGGACAGATAATGAGAAATGCTATCCAGTTATTCTTAAAAGTATTTCAAGAAATAATAAGGATATTGAAGATAGTATATGGCCAGGGTATGCTCGCCAACTATCTTTATACGGATACTTACTTCAAAATAATAATTTAGAAATTGGTAATTTTGGAATAATAGCCGTGATTAATACTGAGGACGATTTAGACCATTCAAGTTTAAATTTTAAATTTTATTTATTTAAGAAAAATCTTGAGTTAAATTGGATTGAAAGAACGTTATCTGAAATCAAAATTTTACTTGAAAACGACGATTATCCAGATTTTTCTAATAACTGTAAATTTTGTTATTATGTAAATAATATAAATAATTTAAAAGAATGAATTTTTCACAAATTATTAAAGAGATTGAATCTTCTAATGCAAGACTATTCAAAGAAGCTGTAATTTTAGAACAGATGCGTAAGAATAATCAAATTTTTTTTGAAGGATTAAATTTAGCCTACAATAAACTACTTACTTTTGGTGTAAAACAAATTCCTATTTCATCAAAAGATGGTCAAGGACTTAACTGGGAAGAATTTAAAGAAATTGCAAATAGTTTAATTAATAGGAAACTTACGGGTCATGCGGCAAGAGATGAAATAATAAATTTGATGGGTAAATCTGTACAAGATGAGTGGAATTATTTTTATCGAAGAATTCTTCTAAAGGATATGAGATGTGGAGTATCCGAAAAAACAATAAATAATGTAGCAAATAAAAATAATTTTGAAAGTTTTCAAATCCCTGTATTTGCATGTCAATTAGCCCAGGATGTCGAGAATCATAAAAAAAAATTGATAGGTAAAAAAATTCTTGAGGTGAAGCTTGATGGTGTAAGGGCAATCTCAATACTTTATCCATCTGGAAAAGTTGATATTTTTAGTAGAAATGGAAAGGAACTACTTAACTTTGATCACCTCAAAGATATTCTAAAAGAATCTATAAATGAAAATAAAATTAAAGTTCCAACTGTTTTAGATGGAGAAATAATAAGTGACAATTTCCAAAATCTGATGAAGCAAATTCATAGGAAAGTAACTGTTCAAAATAGTGATGCTTGTTTATATCTATTTGACATACTACCCTTCGAAAATTTCAAAAAAGGATTTTATGAGGTTGAATACACTCAAAGGTCAGATAAATTAATAGAATGGTATCATTCACATATTATTGATAAAAAAAAAGTACAAATTATAGATAAAATATCTGTAAATTTGGATAATGATATTGGAAAAGAGCAATTTAAACAATTTAATAAGGATTCAATTATAAATGGTCACGAAGGAATAATGATAAAAGATCCTAATTCTTTTTACGAATGTAAAAGATCTACCACATGGTTGAAATCAAAACCATTCATTGAAATATCTCTTAAAGTTACAGATTTTGAAGAGGGTACGGGAAGAAATACTGGAAAACTAGGCGCAATAATAGCTGAAGGTGAAGACGAAGGTAAGTTTTTTAAGCTTAATATTGGCTCTGGCTTTACAGACGAACAAAGGTTACAGTATTGGGAGAAAAAAAATGATTTAATTGGACAAGTAGTGGAAGTAAGGGCTGACTCAATTAGTAAAAGTCAAGATGGATCACACTGGAGTCTTCGTTTCCCAAGATTTAAAACATTTAGGGGGTTTGAAAAGAATGAAAAAATTTAAAAAAATACTACTATCAGGAGTTATAGTTTTATCTTTGACTTACTCTTGTGAAACTACAGAAGATAAAAAACTCATCGGTGGACTGATTGGGGCCGCTGTTGGTGCATATGTTGGGTCTGAGATTGGTTCAGGAATTGGAAAAAATATTACAACAGTTCTTGGTGGAAGTTTAGGATATTTACTTGGGCAAAAATTAGCAAACATTTTAAGTGAAAGCGAAGAAGAAAGCTTTGGTGAAAAAATTAAAGAAACTTTAGATAATAATGAAAATCTAGAATCTAACCAATGGTCAAGTGATGAGGATCCTACTAAAAATGCAATTATTACACCGCTTAGTAATTATAATTATAAAAACTCTGTGTGTAGAGATTTTAAAAAGATTGTTACTAAAGACAAAAAGTCTATCGAAGAAGTTTCAAAAGCATGTAGAGATAAGGATGGAAACTGGGTTGTTATCGAAACTTCATAAATGAAGAGATAATTGGTAAAAAAATTAATGATGAAATTAAAGTTGTAAGTAAGCTAATAAATAAAAGTAAACCCATTGAAGAAGTTCCTTGATGAGATGAAAAAAATAGAGTTCCAAATGAACATATTGTGGTTAAGGAGCTCGTAAAAATTGCCAGGGGAGTGTTTGATTCAAATACTTTTGATACATCACCTTTCTCAGATAATCTTGAAATAAAATATATCGGATAAGATATTCCAAGGCTAAATAAAAGAGGAAGTGAAATCATATTTGCAAAGTTTAAATTTATTTTGAAAATTATCATTAAAAATATCAATAAAATAAAAGCAATTAACAATGATAAAATACATAAAGAAACCTTATAAATATTTTTAAATATTATTAATAAATATAAAAAGGTAATAATAAAAGAAAAGATAAATGCATAAATGAAAGAATTAATAACAATTTTTCCAGCCTCGAGCTGTACAACTGGCATCCCTGTAGCATCTGGGTAATACTTTTGAACTGAATCTACAAATTTTTCAAGATTTTCTATTTTATTGACATCCTTTGCAGGAATTACCTCGTACCTGTAAAAACCATCTAATGATTCAAATCTTTTTTTATAGTAATCTGGAATTTCGTCATAATTTTTAGTTTTTTTGTTCCCAATATCTAAAATTATATCATTTAGATCATCCAATTTACTAAAAAACAAATCTTCTATGACTCTTATTTCTTTTTGAGTAAAATCAATTTTTGAAAGTTGGTTTAACAATTCTTCACAAATATTAGATAAATTATCAATTTTTAAATTTTTGATTTTTATTAATAAACCCTTGAATCTTTCAAATTCATCTGGTGAGGAATAAAATTCTTTTGAAACACCGGTAGAAATCAGAAATTTAAGATAATCTAAATTCTCTGATTCATATTCCTCAAATAAACTATTAAGAGTTCTAATTTCTTGAATATTTGGATTATTTATTAAACTTTTCAATTCAGCTGAATTTATCTCTTTATCTTGAACTATAGAAATGATGTAATCTGAAGTTGGGTTTTTTTCAATTATTTCTTTAGCAAGTATTACAGACTGTAATTTTTGGTCTTTAACCTTCATAGCGTCAAAATCAAAGCTAATTGATTTGATAAAGCTTAAATCAAAAATTGAAATTATCGCAAGAATTGATAGCAAGTAGTATTTTTTGGAAAGTATAAACTTTAGGAGATTTTTCCATAACAAATTTTTTTTGTACTCAATAGTTATGTTTTCTGATTTTTTAATTAAAGAATAAATTGCAGGTAAAAACAAGATATTTACCAATAAACCAACAAACAATCCTATTGCAGAGATTATTCCAAGTTCAGATAAACCTGTATATTTTGTTGGAACAAAAGATAAAAAACCTACTATTGAGGGTATTGAAGCAATGGTAATCGTTTTTGATACTAAACTTAACTCATTTTTAAATGTTTTGAATTGTGAATTTTCTCCTTGATTCTCAAGAATTCTTAAAAAAACTTGAATTCCAAAATCAACTGATAATCCTATAAATAAAACTGCAAAGGCAACGGATATCAAGTTAAGAGAACCAACTGTTAAAGACGTAATACCAGTTGTGATAAAAAGTCCAACCAAAATTGACAAAATTAAACAAAAAATTAGTTTGATTTTTTTAAGACTTGCCAAGAGTATTATACTTACAAGAAAAATACTCAATAACCCACTTAGTGCTGCTCCATTTGACACTGATTTAACTTCCTCATAATCAATAATTAATCCACCTGTAAATTGGACATTTATATTCCTAGAGTCATAATTTTCTTTTAAGGATTGAAGAAAATCATAAGTTGAAGAAAAACCGTTAGTCTGAAGATAATCTCTGTTTACTGATAATAATATAAAAATTTCATCAAAGTCTTTTTTTAATATATTTTTCCATTCAACTTTTGAATTTGTGTTAAAGGCAACTAAAAAATTATTAAAGATTATATCAAAATTTTCAAATGTATTGGTATTCTGGCTTTTTAATACTAATTCAAGAAAGTTATTAAATCCTTCAAATTTCCTATTATTATTTAATTCTGAAATAAAAGGTTGAAATTGATAGAGTTGGTTTATGAAGTCAATTTTTTGATTTTTAGGTAATAAAGAAAAAAAATTACTTTTAAAGAAATTGTCAAAATTTGGAGAGTAATAAAAATTAAACTCTATCCTTTCATCTATTTTATCTTTTATTTCATTGAATGAATTTTCAATTTTTTTTGAATTATTACCTTTAATTCTTATTAAGATATTATTATCTAATATCGGAAAATGTTTTTTTAATTTTTTTTGATTCTTCTTGAATGTAAGCTGATCATCAATTAATGAGTCGGTTGATGTATTTACGCCTAGATTTTGAAACGTTGAAAATATAGATAAAATTGTTATAAATAGAAAGGAAATAACTACTTTATAAGGGTTCTCGAGTAATAAATTTAGAATTCTTGTCATAAAAAACTTATTTTAAATTCTACTATAATAGATATAATTATGAATTTGTATATTGATAAAATTATTGAAAAGGTCTCAGATAAAGATCTTTGTAAAACAAGATATAGGATTAAGAAAATAAAAACTATTGCTGGTAATCTTCATGCTGTAATATGCCCTGTTGAAGATCAATATTCTGAAATCTTAGTTGCATTATCAGTCATAAACGATAAAAAGGAATTTAGAATATTATAAATTTCTTAGGGAGTTATTTATGTTAAGAATACTGCTATGTTTTTTTGTGCCTTTACTTTTCAGTCAGGATTTATTGGCACATGGACCTTCTAGACAAAAAGTTTCTTTAAAATTAAATGTTAAGGCGCCAGCTTCTGAAGTTTGGAAAATTGTCTCAAATTTTGAGGAGTTCACTTGGAATGAAGAAGTTGAAAAATCCGAATCTAATGGAAATAAGGTTGGTTCCGAAAGGATTATTAGCTTTAAAAATGGATCAAAAGTTAAACAGAAATTAGAAAAAATTAATACCGACAAAATGATGGTCAGTTGGAGAGTTATTGAAACTGATAATAAAGCTTTACCTGTTAATAGTTATGCTGCTAAAATATTTGTAAAAAGTATTGATTCTAATACAACAAACATTACCTACAAGTCAGGTTTTTACAGAGGATTTATGGGAAATGACCCACCCACAGAGTTAAATGACGAAAATTCAAAAATTAAAGTTACCAAGTTTATTGAAGGTAATCTAAAAGGTTTAAAAAAAATTGCTGAAGGTAATTAGCCTAATATTTTTTTTACTTCTCAATTTTGGTTCATCATATTCCCATGATTCCTTTTCATATGCTTTTATAACAAATCAAGAGAGCAATAAAGTTGATATCATAGATTTAAAAGAACAAAAAAAAATTAAAGAAATTAGTGTTGGAAATAAACCTGCAGGTATCACACTTGATCTAATTAATGGGTATGCATATGTAAGCAATCCAGAAAGTGCAAATGTAACTAAAATAAATGTTAAAAACTTTAAAATAAAAAACTTTGAATCTGGCAAAAGTCCGTTAGGTATTTTCTATTCTGAAAAAATAAAATCGGTTGTGGTAAGTAACTGGTATGATAATCAAATATCAATTATTAAGACAGATAGCAAAAAAGATACTAAACCGCAAATTGTTAAGGTAGGTAGTTCACCAGCTGGTATTTATATTTCAAATAAAAATAAAGAAATTTACGTTGCTAATAGAGAAGATAATAATATTCATATTATTGATTCCGATAAACTTGTTCTAAAAAAAAAAATTGATGTTGAAAAAGCACCGTTTGGGATTTATTCAGAAAAAGAGCTTGATTTCTTAATAGTAACTAATGTTCAATCAAATTCTATTTCTGTGATTGATAAAACTAATCATAATTTAATAAAAAATATAAAAGTAGGAGATTGGCCATATCAAGCTGTCTATGACTTCACAAAAAATCATTTATATGTTACTAATCAAAGGTCAAATAGTATATCGATTATAGACATGCATGATTATAAAAATATAAAAACTAAAAATGAAATTTGTGAATACCCAGAGGGTATTGATATAAGTTATAAACACAAACTAATCGTTATTGCTTGTTGGTTTGAAGATAATATCACCCTTTTAGATTTAGAATCATTAAATGTTTTAAAAAAAATACAAACATCTGGTGGACCTAGAGCATTTGGAAAATTTATTTTGGAAAACTAATGAATATCAATAATAAAAAAATTTTGACAGAGATGGCTAATTCTATAAGAGCACTATCAATTGATGCCATTGAAAATGCAAACTCTGGGCATCCTGGAATGCCAATGGGAATGGCAGACATTGCAACTATTTTGTTCTCTTTTTTTTTAAAATTTGATTCTGATAAACCAAAATGGATTGATAGGGATAGATTTGTCTTATCTGCAGGACACGGTTCTATGCTTTTATATGCGTTATCGTATCTACTTGGATATAAAGATTGCAATCTCAATCAAATAAAAAAATTTAGACAACTTGGAAGTAAAACCGCAGGTCACCCAGAATATGGAATGCTTGATAGTATTGAAACAACTACTGGTCCTCTTGGTCAGGGTTTAGCTAATGCTGTCGGGATGGCTATTTCAGAAAAACTTTTAAATAAAAAGTATGGAAGCCTAGTTGATCATAAGACATGGGTTATAGCTGGAGATGGCTGTCTTATGGAAGGGATATCTCAAGAAGCAATATCATTAGCAGGACATCTAAAACTAAATAAACTGATTGTTTTCTTTGATGATAATAATATTTCAATTGATGGACCAACAAACCTTACATGCTCAGACGATCAAAAGAAAAGATTTGAGGCATCTAATTGGGATACATTTAATGTTAATGGACATAACTTTAAAGAAATATTTGAAACTATTTCTAAAGCTATAAAATCACCAAAGCCCTCATTAATAATTTGCAAAACAATAATTGGTTATGGGTCTCCAAATAAATCTGGCAAAGAAACCTGCCATGGATCACCCTTGGGCTCTAATGAAAGTTTATTAACAAAACAAAACATTAATTGGCCTCATAAAAAATTTTTCATACCAAAACATATTAAAAAATATTGGGAAAAAGTTTCGAACAGGAACGTCAAAAAAAGAATGAGCTGGGAAAACAAACTAAATAACTCAAAATTGAAAAAAAAATTTTTAAGTCAATTTAAAAATTTTAAAATTAAAAGAAATAAAAATACTCATAATTTCCTTGAAAATATTGTTAAATTAAATACTAGTGAAGCAACTCGAAAATCATCTCAAAATTGTATTAACTACTTTTATACCCAAATTCCTAATCTCTTAGGAGGATCTGCAGACTTAACTGGATCTAATTTAACCAAAGTACAATCATCTGCGATAAAAGGAAAAAACTCAAATTATATCCATTACGGTGTAAGAGAACACCTCATGGCTGCTGCAATGAATGGTATCTCTGTGCATGGTGGGTATATACCATATGGTGGAACCTTTTTAGTTTTTTCAGATTATTGTAGAAACTCAATAAGATTATCCGCTATGATGAAACAAAAGGTAATATATGTTTTTACACATGATTCAATTGGTCTTGGAGAGGATGGGCCAACACACCAACCAATTGAACACTTAGCAAGTCTTAGATCTATACCAAATTTAAATGTACTAAGACCTTGCGATCAGATCGAGACTTTTGAGGCATGGGAAATAGCTCTAAATTCTCATGATACACCGTCAGTGCTAGCTCTTTCAAGACAAAATTTACCTTTAATAAGAAAAGAATTTAAAACAAATAAATCTATGATGGGGGCTTATTATCTAGATAAAAATAAAGATAGCAAAGTATCATTATTTGCAAGTGGTTCAGAAGTGGAGATCGCAGTAAAAACTAGTAAACTTCTAAAGGATAATAATATAAATTCCGATATAATTTCAGTTCCATGCACTCGGTTATTTGATTCTCAAAATCAAGCTTATAAGGATAAAATTCTTAGTAACCTTCCAAGAGTATTTATTGAAGCAGGTAGTTCAGATACGTGGTATAAGTATTCAGGAGAGAATGATTTGATATTTGGTGTGAATCTTTTTGGAGAGTCAGGAAAGGGTAATGATGTTTATGCCCATTTTGGTCTAGAAGATAAACAAATTTTAAAAAAAATAATGGAGAAATTTTTTTAATGATAACTTTAAAAAAAAAATTCTCAGATTCTTTTAACTTTCTATTTAACAAAAAAGCATTAATTAGAGTTGATCTCAATGTTCCTATTGCAAATGGTAAGATTGAAGACGATACAAGAATTAAGAAAATAATACCAACTCTAAAAATACTTCTAGAAAAAAAAGCCTCTATAATTCTCATTACACATCTTGGAAGGCCAAATGGCGAATGGGTTGATGATTTTTCTTTAAAGGATTTATCCTCTGAATTATCATTAATATTAGGTGAAGAGATTTATTTTGAACAAAAGAATATTTATAAGATTGATTCAAACTATCTAAATAATATCTTCAAAGAGTATAAAATAGTTCTTTTAGAAAATATAAGATTTTATGAGGAAGAGGAAAAAAATGATATGACATTTGTTAAGAAAATTTCTTCTTTTGGTGATGTCTTTATTAATGAATGTTTTTCATGCTGCCATAGAAATCATTCATCTATTGCAGGTATCCCATCTTATTTACCATCTTTTCCAGGCAAGCTTCTTGAAGAAGAAATTCTAAATCTTAAAAATCTTATACTTTCTTCAAGTACAGGAAATAATATTGCAGTTCTGGGTGGAGCTAAAATATCTACAAAATTAAACATAATTGATTTCTATGCTAAGAACTACTCAAAAGTTATCATTGGTGGTGCTATGGCACATACTTTTTTATTAGCATTAGGAAATGAAATTGGCGAGTCATTACATGAAAAAAAGATGATTAAAACTGCCAGAGATCTACTATCTATTTATGGGCATAAACTACTTTTACCCAAAGATGTGGTTGTTACCTCAAAAAAAGATCCGAGTATTGTAGTCACAAAAACTCTAGGTGAAATTGAGAGGAATCATGTGATTATGGATATAGGTCCACAAACAAGAATGCTTTTTTATAATGAAATAATTAAAGCAGAAAATCTTTTATGGAACGGGCCTTTAGGATATTTTGAGAAGAAACCCTTTGAAGCAGGATCATACTACGTTTTGAATGCCATTAAAAATAATAAAAATAAAAATTTCTTTTCTGTGGCAGGTGGAGGTGATACTATATCGCTGTTAAAAAAAGGAGGTTTTTTTAACTGTTTTTCCTTTGTATCTACAGGCGGTGGAGCTTTTCTGGAATTTATCCAAAGAGGAAATTCACTTCCAGGACTTAACAGTTTAAATGACTAAAATTAATATGAATAAAGAAAAACTCAATTCTATAGCTAATACTCTTTCGAACTCACCAAAAGGTATACTAGCGGCTGATGAAAGTACTAACACTATTACGAAAAGATTTGACACAATTAATGTAGAGTCAAATAATGAAAATAGAAGAAGATATAGAGAATTATTATTCACTTCAGAAAATTTAAATAAGTATATAAGCGGTGTTATTCTTTATGATGAAACAGTTCATCAAACTACAACCGATGGAGTGTATTTTCCTCAGTACTTGAAAAGTATTGGAATTATACCAGGTATAAAAGTTGATACTGGTGCCGTTCCTGTTGAAAAGAAATCTTTTGAAAAAGTGACTGAAGGACTAGACGGGCTTCAAAAACGCTTAGAAAAGTACTATTCTCAAAACCTAGAATTTACTAAGTGGAGAGCAATAATTGATGTAGATAAAAGTAATGACATCCCATCAGAATATTCGATTGACTTAAATGCTCACAGTCTTTCTCGATATGCAAAAATTGTCCAAGATTATGAAATGGTCCCCATAGTCGAGCCTGAAGTACTGATGGATGGTGCTCACGATATTGTTACATGTTATGAGATTACATCAAATGTTCTAAAAAAAGTGTTTGAAGCTCTTGATAAACAAAATGTATATTTAGGTGGTATTCTGTTAAAGCCAAATATGGTTATCTCGGGAAAAAAGTGCGAACAGCAAGCTAGTGTAGAAGAAGTTTCCACTATGACTTTAAAGTGTTTAAATGAAAACGTTCCAAAAGAGGTTCCTGGAATTGTTTTTTTGTCAGGTGGTCAAAGCAACGAATTGGCAACACAACATTTAAACCAAATGAATAAAGACTCTGAAGGCACTCAATGGAATATTAGTTTTTCCTATGGCAGGGCTCTTCAACAACCATGTTTATCAAGCTGGATGGGAAACGATTCAAATATTGAGAAAGCACAAAAAGAACTTTTAAAAAGAAGTAAATTAAATTCAGAGGCAACCTCAGCAAAATATTCTATTGAAGATGAAAATTCTTTATTATGACGAATAATGTCAAGATTGCGCCTTCAATTCTATCTTCTAACTTTTCCAAGCTCGGAGAGGAAATAACTGCCTTAAATAGCTCTGAATGTGACTATATTCATATTGATGTTATGGATGGCCATTTTGTGCCAAATCTTACAATAGGTCCTGGAGTAATAAAGTCAATAAGACCATACACAAATAAGATATTTGATGTTCACCTTATGATAAATCCAGTAATGAATATTTTACCAAGTTTCATAGAAGCTGGTTCTGATATAATTACCATTCACCATGAGATATCAGACAATGTATTCGATTGTATAAATTTCATAAAAAAAAATAACTTGAAAGCTGGTATATCAATTAAACCAACAACAGAAGCAAAAGAAATTATTCCTTATCTTGAATTAATAGACCTTATTTTAGTGATGACCGTTGAGCCTGGTTTTGGGGGACAAAAGTTTCTTTCTAATCAATTAAAAAAAATAATGGATATAAAAGATCTTATATCAAATAGAGATATTGAATTAGAGGTTGATGGTGGCATAAATTACAACACTTCTAAACAAGTTATAAAAGCAGGAGCCAATGTTTTAGTTTCTGGTTCAACTATTTTTAGCTCTAAAAATTATAATGAGGCAATATCGAAATTGAGGGGTAATGACTAAGTTTTTTTGTGCAATTATATTTATTAATTTGCTGATTTTAAATATTAATCAATCATTTTCTCAAAATAAAGATATCTTAATAAACTTTATTAATCCAAAGAAGGAGTTTGTCACTGATAAAATTGAGTTGTCAGCCACTATTAAATCTAACGAGAAAGTTGATATAACATCAACAATTGCAGAAAAGATACAAGAAATATTATTTGTTGAAGGTGTCGCAGTTAAAAAAGATAAAATCTTAGTAATTTTGAATAACTTTGAAGAAACAGCTATACTCAAACAATTCGAAGCCGAACTCAAAGAAGCAGAAATTAACTATCAAAGAGCTTTAAGTTTATCTAAAAAAGGAAATATCTCTCAATCAGTTCTTGATAATAGATTAACTGAGAAGATTAGATTGACAGGAAAGGTAGATGAAATAAAGGCTAAAATAAACGATTTAGTTTTGAAAGCTCCATTTGATGGAACAATTGGCCTAAGAAATTATAGTGTAGGGGCATTTATAAAACCTGGCGATGTAATAACAACTATTTATGATTTTAACACCTTAAAGGTTGAAGCCTCTGTGCCTGAAGCATATGTTGATAAAATTAAAATTAAAGATACTGTTAAAATCAAACTAAATTCCTCTGACGTAGTTTATTCAGGAGAAGTTTATGTAATAGATCCTTATGTCGATGAAAAAACAAGAACGTTTAGAATTATTAGTAAGATAGAGAATAAAAAAGAACTAAAACCAGGAATGATGGCAAGAAAAATTCTTAATTTAGACTCTAAAGAAAGTATTCTTGTACCGGAAAGCGCTATAATTCCAATTGATAATCAAACATTTATTTATGTTATTGGTGATGAAAATATTATAAAAAAAGTTCAGGTTTTTACAGGAAAAAGATTAGATGGGAAAGTAGAAATTAAAAAGGGGCTTAAATTGTCTGACAAAATTGTATTTGAAGGAGTAAACAAACTAAAGGCCGGAATTAAAGTAAAGATAAAATGAATATCTCAGAATTTTTTATTAAAAAGCCAGTTTTTTGTATTGTTTTATCAACTTTTATTTTTTTAATTGGTTTTTTATCTCTTCTTAATCTTCCACTTAGGCAATACCCGGATACAGAAAAATCAATCGTAACAATTGACACAGTTTACCCAGGAGCTGCATCAACGATTGTTGAGACAAAAATTACTGAGATTATTGAAAATCAAATAAGTGGGATTGAAGGTATTAAATCCATCTCATCTGTAAGTAGAGATGGAAGATCCAAAGTTACAATTGAATTTATTTATGAAAAAAATATTAATGAAGCAGCTAATGATGTAAGAGACTCCGTTTCTAGAATCTTAGAAAACCTTCCCAAAGATTCAGATCCTCCTGAAATATCCAAAATTGATTCTGATTCTAATGCAATTATGTGGCTTAACTTGACATCCAATGAAATGAATCAATTAGATCTTACGGATTATGCTGAACGCTACCTTGTTGATAGACTATCAGTAATAAGTGGTGTAGCAAAAGTTAGAATCTCGGGTGGAAAGAAAAAATCGGTTAGAGTTTGGGTGGATCCCTTTTTACTCTCTCAGTATAATTTAACAGTAAGAGAAATAGAAAATGTAATAAAATCAGAAAATATCGAGTTTCCAGCTGGAAGAATTGAATCCGAAACTAGAGATTTTACAGTAAAGTTAGAAAATAGTTACAAAACATTAGATGATTTTAAAAAGTTAGTTATAAGAAAAGGTGATGGTGAATCATTTGTAACACTTGATGATATAGCTGATGTATCATTTGGAGCTGAGGAGTCCAGACAATTGTTCAGAGGAAATGGTGAAGAAATGATTGGTCTGGGAATTGTAAAACAAACTTCAGCTAATTTAATTAAGGTTACTGACTTAATAAAAGATGAATTTTTGGAAATAAAAAAAGATCTACCTGAAAATATTAAAATTTATGAAAGTTATGATACTTCTTTATTTGTCTCAGAGGCTTTAAAAGATGTTATATTTACGCTTTGTTTTGCAGTTTTACTTGTAACACTAATTATTCTTTTATTCTTAAGAAACCTTAAAAGCACAATTATACCATTTATAACAGTTCCAATTTCTATCCTTTCGACTTTCATTTTTTTAAACTTTTTTGGATACTCAATCAACTTAATAACCCTTCTTGCTCTTGTACTGTGTACTGGTTTAGTAATTGATGATTCAATTGTTATGCTTGAGAATATCTATAAAAAAGTTGAAGGAGGTGAAGATAAAAAGGAAGCTGCCATTAAAGGTTCTAGAGAAGTTTTTTTTGCTATAGTATCCACATCAATTGTATTAATAAGTATTTTCATTCCAGTAGTTTTTTTAAAAGGTGATACAGCAAAATTATTTGAAGAGTTAGCAGTAACAATTATTGGTGCAATCTTTTTTTCAACAATAATTTCTCTTACTCTTACTCCAATGCTTTGTTCTAAAATATTAGTAGTTAGAAATTATACAAAAGATACATTGATCAGAGATAAGTATATTTCTTTCCTCAAATTAATTATTAATAAGAAATTAATTATATCATTAATTGTGATATCTACTTTTGGCTTATCTATTTATTTATTTAAATTTTTATCTAAAGAACTCTCGCCAAGAGAGGATAGAGGAGCATTTTTTTTAGTTATCGAATCTCCTGAGGGTAGTACATACGAGAATACAGTTGGACAAATGCTCTTATTAGAAGAAAAATTACTTTATTTAAATGAAAATAAAGAGGCAAAAAGAATACTTCTTCGAGTACCTAGAAGTTTTTCAGGTACTGAAAACTTTAGTGATGGAATTGGTATTATTGTATTAAATCATTGGGATCAAAGAAGAAAAATATGGGAAATTATTGAGGAAATTAAGATTAAATCCAAGGAAATAGTTGATTCAAAAATTATTATTTTTCCTCCAAGGGGTCTGGGTCAAAGAAGGTCTGGATCACAACTTCAGTTTGTAATTTCTGGTGATACTTATTCTGAAATTGATTCAAACATGAATATTATCCTTGAGGAACTAAATGATAACAAAGACTTTCTTTTTGTTAGAACGGACTATAAAAAATCAAGACCACAACTAAAAATACAAATTGATAAAAAAAGAGCATATGATCTTGAGCTTTCAAATACAGAGATTGGAAGAACATTAGAAATACTTCTAGCAGGAAGAAAAATTAATTCATTCATAGATAAAGGAGAGGAATATTATGTTATTTTACAAGCAAAGAAAGAATTTAGAAAAAATATGAAAGATATCCTTTCTTTTGAAGTTAAAAATAAAAACGGTGAATTAATTAGGCTTGAAAATGTCCTGAATATTGAAGAGACTGCAGAAGCTAAAGAGCTAAATAGATATAATAAAATGAGATCTATAACATTGAGTGCAGGTTTAAATAACAAATATTCCCTTGGAGATGGAATTTCTTACCTTGAAAAGTTATCTAAGAATAAATTAGAAGGTAATTACAAGGTTGACTTCAAAGGGCAAAGTAAAGAATTTAAAGAATCATCTAGTCAATTTTATTTTTTATTTATTATTTCACTAATTTTTGTTTATTTAGTTTTATGTGCTCAATTTGAGAGTTTTAGATATCCTTTTATTATTATGATATCTGTTCCATTAACCTTATTAATACCAATTATTTGTCTAATAATTTTTGAGAATTCATTAAATATCTTTAGTCAAATAGGAATTATAATCCTTATGGGTATAGCCGCAAAAAATGGAATATTAATAATTGAATTTGCTCGCCAATTAAAAAGTCAAGGTAAAAAAAGCTCAAGCGCTATTATAGAATCCTGTAAAAAAAGATTTAGACCCATAATAATGACTGGAATATCTACAATTGTTGGGGTAATTCCACTAGTTATAGGGTCTGGTGCTGGATATGAATCAAGATTAACTATAGGAATTGTGCTAATATCTGGTATTTTATTTTCAATTGTTTTAACTTTGATTATAACGCCGTTTTTTTTTAGTTTGATTGATAAAGAAATTAATGAAAATTAAAATTATCAGATCTAAAGTAGTTAGTATCAACACTAATATCATCACTATCTAACGAATATTGCTTACTTATCCATTTGTTGATATATTTTGTAATATTTTTGTCATAATTAAGATTTAAAACTTGAGTTTTTGTTTTAAAAAAATTATTAACCTTACCATTTTTTACAATTTCTTTTCCATCTTTGAAAACGTAAACAGGATACCTAAACATTTGGTCGTATTTTAAATTTGGATTATAAATTGATATATCTGCCAAACAACCAGGTGCCAAAGAACCTCTATCATTGAGACCTAAAATCTTAGCTGGCTCAGATCTAGTCATAATTGCAATATCATTTATTGTATAAACTCTTTTTATATCTTTAAGGAATGACATTTCGTAAGAAATTTTATTTATTTTACTAGCGCACTCTAAACGGTAATCGAGATCCATTAACAGTCTAAATAGCTCAGGATAACTAGTAAAAGGAGCTCCATTTGGATGGTCTGTTGTAAAAAACACCTGAGAAGGATTTTTAATTAGTAAAAATATTTCAAGACCTATTAACCACTGAAAAGCATTTACAAAGTTTTCTTTTTTATACGAATAAGGAACAATTCCACCTCCCCCGTCCTCTAATTCAGTTGTAATCCATTTTTTTGGATTAGCATTTTTTCTTGCTGAGAATTGTCTTAAAATATCTGATGATATAGTAACAGTTGGTTGAAACATCACTTGCCCCACATCAACTGTAATATTTTTATTTTTATTTATAGCATCACATAACTGCATAGCTCCTGATGAAAATCCTTTTTTTCCCTTATTGTCGTAACCATAAAATTGAACATGAGCGAGGTGCATTCTTCTTCCCCTTGCTGCTTTGATAGTATCTAAAATTGTCTTTATATTTCCAGCCATACCCAAGTTATTACAGTGAACATGTAAAGGATGCTTTACTTTAAGATTTTCAATAGAGTTACATAATGTATCTACAATTTCTCTTGATGAAACACCGTATTCTGGAACAATATCATCAAGACTAAAATTATCACGACACCCACGTTTGAAAGACTCTGTGCCTCCAGCATTTATAACCTTTAGGCCAATGCTTTTTGTTGAATTTATTGTGAAAGCTACGTAATCATCAATGAATTGTTGCCCCCTTTTTTTTTGTAGTGAATTTAATAAAAAACTATCATTTCCTAAAACAGACAAACATGCTTTATCAATCATAGGTATTTTTTCTAACTCCAAATGACTTAAAAATGAGTTTACAGGTAGTACGGCAGGTTCTACAACTGTCGTAAAACCCATCTCCGCATACCGATAACCTGTTCCCTCGCAAGTCCATCTAGTATTAAATCCAGGAAGACTTTTTTTGCGATTAAGGTTTTTATCTAAAAAATTAAAGTGTATTTCTGGTGATAATACTCTTGCATTATTGACATTTCCTCCAGCAATATGAGAATGAATGTCTATTCCACCTGCCATAATAATCATTCCAGAAACATCATATGATGTTTTATAATCTATTAATTCTGAGATAGATGGTGAAACAATTTTACCATCACAAACATATATATCTTTTTGCTTCCCATTAATATTTCTTGATGGGTCATAAACTATTCCATTGGTAATTTTAAATTTCATTTTGCACTTTTTGAGTTAAAGTAGTATTAAATAATACTTTAAATTTATATTTATAATACAAAATATTTAATATATAAATAATGAAAGTTTAAAAATGGATTCTGTGACACCAAAAAAAAAGGTTAAACTGGCCTTCGAAAAAAAACCTAGTAGAGAAGAAGCTGAAGAAGCTGTAAAAACTCTAATACAATGGGCAGGAGATAATCCTAAAAGAGAGGGATTATTGGACACCCCAAAACGTGTGGTAAAAGCTTTTGAAGAGTTTTTCATAGGATATAAAGAATCTGCTAAAGAATATTTGTCAAAAACTTTTGAAGATGTTAACGGCTATGAAGATATTGTCATGTTAAAAGATATTACATTCAATTCGCATTGTGAGCATCATATGGTTCCAATAATTGGAAAGGTTCATCTGGCTTATCTGCCTGTAAAAAAAGTTGTTGGTATCTCAAAATTAGCTAGAACAGTCGATATCTATGCAAAAAGACTTCAAACTCAAGAAACTATGACTCAACAAATAGCAAGTTCAATTTATGAAACTCTTAAACCTAAAGGTGTTGCTGTCTATATTGAAGCATTTCATCAATGTATGACAACTAGAGGTGTTTCTAAACCTAATGTATCAACAATAACAAACTCATTTTTAGGTGATTTTAAAACTGACAAACTATTACAAAATAGATTTCTTGAATATATAAAAACGTGACCGATATTGCTTTCAAAAAAAGGGTTTCAGTTGAAGAGGTAGAAGAAGGTGTTACTTTCCAACCAAAATTTGACTCTAATGGTCTTATCCCTGTAATAACAATAGAATTTGAAACTAATGAGGTATTGATGCATGGATACTCAAATGAGGAAGCTCTAAGGCTTACAATGTCAACAAAAAAAGCACATTATTTTTCAAGAAGTAGACGAAGAATATGGAAAAAAGGTGAAAAAAGTGGATTATTCCAAAATCTAAAAGAAATAAAAATTGATGATGACCAAGACTGCCTGATTTACTATGTAAATCTTGAAGGAAAAAAAGCTAGTTGTCATGTTGGATATAAATCATGTTTCTATAGAAAATTAATTTCTAAGAATGGTAAGTATGATGTGGATTTAGAATTTACAGAAAATGAAAAAATATTTGATCCTAAAAAGGTTTATGGCAACTTACCTAACCCAACTAAACTCTAATATTTTCATCTAACAGCATTTACAATTTTTCCTATTGTGTTAGTGTTAAATTAGAATAAATTAATGGAGGAATATTTATGGACGCATCAGTTCTAAACTATACTGTCAACGATAATGTTGCCAGTTTTTTAAATAAAAATCAAAAATTATATATTGGGGGTAAGTGGGTTGACACCAGCTCTTCAAAAACATTTGATGTAGAAGACCCAGCAACTGGAAAAAAGCTTTCCTCTTGCGCTGCAGGGAATAGCAATGACATTGATTTAGCTGTTAAAGCAGCTAGAGAAGCATTTGATTCTGGCAGATGGACTGGAATACCTGCGAATGAAAGAGGAAAAATTATATGGAAGATTGGGGACTTAATTGATAATCATGCAGAGGAATTAGCTCAACTTGAGTCACTTGATAACGGTAAACCAGTTGCAGTTGCGGGAGCAGCAGATGTTCCTCTTTCTTCTGATATCTTTAGGTATATGGCAGGTTGGGCAACTAAAATAGAAGGTGAAACCATTCCAATTTCTGTGCCATATACACCTGGAGCACAATATCATTCATATACTGTTAAGGAGCCAGTTGGGGTGGTAGGCCAGATTATTCCGTGGAATTTCCCACTTCTAATGGCTGCATGGAAGATTGCTCCTGCCTTAGCAGCTGGGTGTACAATTGTTCTAAAACCTGCTGAACAAACACCATTATCAGCTTTGAGATTAATCGAAATAATTCATGATTCAGGGATACTTCCAGATGGGGTATTAAATTTAGTAACTGGATTAGGTGAAGATGCTGGTGCTCCTCTAGCATCCCATCCACATGTAGATAAAGTAGCTTTTACTGGTTCCACAGAGGTTGGTAAGTTAATTACAAAGGCAGCTGCTGGAAATCTTAAAAAAGTTTCATTAGAATTAGGAGGTAAATCTCCAACAATAATTTTTCCAGATGCTGATATCGATGCTGCTATCGCAGGTGCAGCTTCAGCTATATTCTTCAATCACGGACAATGCTGTTGTGCAGGTTCAAGGTTATTTGCGCATGAGAAAGTTTTTGATAAAGTAACAGAAGGAATTTCAAAAATTGCAGACCAGATTAAAGTTGGTCCTGGAATGGATACATCAACTGAAATGGGTCCGTTAGTTTCGGACGAACAGTTTCAAAAGGTTTCTGGATATATCGAATCAGGTAAATCTGAAGGTGGAGAAGTTGTTGCAGGAGGAAAATATGATAATTCTTCTGGAGGACACTTTGTACACCCAACAGTTTTTGCAAAAACAAATGCTGACATGACTCTTGTTAAAGAGGAAATTTTTGGACCTGTTGTTTGTGCACAACCATTTTCAGATGAAAATCTAGAAAAGATTGCAAATGAAGCTAACAATACTACTTTTGGTTTAGCAGCTAGTGTATGGACAAAAAATATAAGTGTCGCGCATAAATTAGCCAGTAAAATAAGAGCAGGTACAGTTTGGATAAATTGTCATAATATATTTGATGCCTCACTTCCGTTTGGTGGTTTTAAAGAATCAGGATGGGGAAGAGAAATGGGTCACGAAGTATTAAAAAATTATACAGAAGTTAAGGCTGTAACTGTAAATCTTTAATTTAAGATTTAAATGAACCAAGCTAATTATCATTAGCTTGGTTTTTTTTGAAATGAGTTCTTTTACAAATAAAAACGATAGATATATTAAAATAAAAAGAAATATTTCACATTTATTTTCTTTCATAGTTATCTTTATGTATTTTTCTTTTATTCTTTTGATTGGTTTTTATCCAAAACTATTAGCAAAAAAAATTGCGACAAGTTCTATGACATATGGTGTGGCTTTTGGACTATCAATAATTATATTTTCTATTTTTCTCACTCTTATCTATACCCTATTATCTAACAAATATATTGACGAAATTAAAAAGTAAAATGAATGTTAAATTTTAATAATTCAAGAAATGGAAAGTAATTTTGTAGCTTCAATAATTTTTTTTCTCTTCGTATTTGTTACATTAGCAATTACATATTTTGCATCAAAGAAATCAAATACTAAAGAAAACTATTATGCTGCAGGTGAGAAAATTTCTGGCTTTCAAAATGGTCTTGCTATCGCAGGTGACTATATGTCTGCAGCTTCATTTTTAGGTATTTCAGGTTTAGTTTTCCTATCTGGCTTTGATGGTTTAATCTATTCAATTGGATTTCTAGTTGGATGGCCAATTATTCTTTTTCTGGTGGCTGAAAAATTGAAAAACCTAGGTAAGTTTACTTTTGCTGATGTAACAACAATTAGATTTAAACAATCCAAGATAAGGGCATTGTCGTCAATTTCAACGCTGATAACAGTTTTATTCTATCTCATTGCACAAATGGTTGGTGCTGGTTCGTTAATTCAAATCTTATTTGATCTACCATATGACTTTGCTATCTGGATTGTTGGGATTTTAATGATAATTTATGTTAGTTTTGGTGGTATGATAGCCACGACGTGGGTTCAAATTATCAAAGCTTTTTTGTTAATTTTTGGGGCCACAGTTCTTAGTTTCCTAGTTTTAAAAGAATTCTCGTTTAGTTTAACAAACTTATTAGATGCTGCTGTAAAGGCACATAAATCTGGAATTGACATTTTGAAACCTGGAAAACTTGTTGCTGATCCAATCTCAGCAATTTCACTGGGTATAGCTCTTATACTAGGAACTGCTGGGCTTCCCCATATACTTATGAGATTTTTTACAGTTCCTGATGCTAAAAGTGCCAGATTGTCGGCATTTTATGCTACATCTTTCATTGGATATTTTTACTTACTGACGTTTATAATTGGGTTTGGTGCAATTGTATATTTATCAACAAATTCTAACTATATTAATGCAGATGGTATATTAATTGGTTCAAATAATATGGCTGCAATTCATCTATCACATGCAATTGGAGGGGATATATTTCTAGGATTCATTTCAGCTGTTGCATTTGCAACAATCCTAGCAGTTGTTGCAGGTTTGACTTTGGCTGGAGCATCGGCTGTAGGAAGGGATTTATATGTTTATGTTTTAAATAATGAAAAGACTGATGAAAAAAGAGAATTATTTGTTTCTAAAATATCAAGTGTGTTAATTGGTATAGTTGCAATTTTTCTTGGTATTGCTTTTGAAGGCCAAAATGTTGCTTTTATGGTTGGGCTAGCATTTGCAATTGCCGCAAGTACAAATTTTCCAGTTCTATTTTTAAGTATAAACTGGAAAAATTTAACAACTAATGGGGCTTTTTATGGTGGAATGTGTGGTTTATTAATAACTGTTTGTCTTGTTGTTTTAGGCCCAACAATTTGGGTTGATATTTTTAAATTTGATAAACCCATCTTTCCTTACAAGTATCCTGCCCTGTTCTCAGTAAGCTTATCATTTTTAGCAATCTTTATTTTCTCAAAACTAGATATTAAGAATAGATCAAAAATAGATGATGAAAAATTTACGAAAATGATGGAAAAAGCATATTTGGGGAAGTAAAAGTTGATTTTTATTGATATAGATAAACCACATCCGCATGAGATAAAGGAATGGATGAGAAAAAATAAATTGAATATTGATCAATCTGCTGAAATTTTAGGAATAAGTAAAAGACAATTTTCGAGATTTCTATCAGGTGAGACTCAAGCAAAAAGGGTTCACAGCCTTGCAATGCAAATGGTTTGGATATTATATGAAAATAAAAAAGAAATTATTAAGAATGACAAGGGTAATTCAAAAAAAATAACTATCCCCATTAAATAACTATTCTTTGAATAATTGATATATTACCTGTTTATTTTCAAATCGCATTTTTTTAATTACATCTAAAACTAGGCCAGAAAAAAAGCTTATAAACGATAATATCATTAGGAATCCTCCTAAAATAGCTGAGGGAAGTTTTTCTACCAATCCAGTCATATAGAAATCATGGACTACAGGAGCTCCAACAAATATAGATAAAATAAAAAAGAGTAAACTTAAAAATGTAAAAAATAATAATGGCCTTTCATGTTTTATTAACATTAAAATTAGTCTAAGAATTTTTATTCCATCACTGAAAGTACTTAATTTACTAAGAGAACCTTCTGGTCTTGAATTATATATACAATCGACTTCTTTAATTGAATGTTTTTGTTCTAGTGCATGAATGGTTAATTCTGCTTCAATTTCAAATTCATTTGAATAAACAGGAAAAGTTTTTACGAATCTTTTAGAAAAAACTCTAAAACCGGAAAAAATATCTGTTACATGTTTTCCAAAAAAAAGAGTTACAAAGTAAGTAAAAATTTTATTACCTAGTAAGTGACCTCTTCTATAAGCTTTTGAATTCTTGTGTACTCTTTTTCCAATAACCATATCGAAATTTTCATTCTGAGCATGATGTAACATTTTATTTATATTAGATAAATCATAAGTATTATCACCATCCACCATTATGTAATAATTATATTCGTAGTTATCAGAAAACATTTTTCTTACAACATTACCCTTCCCTCTTTCGTATACCTTCCTAACTTTGACTCTACATTTTTTTGCTACATCAGATGTTTTGTCCGAAGAATCATTATCGTAAACTACAATTCTAGAAGTAGGTAAATATTTTCTAACATTCTTAATAACATTACCTAATGTTGCCTCTTCATTTAAGCATGGTATTAAAACTAAAATTTTTTTTTTCATTATGCTGTAAATAATAATGTATTCGTTTTGGGTAATAATTTTTCAAATTTAAAATTATTTAGTTCAAAATTTTTTAACGGGCCAATTGTGTCAATTTTATTATCAATTATGAACTTAGCCATAGAGCCCCTCATCTTTTTTATTTGCATACCTATGTTTTTATATTCATTATTTAATTTAACTTTAAAATCGAAATTTATTACTTCTGCATTAATCTTTTTATAATCTAAGACTGAAAAATACTCCTTGGACGACAAATTAAATAAATATTTTGAGCCGTTAGTCTTTAATTCCTCATTTAAATTTTTAGAAATATCATTGCTCCAGAATTCATAAAGACTGGAGTTAATTAATTTGACAGTATTTGTTCCCATTTCCAACCTGTAAGGTTGAATAATATCAAATGGTTTTAAAATTCCGTATAATCCCGATAAAATCCTTAAATTTCTTTGAACATAGTCATATGAATCTTTATCAAAACTTCTAATGGATAAACCATCAAAGGTTGCACCAGTAAAAAGAAATACTGCCGGCTTTTTTGGGTTATCAGGTTTACCGAAGTTTTCAAATCTTTTTATATTGAGTTCGACTAACTTATCGCTTATTGGCATGAGAGATTTTAGTTCTGAAATACTTAATCCCTTTAAACTATCAGAAAGTGCTTTAATTTTCTTTTTGAATTTTGGTTCTGAAAAATTAAAATTTATAGTTTCTGATCTAATATTTAAGTTTTTTGATGGTGAAATTAAAATCATAGCTTTATGATAATAACTTTTTTTTAAAATTTAAACTTTAATTATTTTACCATTGCCCATTGACCACTTTTTTCTCTACATGCAGTATCCAAAGTTCTCTTAGATTCATCATTTAGTATAAAAGTATGTTCAATTAATCTGCACTCAGGACCCCCATAATGTCCCTTAATTAATACAACACCTTCATTTCCGCTTTTAGGATTCTTCCAATAACCAGATCTTACAAAATTATTGCTATCATTAATTTCTAATACTTTAATAGTTTCCCTTTTATAAAAATAATAATCGTCTTGACCTAAAAATTCTGAAAGGTATGAACCTAAAATTATTCCAAATGCAGAACCAACTGTTGTACTAAAAATATCTCCATCAGATAACTCATAACCTAAATAGCCACCGACAGCTGAAGAAGTGGTTTTAACAACTGTATTTCTATCAGTATTTAGTATTGATGAACAACTAGTTAGTAATGAAGAGATTATAATTATTTTAATAAAATTTTTAATCATCTAAATACCTTTGTGTTAATCTTTCTCTTTCCAAGAATCTAATTTCTGAATTATTAATATTACTGTTATTTTTAATCTCTATTGATTTTGATGAATATCTATTTCTAATAAACTTTTCTTTAAGCTGATTTGAATAATTCATCTTTTCTACTTTCTCATTAATTCTAACAATATTAGCAGTATGCGAATCAATTACTTCATATTTTCCATATGCTAAAGGTGAGTTATTCACTAATGATTCAGGAACAAATCCTAGAGGTTCAAAAAAAGCATTATCATGAAGTTGTTTTAAAAAGTAGCTAGCAGTACCAGTAACAGTTAAATATTGAAGTGCATAACTCAAGCTCCTTGTTTTAGAGTTGAGAACACCTGATTCCCCTTCTTTACCAAAAATTTCTGAAAATGAATTTGATTGAACATCTTTAAATAATAAAAAAACTAAAATTAAAATTATTGATCTCATAGCCTTTTAAACGACCCATTTACATAATATTTAGTTATTGTTTAATGTTTCTAAAACACTAAGCTTTTGTTGGATTGGTAAATTGTCAAAATAGTTTTTTTCTAAGTTAATTTGTCTACTTTTTTCGAACCTTGAAATAACATCAACCTTATTTTGATAAACATTATCTGAATTTAAAGAACTATCGAAATATTGATCATAAATTAGACCAGCACCTACTCCTATAAGGGAAAATTCAAAAATATTCAAAGATTTGACTTGTGAGAAAGCCAAAACATTTAGGATCATTAGAGTTATAGAAAGTTTTTTCATAATATAACCTATGTGGTTAATATATATTTTTTTTTAGCTAGTTACAAATACTTAATTGTTAAAAAAAAATATTGTATTTTAAAATAAAACTATGAACTTGAGATAGATTTCAAAAGGTTTTCGCTCATCTTTTTAAATTATCTCCACTCCCCTTTTTCTGAGAACTTTTATTTAACATTAATTGATTTTATTAAACTGAATTATCGTCTTTTGGTGAGGATGGCAATTCTTTTTCCCATTCAAACTCTTGAATCTGTTTTTTCATCTCTTGAAATATATTTTGAACTTCGTTGAAGCCATCACCAACAAACCCTACAAACTTAAAGATAGGAATTAAAAACATTATGATACTATAAATAATAATCACACCAATTAGAATGAATATGAGTTTGAACATATTTCTCTCAAACCATTTAAATATTTTTAGAAAATCTTTCATAGAATTAGCCAAACAATTGAAGATTTTTAACTATCTCATCATACAAATCCTGTCTTAAACTATTAATGTAAGATGTATTTCTTACATCTCACTACATCTCAATATCTCTTAGAAATACTGAATGTTAAGTAAAGGTTAGATACTTTAAGTTTTTCACCTTTCAAATATAATCGGTCACTGTAGAGTAAATTTACTCTAATCCCTCTGCTAGCATAAAAGAACCATATTCGGTATCACTATTATCAATTCTGTGGTTTTTTATCGATTTATATTCATCACTCTCGAGTGCTTCCGTCGCTTTTTCAATGCTTGGAAACTCTACAATTACATGTACATCAAATTGCCTTCCTTCATGAAAAGTAACATTCGGTGTTCGAACTAAAAAACGACCATCAAATTTAGCAAAAACATCACCAACTACAGATGCATAGTTTTTAGCGAAGTTATCAGAATTATTGATTTTTACTAGTGCCATAAGGTAACCTTTAGACATAAATCAATCCTTTCTTTACAATTTTTATAAATAATTTATTAATTTACTAATATTGCCAGAGTTAATGTGTAGTGTCTATTAGTGTTTCTATCCAATTAAGCATAGCGGTAAAGGTATAATCATAATTTTCAGAAATATATTAACCAACAATAATGCCAAGGATAAATTTGGTCATATCATTTCACTTCCTAATATTCATTAAATATATTGCTTAGAATTCGCGTATTCACTCTCCCCTATTATATTAAACCTTTTATTTAATATTCATAGGTTTTAGATTATTATGAATAAGTGAAAAAGTTTATTGTCCATTATGAAATTGTTTTTAAAAAATATGACAACGCTGTTCAAGGTAGTATGGAAGTGAAACTTGGTGAAGAGATGTCAGACCCAGATGGTAGTGTTTATAAAGTAAAAAATGAAGATGACGCTATGAAGTATGTTGATGACTTTTATTATCATAATGCAGAAAGTGATATGGTAAGACTACCGAAAGATTTTGATGGTGATACACGCTTAGAAATTATTAAGGTAATTAAAAGATAAGTGTTTGTTCTAAAACACATATAAAAGAACCTCTTTTTTTGATTATGAAATCCCCAGAAACCATAGGTTATTTTACACCGATTTTTGATAGGTAATAGAACACTTTGTTTGACAGTTTTACTGTCTAACACTGTCTAACAATCTATTTTACTGTATGTTTGTTATGAGAACTGTGGAAACCCCTACTCACTCTGGGTTTTATGGTAGCGGAGGAGGGACTTGAACCCCCGACACGCGGATTATGATTCCGCTGCTCTAACCACCTGAGCTACTCCGCCTATATTAAAACAAATTTTAATTAGTAGAGTTAATTGAAATTTTATAATTTGTAAAGTCTCTTTTGTTCTTTATTTTAGGTTCAAAATAAGAAATTGTTATTAATCTAAGATATTTTTTTTTCACTTGCTGATATCCATCCACCGCCAATCATTTTTTTTTGTCTATTATAAAAAACGCATGCCTGACCTGGTGCAACACCATACTCAGGTTTATCAAGCTCAACAATACCAATATTGTCTTTTATATTGGATATACTTACCTTAGCGTCAACTAGAGGCATGCCTGATCTTATTTTAATTGTGGCCTTGAATGATTTTTTTGGAGAATTCCCGGAGCAAAAATTTAAATCTTTTAAATAAATAAAGTATTTCTTAAGTTTATTTTTTGGCCCAACAATAACTTTGTTACTTTCTAAGTTTATATCAACTACATAAAAGGGCTTGTGTTCTTCTTGACCCTTAATACCTCCAATACCAATGCCTTTCCTTTGTCCAATTGTGTAATTTACCAAACCTTCATGAAATCCCAATTTGATTCCATCAACTGTCTCAATAACACCCTGTTTAAAAGAACTTTTAGAATTTTTTTTTAAAAAGTCTCTATAATTCCCATCAGGTATAAAACATATATCCTGACTATCAGGTTTGTCTGCTACATCTAAACGAAAAAACTTTGCTAAATTTCTGATTTCATTTTTTGCAAAGTATCCTAATGGAAATCTTAAAGTTTTTAACTGCTTTTGAGTTGTAGCAAATAAAAAGTAACTCTGGTCTTTAAATTTATCATTTGCTTCGTAAAGGTTCACAATTCCATTCTTTTCTATTCTTTTCACATAATGTCCTGTTGCTAAATATGAACAACCTATTGATTTAGTGAAATCGAGCATATCTTTAAACTTAACTGTCTGATTACATTTTATACACGGGATTGGCGTATGTCCTTTGTTATAACTCTCAATAAAATCATCAATAACTGATTGTTTAAATCTTGATTTGTAATCAACTATAAAATGCTTAATACCAAGTTTTTTTGAGACTTCTCTTGCATCACGGATATCTAATCCTGAGCAACATGTTTTTGGAGAACTTACTTTAGATGCCTCATAAAGTTTCATAGATACTCCAATCACCTCATATCCAGCATAATTCAATATAGCTGCAGTAACTGACGAATCAACACCACCAGACATAGCAACTACAATTTTTTCACCTTTTTTAGGAAGATTGTTAATCTTTTTAAATTTGGTTAAGTTAATATTCATTTAATCTCTTTCATCAATCCATGCCATTTGTATTGCTTCAAGAATTTTTTCATTTGAATTACTTGGAGAGTCATCAAACCCCTCCAAATTTAATATCCAATTGTGTAAATCTGTAAATCTAAGGTTTATATTATCCTTTTCTGGATATTTTTCTTCAAGCAAAATTGCTATTTCAGTTGTATCTGTCCATTTAATTGACATTCTTTAAACACTCATATTTCTTGTTCCGTTTGGAATTTTAACCTTAATTCCATCTAGTGAATCATCAACAATAATTTGACAACCTAGTCTTGAGGTATGAGTGAGACCCCAGGCAAGATCTAGCATATCTTCTTCCTCTTCAGAGGGATCTGGTAGATTTTCAAAAAATTCTTTTTCAACGATTATATGACAGGTTGAGCATGCAAGTGAGCCTTCACATGCGCCTTCAAGATCTATTCCATTGCTATGGGCAACCTCAAGTAAAGAAAGTCCATTTTTAGCTTCCACTATCTTTTCTGAACCATCAGAGTCTACAAAAATAATTTTTGTCATATTTGTGTCAAGTCCTTAGTATTTTTCCCAACTAAATTACTAAATTCAGATCCTATTTTTTTTTCTGCGAAAATTTCCGTTTCTTTATTTAGTTTATTATATA
>CACJRF010000001.1 GCA_902595755.1 uncultured Alphaproteobacteria bacterium | reverse complement strand
AACTAGTGGATAAATTATAACAAGGGGGATAACAACAAACCCCATAATAATTATTTTAGAATCAAACTGCAAAATTATGATTAACCCAAGAAATAGTTGAAAAAAAATAAATATTAAAGCCTCGTTAACTGTTAACTTATTTTGAGCTAACGGGCGAGATTTTGTTCTTTCAACTAATTTATCTATATTTCTGTCAAATAAATCGTTGATACAGCACCCAGCACCACGCATGATAAAAGATCCTGTAAGAAAAAGAATTAAAGGTTTTAACAAAATTAATTGATTTTCAAATTGTGCCAATGTTCCCCAAAAACAAGGCCACATCAATAATAATGCACCTGTAGGGTTATCATATCTTCCAAGTTTTATTAAATAGTTGATTTTTTGTTTATATTTTTTAAACATTAGCTAATTTAATTACTATGCCTCAAGTTAGAATATATATCCAAGAAGTAATAAAAAAAAATAAATACATTTATTTAGAAAAAGAAAAATTCACTACTTAAAAAACGTAATGAGAAAAAGAACTGGAGATAGTATTCTGGTATTTAACGATGATGAGGAGTGGTTATCAAAATGTTTTTTTGAGGATAAGTTCAAACTTAATCCAGAAAAATTATTAAGAAATAAACAAAATATTAAAGATATTTGGATTTGCTTTGGTTTGGTAAAAATAAAAAATGTTGATTTATTAGTTGAGAAAGTAAGTGAAATTGGAGTGAGAAAAATTTATCCAATGATCACAAGCTTTTCAAATAGAATTCCACTTAACTATGAAAGACTTAAAAAAATTTCAATTGAGGCGGTTGAGCAAAGTAATTCACTCTTCCTTCCAATTATAGAGGAGGTAAAGAGTATAAAAGAAATATTAAATAATTGGGAAGAAGATAGATTAATAATATTTTGTGATGAAAAGGATGGTATTGATATTTCTAAGATTAATAGGAAAGAATACAAATTTAAAAAGATAGCAATATTTATTGGTCCAGTTGGAGGATGGTCTGAAGAGGACAGGAAATTGATAAATAAAAAAGATAATCTTAAAATAAATTTTGGAAGCAATATTCTGAAAGCTGATACTGCTGCAATTTTTAGTTTATCTATATTTAAGGGATATTTACTTTGAGCAAAAAATTAGATTTTGATAAACTGTCAACAGTTTTTTATAGTGGTTGTAAAACCAAAGATAAATGGAGAGTTGGCACTGAACACGAAAAATTTGGATTTAATAATAATGATCTTTCTCCGATAAGCTTTGAGGATATAAAAGAGATTTTTGATTTACTTTCAAAAAAATATAAATGGGAAAAAATCCTAGAAAATAATTTAGTAATATCATTAAAAAAAAATGGAGCGTCTATTACACTGGAACCTGGTGGTCAATTAGAATTATCTGGTGCACCATTTGTAAGCCTCTTTGAAACATGTAACGAGGTTAATACACATAAGGAAGAACTAAATGATGTATGCAAATCATTAGATATAAATTTTATGGGCATTGGTGTTCTGCCTAAGTGGGACCGAGAAAAGATCAAGATTATGCCAAAAAAAAGATATGAGATTATGAGTAAGTATATGCCTAAAGTAGGAGAGCATGGTTTAGATATGATGAAACGTACAACTACTATTCAAGCGAACTTTGATTTTTCATCCACCAAAGATATGCAAATCAAAATGAGAGTTGCCCAATCACTTCAGCCATGCATAATTGCACTTTATGCTAATTCCCCTTTCATAGATGGGAAACTAACTGAATATCAAAGTTACAGATCTTACATATGGACAAAGACTGATAAGGATAGAACTGGATTACTTAAATTTATTTATAATAAAGATTTCTGTTTTGAAGACTACACCAATTACCTTTTAGATATACCGATGTACTTTATTATTCGAAACAATGAATATATAGATTTAACCGGCCTTACATTTAGGGATTATATGAAAGATTCATCAGGAAAATTTGAACCAAATATGGATGATTGGAATAATCATATTACCACTGTATTTCCTGAAGTGAGGTTAAAATCTTACATAGAGGTTCGAGGAGCAGATGGTGGACCTTGGTCAAGAGTTTGTGCTTTACCTGCATTTTGGACTGGAATACTTTATGATGATGAGATGCTGAATAGAGTCTGGGATTTAGCTAAAAGTTGGAAGTTTCATGAGATTGAAAATTTTTATGATCAAGCAAGAGTAAATGGTCTTGATGCGTTAGCACCAAATGGTGAATCTATGAAAGTTTTTTTAAAAAAAATTCTCAACTACTCATATATCGGTCTTAAAAATAGAAAAATCGTAAAGAAAGGCAATGATGAATCAGTCTTTTTAAAGCCTTTATTTGAAATTTTAGAGTCCGGTCAATCACCAGCAAAATTTTGGAAAAATCAATTTCTTAATGATTGGTCACATGATGTTGATATGTTATATAAAACTAATTATTTTTAAAATATGAAAAACTTTAAAGCAATTGAAGACATAAGAATCAATATAGATAAGATAGATTTAGAGATCTTAAACTTAATTGAGAAAAGAAAAAAACTAGTTGATAGAGTTGTAAAACTTAAAACTAAAGATGAAATTGTTGATCAGCAGAGAATAGATAGTATTCTTAGAAAACTTGATGAAGAGGCTAAAAAAAAGATGCTTCCATCAAAAATGATTAAAGGCATATGGGAAAAAATGATAAATGGTTTTATTGAATACGAAAAAAGATATTTTGAAAAATAAAATTAAGTGTTTTTAGATGGTTCCCCCAACAGTCAACTTATTTATTTTCAAACTAGGTTGTCCAACACCAACAGGAACCATCTGACCGTCTTTACCGCAGGTTCCAATTCCATTATCGAGTTCTAAGTTGTTGCCAACCATCGAAACTTGCTTCAAAATATCTGGACCATTACCAATTAAAGTTGCCCCTTTAAGTGGTTTTGTAATTTTACCATTCTCAATTTTATATGCTTCTGAAGCACTAAAAACAAATTTTCCGGATGTAATATCAACTTGCCCTCCGCTAAATTGAGTTGCATAGATCCCTTTTTTTGTAGATTTTATAAGTTCCTCATGTTCATATTTTCCTTTGAGCATATAGGTGTTAGTCATTCTTGGCATCGGTATATGGGCATAACTTTGTCTTCTACCATTCCCAGTTGGGCTTTGATTCATTAATCTTGCATTTAGTCTATCTTGCATAAAATTTTTTAGTATTCCTTTTTCAATTAAGATAGTATTTTGGGATGGTGTACCTTCATCATCTATAGTCAAAGAACCTCTTCTATTAAATATTGTTCCATCGTCAACCACTGTTATCTGATCAGAGGCTACACTTTGATTTACTAAGTTATAAAAAGCAGATGTTTTTTTTCTATTAAAATCTCCTTCTAGTCCATGCCCAATTGCTTCATGCAGAAGAATTCCAGGCCAACCAGGACCTAAGATTACAGTTTGTTCTCCAGCGGGCGTGGCTTCTGCAATCAGTTTTATCAATGCTTGGTTGTAGGCTTTATTTAGTGAAATTTTCCAGTTTTTTTCTGTAAGAAGTTTTTCATAGCCATATCTTCCGCCCATACCAAAAGACCCTGTTTCTACTTTACCTTTTTTTTCAACAGAAATATTTACATTTAATCTTACTAAAGGCCTAGAATCAAAAAGACTAATTCCGTCTTTTTTGAAGATTTCTACATTTTGATAGTTTCCGTTTAGGCTTACTGAAACTTCTTTAACTGCCGAATCTAATTTTCTGGCGTAATTATTGATATTTTCCAAAATTTTAATTTTCTCATCGAGTTTGAAGTCATTAATTGGATTGTGAGGTTCATATAGTTTTTCGTTTTTTGTTAATTGGTTGTTGGTATCTAAATTTTTATTAGCAGTTTTTTTTTTATTTAAAAGTTTTAGTGCTTTATCAACATTTTTATCATCAAGTTCTGAACTATGATAAAAGCTTACAGAATCGTCAGTTACGCCTCTTAATCCAAAACCCTTTTCATTATCAAAACTTGCACTCTTCACTTTATTGTCATCGAATGTAATATTTTCAGAAAAAGTTTCTTCAACAAAAAGTTCTCCATCGTCAAAATTTGATAATGAATCGTCTATTTTGTCCGCAACCTTATTATCATCCCAATTTTTCTTAATTGTTTTCATTTCTCTATACCTAATAATTAGACTTATATAATTAGTTTGTTAATATTAAATGAATAAATAATTGTTTTTTTTTAAATGACAATTATATTTATAATAATTTATTAGTTTAGAGGATTATGATAAAATATTTTATAGCTTTAGTTTTTACTTTAATCACCCAAAGTGCATATGCTAAGGGACAAGCCACAGATTGGCAACTTAGTTTTCAAGAAGCCGCCTCCCCGCTAATGTCAGAGTTAGTAGGATTACATGATTTCATATTTTGGATCATCACATTTATCACAATATTTGTTTTCGTCTTATTAGCCTACGTATGCGTGAAATTTAGCGCTAAAAATAATAAAAAGCCATCCACAACTACACATAACTCATTGATTGAGGTTGCTTGGACGGTTATTCCTGTAATAATCTTAGTTGTTATCTCAGTACCCTCTTTTAAACTCCTCTACAAGCAAAATGACTTTAGTAAGATTGATATGACCATTAAAGCAACTGGTTATACCTGGTATTGGGGTTATGAGTATCCTGATCACGGTGATTTTCAGTTCGACGCAATAATGCTTCAGGAAGATGAACTGGAAGAGAATCAGCCTAGATTATTATCAACTGATAATGCTTTAGTCGTTCCTATCAATAAAAACATTAAAATGCAGATTACAAGCGATCCTGCTGGTGTTATTCACTCTTGGGCAATGCCCTCTCTTGGAGTAAAAATGGATGCAATCCCGGGTAGACTTAACGAAACTTATTTTAGAATTACTGAACCAGGTATGTATTATGGTCAATGTTCAGAGCTTTGTGGTCCAGGTCATGGCTTCATGCCAATTATGATTAAAGCAGTTTCTGATGATGAATTCTCTGAATGGGTCGTTGAGGCACAAGAAGAGTTTGCAACAATTAAAAATAATAACTTAGTTTATGACATGAAAGGATTAAAATAATGTCTAGTCAAGCTCCATCTTTTTTCACAAGATACTTTTTTTCCACTAACCATAAGGATATTGGTGTACTTTATTTAATTTTTGCAATTATAGCAGGTTTGATTGGTGGTATCTTTTCTCTATTAATTAGAATGGAATTACAAGATCCTGGTATGCAAATATTAGGAGATGACTATCAAAAATATAATGTTTGGATTACCTCTCATGGCTTACTGATGATTTTTTTCATGATTATGCCTGCAATGGTAGGGGGTTTTGGTAATTATTTTGTTCCATTGTTGATTGGGGCCCCTGATATGGCTTTCCCTAGAATGAATAACTTAAGTTTTTGGCTTTTGGTTCCCTCAATTATTTTACTAATCGGTTCAGGTTTTGTTGAAGGAGGTGCTGGACCAGGTTGGACTATGTATGCACCCCTATCTACCGCCGGACATGCTGGTCCTGCAGTTGATATGGTGATTTTATCTATGCATTTAGCTGGCGCATCCTCTATCTTAGGAGCCATAAATTTTATTACAACAATATTCAACATGAGGGCACCAGGTATGACTATGCATAAAATGCCACTTTTTGTTTGGTCAATTTTGATTACTGCATTCTTATTACTTCTATCTCTGCCAGTATTAGCAGGAGCGATAACTATGATGCTTACAGATAGAAATTTTGGAACTGCTTTTTTTAATCCTGAGGCTGGTGGAGACCCTGTACTTTTCCAACATCTTTTCTGGTTCTTTGGTCATCCCGAAGTCTATATCTTGATACTTCCTGGTTTTGGTATAATTAGTCATGTTGTTTCCACATTCTCTAAGAAGCCAGTCTTTGGATATTTAGGTATGGCTTATGCAATGGCAGCAATCGGTGTAGTTGGTTTTGTTGTTTGGGCTCATCACATGTACACTACTGGTTTGGATGTTGATACAAGGGCTTATTTCTTGGCCGCTACAATGGTAATAGCGGTGCCAACAGGTATTAAAATTTTCAGCTGGATTGCGACCATGTGGGGTGGATCAATAGAATTTAAAACACCCATGCTTTTTGCAATTGCCATGATTTTTCTATTTACTTTGGGTGGAGTAACTGGTGTTGTTTTAGCTAACACGGGTATCGATGTAGCACTCCACGACACTTATTATGTTGTAGCTCATTTCCATTATGTCATGTCCATGGGAGCTTTATTCTCAATTTATGCTGGATTTTACTATTGGTTTAGTAAAATGTCTGGGATAGAGTATAGCGAAATTCTTGGTAAAATTCATTTTTGGTTAACTTTTATTGGAGTAAACATAACATTCTTTCCTATGCATTTTTCTGGTCTAGCGGGGATGCCAAGAAGAATACCTGATTATCCTGACGCTTATGCAGGTTGGAATTACGTATCAAGTATTGGAGCTTACATATCTGTTTTTGCTGCTTTCTTCTTTGTTTTCGTATTGATCGAAGCTTTTTTGAGGGCAAGAAAAGCTCAGAACAATCCATGGGGAAAAGGCGCCACTACATTTGAATGGAAGTTAAGTTCACCTCCGCCTTTCCACTCTTACGATAACATACCGAAAGTCAAGTAGGGCTGGATTCTTGCTTGATCTTTAAAAAGGATTAAAAATTGGTCACGAAAACCGCCAAAAACAGCGACTTAGAAAACGATATGAAGGAAAGCTCGGTGGCTGATTTTTTATCCTTGCTAAAACCTAGAGTAATGTCCCTAGCAATTTTCACCTCTATATGTGGACTTTTTCTAGCTCCTACACAAATGCATCCCTTCTTTATATTTCTGTCGATTCTTTGTATATCTATAGGTGCGGGAGCATCTGGTGCAATTAATATGTGGTATGATCAAGATATTGATGGACTCATGATTAGAACACGAGGCAGACCTATTCCTCAAGGCAAAATTTCAGCTCTAGATGCACTTGGGTTTGGAGTTATATTAGCTTTAGTTTCTGTTCTAATATTGGGATTGGCAGTGAACTATTTCGCGGCATTTTTATTGTTTTTCTCAATTTTTTTCTATGTTTTCATTTATACTATATGGTTAAAAAGAAGAACCCCACAAAACATTGTTATAGGCGGGGCTGCTGGAGCATTTCCCCCTGTAATTGGTTGGGCGTGTTCTACTGGTGATGTGAGCGTTTTCCCTTTAATCTTGTTCTTGATTATCTTTATGTGGACTCCCCCTCATTTTTGGGCACTGGCTTTATACAAAGATATTGAATACTCCAAGGCAAAAGTTCCCATGCTACCAGTTGTTAAAGGGAAAAAAACTACAAAAAGGCAAATAATGATTTATTCATTAATACTATTTGCAGTAACGATTTTACCTTTTTTATTTGGGTTTTCTGGTTTATTGTATCTAATTTCTGCCTTAGCCCTTAATTCATATTTTTGTTATCTTGCATTCAGACTTCTTAAAAGTTACGATGATGATAAGCTCTTATATGCTCCAAAGTTATTCAAGTTTTCCATACTATACTTATATTCCATATTTTCTTTTCTCGTTATTGATTCGGCATTCTAGGAATGAATAAGAATAAAATAAAAAATATTGCATTAGGTCTTGCTTTACTATCTTTAGCTATAATCTTTTATATTATAACAATAATTAAATTTTAAATTATGCTAGAAAAAAAGATATTAAAAAATCACGCTCTTGCATTATCATTATTTGCTTTCATCATGCTTGGGATGAGCTTTGCAGCTGTTCCGTTGTATAAATTATTTTGTCAGGTCACAGGTTATGGTGGTACTCCATTAATTTCAAAAGAAAAGAATTTAATTTCGATAGGCGAACAGATTGATATTCGTTTTGACTCGTCGGTTGAAAAAAACTCACCGTTATATTTTGAACCAGAAAAAAAAAAAATTAGTGTAAATATTGGTGAGAATAGTCTAGCTTTTTATAAAGCTATTAATAATACAGATAGAAAGTTAACAACTATGTCAGTATTTAATGTTACTCCTCATCACGCGGCAAAATATTTTAACAAAATAGAGTGTTTTTGCTTTGAGGAGCAAGTCCTGAATCCTGGGGAGAATGTTGATATGCCAGTATCTTTTTTTATTGACCCCACAATAAAAGATGATAAATTTATTAATAACCTAGAGGAAATTACTCTTTCCTATACAATGTTTGTGAGATAATTTATGAGCGAAAATCAAAAACACCCTTATCATTTAGTAGATCCAAGCCCTTGGCCATTGGTTACTGCCTTAGCTTTACTTGTCTTATGCTATGGACTTGTTGTTATGATGCATCAAGAAAGTTCAACCATGTTTTATGTAGGGGGGGCAGCAGTTCTTCTTGCAAGTATACTTTGGTGGAAGGATGTGGTAAACGAGTCAAAAAGCGGTAAGTTTCATAATAAAGTTGTTCAAATTGGTCTCAGATATGGAATGATTTTATTTATAGCATCTGAGGTTATGTTTTTTTCTGCTTGGTTTTGGGCCTTCTTTGATGTTGCATTTTACCCTGGAGCAGACAGTCCAGAGTTGATTGGACGACAAGATTCGCTCGGTGGAGTCTTTCCACCAGAAGAAATTGAGCTTATCCCACCATTTGGGATACCTTTATTGAATACATTCATTTTATTAGCATCTGGTGGAACTATTACATGGGCTCATCACGCTTTAAGAGAAAATGACAGAAAAAATTTCATGATTTTCTTACTTTTAACAATAATTCTTGGAATTATCTTTACAGGTTTTCAAGCCTACGAGTATAAACATGCCACTTTTTCAATTGATGAAGGCATTTATCCATCAACATTTTATATGGCAACAGGTTTTCATGGTGTTCATGTTATAATAGGTACATTATTTCTTATTGTTTGTTTTTTTAGAGGTTTAACAGGTCATTTTAGTGCAAAAAAACATCTTGGGTTTGAATTTGCAGCATGGTATTGGCATTTTGTTGATGTAATATGGTTGTTTCTTTTCACATTTGTATATTGGTGGGCCTCTGTCTAACAAGGAATGAGATTTAGCTATAAATCAAAGTATATAGAGTTTAAACCTAGATTAGTACCCCTAGTTTCTTTCTTTATTGCTCTTGGCATACTGATCTCTCTATCTTCTTGGCAATTTAAAAGATTGAAATGGAAAGAAAGCTTAATAAATCTGAGAATAACTAATTTTGAAAAACCAGCCAAAGATATAGCTTCTTTCAAAGAGCTTTCCAAAAATGAATTTAGAAAAGTGACTGTCACAGGAAATTTTTTAAATAATCAAGAAATGTTTATGCCAGCATTAAGTAAAAATGGTAATAATGGATTTCATATTTTAGTTCCATTAAAAACCTCTGACGAAAGATATTATATTTTTGATACTGGGTGGATACCTCTTAAGCTTAAAGAAAAGTCGTTAAGATTAGAAAATATAGTAAATGAAGTAAAGCAATTCGAGGCTGTTATTAGAACGCCAGGTAGGAAGGGATATTTTCAACCAGACAATGACATACTTAAAAATACTTGGTTTTTTGTAGAACCTAAACTCATGAGCGATTATTTACAAATACCTTTTGTTAATGAAATTTATTTAGAGGCAGTAAGCAACGGTCCAGGTGGCTATCCAATTGGCAATCAAACTCGAATTTATCTAAGAAATAATCATCTTCAATATGCTTTAACATGGTTGTTTCTTAGCTTCGGGTTGATAGGAGTTTTTTTATTCTCTAATTTAAAGATTATAAAAAAATAATGAAATATTTATCTACAAGAGGTGGTGAAAGTGAAGTTAGTTTTACCTCTGTGTTATTAAATGGTTTGGCAAAAGATGGTGGTTTATACATTCCAAAGTCTTTCCCTAAATTTTCTTCTGAAGATCTTAAACAACTAAGTCATATGAGTTACCCTGAGCTTTGTTATGAAGTTACTAAAGATTTTATGTCTGAATCAGACATACCCTCAGAAAAGTATAAAAAAATTTGTTTTGATACATATGATAATAAATTTGGGCAAAACATTATTGATATTGATAAATTATCAGAATATGAAAATATTCTTAATTTATATCATGGTCCAACACTAGCATTTAAAGATTTTGCACTACAACTACTAGGAAATATTTACGACTATATTCTAAAAAAAAAAAGAATAGAACTTACAATTTTAGGAGCAACTTCAGGTGATACTGGCTCTGCAGCAATTTACGGTTGTTCAAGGTCTAATAATATAAAAACTTTTATTCTTTTTCCTCACAAAAAAGTTAGTGAAATTCAGAGAAAACAAATGACAACATTTAAAAATAAAAATGTCTTCTGTATTGCTATTAATGGTGACTTTGATGATTGTCAGAAACTAGTAAAAGATTTTTTTAACTTTGAGGGGAAAAAATTTAATCTTGCAGCTGTAAATTCTATTAATTGGGTCAGAATCATGGGACAACTTGTATATTATTTTTGGAGTTATTTTAAAGTTGAAAAAAATCTTAAAAGAATAAATTATGTCGTTCCAACAGGGAATTTCGGGAATGTTTATGCTGGATACATTTGTAAAAAAATGGGTCTTCCAATCAATAAATTAGTTGTAAGTTCTAATAAGAATGACATTTTAACACGTTTTTTTGAAACTGGAGCTATGCAACTCAAAGAAACCGTTAAAACAGTTAGTCCTAGTATGGATATTCAAGTATCAAGTAATTTTGAAAGATTACTCTATGATTATACCAAGAATACAGTACTTATAAAAAATTTATATAGAGATTTAGTTGAAAAGGGATTTTTCTCCGTAGATAATAAATTACTTGATTTAATGAAAGACACCTTTAGTTACGGGCGCCTTAGTGATAAAGAAACACTAATATCAATAAAAAAAATATTTAAGAAATCTGGAATAATTATAGATCCTCATACCGCTGTAGGATATTCGATTGGTCAAACTGTATTAGATAAAAGTGAGAAGAGAATTTATCTAGCTACTGCGCATTACAGTAAGTTTATAGATACCGTGAGAGATGTAGTTAAGGATAAAGCGTTATTGCCGCCAAAAATATCATCTATAATAAATGAAAAAGAAGAGTTTGATTTGCTAGAAAACAACTTACAAGAGCTAATGCAATATGTTGCAGAAAAATCATGCATTCCCGCAAAAGTTCAGGAATTTTGAAAAATCTATTCCGGTCCTTTTAATTGCACTTTTCCATTTATCTTCAGTATCTTTCTCAAATAATAAATCCATTTGTTCGTTTAAATTTATCCAGCTATTATTTTTAATTTCGTCTTCGAGCTGTCCTGGTCCCCATCCAGAGTAACCTAAAGATATAAAAAAATCCTTTGGACCTCTACCCTGAGCAATATCAATTAAGATATCTGTTGATACTGTCAAACAAACATTATTGGATATCTTCATAGTCGATTTATTATTGTAATCATTAGAATGTAAGATAAAACCATTATTTTGATTTATCGGCCCTCCTATATGAAAAGGAAATAAAATATTACTATTACTACCATTGGTCTTGATATTTAATTTATCAAATAAGTCAACTCCTTTTATATTCATGATCTTATAATTTAATATTATGCCAACAGCACCTTCTTTACTATGATGGGTTAGATAAATCAAACTTTTAGAAAAGAAAATATCTTTTAGTTGAGGAAGTGCGCACAAAATATTACCCTTTAAAAAAAACTTTTTCATTATTAAATTATTACAGATTATTTATTAATATTCAATTATAAGAAATCAAATGCGATACTTAGTCTTTATATTATTTTTTTTTATTAACATAAAATTTTTGTATAGTAACGAGAATTTAGATAACCTTAAAGCTTCCTCAGAAATACTTCCAAATAATAGTATTTATAAAGTTAATAATGATTACTATTTTAATATCAAAATAATTTTAGAAAAAGGATGGAAAACATATTGGAAGAATCCTGGGGATGCTGGTCTGCCTATCCAAATTGATTGGGGAAATTTAAAGCCTAATGATTATGAAATTTTATTTCCATATCCAAAAGGTTCATTAGATAATGGAATACTTACAATTGGATATGAGAATATAGTTAATTTTCCAGTTAGAATAAAATTTCCAAATGACCAAGAGAAAATAAAGCAAGTTATTACGTTAAACTATTTAGTTTGCAAAGAGATTTGTATTCCAGTATCAGAAAAAAAAAAGATTAACATTAATAAACAAAATATAATAAAATCTGACGAATTTGAAAATGCTTATAAAAAAGTTCCAAAGCAAAGTTTTAATGAATACGAAATACATAGTATAAAATCTTTAGGACCAAATAAAATAAAAGCATCTTTAAGATCAGATAAAAAATTACAAATTGAAAGTATATTTGCTTACTCTGAAGAATCAAACCTCACTGTTAACATTTTTGATAAATCAAAAAATATAATTGAAATTATTTCAGATGTTCCATTTGATGGTTTGACTAAACCTATACAAATAGCATTTGATAATGGATCTGCATTTAATGAAATTCAATTTATAAAAAAAAATAAAAAAACACAGTCCAGTCTTATATATTTTTATTTTATTGCATTTATTGGAGGGCTAATTCTAAATTTTATGCCCTGTGTTCTTCCGGTTATTTCAATAAAATTACTATCTTTTTCTTCAATGATGAATGAAAATAATAAGGGAATTAGGTTGTCATCATTAAACGTTATTCTAGGAATTATATTTTCTTTTTTATTTTTAGGATTAATGGTCATTTTTTTTAAATCTCTTGGAAATCAATTAGGATGGGGGTTCCATTTTCAAAATAAAACTTTTTTAATTTTTATTACATTCATCATATTTTTATTTTCTTTAAATCTTTTAGGATACTTTGAGTTATTTTTACCCCGTTCACTAAATAATAAATTTGACAATTTAATTGCTAATAATCAAAAATATGGAGAGTTCTTAAGTGGTGTTTTTTCTAGCCTCTTGGCTACCCCATGTAGTGCTCCATTTCTAGGAACTGCTATAGGATTTTCGATGTTAGCCTCTCCACTTATTATTTTAAGTATTTTTTTTTCTATATCAGTAGGATTTGCTATGCCATATCTACTATGTATTTTATTCCCAAATATTATTAAAGTTATTCCCAAACCTGGCGAATGGATGATTAAATTTAAGTTTTTCCTTGGTATTTTGTTACTTTTGTCTACTGGATGGTTACTTAATATTTTAGAATTCAACCTAACTTTTATCTTTATACTTTTAAGTTTTATTTTGATATTTTCGATTTTTAAAGGAAAATTTAAAAAGCAGTCGGCCCTTATAAGTCTTACTGTAATATTTTTTATTTCTATTCTAACTTACTTGAATAAGAGTAACGAAAAGTTGAAATGGGAAATGTTTAATGAATCTAAGATATATGATTATATTAGTAACAACAAAATAGTTTTTCTCGATATTACTGCTGACTGGTGTATCACATGTCAAGTTAATAAAATTACAACAATAAATACCGAGAATATTAATAAGCTTTTTTTAAATAATGAAATTAAAATTTTACAAGCTGATTGGACAAAAAAGGATCCCGAAATTCTAGAATTTATATCAAAATTTGGAAGGTACGGAATTCCAGTTAATATAATATATAGTAGAAAATTTAATGAAGGAATTCTCTTGCCAGAAATACTTTCACAAGATATTCTTACAAAAGAGTTAAGGAGAGTTATAAATGAAAATTAAAGAGGGTGACTGCTTTCCACAAATCAATTTTTACATGATGAGCGATAAAGGCCCAATTTCAATTAAATCAACTGAATTATTTAATAACAAAAAAATATTACTTGTATCTGTTCCAGGTGCTTTTACCCCTACATGTTCAGAACAACATTTACCTGGATATATCAAGTTAAAGGATGATATCTTATCAAAGGGGATTGATAAAATTTATTTTGTATCTGTAAATGATCCTTTTGTTATGCAAGAATGGGCAAAGACTTTCAAAGAGAATGATATTGGTTTTATTGCCGATAGTTATGGCGATTTGTTAAATGAAATTGAGGCTATAATTGATTTAACGGTAATTGGACTGGGAAAACGTTTGTCTAGATTTTCAATGATTATTGATAATGGCTTGGTAAGTTCAATTTTTGATGAAGAGGGTGGAGGACTTGATAAGAGTAAAGCTGAAAATGTAATAAAATTTCTTTAACTAATTTTTTCAGCTTCATTTCTTGCAAGTCTATCAACTTTATTATTGTATTCGTTAGTGCTATGCGCTTTTACCCAATTCCAAGTAATTTTAAATTTAGATGTTAGTTTATCAAGATCCATCCATAGGTCTAAATTTTTGATTTCTTTTTTATTGGTTGTTTTCCAGTCGTTAATTTTCCAATTTTTGATCCACTTTGTGATACCATCTATGACATATTTACTGTCACTAAAAAGAGATATTTGACTATTAACCTCAATTTCTTTTAAAGCTTCTATGACTGCCTTTAATTCCATTCTATTATTTGTAGTAGACTTTTCGTACCCAACAATCTCTCTTTCACCAGTAGGTTCAATTATAATTGCTGCCCAGCCTCCCTTACCAGGATTACCTATGCATGCTCCATCTGTGTAAATGATATAATTTATGTTATCAAATATCATAGTTTGAATTATTAATATTTTTATGAAAAATTAATCTTTTGAGAAAATCGTCAGGATTCTTAATTTCTAAAATTTTATTTTTGGATTTTTTTTGTACATCTATAATCCTCGTTAGTAAGAATCTTAAAGAAGAGCCTCTTAAAAGAATATTCATTTTTTTTTTTTCAATTGTTTGAAGCTTTCTAATTGATTCATAGCCTTTTAATATATTATGCATGAAAATTTTATTAAAGGTATTTTTTGGAAAACACCATGCATTTATTAATACAGCAATGTCGTAAGAAAAATAATCCTTACAAGCAAAGTAAAAATCAATCATTCCCGAAATTTTTTGAGATTTACTAAATAAAACATTATCTGGAAATAAATCTGCATGAATAATACCTTCAGGTAAATTTAGTGGCCAACTTTTATTTAAAAAATTTAGTTCTTCAGCTATAATCTCAAATGAACCTGGTAGTTCCTTACTAATAAAATTTTTACACTTATTAAATGTTGTATTCCAAAAGTCTAAACCATAATTATTTTTGTTTGACGTTATGATATTTTTATTAACAACATGAAATCTTGCTAGCTCTTTTCCTACTTCAAAACAATTATTTTTAGACCATATTTTTTTTGAATTTCCATTTATAAATTTAAAAAAACCATAACTTTTTTTTTTAATAATATTTATTAGTTGACCATATTCATCTTTTATTGGTGTTGGACATTTTATTCCATTTATATAAGAATTATACATAACATCCATATAAAAAGGAATTAGTTCATCTTTTGTCCTTTCTTCGTAAATAGTAAGTATAAATTTATTTTTTGATGTAAATACAAGGTAGTTGGTATTCTCTATACCTTCTTTTATTCCTATATATTTTTCAAATACACCTATTTTATACCTACTTAATATTTTCTTTATTTCAGTAGACGATAAAATTGTATGAACTGCCATACAAACTCTAAGAATGTTGTTTTGGAAGCTTTTTTAAAGATTCATCAATAAAATCATTATTATGTTTTTCAGAAATATTCTTTTCGATTCTTGATTGGGTAAATTTAAGTGTCTTAGTCATAATTTCATTTTGTAATTTTTCTTTGAGATGAGATTCCATCTGTTTAACTATAAGTTTATAATTTGTCTCTTTTCTTATAATTGCAAGTTCTATTTCTTTTTTAATTCTTTCCTCAATATCCTTAGCTTCTTTTTTTGTTTGTTTCTTTAATTCCTCAATATACTGTGTATTTTTTTTCTCTTTTTCTTTATGTTCATTAAGCAGATTCTCAGCTTCAATTTTTAGCTCTTTAGCCTCATCTATTTCTTTTTTTAATGTACTAATTCGTACGTCAATATTCTTTGAAAACATTGAGGTTAGAGGCCTTATGACCAGAAGTACAAAGAGTATGAAAGATATACCTACCCACAGAGTTGCATTGTCTAGAATACTAAAGTCCATTATCCATTCTTATCAAATTTTTTAAATTCATTAATATCAGATGAAATTTTTTCTTTCATTATATTTTCATATAATCTATTTGATAGATCAACACAAATTTCTGGGAAGTTATTTCTTATTGACGTTTCATTTTTAGATAAAGATTGTAGATGAATTAATTTTTTTTTTTCTATTTTTTCATTTAAATCTCTGAGAGTACTTTCGTAAACTTTTCTATTATCTTCATAAACTTTCTTTATATGTGAGTTATATTCATCTTTAGCTACTTTAAGTTCAGTATCTATTTTCTCAACAATCTCTGTAATTGAGTCTTTAATATCCTTAGCTTCAAAAGTATATTTATCGATAGTTTTTTTTCTTAGTGACCTTACCTTTTCAAGTTTTGGTAAAAAGAGGTAATGAATGATTATAAACATCAAAATAAATAAGATTCCTAACCAAAAAAGTTGAGAGCTGAAGGTTTCAGGATTTAGTTGTGGCATACCCCCATTTTCTTCAGCTGCAAAAACTTTAAATGAAAAAAAACAGAAAATTAAAGATATTATAATCTTTGCAATCATACTTTTAGAAAACAAACAGTAAAAGTAAAGCAATAATTAAAGCAAATAATGCCAAGGCTTCAACTAATGCAAATCCAAGCATCGTCATTGTAAAAACATGTTCCCTTGCCTCAGGGTTTCTTCCTACTGCAGAGATAAACGCGGCAAAGATTGACCCTATGCCAATTCCAGAACCAATAACACCTAAAACAGCGATGCCAGCTCCTAAAAGTTTTGCAGATTCTATATCCATTATAATGTACTCCTTAAGTTAAATTAATGTAAATGTATTGCATCATTAATGTATAAACAAGTTAATATTGCAAATACATAGGCTTGTAAAAATGCTATTACTATTTCTAAACCTGTTAATGCGATTAGAAAAACTAATGGTAATATCCCACCTATTATGAATGTGTTAGCTCCGAGAACAAACACGAATCCTCCAATAACTTTCAGAAGAGTGTGACCAGCCATCATGTTTGCAAAAAGTCTTACTGACAAACTTACAGGTCTTGAAAGATAGGAGATGATTTCAATGGGAACTAAAAGTATAAGCATTGGTTTAGGAACTCCGGAAGGGGCAAAAAAAGCCATAAACTTTAGTAATCCGTGCTTATATATCGCTATTATTGTGACGCCAATGAAAATAAAAAAGGCGATTGCAAAAGTTACTATAATATGACTAGTCCATGTGAAACTATATGGAAACATACCTAAAAGATTTCCAATAAGAATAAATAAAAAAAGTGTAAATATAAAAGAAAAATACTTCATACCTTCTTGCCCGATATTATCACTAATCATTCCCGCTATAAATTCATAAGTAGATTCTAGAACAGTTTGTCCTCGTGAGGGTATAATGGACAAATTCCTTGAGCATATATACATAAAGAGGACTACTAATATTACTGTCATTAACATAGCTAGAGAAGAATTCGTGAAGGATATGTCATACCCAAAAGCTTCTATTGGAACGATTGTCTTTACTTCAAATTGCGATAATGGGCTTGCCAAATTAACCTCTAATCATTTTTATTTAAATTTTGAGCTGATTTATATAAATTATAAAAACCTGCAATTATTCCTAATACCAAAAATATTAATAAAAATATAGGTTTTGTTGAAAAAAAATTATCTATTCCGAGTCCTATCATTGCACCTACTAATATTGAAGACAATAAATCCAAAGAGATTTTCATACCAATTCCATATCCAGATATTTTTTTTGGAGTATTTTTTTTATTCTTTAAAACTAATTTGGGTGATATTTTTTGTTTGGTCATACAGCTTTTTTAAGATCTATTTGTTCAAAATCAACAGAAACAACATCAGAAATTCCTTTTTGAGCCATTGTAACACCATAAACCCTATCCAGTGAGGACATTGTAATTTTATTATGAGTAATTATTAAAAATTTTGTTTTAGTATTATTTTTTAGCTCTTCCAAAAGTTTACAAAACTTTTGAACATTAATTTCATCAAGTGCGGCATCAACCTCGTCTAGAATACAAATAGGAGATGGATTAATTAAGAATATAGAAAATATCAGAGAAATAGCCGTTAATGTTTTTTCACCACCAGATAACAAAGAAAGGGAGGATAATTTTTTCCCCGGAGGTCTTGCATAAATCTCTATTCCAGTTTGTAAAGGATCTTCAGATCTAATTAATTCTAATTTTGCTTCCCCACCATCAAAAAGTTTTTTAAATAAATCACGAAAATTTTTATCAACTTTTTCAAATGCTTCAATTAATCTTTTTTTACCCTCATTATTAATTTTAGATATAGCAATCCTCAACTTATCAATAGCTTGGACAAGGTCATTCTTTTCCAGCTCAAGTTCATCTATAGTATTTTTAATTTCCTGTTCTTCTAATTTGGCTCTTAGATTTACTGGCCCCATTTGTTCTCTTTGTCCAATTAATCTTTCTAAATTATTGGTTAAATTTATGTGATTATCTATATTTACTTCCTTCGCAATTAATTCCTGTAAATCTTCTGGCTGCCTTGATGTCTTTTGAAAAATTGTTTCTCTAAAGTTTTTCTCTAAATTTTTATTGTTAGATATGTTTGTTTGAATAATAGTAATTTCATTTTGTTTTGCTTCTCTATCTCTATTAATTTTTATTAGATTCTTTTCATTAGTTGATATTTTCTGTGATACAGAATTTTGATTCTCTAAGTTAATTTTTATTTTACTTGAAATATTATTTATCTCACCTTGAATATTATCAATACTCTCCAATAAATTTAACGGCAGATCTTCAAGCTTTGAATTTTCTTCGTTATAAAACTTTTCTCTTTTTTCAAGTATGACAATTTTTTTTGAAGCTTCCTCAAACATTCTTTTACTCTTTACCAGATCATTTTGATAGTAACTCTTGTTAAGTTCTTCTCGCATAATTTTTTGTTTTAACAGGTTGATCTCATTTCTTATTTTTTCAAGATTGTTATCTAGTTCAGATATTTTATTTTGAAAATTATCTGTACTAGTTTTATTATTCTTAATTGAGGCAGTCTGAGAAGCATTCATTTCCTCTAATTTATTTTTTGATTTTTTGAGGATGCTTTCAAGTTGAGACGTTTTACTATTATTATTATCAATATTAAGATTAATAATTGATATTTGTTCACTCAGTTTTGATATTTTAAGTGTCAAATGATCACTTTTTTTGTATAGATCTTCAATTAATGAATTAACTGTATGAAGTTTTTTTGCAATATTATTTTCTTCATTAATTTTGATTTCTTTAAACTGCCCATGGTCAGATAATTTTTTTTTTATTACTTTTTCATCCTCACGTAATTTTGTTATGCGCAAATGAGAATCAATTATCTTTTTTTTCTGAAGATTATCTTCTGATATAAATCCGTCCCATCTCCATATAGTTCCTGCTTTATTTACAAGCATTTGTCCAACCGACAGTTTTTTTTGTAAATCAATTGCATGACTATCATTATCTATAAATCTAATTTGTGATAATATTGGAAGTAATTCTTTAGGACTTTCAACATAATCAGATAAGGGGTTTTCAATATTTGTTAGATTATTTACTTCACCCTTCACCCAACGTTTTTTTGAATTTGTTAATGTTGCATCAAGTTCAAGAGTTAAAGCAGCGTAAACAGCATTCTCGAACCCTTTCTTGATTTTGAGCAAATTTACTACTGATTTGTCAGATAATAAATTATTTCCTGTAATTTCTGTTAAGGTTTTGATTTCAGTCTGTGTTTCTTTTTGCTGTAAGGACAGTATCTCAATTTTTTCTAAATAGGACTTAATCTCTTTAAAAAGTGATGTTTTTTTTTTTTCCATATCTCTAAGATCTTTTTTTTTCTCATAAATTTGTGATTGAAAATGATCATTAGATTTTTTTAATATATTTAGATCTTTATTTAAGTTTGATAAGACTAGTTGATCATCCTTATTCTTATTGTTTAGTGTATTAATTTCGCTAATAACATTTTTTATGTCTTTTTCTAAATTTTCTTTGTTTTCTTTTAGGCTATCAAATTTAAATTCTTCCCCAAGAGTCAATTGAATTTCATTTACATACAATGTTTCAAGTTGTTTTATTTGATCTTTAATTTTTTTTTCATTTTTTAATAATTCATTTAGTTTATCTTTTTCTAAATCTTTTGAATTTAAATCTGTAATTTCAATTTCCGTTTTCTTTATATTTTCAATGATTTCAGTTAGATTGTTTTTTTCGTTATTTTTGTCTTTTTGAACTGTTTCGAGAAATCTTTGAATTTCATTTTTTTTATTTTTAATATTTTCAATTTTATTCTTCTGTTCACTTATCTTTTTTTCAAGTTTGAAAAGATTTTGATTTAAAACTTCTTTTTCATTCTGAAGCTTTGTTAAGGTTTCTTTATTTAGATCATTTTTATTATTTACTTCTTGAATGCTTGAGAGAACCAATTCTACTTCATCAGACAATTTTTGTTTTTTTTCTAGATCTTTATTAAGATTTAGCTCGATTCTTTTCCAATCTAAAAATAGAATTTTAGATTGTAAATTTTTAATATCTTTTGACATTTGTTCATATCTCTCAGCTTGTCTTGCTTGTCTTGATAAACTTTTTTGATTTTCGTATAAATTATTTAGATTTAAGTCAATTTTTTCTAAATTTCCCTCAGTTGACTGTAGCTTAAGTTCAGATTCATGACGTCTCGCTTGTAATCCAGACGTTCCAGCAGCATCTTCTAGGATTATTTTTCTATCTATGGGTTTGAAGTTTATTATTTGGTCTATATTTCCCTGACTAATTATTGAGCTCGATCTAGCTCCGCTTCCAGAGTCGTAGAACATAATACTAACGTCTTTTGCTCTTGCATCTTTATCATTAATTTTAAAAAAAGATCCAACACCTCTTTCTAGAATTCGTGATATTACAACCTTTTTTTCATCATTAGTTTCGAGATTTGGAATGCTACCCTCAAAATCGTTTAATTCAAGACTTACTTCAGCAAAATTCTTTGCTGGAATACTTTGAGTACCATTAAAAATAATTTCATCCTGCGAACTTGACCTGAGACTCTTAGATGATGATTCCCCCATTACCCATCTAATAGCCTCAAAAATATTTGATTTACCACACCCATTAGGACCAATTATCCCTGTGACACCATCTTCTATCAAAATTTCTGTTGAGTGGGCAAAAGATTTAAATCCTGATATTTTTAATTTTTTTACTGTAAACAATTTATTTTATTTCAATAATGATTCAATTTTAAGTTTTAAAGCTTCATATGTTAAATCACCATCATATTTTTTTGCATTTAAATAAATAGTTGGGGTTGCCTTTATATCATAAGTTTTAGTTGATTTTAATCTTTGCTTAAGAAGACCATCTTCAATAGATTTATTTCCAACGCAAACTTTTATTTCGTCATTTTTTAAACCTCCAAGTTTTGCGATCTTTAACAATGACTTGAAAGGATCTTGAGTTCTAGTCCAGTCTTTTTGTTTACTGTACAAAACTTTAAGAAAACTAAAGAATTTTTGGTTACCTGAACATCTAGCAATTACAGATGCTTTGAGGGCATACTTATCAAGTGGGAAATCGTTATATGTGAAGTGGATTTTTCCAGTATCAATATAATTTTCTTTTATTAAAGGGAAGACTTCATTGTGAAATTTTGCACAATGACCGCAAGTTAAAGATGCAAATTCAATCATTTTAATAGGAGCCTCTTTCTCGCCTATCGATTTGTTTTCAAGCGCTTCAATGGTGTCAACAATCCTTGCATAGCTATTATTTAGCAAAAAAACAAATGAAAGAGTTAATGAAATTAATGTATATTTAAAACTATTTATCATTACAATTTTCTACCATAAAAAATCAACAATGTAACGATCTTTTGAACTTTATACCATCTATAAAACATTCATTAAAATGTTTGTTTATCTTATTTTTAATCATTTCAGATGAGTATGATATCTCTATTAAATTAGGTTTTTTTGAGATAATTATCAAAACATTTTTATTATTTAATTTTTTAATTGATTCAGCGAAAATATCTTTAGAAATCTTATCTTCAATTATGTCGTCCCACTTCATTTTGAGCTCAAGTAATTTTGAACTATTTTTATTATTTTTTTTTAAATTTTTAAGTACTTTTGGAAGAAGAGTTGAAATTTTAGAGAGAGATGAGTTATAATTCTTTCTTCGCATCATGCAATATTACCATATAAAAAAAAAATTCAAGACTGCTTGGCAAAAAAAAATCTTAAGATGGTATTCAAAAAATAAAAGAAATCTTCCATGGAGGCAAAAAAAAAATCAACATTTTTATAACATTTGGATATCTGAGATAATGCTTCAACAGACAACAGTGAAAACTGTAATACCATATTACAATAAATTTATAGAAAAATGGCCAAACCTTGAGACATTTTTTGAGGCATCATTAGATGAAATACTTATTATTTGGCAAGGAATGGGATATTATCAGAGAGCTAAAAATCTTTATTTAGCAAAAGAGATTCTAAAAAAAAAAAAAATAAAGTTAAATCTAGAAGAACTAAAAAAACTTCCCGGTATTGGTGACTATGTTTCAAGTGCAATCTGTGCAATACTATTTGATCAAAACTGTGCTGTTATTGATAGTAACATAAAAAAGATAGTTACTCGGACTTTCAACCTTGAGAAAAATAAGCCAAATTTAGAAAAAAACATAAAGAATATTGCAACAGAACTTACACCACTTCGTAATAATGGATCTTATTGCCAAGCTTTGATGGATTTGGCTAATTTAGTCTGTACAAATAAAAAACCAAACTGTTTGGCCTGTCCAGTAAAAAATGAATGTAAATATGAAGGAAATACCGAGCTAAAGACAGAAAAAAAATTAGTAAAAAAAAAGATTGGGATAACATATTATATAAAATTTAAAGACTCGGTTTTACTTCAAAGGTCAGGAGATAGAATGCTTGAAAATTTATATTGTTTCCCGATGACAAGCTTTATTGATAATAATAATGAATTAGATGAAAAAAAATTATTAAAACAAATTGGAAATAATTGGCAAAAAATAAACTCTATAACCTACAAACACGTTTTCAGTAAATTCATAAAACATACCTTTAGCCATTTCCATTTGAAACTATTTATAATTGAGATAAAGTTAAATAGCAAAAAAGAATTTGCAAATTATGAATGGGTTTTGACAGAGGATATTGTAAATAAGCCATCCTCAGTATTAATGAAAAAAATCCAAGGGGAGGTTTTTTGCTAAATTTTTCAAAATTATTTTTAATTTCACTAATATTTTTTGTTCTTTTTCAAAATGATATTTATTCTGAAACTATTAATGATCATGAGAAAGCAATTAAGGCTGTAAATGAGGGAGAAATATTACCATTGAACGAAATATTAACAAATATTACTAAAAATTTTAACGGAAGAGTCATATCTATTAACCTTAAGGATAATGAAAAAGGTTTGTTTGGTTGGGTTTATGATATTATGATAATCGATAACAAAAACAATGTTAAACAATTAAGAGTTGACGCAGGTACCTCAACTGTACTTTCAGTCATCTCCGGAGAAGATAATTGAGAATTTTAGTTATTGAAGATGATCCTAATTTAAACCAACAAATTAAGACATCATTAGAAGATAATGGTTATTCCGTTGACTTTGCAGTTGATGGTGAAGAGGGTCATTTCCTTGGAGATACGGAACCCTATGATGCTGTTATACTTGATCTTGGACTCCCAAAAATTGATGGTATAACTGTTTTAGAGAAATGGAGAAAGGATAAAAAAAATTTCCCAGTATTAATTCTAACCGCTAGAGATCAATGGAGTGACAAAGTTTCAGGATTTGATGCTGGAGCAGATGATTATGTTGCGAAACCCTTTCAGATGGAAGAGCTATTAGCAAGGCTTAGAGCCTTAATAAGAAGGTCAGCTGGTCACGCTACATCAGATATAGAATGTGGTCCATTAAAGATTGACATAAAGTCAAATAAAGTTTTTTTAAATGGAACTAAACTCAAATTAACTTCACACGAGTATAAGATAATAGAATATTTTTTACATCACCAAGATAAAGTGATATCAAGAACAGAGTTAGTTGAGCATATATATGATCAGGATTTCGACAGGGATTCTAATACAATAGAGGTGTTTATAGGCAGATTACGAAAAAAAATGGGTATGAATTTAATCAAAACTGAAAGGGGTTATGGTTATCGTTTATCCTTAGATAAAGAATAGAATGAATTCTTTAGCCGTAAGACTTTTTTTTAGTGCAACTGTTTGGATCATATTAACATTGGTTTCGGCAGGCCTTCTTCTTTCTGATTTAAACAAAAACTCTAATTTCAACGCGTTCGATGACAGACTTAATTTGTCATTAGAAACATTGATAGGTGCAAGTCGTCTTGATTCCTCAGATGGAATAACTGTTGTAAGCACAATTGGCGATCCTAGATATTTTCAACCCTATTCTGGCTGGTATTGGCAAATAAATGATGGTGCGAAAACATTAGCAAGATCAAGAAGTATGTGGGATCAAGTTTTTACAATTGATAAAAGACTTATAGGTGGAAGATCGCAATTTGTATCTCAAGTGCAATCAAATGATCGTCAAGTAAAAAAAATTGAAAAGAAAAAATTACACATCATACAAAGAAAAATATCATTTCCTGGATACAAAAATCTAGTTACATTTACTGTGTCAGGAGACACACAAGAGTATCAAGAAAATATTAAGAAATTTGATAATACTTTATCAACCATTCTTATTGCTTTAGGGGTAGGTTTAATGTTCGCAGTTTTTTTACAAGTTAACTTTGGTTTATTACCACTAAATAAAATTAAGACAGCTCTCTTTAAAATTAGGAACGGAGACGAAAAAAATCTTCAAGACCCATATCCATTGGAGGTACAGCCTCTTGCAACTGAAATTAACAACCTACTAGAGCATAATGAAAAAATTATTAAGCGGGCAAAAACCCATGTAGGAAATTTAGCACACGTACTTAAAACTCCACTTGCAGTAGTTTCTAATGAAATTGATGAAAATGATAAAATTTTGTCAACCCAAGTTCAATTAATGAAAAGACAAATTGATAGATACTTAAAAAAAGCTCATTTAGACTCAGTAGGGAAAGTAACTAAAGAAAAAATAAATATTGTCGAATTATCAAATAAGATGATTAGGATTTTTTTAAAACTTTATCCTTCTAAAGATATACAAATGTCTTCTAATTTGGAAAAGGGTTATGTTTTAAGTAGCTTTGAGGATATGGAAGAGGTGATAGGAAATATAGTTGAAAATAGTTGTAAGTGGGCAGGTAAGAGAGTTTTACTGGAAATCAAAGAATCTAACGATAATAACATTCATATGGTATTTTCTGATGACGGTCCAGGATTACCTCAAGATAAGATGAAAAAGGTTTTTGCGCGAGGATTTAGACTTGATGAGCAGACTCCAGGTACTGGTTTGGGGTTGAACATAGTCAAAGATATTGTTGAAACAACTAAAGGGAAGGTATGGTTAACAAAATCATCAGAACTTGGTGGGTTGGAAGTAAATATAAAACTACCATCATCACAGATTTAGATTTTTTAAAAAGCTCCTTCGATGATATTCAGATATTCCAAACTGGTGAATAGCACTAATATGTTCTTTTGTTCCATACCCTTTATTTTTTAGCCAACCATATTGAGGATAATCACTTGAAAGTTTTATCATTAAATCATCTCTATATACTTTAGCTAAGATAGACGCTGCGGCAATAGTTATAGATTTTTGATCTCCTTTTATATGAAAGCTTGTCCTATCATTTAACTTAAAAGTTGCTAACCCATCAATTTTTATTTTAAATTTTGTGTCTTTGAACCTGCTATATGCTCTCTTCATGGAAATACTCGTAGCATTAAGTATATTATATCTATCAATTTCTGTATTATTACTCACCCCAATATTAAACTTGGAATGTCTCTTTATTATCATTGATATCTCTAATCTTTTTTTTTCAGATAACTTTTTTGAGTCTGTAATTTCTTCAAATAGTTTTTCTTGACGAATATTTTCTTCAAGTATTAATGCACAAGAAACAACTGGCCCACACAAAGCGCCTCTTCCTACCTCATCGATACCGATAACTGAGTTGTCAAGGTCAGAGTAATAGTCATTTTTATTTGTTACTACCAAGGTTATAAATAAATTGTTATAAATAATATAACAATACACATATTTACAAAAAGTAATATTGAAATAATTGTTTTACGAAATGAAAGGAGATAAGTTGTATTTAAAAATTTTTTCTTTGTTTTGCTTATTTATAATCAATTTTGATTTAAAAGCTAAAGGTATTGTAGAAATTATTAGAGAAAACCCAAATTTTTCAACTTTTTACTCATACATAAATAACACAGAGCTTGAGGCAACTTTACAACAAAAGTTCCCATGGAACTGGACGATGTTTGTTCCAAATAATAAAGCTTTTGAAGCGTTACCTAAAAAGGTTTATGACAAAATTTTATCAGATACTTCTTTAAGAAAAATGTTGATACTAGACCATATATTAATAGGACAAAAAACTAGTGGTAACTTGAACTCTAAAATGACGGAAGAAATTACTGTTACTAATAAAGCAATTCAACTTTATAAAAGAGAAAGTTTATATGTAAAGGATATGGTAGTTGTTAATGAAAACACATCTGCTGATAATGGTGTTGTCCATGAGATAAATTGTGTTATGTTTGTTCAACCAAGCAAAGAAGATGACAGACTAACAAGGTTACAAAAAGATAAATTTCCAATCACCTCATGTTGTATGCAAACAGATAATGAAATTAACTCATGGTTAAGTGCAGTTGACTCTAGATTTTAAAATTACCTAAATTACGTTTCTTTTAATCTGGGAATTAATTCAACAAGATTACAGGGTTTAGTATTAGAATTTAGCTGATGCACTAGAATATTGTCCCATGCATCCCTGCAAGCGCCAGGAGAACCTGGGAGTGCAAATATAAATTTATCATCAGCTAATCCCGCCATAGCCCTTGATTGAAGAGAAGAGGTTGCGATTTTATTGTAACTAATCATTCGAAATATTTCTCCAAACCCAGGAATTTCTTTTTTTATTACAGATTTGACTGCCTCAGGTGTGGAGTCTCGACCAGTTAATCCTGTTCCACCTGACAATATGATTACATTGTGGTTGTCAGAACTAATCAGTTCCTTAAGTTTAGTTTTTATATCTTCAAAATTATCTTTAAGAAAAATTTTTTTTATTAATTTATGACCAGATGTATTAATACGATCTTCCAGGACTTTTCCTGATTTGTCTGTTTGCTCGTTTCTACTATCAGATACAACAATTATAACTATACCTAAACTTATTGAACTCATATTACCTTTTTATATTATTTTTTGATATTAAGTTATCAATTTCTAGAACGTCATCCCACATTCTTTTTTTTTCAATGGGATTTCTCAATAAATATGCAGGATGAAAAATTGCTCTAGTATGAACTTTAGACCCATTATCATCATAACAATAATAATGATTTATACCTCGAAGTTTTGTTATACCATCTTTTGAATTTAATAAAGATTTAGCCGCAATTCCTCCAACTAAAATTAAAAGTTTAGGTTTTATAATTTTTATGTGTTCAACAGTAGATTCTAAACACAGAGAAATTTCTTTGCTATTCGGAGTTCTATTTCCAGGAGGTCTCCAATATAAAATATTTGTAACGTAAAAATTTTTTTCTCTTTTTAACTCTATAAGTGAAAGAATTTTATCTAGAAGTTTGCCTGCTTCCCCAACGAACGGTTTGCCTTGTCTATCCTCCTCAGCACCTGGGGCTTCTCCAACAAGCATAATTTCAGAATCAATATTGCCATCATTAAAAACTAAATTAGTTGCAATATCCTTTAAATCACAATTAATATCTTTTACGTGTGATTTAAGTATCTCCAATTTTTTTTGTTTTGACTGATTTTTATTATATTCTTTAAAAATTGGAGCTTTTTTCGATTTATTTTTAGCCAAACATTCTTGTAATGAAGCAGTAGCCTCATGCCTAGTTGTATTAGTAATTGATGCGGTAATTTCTAAGTTTTTATAAAACTCAATAAAAGACTTTATGTTTTTAACTTTCATTAATATATATATTCTACTATAAATTTATTAAAATAATTAAAAAAAGATATGATAAGAGAAAAAATGTATTATGACCTTTTAATTGTTGGTGCAGGTCCTTCAGGGTTAGCCGCTGCAATTAAATTTAAAAAAATGTGTATAGAAAATAATAAAGATTATTCTGTTTGTGTTGTTGAAAAGGGTTCTGAAGTTGGAGCACATATTTTGTCTGGGGCTATACTCCAACCTACTGCAATGGATGAGTTATTTAATGACTGGAGAGATAATCCCGAATGTCCAGTTAAAGTTAATGTAAAAAAAGAATCGGTCAAATTTATGACTGATGAAAAATCATTTAGTATTCCAAATATTCTAATTCCTCCAGTCATGCATAATAAAGGTAATTTTATAATTTCACTTGGTTCTTTGTGTAAATGGTTAGGAAGTGAAGCAGAAAAGTTGGGAGTAGAAATTTATCCAGGATTTGCTGCATCAGACATCATAATAAATAATGGTGTTCTCAAAGGAATAGTTACCGGAGATCTTGGCGTTGATAATCAAGGGAGCCCCGGTCAAAATTATCAACCTGGTATAGAAATTCATTCAAAATTTACTCTTTTCGCAGAGGGTTGCAGAGGTCATTTAGGAAAAAAGCTGATGAGTGAGTTTGATCTAAGAAAGGAAGCTCAACATCAAACCTACGGTATTGGCTTGAAAGAATTGTGGGAAGTTAAACCAGAAAAATCTGAACCTGGAAATGTAATGCATTCAATTGGATGGCCACTAGATCAAGACACTTATGGTGGATCGTTTTTATACCATTTAGATAAAAACTTAGTATCAATAGGTTTTGTTATTGGGCTTGACTACAAAAACCCATATTTATCCCCTTATGAGGAATTTCAAAGATTTAAAATGCACCCTTCAATTAAACCGTTACTTGACGAAGGTAGAAGAGTATCATATGGAGCACGTGCACTAAATGAAGGTGGTTGGCAGTCACTACCAAAGCTTTCTTTTGCTGGTGGATCAATAATCGGTTGTGATGCTGGAACGCTTAACACACCAAAAATAAAAGGTACACACACTGCCATGAAATCTGGGATTATTGCTTCTGAAAACGTATTTAGAAAGTTAGAGCAAAATCTAGAGGGAGTTGAACTTGAAAGCTTTCAATCAGATTTCAATAACTCATGGGCAGGAAAAGAGTTAAAAGCAGCAAGAAATGTACGTCCATCATTTAAATATGGTTTGAAATTAGGAATAATTTTGACAGGTATAGATCAAATTTTTTTAAGAGGAAAAGCACCCTGGACCCTAAAACATGGAGAACCGGACCATTGTTCACTTCAAGAAAAGAATAAAGCTAAAAAAATTGTTTACCCTAAACCAGATGGCAAAATATCATTTGATAGACTTACTAATGTTTCTTTTTCTTCTACTTATCACGAGGAAAATCAACCAATTCATCTGAAAATTTCTGATGAAAAAATCCCAATTGATAAAAATTTAGCATTGTATGACTCCCCTGAGCAACGGTATTGTCCAGCAGGTGTTTATGAAATTGTAAATGATGAAGGACTTAATAGGCTACAAATAAATGCACAGAATTGTATTCATTGCAAAACATGTGACATAAAAGATCCATCTCAAAATATCAACTGGATAACTCCTGAAGGAGGAGGTGGCCCAAATTATACAGGTATGTAATAAATTATTAGTATTATTCATCATACTATTCAACTTTGAGATAGTAAAATCAGAGGTAGAAAAACCTAGCTACTATGGAAACTTTCTATCTTGGAATCATGCAAAGCAAAATAGTGATTCTTACAACTTAAAAAAGTTTTTATACAAAATAGACTTAGATCAGATAGATAAAAATTTTTATGAAGAAATACTATTCCAATCTGTAATTTTTGGTGATTGGAACAATTCTCGCTTAATAAGTGAAAAAATTCTTCTGACAGATGAAAATAATATTCCCGCAAATTTTTACATGACTATTGAAAAATTTTTAAAATCAGAATCTTCAGAAAATTATCTAGATAATATTAAATTAAATGAATTTGACTCTAACTTTATTAGAGCATTTAATATTTGGTTAGGCTATAAAGATACAGATGAACTAAATATAGAAAGTGAATGTATCCCTATAATTTGCCTTCATACAGCACTATTTTATAAAAATAAGAAAAATAAACAAAAGTCCGATAAATATTTTACAAAGATTGAAATTGAAAACTTTGCCTCATTTAGGCTTAAGGAGATATTACTATTAAATGCCATAGATAAAAAAAATCATAATGAGGTGCTTAAAAAAAATGAGGAACTAAAAAAACTAAAAATTAATTTTCAGAATTATGATATAAGCTATTTAAGAAATCATAAAGATTTGTTTAATCCAATTTATACTCAAAGTGATGGTATAGCTGAGGTTCTTTATAATATTTCTAGTTGGTATTATTCTAACAACTTAAATATGTATGCAGCTTTTTTTGGAAAACTCTCTTTAAAAATTAGACCAGATTTTAATGCTATGAGGCTTCTACTTGCAGGCGTTTTGAATGATTTAGAGTTTGATAATATAGCTTTAAAGAATTTACATAATATTGATGAAAAAAATCTCTACTTTTACAAAATTTTTAAAATGAAGTTAGCATTTCTAGAAAAATTAGAAAAAAATAAAATATTCATTAATGAATTAAAAGAATTTACTAATAAATTTCCAAGAGAATTTGAAATGAAAAGAATACTTGGAGACAAATATAGAAAACTTAAAAATTATAAACAAGCTATAGCTGTGTATTCGGAGCTGATAGAAAATGATAAGCTTGAAGGAACATCTAATATTCTTTACTCAAGGGGAATATCATATGAACAAATTAAAAATTGGGGAAAAGCTGAACAAGATTTTAAAAGATCTCTAGACTTAAATCCTAATGATCCGTACGTCTTGAACTATCTAGCTTATAGTTGGTTAGACAGAAAAATGAATATTGATAAGGCTTTAGAACTTTTAAAAAAAGCTGTAGATTTAGAACCATCGGATGGTTATATAAGAGATTCACTGGGTTGGGCGTATTTTTTATCAAAAAAATTTGAAGAATCAGTATATCACTTAGAAAAAGCTGTTGTTATGTTACCTGATGACGCAACGCTAAATGATCATTTGGGTGATGCATATTGGATGTCTAATAGAAAGTCAGAGGCATTATCACAGTGGAAAAAAGTACTTGTTATAGATCCAGATTACAAAGATAAAAATTTAGTTCATAAAAAGATAAATAAGGGACTTTAAAAAAGATGAGAAAGTTAAATAAATTCATTTCTCCAGCAAAATTAAACCTATACTTAGAGGTTACAAGTAAAAGGAAAGATGGCTTTCATAATTTAGAGAGTTTAATGACTTTCTGTGAGCTAGGCGATGTAATAAAAATTGAGAAGTCCAACTCATTTCAATTAAAAATAAAAGGACCATTCGGAAAATTTCTAGACCTTAACGAAAATATAATTCTAAGAGTAATAAATGGTCTTGAGAAGCTTTATGAAAGAAAATTTAAAGTTTGTGTGACCCTTGAGAAAAATTTACCAATCTCTTCAGGAATGGGTGGAGGTTCATCAAATGCTGCAACAGTTATAAGAGCAATTCACGAGATTTTTAGAATAAAAGAAAGTAAGAATATTGATGATTTTTTGATTTCTATTGGAGCAGATGTTCCGTTTTGTTACTACGGTAAGTCAGCTATAATAAAGGGAATTGGTGAGAAAATTGAATTTGTTAACCACGAGTTGTGTAATTATTATGTTCTTTTGATTAATCCGCTTAAAGAAGTTTCAACTAAAAAAATTTTTGAAAAGTTAAAAATATTAAAAAAAAACAAGGTCAAAAAAGAAATCAAATTTAATAAACTAAACTTAGAATTTTTAAAGGAAAAAGAAAATCACCTTGAGGCAGTGGCAATACGAGAGCTTTTACAAATAAAGACAATTTTAGAATTTTTAAAATCTAAAACAGATAGTTTATATTCGAGAATGACTGGCTCAGGTGCAACCTGTTTTTCATTTTATAAAAATAAAGAAAGTTTAAAAATTGCAGAAAATATGTTGAGATTAAAATTTCCTTCATTTTGGGTTATGAAAACGAAATTAGTAAATTCTATAAATGATATAAACCTTGTATAAGAAGTGAAAAATGATTATCTTTAAAGCTAATTGGGGTGTGGCCAAGTGGTAAGGCACCGCTTTTTGGTAGCGGCATTCGTAGGTTCGAATCCTACCACCCCAGCCACATTAATATGAGTTCAAAAGAAGTACTGCTATCAATTGTAGATTGTGTTTTTGGCTACGATAAGTCTAGATTATTTGATAATCTATCCGTAACAGTACATAGAGATGATAAAATAGCACTTGTTGGTAAAAATGGTGCCGGAAAATCATCCCTATTCAATGTTTTTACTAAACAAATTAATATTGATCAAGGCGAATTTTGGTCAAATCCAAATGTAAAAATTTCTATAATGCATCAAAAAAATCTTAAGAAACAAAATGTTAAGATCAAAAATTTTATATTACAAACGTATGATGATGAAAATCATACGGAAAAATTTAAAATAAAAAATATATTTCAAAAAATTAAACTTGATTGGGATTTGGATATGAATAGTCTATCTGGAGGTCAACTAAGAAAATTAAATTTAATAAAGTCAATATTAGATGAGCCAGACTTATTGTTACTTGACGAACCGACCAATCATCTTGATATAGAATCCATAAAGTGGCTCGAAAACTTTTTGGTTAAAGAATTTAAAGGTTCATATTTAGTCATCAGTCACAATAGAGATTTTTTAAAAAATATAACAAATAAAGTTTTTTGGATAGATAGAGGAAAAGTAAAAGTTTCTCCAAAAGGATTTAAATTTTTCGAAGAGTGGAAATCACTTTTACTCAAACAGGAAGAAAGAGAACTTAAAAATAAAAAAAAAATTTTAGATAACGAAATTGATTGGTTGTCAAAAGGGGTTAAAGCAAGACGAAAAAGGAATGAAAGGAGAAAAGAAGAACTTTTTTCATTTAAAGAAAATTATGAACAACAGAGATCTGATTTTGTTAAAACAATTTCAAAAGTAAAAATACCACTCGAAGACAAAAAAGAAAATAATGGTCCAAATATACTTATTAATTTCATTAATATGAGCAAATCGTTTGAAAATAATCTTTCCACCAAAGTAATAATTAAAGATTTTAATTTTAAACTTATGAGAAATGAAAAAATAGGCATAATAGGTAAAAATGGTTCTGGTAAATCATCTTTTTTAAAAATGATTTCTGGTGATCTAATTTTAGATCACGGAAAAATTAAGATAAAAAAGGACATTGATTTTAGTTTTTTTAATCAAGATGCAGAAAACTTTGACGATAATAAGTCAATAAAGCAAAATTTAATACCTTCTGGAGGAGACTACTTAAAGGTTGGAGAAAAAAAAATTCATATCTGTAGTTATTTGAAGAATTTTTTATTTGATCCTAAAAGTGTTGATAATAAAGTCATGAACTTATCTGGAGGAGAAAAAAATAGATTGTTATTATCAAAAATTCTTGCTGAACCAAAGGAGATTGTTCTTTTAGATGAGCCAACAAATGACTTAGATATGGAAACTATAGATATTTTAATTGATTTTCTCAAAGTTTATAAAGGTGGTGTATTCATTAGTTCACACGATGTAGATTTTTTAAAAAAAACTTGTACTAAGTTTATTTTTTTAGATGGAAAGGGTGGCTATATGTCCTCATTAGATATTGAAAAGGATTTGAACTATGTTGGCAAGAATTTAGAAAATAAAAATCATAAAAAGAAAAATCTTAAAACAACAGAACATAAAACCAAACCAATATCCACTGGTAAACTTATTGCTCAAATACTAAAAAAAATTGAGAATAAAGAAAAGGAAATAAGAAACTTTAGTGAAAAATTACAAAGCATTAAAAAAATTAATTATGATGATAAAGATTATAAAGAAACTATAAATAAAATTAAGCAAGCCCAGAATGATTTGTCTTTACTTGAGAGAGATTGGATTGATCTAGAGGAAAAAAGCTTTAGAGAATAACAAATGAGAAGATATCTTTTATTAATATTAATCGGAATTTTAATCTTTTTTATTCCAGAAATTTTAATATCTCCTGGATTTTTAACGGATACTCAAATTCTTGTATCTAAAGTTATGATTTTAATGATTATTTTATGGATAACAGAATTAATCCCAACTTCAATAACAGCTCTGATCCCAATTCTTGTGGCTCCTTTAGTTGTAGAAATTGAGTTAAAGAAAATACTGTCGAGTTATTCTAGTAGTGTAGTTTTTCTGATTCTTGGGGGATTTGTGATTGCTCAAGGTTTTGAAAAAAGTAAATTGCACCAGAGAATTGCACTCGGAATACTTCACAGATTTGGTAATACAAAGATTAATGTTTTAATATCTGTATGTTTTCTAACAGCCTCATTAAGTATGATTTTTTCAAACACTGCTACATGTTTATTAATGTTACCTATAGTTAAGTCAATTATTGAGGAGAATTTAGATAAAAAAAAAGATTTTGATTATTCAAATTTACTATTACTTGCTATTGCGTATTCAGCCTCAATAGGTGGTATGGCAACACCTATAGGAACAATTCCAAATGCCATATTTATAGGATTTATTGAGGATAATTATAATGTTTTAATAGACTTTAAAAGTTGGATATTCCACATTTTTCCATTAGTGTTAACTCTCATTACCTTCTTACTTGTCTATATTTATCTAAGAATTGATAGACCAAATGAATCTATTTCAAAATCAAAATTAAAACAGAATTACTTAAGTCTAGGTAAGTTTTCAGAAAGTGAGAAAATTACATCATTTATTATTTTATTAACAGCATCTTTATGGATCTTTAAATCCAAATTAAATATTATTTTTAATATAGACCTTACAGATTCAATAATAGCTATTTTTGGTGGAATTTTATTTTTTATTATTCCTTCAAACAATTATAAAACAATTTTAAATAATGATTGGTTTCTTGAGATACCATGGAATATTTTAATTTTATTTGGAGGAGGATTAGCTTTAGCATCTTTAATTATTTCATCTGGTCTGGCTGAAAAATTAGCAATTTTCCTTGATGTTCTTAGTAATTTAGATCTATTTTTAATAATTCTTGTAATTGCTCTTTTCACTTCTTTTATGACAGAGTTCACAAGTAACACAGCTACAACATTTTTATTATTGCCAATTTTAAGTGTTTTTGCAAATGCAAATAATCTTGATCTAATTCAGATTTTATTACCATTCATTCTCTCAGCAAGTTGTGCTTTTATGATGCCTATTTCAACACCACCTAATGCTATTGTTTATTCAAATAACAGCTTTAAAATGAATTTTATGGTTAAAAATGGTTTAGTAATGAATTTTACTGCTATTATAACAATAGCAGCTTACACTTTTATTTTTGGAGGTATTGAGTGAATTCCAGAAAAAAGATTGCAATCCTTATTGATTTAGAAAGTAATGAAAAATCTGGAGGCCATGTAAAATTCTGGGAAAGAATTAGCCAAAGTTTAGAAAAAAGAAAACTAAATATTGATTTAGTATTTTTTTTTTTGGGAAAAAAAAGGGAAATAATTAAAGTAAGTGAAAATATTAACTTTAATATTTATAAACCTGGTTTCTCCAGCTCCAATTTAAGTTTTTTAGGTATTGATGCAGATTCTACGGATTTGTCACCAATAAATTTAAGACTTCTATTTGAATTAAAAAATTATAACCTAATCCATTCGACAGATCAGCTTCATTGTATGGCTAAAACTGCAAAATTAGCATCAAAAATCTGGAGGATACCTTTGACTACCTCATATCATACAGATACTCCATCATACACAGAATATTATGTTTTAGAAATATTGAAAAAACTACCAAATTTTCTGAATAAATTATTAATAAAAAAATTAAAAGTTCATAAAAAGATATCTAACTCTCAAAAAGAAAAAATAAACAAATATATAAAAAACTGTAAGTTTGCATTTTTTAATGATGATTTTTCTAATGAACAACTGAGTTTTTTGAAAAATAATAAAATTAAGGTTGGGAAAATATCTAGAGGAATTGATAAAAAGATTTTTTTTAAAAAAAATATTAATAAAAAATCTTTTTTTAACAAATATAAAATAAATCAAGATAATAAATTAATTTTCTTTTGTGGCAGAATTCATAAATTGAAAGGAGCAATTTTACTTGCGAAAATTAATAAAATTTTACTCGAAGAAGGTTGTAATGTAACAACTGTGATGGCTGGAGAAAATATACATGGTGAAGAGTGTCTTAATGTATGCAACAAAAAATTATTGATATTAGACTATTTAAATCCGACTGAAGTTAGTAAATTTTATAATATTTGTGATCTTTTTGTATTTCCCTCTATTTTTGAAACCGGACCTCAGGTTATATTGGAGGCAAGGGCGTGTGGAGCAGTTTGTGTTGTTTCAAAAGATGGAGGTGGAAAAAGAATAAAAAAAAATGGAGAAGATGGTGTTATCTTAAATAATCAATCTCCAGAAAATTGGTCAGGGGAAATAATTAAATTGCTGAGGAATAAAAAAAAAATTAAACTTATGAAAGAAAAAGTTCAATTATCAAATAATTATCCATCATGGGAAGATATATTTTATGATATCTTTTTTGAAGAATGGAAATCTATTATATAAAGCTATGAAGAATGTATTATTTGTAATTCCTCATCCTGATGATGAAATCGTAGGTTCATGTATTTTAATAAAATATTTTTTAAGGAAACAAAAAGTAATATTAGTTTTTTTAACAAATGGAGTTATAAGTCCTAATATGAATTGGTTTTGGAAAAGGAAAAACTATAAAAAAGATGTGTCTATAAGATATCAAGAAATGCTTAAGAGTCTTGCTAATTTGGGTGTAAATGATTTTTTTTTACAAGACATTCCAACTAGACATTTAAAAACAAATATTGATAAATCATATTTTTTATTGAAGCAAATAATTTTGGATAAGAAAATAGATACAATATTTTGTCCAGCGTATGAAGGGGGACATCAGGATCATGATGTTGCAAATTTCATAGCTTCCAAACTTAAACCATATTGTGAAGTATTCGAATTCCCTGAATATAATTTTCATGGTCAAGTAATAAATACAAATACCTTTTTTGAAATAAATGGCTCTGAGGTTGTTTTAGATTTAGATAAAGAGCAAAGGTTATTCAAAACTAAGAGTATGAGTGTCTATAAATCAGAAAAAAAAAATCTTAAGTATATTTATCTTAAACAAGAATGTTTTAGACCTTTGATAAATTATGATTATTCATCTCCACCTCATAGTGGAATTTTGTTCTATAAAAGATATAGTTTATTTTCATGGCACCCAAGAGTTGACGAAAATTCATCCATCGAGATCTGCGATGAAATAAAAAATTCAGAAATATATAATAAATGAAAACTAAGATCAAATATTTAATTTTATTATTCTTAGGCATCCTCGTTTTTAATTGGGTCTATGAGGTTTTTTCTGGAGAAAAAGCAATAAGTATAATAATAGAAAATAAAGATCTTTTATATCTACTAATCATTGCACACATTCCAACGTTATATTTTGATGCTATGACATGGGTAATTTTATCTAAGAATCCTAAATTATCATTACTTTGGTCTTTCATAATAGTATGGATTTCGCAGGCTACTGGCAAATTCTTTCCTACTGGAAGTATTACAGGTGAATTTGTAAGAATTTATCTTGCAGTAAAAAAAGGTTTATCAACAGCTGAGGCTACTTCAACAGTTTTTATTGATCTAGTTATTGCTACCTTCTCACTATTTCTAATTGCGATATTAAGTTTCATTTATTTTCTTTTTGGAAGTGATGATGACTTATTAAGTAAGAATGTAATCTATTTATCATTATCACTATTATTAATTTTTATTTCATGTGTAATCTTTTATTTTTTTATCAGTAAAAGAATTCTAAAATTGTTGATTAAAAAAATACCCAGCCTTTTTGCTTACAAAATTCCACCTAAAAAAATTTTTTCAATAATTAGAATTGATAGAGCTCTTTATCAAGCTATTAAAAAAAAAACTATTTTGATTAAAGCATTAATATTTAGAATTCTAGGTTGGTTAGGTGGAGCTTTTGAAATTTATGTTTTTCTTTGGATTATAGGTTACGATCCTAGTATTATAGACGTTATCGTTATTGAATCTTTTTCAGGGATTATTAGAGCAGTTGCCTTTTTTATTCCCGCAGGAATTGGAGTTCAAGAGTTAGCCTTTATAATAGTTGGAGATTTTGTAGGCTTGAATTCTGAAACTTCATTTTCTATCGCATTAGGTAGAAGAGTTAGGGAAATCTTAGTTGGATTGCCAGCCATAACTAGTTGGTTTTTCTTAAAAAAAAAATTAAAGCATAACTAATTCTACTCTATCAAATTTTTGTGCATAAGATTTAATCAAAAATTCATATTTGTTATTTTTTATATTTCCTACCGTTATATAAAATGTATTAGGTCCTGTCCTATTTCGTATAATTGGATAGTGACTCTTAAGGCCATTTTTCTCTAATATCATTAAAATTTTTTTTATGTATATTTTGTAGTGTGTATTAAAGGATTGAAACTGTGTAAACGTTACGGTTTTTCCATTTGTGTAATATTGATGTAGTTCTGATAAGTTCAAATATTTAATATTTTTCTTTCCTTTTTCTTTGAAGCTTATACCATTGTCAGGGTCAAGAAAAATAGTTTTTAAATCCTTAAAGAAAATTAAAGATCTATAAAACCATCTCCTTCTATGTTGAAGAGGTAACGAAGAATTATAAAATTTCAAAAAATTATTGAATTTTGGGTTGGTAGAGAATTTTTTTATTCTTCTATTTTTCATGTTCTTAAATGGTTTCAATTCTTCAATAAGATCTGGGTTAATTTTTATAAACTCCTGTGATTTAAGAAAATTCCTTTTTTCACCATCTTTTTTTTTTACTTCTGAGTTACCTATTAGTTCTGGTTTGACTAAGTACCAATTAAGTCCAATTTTTTCTTCAAGGCCATGGGACATAAATTCTAAGAAATTTAGTTTAAAAAAATCATGAATGTCTCCTGAGTATCTTTCCTGCATAGTGATTAAAAGTTATACAATATGGCATAAATGGTTAAAAAATATACAAAAAATAATTGTGATAAAATTAAAATTTTATTTTTTAACAATATATTCAATAACTTATTAATAATATTAATATCTTGGCACATTTCCTGCATACTTGCGTTTTGTTATAATATTAATTTTATAGGGAGTAAATATGTTTACAAATATTTTAATAAATAAAACTTCCCCTATATTTAGGAAGAGTCTATTTGCTTTATTTAGTATTGCAATATTTGGACTTTCTTCCTCGGTGGGGGCTCAAGAAACTTCAGATTCAGCAGTATCTTCTGAAGTAGCATATATCTTGAATACATTTCTGTTTTTGGTATGTGGATTTCTTGTCATGTTTATGGCAGCAGGTTTCTGTATGTTAGAGGCAGGTCAAGTTAGAAGTAAAAATACTGCAGTAATTTGTTTAAAAAATATAGGATTATTTTCACTGGCTGGTCTTATGTATTATCTAGTTGGATATAACCTAATGTATGATGGGGTTGATGGTGGTTATATAGGCTCATTTTCGATCTTTGATAGAAGCTCAGACGTTGACCTTGAAACCGGTTACGCGGCAGCATCCGATTGGTATTTCCAAATGGTTTTTGTAGCTACAGCCGCATCTATCGTATCAGGTGCATTAGCCGAAAGAATTTTAATTTGGCCATTCTTTTTATTTGTTGTTATTCTTACAGCTTTTATCTATCCAATTGCAGGTTCATGGCAATGGGGTGGAGGTTGGTTGAGCGAAATGGGATTTTCTGATTTTGCTGGCTCGACTTTAGTTCACTCTGTTGGAGGCTGGGCTGCCCTAGCCGGAGCAATCATTTTAGGTTCTCGTACAGGCAAATTTGGTAGTGATGGTTCAGTCAAAACTTTGCCAGGTTGTTCATTACCTTTAACAACTTTAGGAGTATTTATTTTATGGCTCGGATGGTTTGGTTTTAATGGGGGATCACAACTTGCACTAGGTTCTGGAGCAGACGCAACAGCAGTTGCTGATATTTTTGTAAACACAAACCTAGCCGCAGCTGGAGGAGTATTAGCATGTATGATTGTAAGTAAAATTACTAATAGTCACACAAATATTGCTGCCACTTTAAATGGTGCTATAGCCGGTTTGGTTGCTATAACTGCTGAACCTCTCACACCTTCGATGGGTCAAGCAATTATCATTGGAGCCATAGGTGGAATAATTTGTATGTATGGTATGAAATTACTTGATATGTTAAAAATCGATGATGTAGTTGGAGCTATACCTGCACACTTGTTTGCAGGAATATGGGGTACCCTGGTTGTTGCCTGGACAAACCCAGACGCATCATTAGCTACACAGTTCATAGGTGTAGTGTCTTACGGTGTGTTTACTTTAGTTGTAAGTTATGTCGTATGGACAATTATAAAAATTACCATAGGACTAAGAGCAAATAAAGAAGATGAAGAATACGGACTTGATATGAGTGAATTAGGTTCTGTATCTCATCCTGACTTCGTTAAGAAGTAATTTAAAGTCTCCCCACCAAAAAAATAAGGGTTTGTTTTCACAACAAACCCTTATTTACATTCCGAAGGAACTAATTTAATTTTTTTTAATTTTAAAGATAAAGAATAATCTGGATAGTCATATTGAAAAGAATTCGCAATTCCTTGATCGTTTAAAAGAACAGTTTGTTCAAAAATCGGAGTTTGTTCACTATCCTGATAATAAGCCATTTTAATTTTTCTAAACTCATTAGAAATATTCTTAGATATAATATTATTTTTAACTATTTTAATTTCATCAGTAAAAAAAACTGAAATTTTAAAATATTTGTCTGGGATAGTACCTTCATAAACATTTCTTACCATAATTTTCTTTTTTGAGTTGAGATTTGATATAATGTCATCAAGGAACTGTCGAGGAAAAATTACATCAGTTGGAAAATTGTGTTTTGTTTCTCTTTGTTTAAATTTGACTTCAAGGTCGCTACTTTTTTTTGCCATACCATAAAATCTTTCTTGAACTTCTGCATTTTCTTTTATTTCAAGAACAAATTCCATTTTATCTCCACTATTCATTTCGTTTAAGGAATAATTAATTTCGCTTAGCGTTCCGACCCCATGAGAGTTAATAAACCTTGTCATCATTCTTTGATTTGAAACCCAAGAATTTTGACAGCTATTTAACCAGTCAATAAGAAGATACCCACTCGCTTTATCAACATATGTTTTTCCAGGAATTCTAGCTTCTTCTTTTTGTAAATTTGAGATTTCGTATTCACTTTGAAATGACATTAATTTAGCATTTGATTTGGAAAATATGATAAAAATTGTTAGAAAAGTAATTAAAAAATTGTGATTAACTTGAAACTTCATAACTATATTAAATATTAAATGTTAAAATTAATGTATCATTAAATATTTTTTTTTAAAATGATCAAATCTTTTATTATTCTTTTAGTTACAATACTTTTAATTTTTCTGTATGTTATTTCAAAAAAAATTACAAAGAAGTATAAAATATACCTCAATATTTTAATTATAATGCTTTTCTCAATTCCTATTTTGATTTATCTCACTACCAACAATTTAAATATCAATAAAAAATATATTCCTCCAAAATTTGATGGCAAACAAATTATTCCTGGTCACTTCAATGAAAAAAATTAAAAATTTTAGTTCAACATGTAAAAAGGTACAAATCCCGCTAAAAGAAATTAAGATTATAGAAAAATGCGTTAGGTCAAAGAGTGGTAAAGTTTATATTGTGGGAGGTGCAGTTAGAGATCTGATATTGAATAACAATAATAATTTTCAGGCTGACTTAGTTGTAGATATTGAAATGCCCAACTTACTTATTTGTTTAAAACAAAATAACATAAAATACATTCCATTAGGTATAAAGTTTGGGTCAATAATTGTCATAATAAACAGTATTAGAATTGATGTAACAATAATGAGATCTGATGTTAGCTCAGATGGTAGATGGGCTAAAGTAGAATTTACTAAAAATATTAAATTAGATTCTCAGAGAAGAGATTTTTCATTTAACTCAATCTATTGTGATACTAATGGATATTTATATGACCCAAATGATGGCGTAAATGATTTGATTAGTGGTTATGTGAGGTTCATTGGAGATATTAACAAAAGAGTAAATGAGGATTTTTTGAGAATAATAAGATTCTATAGATTTTCAATTTACTATGCAGATTCATTTAATAATAAAATAATTAAAATATTAGTAAAGTACCACAAAAATTTGAAATCATTATCTTTTGAAAGAAAATTTGATGAAATAAGGAAAATTTTAAATTACGAAAATTTACATCAAAAACTAGTAAAAAAATCAGTAGTTAACGATTTAAAAAAATTGTTTGAAAAATCTTTCGATATAAAATTCAATTTTAATAATTTCGATAAATTTTGTGAATTAGAGCACAAACTAGATTGCATAGACTTTGAAAGACGATTGAAATATTTAATGAGAAATTCTAACAATATACGTAAATTTTCTGGCAAGATTAATAAGAAACTCAGAAAGAGACTTTTAAATAGAATTAAAAAATTTAATCTAGATCAAAAATCTCTCAACAAATTACTTTATAAAAATGATAAGTCTTTTATTGAGGATAATATCTTAATTCAATGTGCTGAAAAAAAAATACCCTATGATCAACTTGTTAAGGCGAAACTTTTAATAAAAAATCATAAAAGGAAAAAGTTTCCACTAAGAGGAGATGATCTAGTCAAATTAGGATTTGATAGGAGCAAGGTGATTGGAAATGTTCTTAAGAATACTGAACGTTGGTGGATAAAAAATAATTTTTCAAAAAATAAAAGAAGTTGTCTAGATTTTGCTATTAAATATTTACCATGATGCAAAAGGTGGTAGGGACATAAAAATAGCCTCTATATTTCCATCGGTTTGGAGTCCAAATTTTGTACCTCTATCATGTAACAAATTAAATTCAACGTATCTTGATCTCCGATGATATTGCATTTTTTTATCATCAGCATCCCATTGATCGGAAATTGTATCATCTACGATTTTTTTATAGGTTTGAAGGAAAGTTTCACCTACATTTTTAGTAAAAAGAAAATCCTCATTCCAGTTATCAGAATTTAAATAATCGTAAAAAATCCCACCTAAGCCCCTAGCTTCCCTTCTATGCGGCAAATAAAAATATTCATCACACCACTTTTTGTATTTATCATAAGCCCCTGGATCATATTTATCACAAATTTTTTTTAAATTTTTATGAAAAAGTTTAGCAATTTTTTTAGATTTTTCAGATTTTTTATTAGTGGGTGTAATGTCTGCACCACCTCCAAACCAAGATTTTTCAGTAACAATAAATCTAGTGTTCATATGAATCGTTGGGATTTTTGGGGAAAACGGGTGAATTACAACGGAAATACCAGATGCCCAAAAATTCTTTGAATTTTGTGTTCCTGGTATTTTGCCGAGCATTGAGTCTGATAATTCTCCAAAAACGGTTGAGATATTAACACCTGCTTTTTCAAAAACTTTACCCCTTATTAAGCTCATTTCTCCTCCACCTAACTTCCGAGACCCATCTTTGTCCCTTTGCCAACTAGTTCTTTGAAATCTAGATGGTGTAGACGAATGAATTCCTTCAATTTTTTCTAGTTCTTCACAAATTTGATTTCTTAGTGATTTAAACCATAATGATGATTTTTTTTTCTGTTCATCAATTTTTTTCATTGTTTTAAGTGCAATATTTTTTATATTATATTAAAATAATTAAAAAATGGATAAAATCGACTCAAAAAATAAAAAAACTGTATCCTCTGTGGACGAGGACAAAAGAGATTTTCTTTTCGTAACAACCGCAGGACTAGCGATTGCAGGTGGTGGAGTTACTCTATGGTCAATGATAGATACCATGAACCCTTCCAAAGACGTTTTGGCCTTAGCTTCAACTGAAGTTGACCTTTCTCCGATTGAGGAGGGGCAAAGCCTAACTGTGATGTGGAGAGGTAAGCCAATATTTATTAGACATAGAACGAATGAGGAAATTGACGACGCCAGTGGTACAGATGTCACCAACCTAATCCATAAAGCCACAGATGAATCTAGAGTAAAGAACCCAAAATGGTTAGTCGTCGTTGGTGTTTGCACACATTTAGGTTGCGTACCTTTAGGACAAAAAATTGGTGATAGTAAGGGAGATTTTAATGGATGGTTTTGTCCATGTCACGGGTCACATTACGATACATCTGGCAGAATTAGGAAAGGTCCTGCACCATTAAATCTTGAAGTTCCTCCATATGAATTCGTTTCTGATGATATAATAAGGATAGGTTGAAAATGAAAAACAATAATGAAAATCAAGAACAAAAAGGTGTAACAGGTTGGATTGATAAAAGACTTCCAATATTCACCTTTATGAATCATAATTTGAGAGATTACCCAACTCCGAAAAATCTTAACTATTTTTGGAATTTTGGTTCACTCGCAGGTATCACTTTGGTAATTATGATTATTACAGGGATTCTTCTTGCTATGCAATATACGGCCAATACTGACTTAGCATTTGAAAGTGTTGAGAGAATTATGCGTGATGTAAACAATGGTTGGCTTTTGAGATATATTCACATGAATGGAGCTTCAATGTTTTTTATAATCGTTTTCATACATATCTTTAGGGGATTATATTATGGTTCTTATAAATATCCGAGAGAAATATTATGGATGCTTGGAGTTGTCATCCTCCTGCTTATGATGGCAACAGCATTTATGGGATATGTCTTGCCATGGGGACAAATGAGCTTTTGGGGGGCTACAGTAATAACCAATCTTTTTTCGGCATTTCCAATTATTGGTGATTATATAGTGACTTTTTTATGGGGTGGATTCTCAGTAGACAATCCAACTTTAAGTAGATTTTTTGTACTACACTACCTTCTTCCATTCGCAATTGTTGGGGTTGTAGCCTTACACTTAGTTGCGCTTCATCAATTTGGTTCTAACAATCCAACAGGTGTTGATGTAAAGTCAGAAAATGATACCATTCCATTTCATCCATATTATACTGTTAAAGATTATTTTGGGCTTGGTGTATTTTTGATAGTTTTTGCAGGCTTAGTCTTTTTCGCCCCAAATTTTTTAGGGCATCCAGACAACTACATCCCAGCAAACCCTTTACAAACACCAGCTCATATTGTTCCAGAATGGTATTTTTTACCTTTCTACGCAATATTGAGAGCAGTCCCAGATAAGCTTTTGGGCGTTCTTCTAATGTTTGCTGCAGTGCTTGTTCTTTTCTTCTTACCATGGTTAGATAAACACAAAGTCAGAAGTGCTAACTTTAGACCATTCTATAAACAATTCTACTGGTTATTCGCAATCGATTGTATAATTTTAGGTTGGGTTGGAGCTATGCCTGCTGAGGGTATTTATGTTTTAATAGCTAGAATAGCAACAGCTTACTATTTCTCTTTCTTTTTGATAATAATGCCTTTACTGTCAAAGTTTGAAAAGGTTTCAGACCACCTGCCCTCAAGTATTTCGTCGGCAGTGTTATCAAAAAAATTCGATAATAGTACTAAAGAGAGTTATGTTAAATAAACTTTCAATTAAAATCGTTCTATTATTTTTGTTTCTAGGAGTTAACAACTCCCACTCAGCCTCAGAAAAAATGGAGTTAATCGAACAAAATTGGCCGTTTAATGGTGTATTTGGTAGATTTGACAAATCATCACTTCAAAGAGGTTATCTTGTTTACAAAGAGGTATGTGCATCTTGTCATGGACTTAAACATGTTTCATACAGAGATCTAACGGGGATTGGTTTGACAAAAGATGAGATTAAATCAATTGCTGGTGAATATATACTTATGGATGGACCTAATGATGAAGGTGAAATGTTTGAAAGAGAAGCAAAGCCAAGTGATAAATTTGTAAATCCATATGAAAACGATAATCAAGCTAGATTAGCTAATAATGGTGCATACCCTCCTGATTTGTCACTTATGGTAAAAGCTAGAGCTGGTGGAGCCGATTATCTATTTAGTCTACTAAATGGTTACAAGGATTTTCCTGAAGATTTTGAAGCTAGTGATGGGATGTATTATAATGAATATTATCCAGGTAAACAAATTGCAATGCCTTCACCAATTATGGATGATATAGTTGAATATAATGATGGCACAGATGCTACTCATGTTCAGATAGCAAGGGACGTGACATCTTTTTTAGCATGGACGGCTGAGCCAGAATTGGAGGAAAGAAAGAGTCTTGGTGTAAAAACCTTGTTTTTTTTAATACTCCTCACCATAATGCTTCTTGGAGTTAAAAGAAAAGTCTGGAAAGATGTAAATTAAAATGAATACCATTAAGATCGCATTTATAGGTGGTAGCGGTCTTTACAAGGTTGAGGGCCTGTCAGATATAAAATGGGTAAAAGTTAAATCATCTTATGGTCCAGCATCATCAGAGGTGTGCGTTGGCAATATAAACGGAAACAAAGTTGCTTTTTTACCAAGACATGGCAAAAAGCATAACATTTCACCTTCAAATGTTAATTATAGAGCTAATATCGAGATTTTAAAGAAATTGAATGTTGAAAATATTATATCCTTATCCGCAGTGGGAAGTCTGAGAAAAGATTTCAAGCCTGGAGATTTTGTCGTAGTAGATCAATTTATAGATAAGACAACCAAAAGGCAAAATACTTTTTTTGATGACGACCTTGTTATTCATATCCCATTCAAAGATCCGATTTGTAAGGAGTTGAGTCAAGGGGTATTCCGAAAACTTAAAAAACTTAAAATTAGAACACATGAATTTGGTACATATATATGCATAGAGGGTCCACAATTTTCCACTCTGGCAGAATCTCAATTATATAGATCGTGGGGTTGTGATATTATAGGTATGACAAACCTACCAGAGGCAAGGCTATCTATGGAAGCAGGAATTTGTTATGCTAGTGTTGCAATGGTGACAGATTTTGATTGTTGGCACCCAGACCATGATAATGTATCAGTTGATCAAATAATCAATACTTTAAAAAAAAATACTAATAAAGCTAATTCTTTAATAAATGAAATTACAAAGGGAAAAATATTTACCTGCAGTGAGAAGATCAAAGAGGTTTCAAGAAAATCAATGATTTCTGATCTCTCTTATGTCAAGAGATCCACAAAAACAAAACTAAAATATATTTTAAATCTTTAATGAAGGTAAATAAAAAAAACTACTCATCAATATGGGAAGAGGATGGTGTTATAAAAATAATTGACCAAACAAAACTTCCTTTTAAATTTGAAGTTATTGAGCTTAAAAACCTAAAAGATTTTTTAGATGCTATAAAAAAAATGAAAGTTAGAGGTGCTCCCTTAATTGGAGTTACCTCAGCATATGCTTTAGCCGTAATAACAAATAAAAATTCCTCTATTAAATATTTGAGGAAGGTTTATGACGCATTATATGAAACAAGACCAACGGCAGTTAATTTAAAGTGGGCTCTCAATTCTTGTTATAAAAAAATAATAAAAGGAAAACAATTTGAGAGAAGAAAAATTGCGCTTAAGTTAGCTAGAACTATTAGAAACAACGATATAATTAATAGTAAAAAAATAGCCTTGAACGGATATAAAATTATTGAGGAAATTTATAAAAGAAAAAATAAAAAAATAAATATTCTAACTCATTGTAATGCTGGATGGCTAGCTACTGTAGATTGGGGAACTGCGCTAGCACCAATTTTCCTTGCGAATAGAAATAAAATTCCAATTCATATTTGGGTAGATGAAACTAGGCCAAGAAATCAGGGAGCATTATTGACTGCATGGGAACTTAAAAATGAAAATGTTCCTTATACAGTAATAGCTGATAATGCAGGAGGTTATTTAATGAGTAAAGGAGAAGTGGATTTATGTATCGTAGGTAGTGATAGAATTACTAGAGATGGAGATGTATGTAATAAAATTGGTACATATTTAAAGGCTTTAGCTTCAAAAACCCATAATATACCTTTTTATGTTGCAGCACCAACCTCTACTATTGATATATCACTTAATAAAGGAGAAAATGTTCCTATTGAAATAAGAGATGGAACAGAACTTTCAAGAATTAAAATAAAAAAAAATGGTAGTATTTTGGAGGGTGATGCCTACTTTCCTGGGGCAAAAACTTTTAACCCAGCTTTTGATATAACACCATCAAAGTTGGTGAGTAAGATTATAACGGAGTATGGAATTATGGATTGTAATAGAAAAGAAATCGATAATTTAATGAAGAAATGAGATTTAAAAAAGAAATAATTGATGCCTCAAAATACCTCCTTCAATTACAATTTAATATCGGATCTGAAGGAAATATAAGTTACAGACAAAAAAACGAAATTTATATTACACCGTCAGGAATTAAAACATCAAATTTGAAACCTAAAGATATTTCTAAGGTAGATTTAAATGGAAAAGTTTTAAATAAAAACAAACCATCAAGTGAAATATTACTTCATTCATGGATTTATAGAAATCATAAAGATATAAGAGCTGTAGTTCATAGTCATTCAAAATGGGCTTCAATTTTATCTTGTATGAGAATTAGTATACCCTCATTTCATTATATGGTTGCAGAATTTGGAGGTAATGATATTAAATGTTCTAAATATGCAACATTTGGATCTGACAAATTATCTAAATATGTAAATAAGGTTCTACATAAAAGAAAGGGGTGCCTTATTGCGAACCACGGTCAGGTTACAATTGGTGATAACCTTGAGGAGGCAGTTGATTTATCTATTGCTTTGGAAAAGTTAAGTGAGCAATTTTATTACTTGTTGATCACTAAGCAGACAAAGTTATTATCAAACGGAGAAATGCGCAAGATTGTAAAACTATTTGAAGATTATAAAGCTAAACATTAAACCTAAAAGTTATTACATCACCGTCATTGACAATATACTCTTTCCCTTCAAGTTTTAGTCTCCCGTTTTCTTTACATTTAGCTTCACCACCAAATTTTACAAAATCTTCGTATGAAATAACCTCTGCTTTTATAAAACCGGTTTTGAAATCTGTATGAATTTTTGCACCAGCATCAGGTACTAATGTTCCTTTCTTTATTGACCATGCTCTAGATTCTTTGGGACCTGATGTAAAAAAAGTTATAAGATCTAGAATTTCATAACCTTTTGAAATTAACTTTGATAAAGATGTCTCTTGAAGACCTATAGATTCTAAAAATTCTTTTTTTTCAGACTCAAGTTTGAAACCAGATATTTCAGATTCAATTTTTGCAGAAATCTTCATACAACCTAAATTGCTCTCATTTGAATATGCTTCAACTAACTTACTAAATTGATTTCCATCAATAAGAGAGTTTTCATCAACGTTACAAACATAAATTATCGGCTTATAAGTTAGAAGACTAAAGGTTTTTATTACTTCTTCCTGAGATTCAGAATAACTCAAATTTCGAAGTGAATATCCATTTTCTAAAAAATTTCTACTTTTTTCAAGGGTCTCGAGGAAATTTTGATCAACTTTTTTCCCCTTATTTTTTTTTTTGTAGTTTTCAATTATTCTCTCAACCTTCTCAAGATCAGATAATAAAAGTTCTGTTTCAATTACTTTAATGTCTTCAATTGGGGATACTTTATTATTAACATGAGTAATATCATTATCTTCAAAGCACCTTACTAAGTGTATTATTGCATCAACATTTGATAAGTTACCCAGAAATTTATTTCCTAATCCTTCACCTTTACTTGCACCTTTTACAAGACCTGCAATATCAACAAATTCTAGTTGATTATAAATCTTATTTTGTGAATCAGAAATTTTTGACAGATTATCTAATCTTAAATCTTTTACTGATACTTTTCCTATATTGGGCTCAATTGTACAAAAAGGATAATTTTTTGATTCAGCTTGTTGTGTTGACGTCAATGCATTAAATAATGTAGATTTTCCAATATTTGGTAACCCTAGTATGCCGCAATTAAAACCCATGATGATTTATATATTTAGATTATTTATAAATAAAGAAAAGTTTCTATTTAAAATTAGATAGAAATGATCTTGAATTTTTTTTTTAAACTTTTTAATATTTTGTTTCTCGGAAGCAGAAAATTTACTTAATACAAAATCACTTGATGAAATTTTGTTTTCAATAAGAATATTATTCTTTATACCAATTTTAACTCTGTGAAATTCATTACCAATATTATTTATTATATCTTTAATTCCATTATGTCCTCCATGTCCACCAGCCTCCTTAATTCTAATTTTTAGAAATGCAAGATCTAAATCATCATGAAGAACATAAAGATTTCTTTTACAATTTACTTTAAAAAATTGTGATATTGCCCTAATTGGCTTTCCTGATAAATTCATAAATTTTTCAGGCTTAAACATTACTACTTCTTGACCCAATATTTCGGACTTTGAAAATAAACCATCAAATTTTTTTCTGAATTCTGGAAAGTTATAATGTCTATGTAAGCAATTTATTAAATCGAAACCTATATTATGACGAGTTCCGTTATATTCTTTTCCAGGGTTACCTAAACCAGACAGTATTATCATTCATTAAATAAGTTTGTTACTCTTTCTTATCCCCTGAGCTATCTTCTTTCTTTTCCGTCTTTTTGTCATCTACTTTTTCAGCTGAATCTTCTGAAGTTTCAGCTGTAGTAGCTTCTTCAGTAGCTGTTTCTTCAACTTTCATCACTGTTGGTGGTGCTACTGTAGCGATTGTAAAGTCCCTATCTGTTATCGTAGGGGAAACACCTTGCTCAAGCTTTATTGAGCTAATATGAATACTGTCACCAATTTCTAGACCATCTAAGTTGGCTTCTAGAAATTCAGGAATTTTTGAGACCAGAGTTTTAATTTCAACTTCATGTCTCACGATATTAAGAACCCCACCTTGTTTAAGACCTTCACTAGAATTTTCGTTAATAAATTTAACTGGTACAAAAAGAGTAACAGTTGTATTTTGACCTACTCTTAAAAAATCAACATGAAGTATTTTTTCACTTACAGGATGTAGCTGAATGTCTTTAGGTAACACTTTATAAATACTTTCTTCAACTTTGATCTCACATTGCTTCGAAAAAAAGCCAGCATCACTTATTTGTACCCTTAGTTTTTTTTCATCAACTTGTATTGGAACTGGATCTTTTTTCTCCCCATAAATTATACAAGGAATCATTTTTTTTCCTCTTAACTCTCTAGAAATTCCAGTTCCAACTAAATCTCTTTTTTTTGCCTCAATCTGGGTTACTTCAGTCACATTTATCTCCTCAATTATGCAAATAAACTCGATACTGATCTATTATCAGTAATTCTTTCTATTGCCTCTCCAATTAGTGGAGCTATAGAAAGAATATCAATTTTATTAGATTTTATTACATCATCTCTTGCCAGAATACTATCAGTAATTATCATTTTATCAATAGGCGAATTTTCTATTCTTTCAATTGCAGGATCTGACAGAACACCATGAGTAATGTAGGCATAAACTGATTTAGCTTTATCATTTTTAAGAGCTGTTGCTGCATTTGTTAATGTTCCGGCCGTATCGCATATATCGTCAATTAAAATACAATCTTTACCTTTAACCTCACCAATAATATTCACCACTTCGGAAACACTTGCTCTTTCTCTTCTTTTATCAATTATTGCTAGATCACAATCAACTCTTTTAGCGATTGCTCTAGCTCTAACTACACCTCCCACATCAGGAGATACGATTATAGTATTCCCTGATTTAAACTTTTTCTTTATATCAGAAATAAAGACGGGAGCAGCAAACAGGTTATCTGTAGGAATATCAAAAAAGCCCTGGATTTGTCCAGCATGTAGGTCTACCATAAGAGCTCTATTTGCACCCGCAATACTGATTAAGTTTGCTAATAGTTTTGCAGAAATCGGAGTTCTAGGTCCTGACTTTCTATCTTGCCTTGCATATCCATAATAAGGAACAATAGCTGCAATTCTTTTAGCAGATCCTCTTTTTAGGGCGTCAATTGTAATTAAAAGCTCCATAACATGATCATTAGCAGGAAATGAAGTTGATTGAATTACAAAAACATCCTCTCCTCGAACATTCTCTTTAATTTCAACAAAAATTTCTTTATCTGGAAATTTTTTTATTGTAGCATCAACTAGAGGAATACCAAGGTGTGTTGAAATTTTTTTTGCCAGTGGTAAATTACTATTTCCTGATACAATTTTCATTTGTTATAACCTACTAAACTTATCTGTCTACCACAGTCTTTTAATTCATTTTTCATAGAATATCTATGACTAAAAAATTTTTTTGGGTTTGAATAAGTATCAAATCCAGAAGTTTTATAATTATTAATACCTAATTCTTTAATCTTGTTTTCTATAAGCTTTGTATAATTAAAGAATATCTTATTTTGATTCTCTTTTAAATAAATACTAAAATTTTTTAGTTGCTTAATATTTTCTATAAAATCACTTTGTACTTCAAAAGATTTAAATTTTAAATGTGGTCCAATAAAAAACTTAATATTCTCTTTTTTTTCTCCTCTTTTTATAAATATATTTACAGCGTTTAAAATTATATCACCTAATAATCCACGCCAGCCAACATGTAAAATTCCGAAATATTCATTCCCTAATAAAACAATAGGTGCACAGTCGGCAGTTAAAATACCTAATAAAACATTCTTATTTCTTGTGATTATGCCATCAGCTTTTATATCATTGGGATAAATATTATCAAAAATAAAGATTTTTGAAGAATGAATCTGATTAACAAAAATAATTTCTTTATTATAAAATAATTTAGATACTAACTTTCTGTTATTCCTTACAATGTAGTCTGAATCTCCTTTATCGAATGCACAATTTAAAAATTGAGAACCTTTATTATTGAGTGGGTTTTGTTTGTCGAAAAAACTAAAAATATATTTATCATAATAGTTTATTTTCATTTTTATGATTTTTTGAAATAAGGAAAATTCAAATCGTTCTTACTTATAAATACAAACTTAAATAACTCGCCCATACCCAACGGGTCAGTCAATCTATGAAATTGCATAGAGAGTTTTTTTTTGACATCGTTATCCTGTGTCTGATTTATTAATATATTTATTCTTTCATTAATTCCATTAAAGTATAAAAACTTTCTTTGATTGATTGGTCCATGAAATTGTAAATTAAAATCCTCAGAAAATTTTTTGAGATTTGAAAAATCAAAATGATAGGTCATGTCAGAAAAAAATGGATAATCAAGTATGTCACATTTTTTAGATTTATAAATTGCCTGGATAGTTGAGATTTTTTTTTTTACATATGGACCATAATCAATTACTAAAAATCCACCCCCAAATTTTTTTATGTGATTTAAGATTTTTTTGATATACAAGTTAGTTAAGGGTGAATACTCCCAAATATCACCATTTGATAAAAAATTAAGATTTTTATTTTCAATTAAATATTCTTTCCATTTAAATTTGCCGTCTGTATACTTAATCCTTTTTTCAAAAAGGAGATCATTTTTTTTTTCAATTTGATTTAAAGGTAAAGCATCAAAAAATTCATTGCAAAAAAAAAGATATGGTTTTTTTTTAAGTCTTAAATTTTGAATACTTAAAATTTTAGTTTTCTTAGAATTATATTTTGCTAAAGTTTCTGACTGTATTTTTTTAAGAAAATTTGATTTTTCGTAAAGATAAAAAAGAAATTTTTTTTTTGATATTTTTGATATTGTTCTGATTATATCTGCCATTAAGGTTCCATTTCCTGGACCTAACTCTAGAAATTTGCTTACCCCAAAATCATGGGAAACTCTAAAAAGAAATATTGCTATACATTCCCCAAAAGTCTGACTTATTTCAGGTGATGTCGTAAAATGAGAGCCAATTCTATTGTTTTGGTAAAACCCCAAATCTTTATCATATAGACACTTATGCATAAATCTTGACAAAGAAATTGATTCACTCTTAAAAATTTTTTTAATTTTACTTTTTTCCATATTTAATAATTGAAAAACCTAAAATAACTACAGGAATAGAAAGTATCTGCCCCATACTTAAGTTATAAATAACATGACCAATATGGTTATCAGGTTCTCTAAAATACTCAACTGAAAATCTGAACAAACCATAAAAGATTAAAAAGATCGCACTTAGATTAATTTTTTTATGATACCCACCTTTTATAAAAAATATCATTATGAAAAAAATTACCAAACCCTCAAAAAATGCCTCATAAAGTTGACTAGGGTGTCTTAAAAGTTCCTCATTATAATATTTTACACCCCAGTCAGAAAAAGTAGGTTTACCAACTAACTCTGCATTTATAAAATTAGCTATTCTCCCTAAAAAAATACCAAAAGGAGCACTACATGCTACCAAATTAGATAAATCTATAAAATTTATTTTATTTATCCTAGAAAAAATATACATACTTATTACCAAACCTATCAAGCCACCGTGAAATGACATGCCTCCTTTCCATATCTTTAAAATTTCAATAATATTTTGAATGTATACCTCAAAATTATAAAAGATCACATACCCTAGTCTGCCACCAAATATTACACCAATTATCGCCCAACTAAAAAAATTATCCACGACATCAGTATCAAGGTCTATTACACCTTTTCTTATTAGTAGTTTAGAATAAAAAATACTAAAAATAAATCCTAAGAGATAAGCAAGCGAGTACCAATAAATTTTTAAACCAAAAAACTCTAAAGCTACAGGGTTGAGATTGTGTACATACATGTATTTAAAATTTTAAATAGTTATTAACATAATCATTTATTCCGTCTTCAAGGGAAAGAAATTTATCCTTGAAGCCTACTTTCCTTAATTTAGAAATTTCAGCTTTAGTAAAATATTGATACTGATTTCTAATATTTTCTGGTGTTTTAATATAAGTTATTTTTTTAGGATAATTAAAATTTCTAAATACGGCGTTAGTTACATCCTTGAATGATCGAGGTAGACCACTTCCAACATTAAATAACCCATTCTTATTAGGATTATTTATAAACCAACTAATTACCTTAACAACATCTTTAACATAAATAAAATCTCTTAATTGCTCTCCATCTTTATAATTTTTGTTATGAGATTTGAAAAGTTTAATTGACTTTTTACTTTTAACCTGTTCATATATCTTGAGCACTATGCTTCTCATCTCGTCTTTGTGAAACTCATTTGGACCATAAACGTTAAAGAATTTCAGTCCTACTAATTGTTTTTTACCAAATTTTTTTGAAAAAAAGTTTAAATCTATAATTTGCTTTGACCAACCATAAAGATTCAAGGGGGTAAGTCTTGACAAGTATTCAAAATTTGAGTTATCTAGAAAACCGTTATTACCATCACCATAAGTTGCTGCCGATGATGCATATATAAACCTTTTAAGATTCTTATCACACCAATTTTTTAATCTAATTGATAACCTTATATTATTTTCTAAAATTAAATTAGGATCATTACATGTTGTTGAGGATATTGCTCCAAGATGAACTATTACTTTAACCTCTTTCTTAAATTTTCGAAGAAATGATTTTAAATTTTTAGGATTTACCATGATAATATTCGTTAAATTAAAATAATTTTTATTTGACTCATTAAGATAATCTACAGAAACAATCTTTTGGTTAGTGTTCATAGATAGAAAATTAACGAGATTTGACCCGATAAATCCTGCTCCTCCTGTTACAATAATCATCTAAAACCTCTAGGCTAAAACCTTAAGAATTATAAAACTTACTAGGTATGTAATAATAGTAAACCCTGAAATATTAATTAGACAGATCTTTTTTTTATTGTAAGGGTCCTTTTTTAGAGATTTATAAAACCAATAAATCCACACAAAAAATGAAAAAATATAACTGATTAGTAATAAAAGAACTAATGAATTTTTTAACATAGTATCAACATCTTGTGTAATAAAAAGTAAAACATACTAATTGTTGTTGTTTAAATTATATTTCTATATTATTATCATAATGTGAGTTTTGACAACCAAAATAAAATTATACGGCAAAATAATCCAATAGATTATATTGAGGAGTATTTTTCAAGATTTTTTGACAATATCCTGAGAGATTCAGAAGATAAAGTTACAATCAACGCTAAAGGTTTGTGGAACACGTATAAAATTTCAATTATCTGGAGTGAGCAAAAAAAAATATTTGAAATTTGCACTTACTTAGATAATTCAAGAAAGACGAGAACTAATAATTCTGTGTATCTACTTATTTCAAAAGTAAACGAAAAGACTGGTTTAGGTCATTTCAACTTTAATCCAAAATTAAATACAATCTTCTTCAATCATAAAGCTTCAGTAAAAGGTCAGGATTCGATTACGATTGAGCAAGTTGAGCACTTTGTAGATATAGCGGTTCAAGAGTGTGATAGGTTTTTTCCTGTATTTTATGTTTTCTTTAACAAAAAAAAGAGTCCTAAAAATGCTATTGAGATTGCAATGCTGGAAACCTCCGGAGAAGCGTGAATAATATTTTACTCGTTGGTTGTGGTAACCTTGGAAAGATTGTTCTTGATGGTTTGTTGCTAGAAAACAAAAAAGTTTATCTTCTTGAAAAAAATAAAAATATTACCCAAAAAATTAATCATAAAAATTGTATTATAATTAAAAAGATTGAGGATCAGGTACTTGAAAAGATCTCAATAATACTACTGTGCGTGAAACCAAATCAAACAAAAGAGATTCTCACTAAATTTCACAAAAAAACTAAGAATAAGGTGTTTGTTTCTTTTGTCGCAGGAATGCAAATTTCATCAATATCAAGTTGTTTGAAAAATAAAAAGCAAAAAATTATCAGAATAATGCCAAATATATTTATTCAATTTAATAAAAGTTCAAGTGCAATATTTTCAAAAAACCTTACATCAAACGAAAAATATAAATTTGAAGAACTATTTTCTTTTTTTGGATATTTTGTTTGGTTAAAGAATGAAAATGACTTTGATTATTTTACAGCTATGTTTGGGGGTGGGCCAGCATACTTTCTTTATATTATGAGTTGTTTCAATGAAATATCAAAAAAAAATAAAATTAAAGAAAAAGATTCAATTAATCTTTTAGTAAAACTGTTAGAAGGTACTTGTGAAATACTAAAAAAACATCCAAAAAATTTAAATTTATTTATCAATAAAGTTACCAGTAAAGGAGGAACAACAGAGGAAGCTATGAAAATTTTAAAGGAGAAAAAAATAATATTTAATAAATTTAATACAGCCTTAAAAAATGCAAAAAATAAATCAATAATACTTGCAAAAAGTTTTAAATTTAATATTTGAGTGGAATTCGGATTAAGAATATTGCTCCATCACTTTTACTTGGCCTCAATGATATTTTTGCCTTAATTTTTTTGGAAAGTTCGCTTGCTATACTTAAGCCGAGACCAGATCCACCCTTATCAAGATTTCTTGAGTCATCTATTTTAAAAAAGGGTTTAAAGATTTTTCCTCTCAGTTGATAAGGAACTCCAGGTCCATTATCCTTTATAAAAATCATATAATAATTAGTTTCCTTGATTACCTTTATTTTAACAAGAGTTCCAAATTTTATTGCATTCTCATATAGGTTAAAAATTATTCTGTATAAACAGCTTTTATCAGTACTTACGAAATAATTTTTTGGACATTTCACTTCAATTTTTTTGTTTTTAAAATTTGATGACTGGATAACTTCATTTATTAATAAAGAAATATTAATTTTCACTATTTTATTTACATTAACTGTTTCTGTAAAATCTAAATATTCTTTTAAAAAGTTTTGCATTATCTCAACATCATGTTTTATTTGTTTAATATTTTCTGTTTTTTCAAGTAATTCTAACCTAAGTTTTATTCTAGTAATTATTGTTCCAAGATCATGAGATATTCCTGCTAAAAAGCTGGTTCTTTGACTCATATAATTATTGATTCTTCTTCTCATTTTCAAAAATGCATTACCTGCCTGTCGAATTTCCATCGCACCAGTTGGTTTAAAAATCTTAATTTCTTTTCCCTTACCAAAATCTTCGGCTGACATTGCAAGTTTTTGAATAGCTCGCATTTGATTCCTTAAGAATAAGAATGCAATTAAAGATAAGATTAATGAAATTGAAATCATCCATAAGAATAGAATTATAGGAGTTTGACTTAAGAGATATTTTTTTGGAAAACTAATTATAAAGTTTCGATTATTTATATAATACTTAAATAAAACTTCTTCTTCTAAAAAAACAACCTCTTGAGTTCTTGAAACTCTATTTTGAATTATTTCTTTAATCTTTCTTTCAAAAACTCCAAGTTTAGTATTCTTTTGACCTTCTATATTTTTTTCGTAAATTATGAGGTTAAGATTTGTTGCAATCTGCTTGGCATTATCTATTCTATTTTTTTCAAGCTCATTTATTATAAAAGTAATCTCATTTGCAGCTATATTTGCAAATCTATTTATAATTTTTTCCCAATGTCTTTCATAAAAAAAGAAAATCACAGATATTTGAGTGACAATAAGTGGAATTAAAAATATTAAAATTAATCTATGAAATAACTTTTTAGGTGATAGTTTCTTAAGAAAAAAATTACTCATATTCACTAACTAACATATAACCTTTACCTCTGATTGTTCTGAGAATTGAATCGTTATTAGATGTTTTTAACTTTTTTCTGAGTCGAGTAATAGTTACATCAATTGATCTTAAGTTTAAATTTTCCCCGAGAGTTTTAGCTATTTGTTCTCTAGATATTACTTTATTCACATTTTTCACAAGGAACTCAATTATAGTAATTTCTGTAGAAGTTAGATTTATTATATTATCATTATTTTTTAAAACTTTTGTAGTAGCATCAAAAATATATTCACCAAAATATGAGGGTTTATTAATTTTATTTTTATTTAGTCTTGGATTTAAAAGTTTTTTTATTCTCATAAGAAGTTCATCCGGCTCAAAAGGTTTTATTAAATAGTCGTCACAACCACTATCATATGAGTCACCCTTTTTTGTAATTTGACTATTTGCCGTAAGCATTAAAACAGGAGTATTTTTATCTTTTATTCTAAAATTTCTAAGAAAATCAATACCTGAAACATTTGGCATCATAATATCTAAAATAATCATGTCATATAAAAAAAAATCAGTAAGATCTGAAGCTTCACTTGCGCAAGAGCATGTAGTTACGTTGAAACCTTTACCTTTAAGATAAATATCAAGTAGCTCAATAATTTTAAGATCATCATCTACACATAAAAGGTGTGATTTTTTTGACATATTTTTGTAGTTATCTTTGTTTTAATTTACTATTTAATGATATAATATTTCAATTTACTTTAAAATATTAATTGATATTTTTTAAATAAAATTATGATTTCTTTTGCAAATAAACATGGCGTAATATGGTTTAACGGTTCATACAAGAAATGGACAGATTCAAATATTCATGTTCTTAATCATGGATTACATTATGCTAGCTGTGTTTTTGAGGGTTTGAGGGTCTATGAAAAAAAAATATTTAAATTAGAAGAACATATTCAAAGACTCTTTAAATCTGCCTTAATTTTAGATCTTAAAATACAATATAGTATTGATGAAATAATTAGTAAGACAATTGAATTAGTCAATAAGGAAAAAATAACAAATGGTTATATTAGACCTGTAGTTTGGCGAGGAAGTGAGAAAATGGCAATATCTGCAATTAACGCCAGTACAAATATTGCTATTGCAGCGTGGAAGTGGCCGTCCTATTTTTCTCCTGATTTGATTGAAAAAGGAATAAAATTAACAGTCTCTAGATGGAAAAGACCATCACCAGACTCAGCACCAACTAATAGTAAAGCTGCAGGTTTATATATGATTTGTTCTTTAAGTAAACACGAGGCAGAGAAAGATGGTTTCGACGATGCATTAATGTTGGACTACAGAAACTATATAGCTGAGGCAACAGGAGCTAATATTTTTTTTGTGAAGAATAAAAAGTTATATTCTCCCAGACCTGACTGTTTTTTAGACGGTATAACACGTCAGAGCGTAATAAAGATTGCAAAAGAACATAAAATTCAGGTTATAGAAGATCATTTTAATCTTGATTTTCTAGAAGATTGTGAGGAAGTTTTCTTGACTGGTACAGCTGTTGAAATTACCCCAGTGGCCTCAATTGATGACTATAAATTTCGTGTTGGAGAAACTACAAAGTTTTTGATAGAAAACTTTAAAAAATTAGTAATTAAATAATTTTATTTTTGTGATTTTAGCCATGTGGAACTGTTTAGATAAAATTCTTTCTTCCAAAATGTAATTTTAGATTTAAACCACTCTATTAACTTCTCTATAAAAAAAAAACCTTCTTTTCTATGTTTACTAGCTACTAATATTAAAATGATATTCTCAGAAGGAAATAATTTACCAAATCTATGAATGACCTGATAATCTACAATATCTCCTTTTGAAATTAAAATATCAATGATCTTTTCAGTTTGGTAAAGTGCCATTTTTTTATAGCAATCAATTTCCATAGATTCTATTTTCTTATTATTATTAAATGGACGAACCTTTCCAACAAATGAGATTATTGAACCTACTTTTTTATTTTTTTTAGAAAAGTTATTTAATTCTTTGCTGAGATTAAAATCTTTTTTCTGAAAATAGATTTTCATTACCCTCCGGTAACTGGTGGAAATATTGCTAGCTCGTCATTATTAGTTATATAGTCGTTTTTAGTTGCATATTCACAATTAATGGCAAATTTAATATTTGATATTTTTTTAAAAACTAAACTATATCTTTCGTCTTTACTTTTTAAAATATTTATTACATCTATTATTTTTAATTTATCCTTTATAATCAAAAGTTCTTGATTTTTACCTAGTTCTTCTGAGATTCTTGCAAAATATAAAATTTTCAACTTAACAAATCCTGATATTTAAAAAATTTTAATATATTCCCCTTAGTAATCTCCTCAACCTCCTCGTCAATTTGAATAATACCATTTGATTGACTCAATGAGCTTATTATACCTGATCCAGTAGTATGAAATTTTCTTAAGATTTTTTTTTTATTTTTATTTATAAAAATTCCTCTGAGCCATTCAACTCTATTTTTTTTCTTTTTCATCGAAAAATCTGAAATAAGGTAATCTGGTACATTTTTATAATTTTCATTACCTGATAACTTCTTAATAAATGAGGTTGCTAACATTAAAAAAGTAACAACTGCTGCTACAGGATTACCTGGAAAACCAATGAAGAAAGATTTTTTGATTTTTCCAAATGCAAAGGGACGGCCAGGTTTTATCTTAATTCTCCAAAATAAAAGATCACCATAATTCGTCATAATCTTACTAACATTATCGGTGTAACTTTTTGAAATACCTCCACTTGTAACTAGTAGATCATACCTTTTACTTTTTAATATTAGCTTTTTTGTTTTTTCTAAATCATCTTCAATAATTCCTAAGTCAATAACCTCACAACCAATTTTTGAAAATAATGACATTAAAAGATATTTATTTACATCGTAAATTTGGAATTTCTTTTTCTTTGTATATAGTTTTGCTATTTCATCTCCAGTTGAAAATAAACCAACTAGAGGCCTTTTATAAACCTTGATTTTTGTGATACCTAATGAAAGAATTTGTGCAATATCTGGAATTTTTAATTTTCTTCCTTTCTTAAATAATATTGTACCTTTTTTTATATCCTCTCCTGTAAGTCTTACATTCGACCCTGTTTTAATTTTTTTTTTAAATTTAAGATAATTATTTTTTTCTGTACAGTTTTCTTCCATGTAAACAGTATTCAATTTATTAACACTTAATAAATAAGCACCTGTAAAAATCCTTATTGCTTGATTTTTTTTAACTTTTTTTAAAAAAGGTTTACCTGGTTTTGACTCTCCAATAATTTTAATTTTGTTATAGTCTGTTAAGTTATTATTTATTGCATAACCATCAACAGCAGAATTATTTTCTTCTGGAATATTAATATTAGAATAAATGTCCTCACACAAAACTCTTCCTTCAGAATCTTTTACATGAATTTTTATTGGATCTAGTTTTTTTGAAATAGAACTAAGCATCTTGTTTTTTGCATATTTCAAACTAACGTATTCAGGTATTTTTTTTTTTTTTATCATAATTTAAAATAATTTTTAATAAAATTACCAATTTTGTTAGTTTCATTAAACATAAAATATGGTTTATTTACATTTTCTAGGCCATCAAACCTCTTATCATAAACAATCGCCTTAATATTTTTGTCATTCTTAAAAAGTAGTGGTTTGTTTAACGTGGATCTTATCACCTCAATTTTAGGAAAATTACTATACTTTAAGCCCTCAACTAATATTATATTTGTTTTAGGACTAAACCTATTTAGAATTTCCTCAAATTTAATATCTTGCTCATGTAATTTACTAATCATAGCCCACTTTTTTTTACTAAATATAATAACCTCACTTGACCCAGCATTAATATGTTTAAAGCTATCTTTTCCTTCTTTATCTATTTCAAATTGATGATGAGTATGTTTCACTGATGAAACAACAAGAGAGTTTAATACAAAAAAATTTATTAGCCTAGTCACTAAATCAGTTTTACCTGAACCACTCCACCCAACTATTCCAAAAATATTCTTCATTAAAAAAGTTTTAAATTTTTTTTGAAATAGTAATACCCTGTGTGGATTGTAATTATAGAGGAAACTGTGAGACCAACAAGGCCAGTATATAATATCAAAATTGTTTCGAAATTATCTGAAACAATCAGAAATCCCAAAGAAAACATCTGAATAAGAGTTTTCCATTTTGACAAATTAGTTACTAATAAATTTGCAGAGGAATGAGAAAAGAAATCTCTTAAACCTGATACTAAGATTTCCCTTATTACTATTATTAATGCAGCATATACAAATAGTCCATTAATTTTTGATTGCGCAATCAAGATAAATATAATCGATACAATAAGTATTTTATCGGCTATTGGGTCAAGAAATCTACCAAAATTTGACTCAATCTCAAACTTTCTGGCTAAATAACCATCAAAAAAATCAGAAATACAAGCTATAAAATATAAACATAGAGACAACCATCTATACAACTCTTCATCTATTTCCATAAATAAAATAATTACTGGAATAAGCAAAATTCTTATCAAAGTTAAGAGGTTTGGTATATTTTTAAGTTTAAACATTTCTATTAAACTCATAATATAATTTTTTTGCCATTTTGGTACCAATATTAGGAACTTTTTTTAGATCACCAATACTTGCTGTTTTTATATTATCAATAGAGCCAAAATAAGAAAGAAGATTTGACTTAGTTTTTTTTCCCAAACCCTCAATTTTATCAAATATTGAATTTTTTAATGATTTTTCATGTCTAGATTTTGTTGACGAAACTGCAAATCTGTGAGCTTCATCTCTTAATCTTTGAAGAAAAAAAAGATTTTGACTTCTCTTATCAAAATTAATACTTTTTTCATTAGTATGAATTGTCTCATCTCCATTATTTCGATTAACACCTTTTGAAATAGCAATAATATCTAGGTCATTAATTTTAAAATTTTCTAAAACTTTTTTGACGATATTTAGATGTCCTCTTCCACCATCAATAATAATTAAGTCGGGAATTTTCTTTTTCCATTCTTTATCAAATTTAAATCTTCTTTCAAAAACTTGTCTCATCATATAGTAATCATCATTAACTCTCTCTTTTGAGGTTTTTATATTGAATTTTCTATATGAGTTTTTTTGGAATAATAGATCTTCATAAGTTACCATCGCACCTGTTGGATTTGTACCATTTAGGTGACTGTTATCATAAACTTCAATTCTATTAGGGTTTTTATTTAGGCTGAGTATAGTTTTAATTTCATTAAGGATAGATTTTTCTTTTTCTTTTGCTGAAACCCTCTTATTTAGAACCACATCAACGTTATTCTCAACTATTTTCATCAATTCTCTCTTTTTACCTCTGAGTGGTAGTTTAATTTTTACTTTAAAATTTGTATTTTTGCTTAATAAATTTTTGAATAAATCAATATTTTTTAATTTTTCATTAACGAAAATTTCTTTTGGTACAGTATTTTGAGAATAAAAAAACATTATGAATTGTTCTAAAATTTCATGTGTTTTATCAAAAATAAGATCAGAAAATAAGAAACTTTTATTACCAAGATTTTTTCCTTTTCTAAAAGAAAAAACTTGGATGGCAATCATCTCATATTTTTCTTTAATGAAAATAATATCAAAATCTTCATCGGAATTGATATCAGAATATCTTTCATTAGTGATCTTGCTCAGCGCTTTTATCCTATCTCTTAGACTAGCTGCTTTCTCATAATTCTGCAACTTACTTTCTGCCTCCATTTCTTTAATTAAATTTTTCTTATAATCAAAGTTTTTACCTTTAAGAAAATCTACAGCTTCTTTAACAAGTTTTCCGTACTTCTCTTTTGAAATGAAATTTACACATGGTGCACTACATCTTTTGATTTGATATTTTATACATGGTCTTTTTCTAAGCGAAAACATTCTATCAGAGCAATTCCTTAGTAAAAAAGCTGCTTCGATTTGCTTTAGTATATTATCAACTGAATTTGAGCTGGAAAATGGACCAAAGAAACTATTTTTTTTGTTTATCTTTCCTCTATATTTTCTTATCTGTGGCCATTCTTTTGATGTCGAAATGAGAATATATGGGTAGCTTTTATCATCAATTAGACGAATATTAAATCTTGGTTTAAATTTTTTTATCAAATTATTTTCTAGAATAAGAGAATCAGACTCTGTGTGAGTCTTAATAAAGTCAATTTTTTTTAATGAACTTATTAATAGTTTAATCCTATTTGATTGCTTTGATAGATTAGTATAGGAGGAAACTCTTTTTTTAAGATTCTTCGCCTTACCAATATATAGAATTTCGTTATATATATTAATAAACTTATATACTCCTGAACCATTTGGAAGTTTATTTAGAGTGCTTTTTATTAATTTTACCCCAAATTTATAATCAAATTTAATATTTTTACTCATATATAATTAATCTAAAGTATTGCTTTTATTATAAAAATAAAAATAAAAATTACTATCCACTAATATTGTGGATAAAGTTGTTGATTATCTAAGAGTTTTTTTGTCAAATCTTTATTTTCTCTATGTTTTAACAGATTGATTAAAAATTAATCAAATTTATAAGTAATTGATATTATTGTATAAAATGAAAATAAATATACTTTAAACAATTGTTTGCAAACATAAAAGTAATTTTATACTCATTTTTTTATTTTTATTTTTGTTGTTAACAACTATTTGACTAATCGTTCTTGAATTTCTTAGATTTTGTGTTCGACCATCCAAGACTTTGCCCGGAGTCTAATGTCAATATTTCCCCGGTAACTGATGTATTATCAACTAAATAACCTACTGCATTATTAATTTCACTAAGTTTAACACTCTTCATTAGTGGTGTTCTTTTGACTTGTTCCTCAAATTGTTTAGTACTTTGATTTTTACTCTTTAAAGTTGGTCCAGGTGATATTCCATTAACTCTAATATTAGGTGAAATACTCAAAGCAAGGCTTTTAGTTAATGCATAAAGTCCAAATTTACTTATTGAATATGATGTAAAGTAAGGAGTTATATTTTTGACTCTTTGGTCTAGCAAATTGATTATAAGCCCATTTTTGGAACCAAGAGTTTTTTTAAAATACTTGCTCAGAAAAAACGGTGCTTTTAGATTTACGTTTATGTGCCTGTCAAAAATTTTGAAATCTGATGTATCAAGAGAGTCATAATCAAATGCAGAAGCATTGTTAATTAAGATATCTATCTTTCCAATTTTCATAACAATACGTTTATAACATTCTTCAAGAGTTTCTAAGTTCTCAAAGTCAAATTTGAAACTATGAAATTTCACATTAAATTTTTTAGAAATTTTTTCGATTTTTTTTATTTCTTTGCTAGAATTATTATACTGTACTACGATATTAAATCCTCTGGAGGCTAAATACTTAACAATAGAGAATCCAATTCTTTGACATCCTCCTGTTATTAAAGCAGTATTATAATTTTTCATTGATACCTAATATTTTTTTTTCTAATATTTCAATTTTATCTCTTAAATCTGCAGCTTTTTCAAAATTTAGATCCTCAGCATACGCTAACATTTTTTTTTTCATTTCCCCAATTGACTCCTTATTTTGCTGTATTCTATTATCATTTGACTTTTCATCAATGATTGACTCTTCAATTTTTCTAAAAGTTGATGTCGGGGTTATATTATTTTTTTTATTATAGTTTATTTGCTTTATTCTTCTTCTGGATGTTTCCTCCAGTGCATTACTTATAGACTTAGTTTTGTGATCTGCGTAAAGAATAGCTCTACCGTATACATTCCTAGCTGCTCTTCCTATTGTTTGAATAAGAGAAACATGAGACCTAAGATATCCTTCCTTGTCAGCATCCAAAATTGCCACTAATCCACATTCTGGTATATCCAAACCTTCTCTTAACAAATTAATACCAACAAGAACGCAAAACTTTCCAAGCCTTAAATCTTTTATAATCTCTACTCTTTCAATTGCGTCGATATCTGAGTGCATATATCTAGCCTTTACTGAATTTTCGTTAAGAAATTCAGTAACCATTTCAGCATTTTTTTTTGTCAAAGTTGTGATCAAGACTCTTTGATTTTGATTTGACATTTTCTTACATTCTTCGATAACATCTTCAACTTGGTTAGATGCTTTCCTAATTTCACAAATTGGATCAACTAGCCCTGTAGGTCTAACAATTTGCTCAGTAAATACTCCCTTTGTTTTATTTAATTCATATTCTCCAGGCGTGGCTGAAACATAAACTGTTTGTCCCTTAAATTTTTCCCACTCTTCAAACATTAAAGGTCTATTATCCTTACATGAAGGCAGTCTAAAACCATAATCTGACAAAGTTTCTTTTCTGGCTCTATCACCTTTAAACATCCCTCTAATTTGTGGAATTGTAACATGTGACTCATCAATGAATAGAATAACGTTTTTAGGAAGATATTCAAATAATGTTGGGGGTGGGTCTCCCTCATTTCTTCCAGTAAGGTGACGTGAATAATTTTCAATACCTGAACAACTTCCTGTTGCTGCAATCATTTCTAGATCAAAATTAGTTCTTTGTTCTATTCTTTGAGCTTCCAAAAAGAGTTTTTTTTCTTCAAAAAAAGTTATTCTCTCAGCTAGTTCAGTTTTAATATTCTCAAGAGCTTTTTTTAATGATGGCTTGGGTGTAACATAATGACTATTTGCGTAAATACTGATATATTCAAATTCTTTGGTAATCGTTCCGAGGAAAGGATCAAATTCTTTGATAGACTCTACACTATCACCAAAAAAGGATATTCTCCATGACTTATCTTCAAGATGCGAGGGAAATATTTCAAGAACATCACCTCTATTTCTAAATGTACCTCTTACGTGAACTTGATCATTTCTTTTATACTGAAGTTCAATAAGTTTTTTTTTAATTTGGTCAAGGCTGTATTCATGATTTTTCTTTATTTCAAATTTCATAGATGAATATGATTCTGCTGAACCAATACCATATATACAAGAGACACTTGCAACTATTATAGTATCATTTCTTTCTATTAAGGATCTTGTTGCGGAGTGCCTTAACCGGTCAATTTGTTCATTTATTGCTGATTCCTTTTCGATAAAAGTATCTGATCTAGGCACATACGCTTCTGGAGTATAATAATCATAATATGATACGAAGTATTCAACTCTGTTATTTGGAAAAAAACTTTTCATTTCACTAAAAAGTTGTGCTGCTAGAATCTTATTTGGTGCGAAAACTAATGAAGGTCGTTGTAAAGTCTGAATGATGTTAGCCATTGTAAATGTTTTTCCTGAGCCAGTTACCCCAAGCAAAACTTGATCACTTAGATTTTTATCAAGACCAACGCAAAGCTCTTTAATTGCCTCTGGCTGATCACCTGAAGGTTTATATTTTGAATTTATTTTAAAATTATTCATAAAATTAATTAATATTTAAAATTATAATTTTTTTTTGTTAAAGTTTATATATAATCGAATTATTGATGTTTTAAATTATTTCTTTTGATGTCCTTAATTTCAGATCGACTTTCCAGATTCAAACCATCCCTAACGGTTAAAATTTCTCAAAAAGCTAGAGAATTGTCAATGAAGGGAGAAAAAATTATTAGTTTAAGCTCAGGAGAACCAGATTTTGATACTCCTGATCATATTAAATCTCAGGCTATTGATGCAATTAATAGAGGTTTTACAAAATATACTCAGGTAGACGGTATAAATGAACTAAAAGAATCTATTCAAAAAAAATTTCTTGAAGAAAATAATTTAAAATATAATACCGATCAAATAACAGTTGGTGTTGGAGGGAAACATGTAATCTATAATTTATTTATGTCATCTATAAATCAAGAAGATGAGGTAGTAATTCCATCCCCATATTGGGTTTCATACCCAGATATAGTAAGTTTGTGCAGAGGAAAACCAGTGCTGATCGAAACAGATTCTAAGAATAAATTCAAAATCACACCTCAAATGTTAGAAAAAAAGATTAACGAAAACACAAAATGGTTTGTCATAAATTCACCGTGCAATCCCACAGGTACTGTTTATTCCAAAGAGGAATTATTTGAAATTAGTAAAGTTTTAATTAATAATCCTCACGTAAATATTTTATCAGATGATATTTATGAACATATAATTTATGGGGATCGAAAGTTTTACAATATTTTAAATGTTGCGCCTAATCTGTATGAAAGAACATTTATTGTTAACGGAGTTTCTAAGGCTTTTTCTATGACTGGGTGGCGAATAGGCTATGGGGCGGGTAATGAAAAACTTATAAAATCTATTGCAAAGATTCAATCACAAAGTACTACTAACCCTTGCTCAATCAGTCAAATGGCAGCGAAATTTGCATTAGATACAAAAAAAACTTTTTTAAGTGAATGGATTAAACAATTTGAAGAAAGAAAAAACTTCTTAATCGATTTTTTTGATTCCATAAATGAATTTGAAGTCATAAATCCAGAGGGGGCATTCTATTTGTTTGTTGGATGTGAAGGTTTTATACAAAAAAAAACGCCTGACGGAAAGATAATATCAAATGATGTTGATTTTGCAGAATTCATTTTAACTGATTCTAAAGTTGCAATAGTACCTGGTATAGCCTTTGGAAAATCTCCTTATTTTAGAATTTCGTACGCAACATCGTTAGATGATCTAAAATTAGCATGTGAGCAAATAAAAAATTCTATCTCTAAAATTTTATAAACATGAATATTTTAATTTATGGCGTGGGGGGTATTGGAGGTTTTTTAGGGTCTAAACTAATAGACGAAACCATTAATTTAACTTTTATGGCAAGAGGAAAAAGGTATGATTTTTTAAAAAAAAATGGCTTATTTTTGAAAAGCAGTCTAGGGAATTCATCTGTAAAAAAAATTCATGTTATAAACAAAATTGATCCTGATTCTAGATTTGACTATATTTTTTCTACTGTAAAACTATATGATTTTGATAATTCTTTAGAAGAAATTTTAAGTTTAAAAAATAAAGACTTTATTTTCATTCCATTTCAAAATGGTATTTATGCTGAAAAAAAGGCTATAAGTGTATTAGGAAAAGAAAAGGTTTGTGCTGGAGTTGCACAAATTTCTTCATATATTGATAAGGAACAAACAGTCATTCATATTGGAAAGCTAGCAACTTTTTTTATAGGTACTACATACAAATATAATCAAGTTAAACTTCAAAAGTTATGTTCTCATAATTGTATAAAAAAAATAGATTTAATATATAAGAGTAATATTTATGAGAAGATTTGGCAGAAATTTATCTTTCTATCAGCCTACAGCGGAATGACTACTGCATATAATAAAACTATAGGACAGCTTTTTGATGATACTTTTTTAAAGTCTCAATTTATTGATGCAATGCAGGAAACATTTAATCTTGCAACCTTTTATAATATCCAATTTAAACAAGATCCAATAAAATTTTGGCTTAAAAAAATTGAAAATATGCCTTATGAGATGACTTCTTCAATGCATGAAGATTATAAAAGGAATAAGAAGTTAGAATTACAATGGCTTTCAGGTTCTGTTGTAGATAAAAGTAAAGACGTTGGGATTAATTGTAAAATTCACAAAACTATTGTTGGTATAATTAAAAATTGACCTAACTAATTTTTTTTTTACTTAAAAACTTTTCTGCTTCAAGCGCACCCATACATCCCATACCTGCAGCTGTAACTGCTTGTCTGTATATTTTATCTGTAACATCTCCAGCAGCGAAAACTCCATCAATATTGGTTTTGGTAGAATCAGCTTTTGTAAGAATATATCCATCATCATCAATTTTTAATTTATTTAAAAAGATTTCGGTTGCAGGCTTATGACCAATAGCTACAAATAATCCATCTAAGTTAATTTCATTTTCATCAAAATTTTTCGTGTTTTTAATAATTATTTTTTTAATTAACTTATTTTCATTTTCACCAATAATCTCCTTTAATTCATGATTCCAGATTACCTCAACATTTTTTTTTTCAAATAATCTGTTTTGTAAAATTTTTTCAGCTCTTAATTTATCTCTTCTATGGATAAGTGTTACTTTTTTACAAATATTAGATAAAAATATTGTTTCTTCCACAGCGGTATTACCTCCACCAATAACAACAACATTTTTATTTTTGAAAAAGAATCCGTCACATGTTGCACAAGCAGATACACCAAATCCTTTAAATTCATTTTCTCCAGGTACTCCCAACCATTTCGCCTTTGCACCTGTTGCAATTATGACCGAGTAACTAAAATATTTTTCCTTTTCTGTATTAATTTCAAAAGGGAACTTACTAAAATCAACATCTGTAACATAATCATTAATAATTTTTGTTCCAAAAGCCTCAGATTGTTTTTTCATTTGTTCCATTAACCAAGGACCTTGAATAGGGTTTTCATAACCTGGATAGTTTTCTACATCAGTTGTAATCATAAGTTGTCCTCCTGGTTCAATTCCACTTATCATTAGCGGTCTTAAACCTGCACGGGATGAATAAATCGCAGCTGCATATCCAGCTGGCCCAGAACCTATTATTAAAACTTTACTAGTCTGCATATTTTTATCAATTAAATTTTATTGAGTTGATGATATATTCTTTGCTTCCGCTTGGTGTATAAACTTCTATAACGTCGTTCACCTTTTTATTCATCATGGCTTTACAGAGAGGTGCAGAAATTGATATCAGATTTTTTTCTATATCTGCTTCATCTGTTCCAACAATTCTATAAGTGAACTTCTTTTCGTTATTTATATCAGTTACCTCAACAGTTGCACCAAAAACTACCTGTGAATTGTCAAGATTTGACGTATCTATTACCTCAGCTCTTAAGATTTTATTTTCAAGTTCTGAGATTCTTCCCTCAATAAAGCTTTGTTTCTCTCTAGCTGCGTGGTATTCGGCATTTTCTGACAAATCGCCGTGTTCTCTAGCCTCTGAAATAGCTTTTATAACATCTGGTCTTTCAGTAATTTTTAGGTGTTCTAATTCATCCCTTAACTTCTTCAAACCATCTTTGGTCATTGGAAATTTATCTGTCATAAATTTTATTATAGTACATTTATAAATATATTCTATTACTTATACAATTCTTGAAGAGATTTAACTTTAATTTTTAACTCTTTTACTATATTCAATCCTGTAATTGCAATTTTAGCTGCTGATATAGTAGTGAAATATGGAATTTTTTTGCTTAATGCTGTTCTTCTTATCGAAAGGCTATCAGCTATTGACTTGGAACCACTTGTAGTATTTATAATTAAATTAATCTTATTTTTTTCAATAAGATCAACAATATGTGGTTCACCTTCATTTACTTTTTTAACAAGATTTGATTCTATACAAAATTTTTTTAAAAAGGATGAGGTTCCTTTTGTTGTATAAATTTTATAATTAAGTTTTTCAAGTAATTGACAAATAAACAGAATATTCTCTTTATCTTCGTCTCTGACTGAAATGAAAACAGACCCTGATGATGGTAATATATTCCCAGCAGCCATTTGTGATTTTAAGAACGCCATGGGAAAGTTTTTATCTATTCCCATTACCTCTCCTGTAGACTTCATTTCTGGCCCAAGAATTATATCCTCTCCAGGGAATCTATCAAATGGAAAAACAGATTCTTTTACACATACATAATTTGATTTTGATATTTTTGATTTATTTTTATTTAATTTTCTACCTAACATTATTTTTGTCGCCAAATTTGCTAAAGGGACACCAATGGCTTTACTTATGAATGGAATTGTTCTACTAGCTCTAGGGTTCACTTCGATAACGAAGACTTTGTCATCTTTAATTGCAAATTGAATATTTATAAAGCCAATAATTTTTAGATTTCTAGAAATATTTTCTGTTATATCCTTAATTTTTTTCATCAGTTTGTTCGATAAGGTTTGAGGTGGAAGAATACAGGCTGAGTCTCCTGAATGAACCCCTGCTTGTTCAATGTGTTCTAAAATACCAGCAATAAAAATCTCTGAACCATCAGATATCGCATCTACGTCTATTTCTTTAGCATCTATCAAAAATTCATCAATCAAGATTGCTTTATTATTAATTATAAAATTACTTTCAAAATAATTTTTTAATTCTTTTTGGTCGTTAATAACTCTCATAGCTCGACCACCCAGTACATAAGACGGACGAATTACTATAGGATATGAAATTTTTTTTACTGACGAAATAGCCTCTTTCAAACTATACACAATATCACTTTTTGGCTGATTAATTTTTAATTTATTCATAAGATTGGAAAACCTATCTCTATCCTCGCATAAATCAATTGATTCAAATGATGTACCTAGAATTTTAATACCCTCGTCATTAAGTTTTTCAGATAACTTCAAGGGTGTTTGTCCCCCTAGTTGAACAATAACACCTAATAAATTGTTATTTAGGTTTTCAGAACGACAAATTTGTAGAACTGATTCAATATCTAACGGTTCAAAATATAATCGATCGGATATATCAAAATCAGTTGAAACAGTTTCAGGGTTACAATTAATCATAACTGACTCAATATTTAGTTCACGGATTGCAAATGATGAATGAACACAACAATAATCAAACTCAATGCCTTGGCCAATCCTGTTTGGCCCTCCTCCTATTATAATTACTTTTTTTTTTTTAGTGACGTTTGTCTCTTTTTCGTAAGAGACATTCTGATCATTACAATCCCATGAAGAATACATGTAGGGTGTCGTTGATGAGAACTCTGCAGCACAAGTATCGATATTTCTATATGAGGCTTTTAAGTCAAACTTTTTCTTAATTTTTTTAATTTTCTTAACATTTTCTTTTTTTAATTCTATGATTTTTTCATCAGAAAAACCTTGCGATTTAGCCTGTAAATATAATTCTCTATTTAAACTACTCTCTTTCAATTTTTTTTCTGTTTTTACTAAACCTGCAATTTCATTAATAAACCATTGATCATAATTAGAAATTTTTGCTACATCGTCATTTTTTATTCCCATTCTTAAAGCTTGAGCAATAATTAAAAATTTATTAGGGATATTTTTTTTTAATAAATTAGAGAGATTTTTTTTGCTCATTTTTTTAATTTTCGGACTAATATCTAAACCATTAAGTCCAATTTCTAAGCTCCTAATTGCTTTTAAAAAAGATTCCTTAAAGTTTCTACCTATTGCCATACATTCACCAATTGATTTCATAGATGTACCTAATTTTTCTTCCGTATCGCTAAACTTTTCAAAAGTAAATCTAGGGATCTTTGTAACAACATAATCTATAGTAGGCTCAAATGAAGCTGGGGTAGTCTTTGTTATATCATTTTTTAATTCATCTAAAGAGTACCCTACAGCCAACTTTGCTGCTATTCTTGCAATTGGAAAACCTGTTGCTTTAGATGCCAATGCAGATGATCTTGAAACTCTAGGGTTCATTTCTATTACAACCATTCTTCCAGTTTTTGGATTCACTGCAAATTGAACATTTGCACCACCTGTCTCAACCCCAATTTCTCTTATTACATCAATAGAATAATTACGCATCCTTTGATATTCTTTGTCTGTAAGTGTTAAAGAAGGAGCAACAGTAATAGAGTCTCCAGTATGCACGCCCATCGGGTCAATATTCTCTATTGAACAAACTATAATACAATTATCTTTTTTATCTCTAATCACCTCCATTTCATATTCTTTCCATCCAATTAGTGACTCTTCAACTAAAACTTCATTAATCGGTGATAATGACAATCCTTTTTTAACAATTTTTTGATACTCTTTGATACTATTCGCAGTGCCTCCCCCAGCTCCACCTAAAGTGAATGAGGGTCTTACAATTATTGGAAAATCAAGATTTTTTAGAGCTCTTTCTGATTCTTTTAAGTTGTTAACAATAAACCCTTTGGGCGTTTCTATATCAATTTTTTTCATAGCTTTTTTAAAAAGATCTCTATCTTCTGCTTTATTTATTACTTTTTGGGATGCTCCAATTAATTTAACATTAAATTTTTTTAGTATTTTCCTCCTTTCTAGTTCAATAGATAGATTAAGAGCTGTTTGTCCACCCATTGTTGAAAGTAATGCATCAGGCTTTTCTCTTTCAATTATTTTTGAGATAGTCTCAACATCAAGGGGCTCTATGTAGGTACGGTCAGCTAAATTAGGGTCTGTCATAATAGTAGCTGGGTTAGAATTTACCAGGACTACTTTAAAATTCTCCTCCTTAAGTGCTTTACATGCTTGTGCACCCGAATAATCGAATTCACAAGCCTGACCAATTACAATAGGCCCAGCTCCAATAATTAAGATTTTTTTTATATCTTTTCTCTTAGGCATACTTATTAACTAAATCCTTAAATTTTTTAAATAAATAGTAGCTATCTTTTGGTCCAGGAGAGGATTCTGGATGATATTGAACAGAAAAAAAAGGTTTATTTCTTACCTCTAACCCTGCAATTGTATTGTCGAATAAAGATAAATGGGTAACTCTTAGATTGCTGGGGAACCTTTTTTTTGAAACTACAAAACCATGATTTTGAACTGTAATTTCTACTTTTGTATTTTTAAGATTTTTAATTGGATGATTAGCTCCTCTATGACCATGATGCATTTTTTCTGTCTTAGCACCAAAGATAAGTGATAATATTTGATGCCCAAGACAAATACCAAATATAGGTTTTTTAAAATCTTTTAATAAATCAAGTTCTTTTTTGTATTTTAAATATGTAGCTGTAGGATCTCCAGGCCCATTAGATAAGAAAATTCCGTTTGGATTTAATCTTATTATATCCTTCAAAGGAAATGTTACAGGAAAAATTATTGTTTGAAATCCTTTAAAATCAATCATTTTAAGAATATTTTTTTTTACACCATAATCAATTACTGCGATAAATTTACCTTTTAATTTAAAAGGATTAATGATTTTTTTATTAGATATAGAAAAACTATATACATTCCTTGTTGAGACTTCAGTCGCAAGATCTAAACTTTTCATTGACGGAAAGCTCTTAAGTTTATTTTTGAGATATGTTGTAGATTTAAATTCTTTTTTAGGAAAGTGAATCATAGCATTACATGCTCCTTTATCCCGTATCCTTTTAGTTAAATTTCTTGTATCAATTTTAGAAATACATATTTTCCCCTCTTTTTTCAGCCACTTATCAAAACTCATCTCTGATCTAAAATTTGAAGGTAATGTGATTTCACTATTTATTATGCATCCCGAGGCAAATATTTTTTCACTTTCATAGTCAATATAATTTGAACCTACAATTCCAATATGAGGAAATGTGAAATTTATTATTTGTTTGAAATAAGAAGGGTCAGATAGTATTTCTTGATAACCAGTGATAGAGGTATTGAAACATAACTCTCCACAAGTATCACCGAATTTCCCATACCCTTTGCCAGAAAACATAGAGCCATCTTCCAATAAGAGTAAACAATTATTTTGATCAGTTTTAACTATATTTTTCATTTCATAAATAATATACTTTGATAACATTAATTTCCAATAATTACATTGTAATTTGATAACAATATTAATTTTTTTGAAACTAAGTTAAATGGAATCGATGAGAATAAAAATAAAAGAGAGTCTAAATCATAATCTAAAAAACAAAGATGAGGTTGCAATATCTACTATCAGATTAATATTAGCTGCAATTAAAGATCATGATATTCAAAATAGAACAAAAAAAGATAATAGTGAAATTACAGACGAAGAAATTCTAAATTTATTACAGAAAATGATAAAGCAAAGGCATGAAAGTGTAAGTATATATGAAAAAGCTGGTAGATTAGACCTTAAAAAAAGAGAAGAAAAGGAGATAGAAGTTATTAATTCATTTTTACCTAAACAAATCACAAAAGATGAGTTAGAGAAAATTGTCAAAGATTCAGCTAAAGAGTTAGACTGTAAATCAATAAAAGACATGGGTAAATTAATTTCTTATTTAAAGGAAAAATATCCTGGTCAACTCGATATGAAAGAGGTGGCAACTGTAGCAAAAAAAATTCTTTAATGACAAATAAATCTAATAATATTAATGAATTTATAAATTTAGTTAATTTAAAAGTAAGACTTTCTGACTTTATTAGTCAATTTATCAATTTATCAGAAAGGGGTAATTCTTACGTTGGAAAGTGTCCATTTCATAATGAAAATACACCCTCTTTCAATGTAAATAATGAAAAAGGACTTTTCTATTGTTTCGGATGTAAGGCTGGAGGAAATATTATTACCTTTACAAAAAAATATAAAAATTTCACCTTTAATGAAGCTGTTAATTATATTTCAGAATATACTGGTGTTAAACTTTCAAATAATACTTTTTTAAATAAAGATAAACATAATCAGCTGAATCAGACAGAAATTAAAATTCTTAAAGCTTGTAATGATTTCTTTAGGGAATGTTATGTGAAAAATAAAAAAGCAAGTGATTATTTAAAGAAAAGGATTTCCGAGGAGGTGATAAATACTTTTCAAGTTGGTTTTTGTCCTGAACATCATATTCTTGAGAATTTTCTTAAAAATAATAATTTTTTTGAGGATGACTACCAAAAACTTGACTTATTTATAAAAAACAAAAAAGGTGAGATTTTCGGAAGATTTAGCAACAGAATTACATTTCCAATATTTGATTATGGTGAAAAGATTGTTGGCTTTGGAGGAAGAACAATAAATAATTCAAAAATAAAGTATATTAATTCACAGGAAAGCCAGTTTTTTAAAAAAAGTAATATATTATTTGGATTAAAACAAAACCTTGATTTTATAAGAGCTAAGAAAGAAATTTTTTTAGTTGAAGGATATCTGGATGTAATCAAATTACACGAATTTCAGATAAAAAACTCTGTTTCAAGTTTGGGAACTACATTATCAGAAAATCAATTGAAAAAGTTGTGGTATTATACTGATATACCTTTTGTTTGTTTTGATGGTGATCAAGCTGGAGTAAATGCAGCTAAAAATGTTGCTATAAAAAGTCTATCTTTTTTAATTCCAGGTAAATCTTTAAAATTTATCATTCTTCCAAACAACTTAGATCCTGATCAATTTTTAAGTGAAAGAGGTAAAGAGGACTTTTTAGAATTAAAGAATGATTCTCTTAACCTTTCGGAATTAATCTGGTCTTTAATATTAGACGAAATTAGTGAACTTACACCGGAGTTTATTGCAACAATTGATCAAAAAATAGAATATTATGTTTCAAAAATATCTAACAATATAGTAGCAAAAGAGTACTCTAGATTTTTAAAAAATAAGAAAGATAAATTTTTATGGAAAAATAATTCATTTAGTAAAAGTAAGACAAAAATTCTGAATCAACCCAAAGTTATTGAAAATTTAAATGAAAAGATTTTAATTACAATTTTAATTACAGAAAAAAAAATATTTATGAAATATTTTGAGGAGATTTCTAATTTAAAACTGAGAGATAATAATTTAGAAAAAAAAAAGAATGAAATTTTTCAATTATTCTCAGAAAATAACTTTGATACAAAAAATGATTTGTGGTTCGAAAATCTTTTCTCTGAAAATGAATTAAATGAAATAAAAAGTCTAAAAAGTACACACATTGAGAAAATAGAAGAAAAAGATAAAGAAATATTCTTTCACAATATTATAAATAATATAAGATTACCAAATCTCATAAAAGAACGAGAACTTGTCAGAGAGGAATTACTCTCCAACAATGATAATTCTCCAAGAAATTTAATTCTTAGGTTTCAGAATTTAAATAATGAAATTAACAAAATTCAGAACAAAAAGATTGAATAATATTCATAGTTTATTCATATAAGATATGTATAAAAAGTCATTCATGTCAAAGTCTGTATCCAAAAATCCAAAAGATGTAGTCGAAGAACCACTTTTAGATAAAAATGTTGAGTCTTTAAAGAAGCTTATTAGTAAGGGAAAAAAGAATGGTTTTCTTCTCAGAAATGAGTGTGAAAATGCGCTTGAAAATGAAAAGTTCGACGAAAAAGAAGAGTTTTATTCAAAAGTTGAAAGCCTTAATATTCAGATTTATGAGGAAGATACCGATGCACAAAGTCTGGAAGAAGAGAAAGATAATAGTCCCTCTAAAGAAAATGAAAAAGAACAATCTGATGGAGGAAGAACAGATGATCCAGTAAGAATGTATTTGAAAGAAATGGGTAATGTTGAACTTTTATCCAGAATAGGTGAGATTGAAATTGCAAAAAGAATTGAGGATGGAAAGCGTAAGACTAATGATGCTTTTTCCAAGTCTTTTATATCTATGAGTTTTATAGATAAATTTTATCATGAATATAAAAGTGAAATGAGACAGTTAAGGGACTTCATTGATCTTGACCTAACTTTCAGAAATGTAAATGGGGAGCAGGAAGAAGACTTTAACGATATTGAAAATAGTGAACTTTATCAAGGTTCTGAAAATGATGTAGAACAAGAATCGGATTCAAAAGAAGGAAATGATGATCAAGAAAATGATGATCAAGAAAATGATAATGATAATTCAGATTATAACGATGATTCAAGCGACCTATCAATATTAGAAAAAGAAGAAAATCTAAGGCCTATTATAATTGAAAATCTAGAAAAGTTTTCAAAGACCTTTAAAAAGTTTAAAAAGTTAAAAGAGGATCATATTCAGCTTAAGATTTCTAATAAAAAAATTGATATAAAAATAGAAAAAAAAATAAAGAATTCAGAGGCTAATATATCAAATTTGTTGATGAATCTTTTTATTAACCAAAATAGAATCGATGATGTAGTTGAAAATCATAAAAGTTATTACTCGTTGATTTTGAAAGGAGAAAGTAGACTTCTTGATATCGCTACTAAATTGAGAATAAGTCGGAGTGATTTTTTTAAAGAATACGAAAAAAATAGCACTAATAAAAACTGGCTAAAAAATCTTTCTAAAAAGAGTAATAAAAAGTGGGATGCTTTTGCAAAGAAAGAATTTACTCAGGAAATAATTAATAAGTTCAAGGAAATAACCAATCAAACATTAATGACCATCAGTGAGATCAAGGAAATATCTGGTTTGATTGATCAAGGAGTAAGAGAATCTGGAAAAGCCAAGAAGGAGATGATAGAGGCTAATCTTAGGTTAGTAATCTCTATAGCGAAAAAATATACCAATAGAGGGCTGCAATTTTTGGACTTAATTCAAGAAGGTAATATCGGACTTATGAAGGCTGTTGACAAATTTGAATATAGAAGAGGTTATAAATTCTCAACCTATGCAACTTGGTGGATAAGACAGGCAATTACGCGATCTATAGCAGATCAAGCTAGAACAATAAGAATTCCTGTACATATGATAGAGACAATAAGTAAACTTGTAAGGGTATCAAGACAGATTCTAAATGAAAATGGGACCGAACCACAACCTGAAGAATTAGCTTCGAGGTTAGGAATGCCTCTTGAAAAAGTTAGAAAAGTCTTAAAAATTGCAAAAGAACCTATAAGTTTAGAAACACCTGTCGGTGATGAAGACGATAGCCATTTAGGCGATTTTATAGAAGATAAAGCAATTAAGCTACCATTGGATGCTGCAATTCAAAACAATCTTAGAGAAACTACAACCAGTGTTCTTTCAACCTTGACTCCAAGAGAGGAAAGAGTTCTGAGGATGCGGTTTGGTATTGGTATGAATACAGACCATACGCTAGAGGAGGTAGGGCAACAATTTTCGGTTACAAGAGAACGGATTCGTCAAATCGAGGCCAAAGGTCTCAGAAAGCTAAAGCACCCTAGTAGATCAAGGAAACTAAGAAGTTTTCTTGATAATTAATTGTTTTGAGTTGATTGTTAAAACAACTAACTAATTGAATAAATTTTTCTGGAGATTATTCTAAACTACTGTATAGATTATATATATATATTTGATTGTGAAGGCCCGTAGTTCAGTTGGTTAGAACGCACCGCTCATAACGGTGTTGTCGGGGGTTCAAGTCCCTCCGGGCCTACCATTAATATAAATTTGAATATAATATTAGTGTTATTATATTAGTATTTTCTTCTTCATTGCTTTAATCAGACCAATTACACCATCAGGATTGTTTTTTATGACAGACATAAACTCCGCTCTTTGCGTAACTAACATACTAACGCCGTCAATGTTTACATCCAAGATTTTAAAGTTTTTATTTTTATCTAAATATATTTTCCAAATAAGTTTTAAAACTGGTCCATCTTTGTTTATGACGTCCATCTTAACATTATAAAAATTCTTTTCTATTAAGGCGTCAACGGCTTTAAATTCTCCTTGCCATCCCTTGAATTTAGGTGCATATGTAGAAACTATATAATCGTTAAAGGTTTTGATAAATTCCTCCTTAACAGACTTATCAATTCTTTTCCAATATCTTCCAAGAACAAACCTTGAAATATAAAAGTTATCAAAAGCATTTAAGTATAAGTATCTAAAATTTGATCTTCTCTGAGAGTCCGTGAGTTTTTCATCAGAAACTGTTTCTATTACCTCTTTCCCAAGTTTTTCTACAAAACTCTTACTTCCCTCTGTATTTGAATCGGCACTTACATTTGAAAAGAACAATAAGCTGAAAGTTATTAAAAATAAATTTAGTATCTTACGCATACCTATACTTCTTACTTCTATTCTATTAGATTGACTCTTGACTCGTTAAACCCAGGATAATTAGAAGAAGGCAGTATACCATTATAATATCTTTTGTTTGCAACCTTAACTTCTTTAACCAACTCAGTTTTGGATAACTCAGTTTTGACTTCATTTGCATTTTTAGTGTCTAAACTCACAATCTCAGTATCCAATACATCATCTTCATATACATCGGTTGGTATTAAATCAAAACTTACTTTTTCATTTTCTAATTTACCTGAAATTTCTTTTTTTCTTTTCTGTCTATATAAACTTCTCATAGTTGCGTACCAATCGAGTGACCCAGCCTTAATTTCATCAACATAGTCAAGGTATTTTTCTCTTGTAGATACTCCTCTAACAACTGGGCCAGAAAGTCTTGCTTCAAGGCCAATTCCATTCATCCTGTATGCAAAGGAAAGCGGGTTTGTTATTGCGTCAACACCCATTCCAACACTATCTCTTACGCTTGATGGACCAAAAATTGGCAACATGACATAAGGTCCGTCTGGAACTCCCCAGACCGCAAGAGTCTGCCCAAAATCTTCATGTGTTTTAGGCATATTACCAAAATTTTCAGTACTAGCCACATCAAAGAGACCTCCTAACCCAAAAGTCATATTAATTAGAAATCTACCTAAAATATTTCCAATACTTTCTTTATTCAACTGAAGTATTGCATTTGCTAGACTAACCGGGACTTTGGCTGTGTCTGCTAGATTTGTAAGAGGTTTTCTTGGTATATCAGGTAGTTTTCTCCAACCTTTAGCAACAGGTTTAAAAAAATAATCATCCAATTTTTCATTAAACTTGAATATATTACGGTTAGCGCCCTCAAAAGGATCATTTTCACCATTATTTTTTGAGAAAGATGTACTTGGGCTTCCACTCGTAAGAATTATAATTAGACCAAGTAGTAAAAATCTATATATTTTGAAATTAGACATTAACATAATTTTTACATTATAATATTTCTTTAAATATTATACTATTTAAAATAAAAAAATAGACAAAAAAATACAATTAAATTATTTCTTATATTTTACATTATATATTTACACTTTTTATGAACAATATAAACGTTTCTTTTGAATTTTTTCCACCTAAAAACAAAGAGTCTATCGAATCTTTATGGTCGAATATAAGAAGATTAGAACCTCTTCAACCAAAATTTATCTCTGTTACCTATGGTGCGGGAGGGTCAACAAGGGAAAACACACATAATTTAGTAAAAGAAATAAAAAAAAAAACAAATCTAATTCCAGCGGCGCATCTAACCTGCATTGATACCTCAGTTCAAGAAATTGAGAAAATCGCTGATGATTATTGGAACAACGATATTAAGCACATTGTAGCACTTAGAGGTGATGTTCCACTTGTAAAAAAAGGAAAGAATGAATTAAGTTTTGCTACTGATTTGATAAAAGTTCTCAAGCGAAAATTTGACTTTGAAATAACGGTGTCTGCATATCCTGAAAAACATCCAGACTCTAAATCTATAGAGCAGGAATATGATGTATTGAAAAAGAAAATTGATTTGGGTGCTAATAAGGCAATCACGCAGTTCTTTTTTGATGTAAACAGTTATTTTGACTATTTAGATGGAGCGATAAAAAGAGGAATATCGATTCCTATAATACCTGGAATTCTTCCAGTTACAAACTGTAAAAAAACAATGGAATTTGCAAAAAAAATGAATTGTAAAGTACCAAAATCTTTATCTGATATGTTCCAAGGTTTAGACTCTGATAATGAAACTAGAAAGCTAGTTGCCACTACAATAGTTTACGACCAATGTATAAAACTAATTTCTTCGGGAATTAAGGACTTTCATTTCTATACACTAAATAGAGCTGATTTGTCTTTTGCTATATGTCATATTTTGGGTATCAGAATCTTAAAGGATGATATATGAAAAAAATACAAGAAGCATTAAAAGAAAGAATATTAATTCTTGATGGAGCAATGGGAACAATGATTCAGCAAGAAAAATTAGAGGAAGACGATTTTCGAGGAGCCAAATTTAAGGATACAAAAATTCTCTTGAAAGGTAATAACGATATTTTAAATTTGACAAAAGAAAAATTAATTTATGACATTCATACCAAATATTTAATGTCAGGCGCTGATATAATTGAAACAAACACATTTAATTCAACAAGAGTTTCTCAAAGTGATTATGACTGTGCAGATATATCTAACGAATTAAATTTTCAAGGAGGAAAAATTGCAAGAAAAGCAGTAGACGATTACCTGGAAAAAAATCCAAATGAAGTAAAGTTTGTCGCAGGAGTTTTAGGACCAACAAATAGAACTTGCTCAATGTCCCCAGATGTTAATAACCCCGGGTTTAGAAACATAACTTTTGATGAATTGCTAACGGATTATGAAGAGTCAACAGAAGCTTTAATTTCATCAGGAGTTGACCTAATCATGGTTGAAACAGTATTTGATACATTAAATGCAAAAGCTGCTTTGATGGCTATTCAAAATATACAAGACAAATTAAAAACAACACTTCCAGTCATGATCTCAGCGACTATAACAGATTTATCAGGAAGAACTTTATCTGGACAAACTATTGAAGCTTTTTATAATTCTATTATACATGTTAACCCTTTAAGTATTGGTTTAAACTGTGCATTGGGACCCAAAGAACTTGAACCTTATGTTATTGAATTAGATAGAATATCGGAAAAATTTATAAGTGTACATCCAAACGCAGGACTTCCAAATGCATTTGGAGAATATGATGAAACTCCAGAATCTATGGGAAACTTTGCTAGAAAATGGAGTAAAAATGGCTATATTAATATTATTGGTGGATGTTGTGGCACAACCCCAGAGCATATAAACTTGATGAAAAAAAATGTTAAAAACATCGAACCAAGACAAAAAAAGAATTTCGAGCCAAAGTTGCAATTATCAGGATTAGAATCTTTTCAGTTTTAGTATGAATTCAAATATAAATTTTATAAATATTGGCGAGAGAACAAATGTAACTGGTTCAGCAAAATTCAAAAAGCTAATAATGTCTGATCAATTTGAGGAAGCGGTAGCAATTGCCAAAGATCAAATTGATAATGGTGCTCAAATTATTGATATAAATATGGATGAAGGTTTGCTTGATTCAAAGGAAGCTATGAGGAAGTATTTAAACTTAATTTCGGTAGAACCTGATATTGCAAAAGTTCCTTTTATGATTGATTCTTCCAAATGGGAAGTAATTGAAGCAGGTTTAAAATGTATTCAAGGTAAGGCAATTGTCAATTCTATAAGCCTCAAAGAGGGTGAAGAAATATTCTTATCTCAGGCAGAAAAAATTAAGTCTTATGGTGGTGCAGTGGTAGTTATGGCTTTTGATGAAAAAGGGCAAGCGGATAATGTTGATAGAAAATTTAATATATGTCAAAGAGCGTATAATTTATTAGTAAAAAAAATTAACTTCCATCCTCAAGATATAATATTTGATCCTAATGTCTTTGCTGTAGCGACTGGTATCGAGGAGCATAACAACTATGCGTTAGATTTTTTCGAAGCAACAAAATTAATTAAATCTAAACTTCCTTTCGCAAAAGTTTCTGGTGGTTTGTCAAACGTTTCATTTAGTTTTAGAGGAAATAATCAAGTTAGAGAGGCGATGCATTCTTGCTTTTTATATCATGCTATAAAATATGGACTAGACATGGCAATCGTAAATGCAGGACAAATTACTATTTACGAGCAAATTCCTAATGATCTTAAAACGGCGGTCGAGGATGTACTATTTAATAAATCTAATTTAGCTACAGATAACCTTCTTGAAATATCAAAGAAATATTCGGGAAATGTAGAAAGAAAAAAAGTTACCAATGAGTGGAGAAAACAATCCCTCGAAAAAAAAATAGAGTATGCACTTGTAAATGGTATTAATGAATTTATTGAGAGTGATACCGAAAGTTTAAGAAAAACCAATAAGTCTCCACTAGAGATCATTGAGGGTCCACTAATGGATGGAATGAATGTTGTAGGAGATTTATTTGGGTCTGGAAAAATGTTTTTACCTCAAGTTGTTAAATCAGCCAGAGTTATGAAGCAATCAGTTGCTTACCTTTTACCTTTTATGGAAAGTAATACAGAAGAAAAGGCAAAAAAGAAAGGTAAAATTCTTTTAGCTACAGTTAAAGGGGATGTTCACGATATTGGTAAAAATATAGTAGGTGTTGTTTTACAATGTAATAATTTTGAAATAATTGATTTAGGAGTCATGGTTACAGCAAATAAAATCATAGAGACCGCAATTAAAGAAAATGTCGATCTTATCGGCTTGTCTGGCTTAATAACACCAAGTTTAGATGAAATGTGCTTTGTAGCAAGCGAATTAAAGAGAAATAATGTCACTAAACCACTACTGATAGGTGGTGCGACTACAAGTAAAATTCATACTGCTATAAAAATTGACCCTCTTTATGATTTTGGCGTTTGCCATGTAACTGATGCTTCCAAAGCTGTTGCAGTTGCATCTAATCTTATTTCAAAAAATAAGGTAAAGCCTTTTATAGATTCATTAGCTAAAGAGTATTCCTCGCTAAGAAACAATTATTTTAAAAAAGAAAAATCTTCGTTAAATAATATAGAAAATTGCAGAAAAAATAGGTTTGTGTTTAACTGGAATAGTTATACGCCCCCAACACCCAAAGTGAAAAAAATTAATTTCCAACAGAATATAAGTATTAAAAAAATATCTAAATTTATTGACTGGAATCCTTTTTTTGAAGCATGGGAATTATACGGAAAATTTCCTAAAATTCTTGAGGATAAAATAATTGGAAAAGCTGCATCAGACCTATGGAAAGATGCTAAGAAAATGCTTGATAAAATTACTGAAGAGAATCTCACCAGTCCAAAGGCTGTTTTTGGCTTTTGGCCAGCCAATTCGGTTGGTGATGATATAGCCGTTTACGATGAAAAGACTAAGGTCGAGGTATCAAGACTTTACTTTCTAAGGCAACAGATGGATAGATCAAAATCAAAATCAAAAAGAGCAAATTTTTGCCTTGCAGACTTTGTTGCTCCCACCTCAGCGAATATTGAGGATTATATCGGAGGCTTTATAGTAACAGCAGGTGAGGGAATAGAAAAATTGGCTAAATATTATGAAGATAAAAATGACGATTATAATTCAATACTCGTTAAAGCTTTAGGAGACAGAATTGCAGAAGCATTAGCGGAAATGTTACATGTTGATGTTAGAACAAAATTTTGGGGTTATGCAAATGGTGAAAAATTCTCAAATGATCAGTTAATAAATGAAGAATATATAGGTATAAGACCTGCTCCAGGTTATCCTGCTTGTCCAGATCATACAGAAAAAAAAACACTATTTAGATTACTTAAAGCAGATGAAAATATTAATGTTAAACTAACAGAATCTTTTGCAATGTCACCATCTAGCTCAGTATCAGGATTATATTTTTCAAACCCCAGTTCAGCTTATTTTGGAGTTGGTAAAGTTTATGAAGATCAAGTTAAAGATTATGCTAAAAGAAAAGGTGTTAATAAAAATATTGCAGAAAAATGGTTATCGTCATCCCTTGGTTATGTAATTGAAGATTAAGAATGGATATTAAAAATAAAAGAATATCAATTCCAGAACCAGATTTTGTTGCAAATCTAAATGAACAACAAAAGATAGCTGTGAGCGAAACGGATGGTCCATTACTAGTATTATCTGGTGCAGGCACAGGGAAAACAAAAGTTTTGACTACACGATTAGCTAATTTAATTTATAAGAGATTGGCAAAGACTAATGAAATTCTAGCTGTGACTTTTACAAATAAAGCAGCATTAGAAATGAAACAAAGAGTAGAAAAGATTCTCAATATTCCTGTTGAAGGAATGTTTATTGGAACATTCCACTCAATAGGAGTAAGATTCCTAAGAAAACACGCTGACCTTATTAATTTAAAGAATGATTTTACAATCTTAGACACCTCTGATCAATTGAGACTATTAAAACAAGTTATTAGTTTTCTTAATTTAGATGAAAAACGTTATGTTCCAAAAAATTTTCTTTATATGATTGATCAAGCAAAAAATTCGGGATTATTTCCTGAAGATATCACTAATCATGAATTTGAAGTTAAAACTGATGGTAAATTTAGTTTGATTTATAAAGCTTACCAAGAAAGACTTAAAAATTTTAATTCTGTTGATTTTGGCGATTTAATTACCCTTCCCGTAAAATTATTTAAAAATAACTTAGACGTACAAAATTCTTACCAAAAAAAATTTAAATTTATTCTAGTTGACGAATATCAAGATACTAATGGTGCACAATATATGCTTTTAAGACTGTTAACTGGAAACAAGAGAAATATCTGCTGTGTAGGAGATGAGGATCAGTCAATTTATGGTTGGAGAGGAGCTCAATTAAAAAATATTTTAAATTTTGACAGAGACTTTGCAGAAGCAAAAATAATTAGATTGGAGCAAAATTACAGATCAACAGGAAATATTCTTAAAACAGCATCTTCATTAATTTCAGAGAATGAAGAAAGAATTGGAAAAGATTTATGGACCTCTGATTCGAATGGTGAGCCAGTTAAAATTTTAAATTTAGAAAACGATGAGGCTGAAGCACTTTATATCGCTAGAGAGATAAGAACATTAGTAAATAATAAAACTAATTTATCAGAGATTGCTATATTAACTAGAGCAAGTTTTCAATTCAAAGATATTGAGGATAGATTTTTAAAAGAGGGTATAAAATATAGAGTTGTAGGTGGGTTAAGGTTTTATGAAAGAGCAGAAATAAAAGATGCTTTATCTTATTTTAGACTCCTTATTAATAAATCAGATAATCTTGCATTTGAAAGGATAATTAATATTCCAAAAAGAGGTATGGGAAAAGTGTTTATACAAAGATTGTATGAACTGTCTAATAAAGAAAATATTTCTTTATTTGAGTCACTAGATCGACTTGTTGATTCAAAAAAAATTAAAAGTCAGCAACTTAGTAAAAGTATACAATTTTTACAGATATTAAATAATCATAGTAAAATGCTTGATAAAGATGATCACTCAGAAGTGGCTGGTTCACTATTGGAAGAGGTAGGATATATAGAAATGCTTCAGGCAGATAAAACACCTGAGGCCGATGGTAAACTAGAAAATTTAAAAAAACTTGTTTCAGATATTAAGAATAGAAATTCCATATATGAATTTTTGGAGGAGGTGAGTTTACTAACTGATATTCTAAGTAACTCGGATGGCTTGGAAAAAATATCTCTAATGACATTACATAGTGCTAAAGGACTAGAATTTAATTACGTGTTCCTTCCTGGATGGGAAGAAGGTATCTTTCCAAATCAAAGAAGTTTAGATGAAAATGGAAATAAGGGGCTTGAAGAAGAGAGGAGACTTGGTTATGTTGGAATTACAAGGGCAAGAAAAAATTTATATATATCTTATGTAAATTTCAGAAAGCAATATAATTATTCTATATATAGATCCATACCTTCAAGATTTTTATCAGAACTTCCAGATGAAAGTTGTAAAATTTTACAAATATCAACTAAAGAAAAAAAAGAGAAACAAAAACTATCAAATTTAGTAAACACAAATTTTGATATTGGTGACAAAGTTTTTCATGAACATTTTGGCAAAGGTTTAGTCTTAGGTACATCTGAAAATCAGTTGCAGATAAGATTTGAAAATGATGATAAAATAATAAAAATATTTTCAGATTATGTTAAGAAGCTTTAAAATTTGAAAAAAATTAACTTTATAATTCCTAAATGTAGTAAAGAAAAAATTATAAAAATAATTGAATGCTTTGATAATATTTCATACAGATTTTTAAATGAAAATGTAAAGTTTGAAATATTTTCAGATAAATTAGAGCAAGATATTTTTTTCCTTAATAATCTTTGCAAAGATATTAGTTATACACTGGAAAAAGTTGAAAAAAAAAATTGGATAAAAGAGATAAAAAAAAACGATATAACTACCGAAACTGCTTTATTTATTTTTCATCAAGGTTTTAGAAAAATTTCAACAACAAAAAATAAAATAATTATTCCAGCTAGTTCAGCTTTTGGAACTGGTAGTCATGAATCGACAATTCTAATTATAAAAAGTATTGAAAAAATAATTAAAAAAACTAAATTCAATCTTCCTCTAGATATTGGTACAGGGACTGGAATTTTATCATTTATATTAAATATAAAGTTAAAGAAAAAAATTTATGCTACTGATATTTCATTAGATTCAAAAAATAATTTTCAACAAAATAAAAAAATAAACAAACTAAATAATCTTATATTTATTAAAAGCTACGGAATGAATAATATAATATTAAAAAAAAAAAAATTTGACTTAATAGTTGCAAATTTACTTTTAAATGAACATAAAAGAGTTATTGGTAATATTTGTAAAAATATTAAAAAAAAAGGTTTTTACTTTATATCAGGTATTTTAGATACGCAAATTAACTATTTTATTGTATTATTAAGAGGGTTAAATTTAAGATTATATGACTCGATGAAGTTAAATGGATGGGTGTGCTTAGTTTTTATAAAGTATTAAAATGGTAAATTTTCTTAGTTTTAAAAAAGAATTCTTAAAAACAAATTTTGACTATTATTTGGTCAATACAAATGATGAGTTCTTAAATGAATATACACCAAGTTCAAATATGAAGTTGAAATGGTTAACCAATTTTACAGGATCAAATGGCATTGCACTAATTGGTAAAAAAAAGAATTATTTTTTTACAGATGGGAGGTATATATTACAAGCAAAAAAAGAAATAGATTCATCATTTAAAATACTTGAGATACCAAAAACTAATTTTTTTGATTTTGCAAAGAATAATCTTGTAGGAAAAAAAATCCTTTTAGATTTCAAGACTTTTAATTATAAATTTTTAGAGCGTCTAATAAAAATCACTTGTAACAAAAACAAAGGAATAGAACATGATTCCAAGGATTTAATATATTCTCTTTGGACGGATCGTCCTCTTATAAAAACAAAATTTATTTTTAAGCTTAAAAATGAATTTGTTGGCTGTAGTGTAGCAAAAAAACATCATGCCCTTTTTCAAAATCATAAATCAAAATTTATTATTATTACATCACCAGATTCTATTTGCTGGCTTTTAAATATAAGGGGATATGATCTTGAAAACTCTCCTTTAGTTATGAGTAGATTGATTGCAACAAAGCAAAAATTAAATGTTTTTATAGATTTAAAAAAAGTACCTGAAAAATTAATTAAAAATGATAAGTCAATTTGTTACATTTCATCTTCTAAATTTGATTTGTATTTAAAAAAAATTAATAAAAAGGAGAGTATTTATTTAGATTCAAATGTTTCTTATTTCTATTATAACTTATTAAAAAATAGAAAGAATAAACTTACTATTGGTGAGGACCCATGTAAGATTATGAAAGCTAGAAAAAATAGTTATGAAATTAAATATAGTAAAAACGCTCACCTTAAGGATGGCATAAGTCTAACAAAATTTTTCTATTGGCTTGAAAAGCAAGAATACAACAAAAAATTGAATGAGTTTTTAGTTGCAAAAAAATTTGAAGAATTACGAAAAGAGAGTAACGATTTTTTTTCATTAAGCTTTCCAACCATATCTGCTGTTGGGGGTAATGGTTCAATTATTCACTATAAACCAGATGAGAAAAATTGTTTCAGGTTAAAAAAAGGTCAACTCTACTTGTGTGACTCTGGTGGACAATATTATGGGGGTACAACAGATGTAACTAGAACAATCTATCTAGGTAAAAAACCAAAAAAGGAATTTATCAAGATGTATACGCGGGTATTAATTGGTCATCTAAACATAGGTATGATTAAATTTCCGATAGGAACCAAAGGTTATCAGATTGATTCATTAGCTAGATACTCTCTTTGGGAAAATGGAATTGATTTTAATCATGGTACTGGTCATGGAGTAGGGAGTTTTTTGAATGTTCATGAAGGGCCTCAATCTATATCGAAGACTTATAACAATGTAGAATTACAAGAAGGTATGATAGTTTCAAATGAACCTGGTTTTTATAAGAATGGAGAATATGGAATTAGAATTGAAAATCTAGTGCTTGTAAAAAAATCAAAGACCAAAAATTTTCTTGAATTTGAAACTTTAACAATGTTTCCATATGAGAAAAACTTAATTGATAAAGAAATGCTTAATACTCAACAAAAACAGTGGATAAATAATTATCATCAGTCTATCTATAAGAATATATCTCCTCATTTAAAAAGCGAAGAAAAAGTTTGGTTGAGAGAAAAGAGTTTTCAATTTAATTTGAGTCATCAATAAGTTTTTTTGCAGCTTCAATAGCTTCGGAGGTAATTTCTTCAGCAGAAAGCATACGTCCAATCTCGAGAATTCTCTCTTCTATATCTAATTTAATAAGTTTAGTTTCGAATTTACTCTTGGTTACTTTGTAATGGTTTTGGCCAACTGATGCTACCTGGGGTGAGTGAGTAATTACACAAACTTGACGGTTTTCTCCAAGTCTTTTAAGCCTTTGTCCTACTGCGGCTGATACAGCTCCACCTATTCCACTATCAACTTCATCAAAAAAAAGAATAGATGACTTATTTTTATCTGCTGTCACTTTTAGAGCTAATGCTATTCTACACAATTCACCTCCCGAGGAAATTTTTTTTATTTCATCCATTTTAGATTTTGGATTTGTTTGAAGTTTAAAAGTAACTTTATCCTGACCTTTGACATTATACTCTGTTTTCTCAATGAAGGTTTTAAAACTTGCATTTTCTAATTTTAAATCTAAAAATTCACTATTCACTTTTAAATCAAGTTCTTCGCAATTTTTCAATCTTTGAGAACTAATTAAATCTGAATGATTAATAAATTTTTCTTTTGTTTCATTAAGATCATTTCTTATTTCTAAAAGTTTATTTTCTTTATTATCAAGAGATATTACTTTACTTTTTATTAATTCCTTTACTTCTATTAAATCATCTTCACTAACATTATGTTTTTTTGATAATTTTTTATATAATGATATCCTATCTTCAATATCATCAATGGATTTGCCACCCTCCTCTAGATGCATATAGTTTTGAAAGAATTTTGAAATCTCTGTTATTTCTAAAATTATTGATTCTAGAGTTTTTATTTGTTTGATAGATTCATCATCTAAAAGATCTTCAATGCTATTTAAGAGTTTTAAATTCTCTGAGGCTAGCTTTTCAATTCCTGGAATACTATCAGATGAAAAATTATTATTAACTTTTGATAAGGTTTCATTAATTTTAATAAAATTTTTTATAATTTTTCTTTTTTTTTCTAATTCCTCAAATTCCCCAGAAACCGCATTTAAATTTCTTAGTTCTTTTAAATCGTAATCATATGTTTGTTTTGTTTCACTTAACTTTTTGAATTCTTCAAGTTCACTTGTGTATAGATTTTCTTTAGATTTTAAATCCTCCCAAATTTCTTTTAGTTTAGAAAGTATGTCTTTATTAGTCCCAAAATTATCTAATGTGTCGATATGTGTTGTATTATCAAGAAGTCCTTGTTCAGAAAATTGACTATGAATTTCAATTACACCATCTGTAACATCCTTTAGCGTATTTAAGCTTACAGGTGTGTCATTTATAAATGATTTAGATTTTCCATACTCATCTAATATTCTTTTTATTATGATTTCATTATCTGTTTCAATTCCGATATTATCTAGTTTTACTTTTATTTCTGTAAAATGATGTATATCAATAATTGCAGTTATTATAGTTTTCTTTCCCTTTTCAGGCTTTATTGATGATTTTGTTCTTCCACCTGAAATAAGGGATAAAGAGTCTAGAATCATAGATTTACCTGCACCAGTTTCTCCAGTAAAAACCGAGAGTCCATTTTGAAAATTTATTTCAATATGTTGGATTAGAATTAGATTTTTAATTGATAGATATTTTAGCATTATTAAAAAAGCTCAAAATCTTTATCTTTCAAGTAGTTTAAATCAATTGCTTGTTTTTTATATTTTTTTAGATTTGTATTGATTTTATATTTTTTGGCTAATATATCTCCCTCTTTTTTCCATGAGGATTTAGGGAAATTGTATGAAAGAATTTTATATAAATAATTAGCTTGTTTAACCAAACCAATTGAGGTGTATGACTCTACTAGTCTGAAAAGTGATTCAGGTGTATGAACTGATCTTTTATATTTTTTAAGGATTTGCTTATAACGTTTTACAGCAGCTAAATAATTACCTTTTGACTGATAAAATTTCCCAATCAATAATTCTTTTGATGATAGATGATTCCTTAAGATTTTAATTATTTCAAACGATTTTTTTTTATATTTTGAGTTTGGGTATCTATTTGTTAATTCTAAAAATTGCTGTAATGCTTTTTCTGAATATTCCTGATCAAGTTCAATGTTTGGAATTCGCTCATAATAAGAGTAACCTTTAAGAAAGATTGCATAAGGTACTAATGGATGATCTGGGTTAAGCTCTGTAAATTTTGATAATGACAATATTGCTTCATCATACTCTCTGTTACTATAATGTGAAAATCCAATTAACATTTGACCTCTTGCTGACCAGTCAGAATAAGGATACTGAATTTCAAGTTCTGTGAATCTTTCTATCGCTTCATTAAATTTTCTCTTTTTTAATAATTTTAGCCCTGAATTATAGATTTCAACATCATTATTTAATTGTTTATTAATGACTATATTTTTATCAGATGAACAAGCATTAAGTAGAAACAAAAAAATAAATACCAACAATTTTATTTTCATGTTGAATATTTTTAAATAAATTAGTCGGTTAATAAAGTTTTTTTTTATTTAATTGGAACTTACTAACTCATAGTTTTTTTCTGATTCAAATATTTTTTGGATTAACTTAATATTGAGTTTGTGTCCGGACTGGGAAGTGAAGAAGGAACCAATTATTTTTTTACCTGAAAGTGCTATATCACCTATAAAATCTAGAAGCTTATGCCTGACAAATTCATCACTAAATCTAAGCCCCTCAGGATTAAGAATTTTATCTTCATCTACTACAATTGCGTTATTTAACCCACCTCCAAGTGCTAATTTAGCTTTCCTAAGTGCTTCTACATCCCTTAATAGTCCAAAGGTCCTAGCTTCACAGATTTGAGATCTGTAAATATCTTTGTTTAACATGAGTGAGATACTTTGCTTACCAATGACTTTGTTAGAATAATTAATTTCAGTTGAAAACATTGTATAACTAAAAGGTAAAACGCGAGCAACCTTCTCACCTTCAGAAACCTCAATTGGTCTAATTATTTTTACATACTCTTTAAATGATTGTTGGTCGCTTACACCTACTCTATCAATTTCATCAACAAACTTTTTTGAAGATCCGTCATTAACTGGCACTTCATTATTATCTAAATCTATGAAAACGTTATCGATATCTAAACCATATAATGCGGATAATATATGTTCAACCGTGGATATGGTGTTCCCGTATGCATCACCTAAAGTTGTACAGAGTTGGGTTGATTTAACATTTTCAAATGAGGCATTAATATTAAATACTTTGTTCTCTTTTTTAATTCTAAAAACATAGCCTGTGTTAATTGGAGCAGGTGATAATTTCATTGTAACCTTTTTACCAGAATGAAGGCCGATACCAGAGAACATAATAGAATTAGATATTGTTTTCTCAGTTTTAGCTGTTTTTAGTTTTGGTGGAGCGAAGTCAATGAACTTTGACTCATCTAGTGATTTTCTTTTTAATAAATTCATATTTTAACTATACTAATTAAAATATTTAAGGCTATTCACAAAAAGTTACATAATATTACAATTTAAGCATAACTTTCCTCTATCCAATTATCTAATCTATCAATTGCGTTAAAAACTCTGGATGATAGTATTTTTTTTGTAATTTGTAATTCTTTGTAATTTTGAGCTAACTTTATCATTCCTAAAATTGTACTGAACTCAGGTTTATTTGAAAAAAAACCCTGATTGACTCCAGCCATACTAACCCTACAGTGCCTATTAAATATATTTTCCCCAAGAGAATTTAAACCGTATATTTTTGAGGCACCTCCTGCGAAAACTATACCTTTAACACTAACTCTTGTATAAATATTATCAAAAACGAAATCCCTTATAATCTCAAGAATCTCCTCATACCTTGGTTTAATAATCCCAAATATAATATTCTTATTAATATTTTTTTGTTGAACTGAGTTAATTCTTATTTCAATGTTGTTATTAAAGTTAGGCGATAAAGTCCCGTGAAGTATTTTGATAGTTTCAGCTGTTTCCTTTGGAATTTCCAGACCTTTATACAAATCGTCAGTAACATTGTTACCTCCAAGCGGAAGAATTTTTGAAAAAATAACTTTTTTGTCTTGCATCACTACTACTTTAGTTGTCGATGCTCCAATGTCTATGCACGCAACACCATCATTTTTTTCTTTTTCTGTCAATGCAGAAAAAGCAGAGGATATTCCAGAATCAAAAAAATTATCAATATTAATATTAATTTTTTTAAAACAATTCTCATACTCTTTAAAGAGTTTATGGTCAGTCATAATATTTAAAGAAGATATACCGAGTTTATCACATTTTTGGGTAACTGGTTGGCTTGTAATTTTATCCTCATCTAAGATGAAGTTTTGTGGAAAAGAATGAATAATTTTTTTTCCTTTAATCTTTGATTCAAGAAGATTTTTTTTAAATATTTTTCTAATATCTTTTTTCGTTACACCTAAAGATCCTGTGTTAATTCTACATAAATTTTTTTTTTGAACTGAATTTATATCGGTAATACTAGAAAAGAAAATATTATTTTTATTTTTAAAGTTTTTACCAAGTGTATTATTTAAAACTTTCTGAATGGTTGAGGAAAGTTTCTCTGAATTATCTAAACAAAAGTTACCTAGCCCCTCACTTTTTTGATAATCCATTCCAACTACCTTAGGTTGTTTGTTTTGAATCTTGAAAGATAAGCAAGCAATTTTTCCAAAGCCTAAATCAAAGACAACAAAAGTTTTATCATTTTTAATTAAATCGAACATTGCTTATTACTTAGATAAATTCTTTCGTAGATTCGCATATCAAAATATGAAAAATTATCATAAATTTCTAACATTTTAATATCTTCAAATATATTGAGAACTTTATCAAGTTTTTTTGTTAGTAAATTAACACATTTGTTATCTTTCATAATAAATAACCAACTTCCATCATTTTTTACTTCAATTTGTTTAACACTACTAGTAAATTCTTTTCTATTATTAAATAAGGCTGTAAGTTTTTTAAAATTAATCAACGATTTGTCTCCAAAAACTTCAATAAGGTTCTGATCATTAACTTTTGAATATTTTAAAATTAATCCATCACCATCTATATAGTTTCTTTTCCCATTATTTATCCAAACCATTATAGGTTTTTTTTCAATTATATTTATTATTAAATGACCGTTTTCTTTTAGTTCAAACATAAAACTATCAATTTCGTTTATCTGCTCTAACTTTTTTTTTATTTTATTCCTATTATAATTTGAAAATTCATTAATATTTTCAATATTAAGTGATCTTAATAAATAATTTTTTGAGGTATTCTTATTATTTATTACTGATATTTTTGTTATTTTTTTTTTGAAAAGGGAAAGTTTCGAAAGCTTAATTTTTACTTCATGAAAAACAATTATATCCTTAAAATTCTTTAAATTTACCACTATTAATATAAATACTGAAATAATAACTAAAGTTAATACTTTTCGCATGTAGGATTATTAATTAATATTTCGCAAAGTTCAAAAAAAGTAATTTTCTCTTTTGCCATTTCTGGAAGTAATGAGTTGTTTGTTAAACCAGGTTGAGTATTAATTTCTAATAGAAAAATTTTTTTTTTTTTATCATCATATCTAAAATCAACCCTACTCACACAATTACAACCAATGGCATTATGAGCATTAATAGATGCTTTTTTCAGATCATCTATAATTTTTTTACTAAGTTTTGGGTTTATTATGTGTTTAGCCACATTAACATACTTTCTATCGTAATCATAAAGTGGGCTATTGAATTTGATTTCCATTATTCCGCACACTTTATTATTGATAATTCCTACCGTGATTTCCCGACCATTGATAAACTCCTCAAATATAAATCTTTGTAAATTGATTCCCACCTTTTTTATAAACTTATTTAATTCATCTTTGTTTTTAATAATCTTTATCCCATTACTTGACCCTCCATTTATTGGTTTGGTTATTATTGGGAATGTATCCAATTTCTTATTAAGTGGATCAATTTCATCAGGGACTGAAATTTTAAGGCCTTTAAAAAATACCTTTGACTTTCTTTTATCCATTGACATTGAAGATGCAAGAACACCAGAATGAGTATAAGGAAAACCTAACAAATTTAGTATTGATTGAATTTGACCATCTTCTCCGAAATATCCATGTAAACAATTAAAAATAATATCTGGGTTGAAAGACTTTAATTTTTTTATTAAATTGATTATGTCATCCCCAACGTTTATTAACTTACAATTATATTTATTATTTAATACTTTATAGACAGCAGTAGCAGATAATTTTGAAATTTCATATTCATCTGAAATTCCACCTGATAAAATTGCAACTTTTCTATATTTTTTTATGTTTACCAATTCGTACTATTTCCCATTCTAACTTTATTTTATATTTATCCCATACTTTTGTTCTTATATCTTCACCTAAAAGTTCTAAATCAAGGGAGGTTGCAGAGTTACTATTTAATAAAAAATTTGAATGATATTCAGAAACTTTTGCTCCTCCACTAGTTTTACCCCTATACTTAATTGCATCAATTAGTTTCCATGCTGAATTATTTTTTGGATTTGAAAAAGTACTACCTCCAGTTCTTACCCCAAATGGTTGGCTTTTTTTTCGATCTTTGATAATAGTTTTTATTTTATCATTTATTTTTTTTTTTTTATCATAAATCACTCTAAATTTTGCACTAATGACAATATCGTCTCCTAATGTTGAGCTTCTATAACCAAAAGAAATGTCATCCTTTTTTTTTAATACTTTTTTACCTTTACTATTTATAACCACACATTCGAGAAAGTTATCACAAATTTCTTGACCATAGCAACCCGCATTCATTTTCAAATTACCACCTAAGGTTCCAGGAATACCACTTAAAAATTCAAATCCTGTTATATTATTTTCTAAACAAAATTTTGAAATTTGATAATCTTTCGCGGAACCTCCAATTTCTAAAATAGACTTTTTTTTATAAAGTGTAATCTTAGAAAAAGCTTTACCTAGTTTTATAACAATTCCATTTATACCTCCATCCCTTACTATTAGGTTTGACCCAGCACCAATTATAAAAACTGGGAATATTTTCTTTAAATACTTTAAAGTAATTCTAATTACACTCTCTGAATCTGAAGTAATATAACATAAACATTTACCTCCTGTACCAAACCATGTCTTTGAACCTAAATCATAATTAAACGAAAAGTTATATTTATTAAAAAATTTTAACATTTCATTTAATATAAATCGAAAACCTTTGGGCAATATTTGTGCTTAGGCCTGCACCTAAAAATATTATATTATTCTCATTTCTATAAAGATCCTTTAAATCATTGAATAGGTAATCTTCATTTTCTACAGCTTTTATTTCTTTTTTTTTTTTAAATTTTTTTTTGAATAATTTTTCAAGTTTAAAATTTGTCATTTTTTTTATATTTTTTTCACCTGCAGAATAAATAGGTAAAATAAAGATAAAATCGGCTTTTGAAAAACTTTCTAAAAATTCATTTAAAAGTCCATTGATTCTTGTGTATCGATGAGGTTCAAAAATAGCTATAACTTTATTTCTTGTAATTTTTTTTAAAGATTCTAATGTTGTTTTAATTTCATTTGGATGATGAGCATAATCATCAATTATCAGACTTTTAGTATTTTTATTAAGGATGGAAAACCTTCTTTTAACACCAGAGAACTTTATCAAACCTTCAGAAATCTTTCTAACAGGTATGTTCAGCTGGTAGCAGACACTAAAGGCACATAAAGCATTTAAAATATTATGCTTACCAATAAGTGGAACTTTAACATTTTTTATAGTTTTTTTTAATTTGAAATTTACACAAACATCAAATGAAGAAATAGAATTTTCTATAGTTTTTATATTTTGAGCTTTAAAATCCGATGATTCTGATGTTCCAAAAGTAATGATTGGTTTAGACTTTATATGTTTAATTATACTTTTACTATTTTTATCATCATTACATATACATAAAAAACCGTAAAAAGGTATTTGCTCTGCATATTTTATAAATACTTTTTTTATTTCATCTATATTCTTATAAAAGTCTAAGTGTTCAAGATCTATATTGTTAATTACACCAATAGTGGAAGGTAATAAAGTGAATGATCCATCTGATTCATCAGCTTCAGCAATTATAAATTTACCATCACCTAATTTTGCATTTGCACCAAGGCTATTTATAATTCCACCATTGATTACTGTCGGATCAAGTCCTGCATTTTCGAGAATACATGCGATCAACGATGTTGTTGTCGTTTTTCCATGTGAACCTGCAACCGTAATGGATGACTTAAGTCTCATGACTTCAGCTAGCATCATTGCCCTAGAAAAAGTAGGTATTTTTCTTTTTTTTGCTGCTTTTAGTTCAACATTATTTTTTTTAATTGCTGATGAATACACAACTATGTCCACATCATCAACATTTGATATTGAATGATACTTGAAAACTTTCACACCTTTTCTTTTAAGTTCTTTAACAATTAGATTTTCATTTTGATCACTTCCACTAATTTTAAATCCTTTCTGAAACAATATTTTTGCAATGGCACTCATCCCAATACCACCTATTCCAATAAAATGAATTTTCTGCTTTAAAAACATTAATTAGCTACTCTTTTCATTAAATCTATGAATGAGATCTTTTGAATATTATTTTTGACACTATACAATTTTTTCTTTTTTTTTCCCAAAAAAATTAAGTTTTCAATTTTTTCTGATAACGATTTTACACTTAAATTATTTTCATCAAATATAAAACAACTATTATTTTTCTCAAATTCTTTTGCATTGTAATATTGATGATTATTCATAGATGAGGGAAGGGGGAAAAGTAAGCAAGGTTTCGAGAAAATCTCAATCTCTGCTAAAGTAGATGCTCCACATCTACATATTATCAAATCAGCGTTATAGTATTGTTCATAAATATTATAGAAAAACTTTTCTATTTTATGTTCTACTTTAAGTGACTGATATTTTTTTTTAATTTCCTCAAGATCATCTTCTCTAGCTTGTTGAACTATTATTAATTTCTTAAGTAAAGATTTATCAAAATTTTTTAATACTTCAGGAAAAATTTCAGAAAAAATTTTTGCTCCTTGGCTTCCTCCAACAATAAATATCCTTTTCTTTTTAGTTTTAAAATTTGAAATTTTTTTTTTCTTTCTCAAAGGTATTCCGGTATAAACTGAATTCTTAGGAGCGAATTTTGTTTTAGGAAATGTAACAGCAACGATATCAGCAATTTTTGATAACATCCTATTTGTTTTTCCCATAACTGCATTTTGCTCATGAATTATTATTTTTTTATTAAGAATCTTGGCTGCTATTATTGTAGGAATCGAAGTGTATCCACCAAAGCCAATTATAATGTCAGGTTTCCTTTTTATTATGATTGCAATATTTTCTAATATACTTAAAAATAATTTTAATAAGTTGAAAACTAAGAAAAAATTAATTTTCAATTTAGCTGTGATAATCTTCCTATATTTCATTCCTAATCTTTTTAAATATTTCTCAGTTCTCTTATCTGTCAGAATTAAAGTATCGTAATCCTTGAGTTGTTCAAATAAAGATAAAGCTGGAAATAAATGACCACCAGACCCGCCTGCAACGAGAAATACTTTATTCATTTATATCATCCTTAATCAAAACTAGTATAAATCCAATTAATAATGCACTTGAAAATAAAGATGAGCCTCCGTATGAAATAAAAGGTAATGTCATACCCTTGGTGGGTATAATATTTAGCGTGGAAGATATATTGATTATAGTTTGAAATAAAAAAATATTTGATAATCCAGTTAGCGATGTAATTATAAATAGATTTGAAGATCTTTGACATATGTAATGAATTCTTATGTATGGAATCATGTAAAGAAATAAAATTATAATAGCAACTATAATTCCTAGTTCTTCTGAAATTAACGCATAAACAAAATCTGAATGTGAATCTGGAAGTTTCTTTGAGATTATACCTTCACCAATCCCTTGACCAAAAAAACCACCACTCTTGAAAGAATCGATTGATTTTGTAATTTGGTAATTATCACCAATGCCAGAAAACAAATAATTCATTATTCTAAATCTTACATGATCAAGTATAAAAAAGCATAATAAAAAGATTCCTAATATAGCTGATATTATGGGATACAAAATTTTTGACTTTATATTGATTGTTAATAATTGAATTACCCATACAACGCATATTAATATTAACATTCCAAAGTCTGGTTGCATTATTAATATTAAAGAAATTAAAGAAAGACAAAAAAGATTTATAATAAGAGAAAAATCCTCCTTTATCTTATATCGAACAAATAATAGAGAACTTAAAATTATAAACGTTGGTTTAGCTAATTCAGATGGCTGAATTGAAAAATATATAAAATTAAGCCATCTTGTTGCTCCTTTTGTTTCCTGAGAAATAATAAGTGCAGTGAAACACAAAATTATCGATAAAGAAAATAAAGATATAGATAATATAATAATTTGCTTAGTAGAAAGTTTTGAAATAATGAAGATTGTAAAAAGACTTAATATACAGAAAATTAAATGTTTATTCCACATAAGGTTTGATTTAAGATTAATTGTCCCAAATTTTTGTGATGCACTTGATATTGCGATTATGCCAATGAATAGTAAGATTAAGATTGGTATAAAAATAATTTTATCTATACTTCTCCACCAACTAACGCTTAAATGATTATTTTTCAATTTTTACTCTTTTCCTTACAATTTTTTTAAAAAAATTACCTCTTTCCTCAAAATTTTTAAATTGATCAAATGAAGATGCGCATGGAGAAAAAATAATATTTATTTGTTCTTTTTCTTGAGATGCTTCTTTAGTAGCTTCATGAATAGTTTTTTCAAGGTTTTTATTATAAGTCGAATGTATACCACACTTCTCCATAAATTTTTTAAATTCCTGACCAGATTCACCAAATGTAAATGATTTTAAAACATTAGTTAGCTTTTTCTCGACACCAGATAGTCCACCAATCTTTTTTCTCCCTCCTAAAATCCAGAATATATTTTTATAACTTTCAATTGCTGAAATTGAAGAATTAACATTTGTTGATTTACTATCATTAAAAAAAGAAATATTTTTGTATTTTCCAATATATTCCATCCTATGTTTTAACGCTTTAATATTTTTTAATGAAGCAATAAAAAATTCTGTATTTTGTTTTAAAATAAAACTTACTGTGTAAGTAGTAAGAAGGTTTTGAAGATTTGCTTTTGTAATAGGTAAATTTATAGATTTTTTGTCTATTTTAATGATATCTTTGGATATAGAGTTAATTATTGTTATATAGGATTTTGATTCCTTAAGGAAAATACCATCAGTTATTTTTTTTTTAACACTAATTTTAATTAAGTTACTTTTATATTTTTTCTTGAATTGTCCCGCGATATTATTGCAAATTTTGTCATCGATACAAATTATTGCATGGTCAGATGAAGTTTGATTTTTAAAAATCTTTTCTTTAGAGTTAATGTAATTTTTAAATGTTTTATGCCAATCTATATGGTCTGACGAGATATTTAAAAGTATTGAGATATGAAACCTTAAGTTAATTATCTTAGATAATTGAAACGAAGAACATTCAATAACTAAAACAGAATCATCTTTTATTTCAAGTTCTGTGAATGGTATTCCAATATTACCACATGCTTGAGAATCTAAAAAATTTTTATGACGTAAGGAATCAGTAATAAATTTTGTTGTTGATGATTTTCCATTTGTTCCAGTAATCCCTATCAGATAATTCTTTAGTTCTAATAAATGAATTAATTCAATATCTGAAATAATCGGAATCCCTAAAGATTTAGCAATTACAATTGCATTGTGGGGATTTGCTAATTCATGATTTATACCTGAACTTAAGACTAAAAAATCAGTTATTTTTAGATTGTCTAAATTTGGTTCTTTGATATCAAGTTTTTCTCTTTTGGCTAAGTCTCTTATTTTAGAATTATCATCCCAACAATTAATTTTTCTAAAATTTAATTTTCTTGCCAAAGACATGCCTGAAATACCAAGTCCTAGGATAAAAATAGATTTATCAATTATGGTCATCTTAGTTTGAGACTTGCTAAACCAACTAGTGCAAGTATTATAGATATTATCCAAAATCTTATAACTATTGTTGATTCTGACCATCCTTTTTGTTCGAAATGATGATGTATCGGTGCCATTTTAAAAATTCTTTTTCCTGTTGTTTTAAAAGAAATCACTTGAGCAAATACTGATAGTGCTTCCAAAACAAATATTCCTCCGATTATAGATAAAATAATCTCATGTTTTGTCGCAACTGCAATTGCACCTATAGCCCCGCCCATTGATAAAGAGCCTGTATCACCCATAAATACCATTGCTGGGGGAGCATTGTACCATAAAAACCCCAAACCAGAACCTATTAATGCTACACAAATAATAACTAACTCTCCAGTGTCACTTACATAAGGGATTTTTAAATACTCTGAATAAATAAAATTACCTGTAAAATAAGCTATAAAGGCAAAAGACAATGCAGTGACCATTATGGGGCCAATAGCCAGTCCATCTAGACCATCTGTAAGGTTCACAGAGTTTGCACATCCAACAATAACAATTGAGGCAAATAAATAATAAAAATTTCCTAAGTCGAAATATAATCCTTTTGTAAATGGTACAAACACAATATTTTTATACTCTGGATTCACTATATTGTTGATGAAATAGATAAATAAAAAGCTTACACCAAATTCTAAAACTAATCTTAATCCACTTTTAATTCCTTCAGATGAGTTGTTTTTCAGTTTTTTATAATCATCGAATGCGCCAATGAGGCCAAAACAAATAGTTACACCAAATACTAACCACACGAGTTTACTACTTAAATCAGTCCATAAAATCACTGAAATAAATAAAGAAATTAAAATTAGCATACCCCCCATAGTTGGAGTACCCACTTTCGTTATCAAATGATTTTTTGGTCCATCTTTTCTAATAGGCTGACCATTTTTTTGTACGCTTTTCAATTTTTTTATAAATTTTGGTCCAAGAAATAATGATATAAAAAATGCAGTAAATAATGCTCCACCTGCTCTAAATGTTAAGTAGTTAAATAGATTAAGAAAATTAAAAGAATCAATATACTGAGTTAAATAGTAATAAAACATTTTTTATTCACTTTCTATGAGCTGTTTTGATATAAAATTTACCTTAGAGGAGTTTGACCCTTTAATCATAATAACATCATTTGTTTTTATAATTCTTGTAATTTCGTTATAAATTTTTTTATAGTTAACAAAATGATGAGATTTTATTGTTTTGGGTAAGTCCTTTTGAATATTACTCGTATGTTTTCCTAAAGTATAAACGATTTCAGGTTTAACTTTCTTTAAAATTTCTGAGACTTCGATGTGCATTTTTATTGAATTTTTACCTAACTCTAGCATATCACCAATTATACAAATTATCCTCCGTTGATTTTTTTTAAAATATTTAAGGTTTTCAATAGATTTTTTTAATGAATCTGGACTAGAGTTATAGGATTCGTCAATAAGTACAATTTTTTTGTTATTAACTTTAATCGAATGCAATTTACCTCTACCTTCAATAGGTTTCAGTTGTTCGATTTTTTTTTTTAAATACTTAATCTTCAGATTTAGAACTTTTATTAACCCCAGTATTACTACAACGTTATTTTCCCAGTTATTGAAGCTTATTTTTTTTTGAAAATTATAATCTTTATCAAAAATCTTAAATTTTACTTTTTTATCTTCATATCCACTATCAAAATATTGAAATGTACTAATTTTTTTTTTTCCAAAGGTATAGATTGAGTTAACTTTTTTTGATGCCTTAATCTTTAACAATTCATAAAATTCATCATCACTTGGAATTATAGAGTAATCTTTTTGATTAGAATAAAAGAAAATATCTGATTTTTCCCTCGCAATTCCTTTTCTATTAATTAAATTCCCAACATGAGCTGTACCTATGTTTGTAATTATATTAACATTTGGTCTTGCAATCTTAGCTAATCTTTTAATTTCTCCCTTATTATTCATCCCCATTTCTAAAATACATATTTGAGATTTTAGTGGCATATTACAAAGTGTTAGGGGCATTCCAATTTCATTATTAAAATTTCCATAGTTACAATATGTTTTATAATCGTCCTTTAAAATTGAAAATAACCACTCTTTAAGTGTAGTTTTACCTGTACTTCCCGTAATACCTACAACAATAAGGTCTTTAATTCTTTTTCTTGAAAATGTAGCTATATCAATTAGAGATTTTTTTGTGTCGTCCACAGAAATAACAGGAAAGTTGGCAATAACCCTTTTTTTTTCACCTATTACAGCACTTGCTCCATTTTTAAATGCTTCATCTATAAATTTGTGACCATCAAATTTTTTTCCTTTAATCGCAATAAATAAGTCGCCTTTTTTAATTTTCTTTGAGTCAATAACTATATTTTTAATTTTAAGATTTCTATTAAAGTTATTCTTTAAATTTAGAGCCAAAAAAATTTCATTTATATCCCAATTATTCATTTAAACTTAACCTATTTAAAATGATCTTTTTATCAGAAAAAGGTATTCTTTTATTTTTTATGATTTGGTAATTTTCATGTCCCTTTCCTGCTATAAGTAATACATCACCATTTTTTAAATCTTTTATTGCCTTTTCAATTGCTATTTTTCTATTATTTATCGTAGATATATTTTCTAAATTTTTTTTTAAAATTCCTTTTTTCATATCTTCAAATATATTTTTCAAACTTTCATTTCTAGGGTTATCAGATGTTAAATAAATTTTGTCACAAAATTTTATGGCTTCTTTAGTCATTAATGATCTTTTTGAAGAGTCTCTATCCCCACCGCAACCAAAGACAATAATTAATCTTCCTTTAATGTCTTCAGATAAGCTAGATAAAACATTTTTTAAAGCGTCTGGGGTATGAGCATAATCAATAAAAATTCTTTTATTATCGCTATCATATACTTTTTCCAACCTTCCATCTGGATCAGATAAATTTATATTTTTAATTTCTTCATTTATCAGATTCTTACCATATACTAAAAGTAAAGCACATATCTGATTGTAAATTTGGTATATTGCACTACAATTAAAATTAAGCACAAAATTTTTATCATTTATAGAAATGTTTACATCAAATCTATTTTTAACTTTTTCAAATTTTAATAACCTTAAATATTTTGCTTTTTTACCGTAATCTAACACTGTAAGGTTCTTTTTTTGGGAAATCTTTTTGAAATAATTAGATTCTGAAGTATCGGCATTAATAACAACAATCGTATTTTTATGACAATGTTTTCTGAAAAGTAAAGATTTAGAATATCTATATTTTTTGAAGGTTTTGTGATAATCGAGGTGATCCATTGTAAGATTTGTTATAGCAATCTTGTCAAATTTAATATTTTGCAATCTCTTTTGATCTAGACCAATACTTGATGCTTCAAATATTACTCTTTTGCAGTTTCTTTTACTTAGTTCATTCATATATTTATGATTTATAATAGATTCATTTGTAGTAAGATCTGTGTTTAATATTCGTTTATTATTAAAAATTATTCCAAGTGTTCCAAAAATACAGTTTGATATTTTTTGATTAGAGCTTAATTCCGAAACATAGTGGGATATGCTTGTTTTTCCATTTGTTCCTGTAATAGCAATTTTTTCATTTATACAGTTTGGATAAATTATGGATGCAATTTCACCAGCTAAACTTCTTACATCCCTTGTTTTGATAATTAATAATTCTCGATGATCTTTTTTTAGTTGATACTCTTCTCCAACTATAATTCCAATATTATTTAATTTTATTAGATCCTTAAGATATTTTTCACCATTATCTCGAGAGCCTTTGACAACGGCAAAAATAAAATTTTCTTTTATAGCTTTAGAATTGAATGAAATACCCTTAACAGTAAAATTTTTTATCTTCTGAACATAGTGACTGACACTACATTTCTTCAAAATCTCATCTACTTTCATTACGCGAATATTTAAAATAATTATTTTGAATAAGTATTGGTGAAATTTTACTCACAATTTTTGAAAAGGTTGGTGCGGCAGTATTGCTTCCAAAACTCTCCAATGATAATCCCGTATTTCTTTGAGGTTCATCAAAAAGAACAAATGTCAGAAAATTTGGATCTTCAATTGGAAAAACTCCAATAAAAGAGGTAATTACTTTTTTTTCTGAATACTGTCCATTTTCAACTTTTTTTGACGTTCCAGTTTTACCACCTAATTTTAAACCAGCTACTGCGGCTGTTTTACCTGTTCCATTTTTTACAACTTTTTCTAATAAAATATTAATCTGTTTTGAGGTTTCATTAGACAAAACTTTTTTCTTATTTCCGTTTAGTTTTGTCTTAATAATATTTGGTGTAACTATTTTCCCCCCATTCACTAATGTTGCAAATGAAGAAACTAAACTAATTGGGGATAGGGATATACCGTAACCATAACTCATAGACTTTGAATATGTATCATTCCAAATTCTAGGCCCTTTGTTAGAAACTACATTAAGACCATTTACATTTGGATTATCAATTAAACCTATATTTTTGAATAATTCCTTTTGTTTTTCAATACCAATCTCTTCAATAATTTTTATACTAGCAATGTTTGATGAATGAACAAACGCTTGATCAAAGTTTATCTTATCAAGATTAATATGACTATCGCTTATAGTATTTTTATTTGTTAATTGGTATCCTTGCGAAATATCAAAATTTTTCCTAATTAAATTAGATTTTAATTCAAAAGCTAAAGCTGCATTAAACATTTTTAGAGTTGACCCCATTTCATAACGTGCCTCAGTTACCAAGTTATTTTCTGTGAAATCTTGAATTGTTTTTGGAAAGTTTGGATCAAAGTCAGGAAGTGAAACCATTGATAATATTTCTCCATTTTTGACATTCATAACAATTGATAAGGCTGATTTAGCATTATAGATTTCAAGGCCTTTGATCAATTCATCTCTAACAATATTTTGAACTTTTAAGTCGACTGTAAGTTTTAAATCTTTTCCAAGTGATAATGTTGAATCAAAATTATTTTCTAGCTTACTTTTTAATTTATCAATTTTAAATCCAGTTAAATGTGAAAAAATATTATGTTGTGGATAAATTCTTTTCTCAGATGTTTGAAATACTATTCCTGGATCACCAATTTTTTTTAATTTATTAATTTCATCTATTGACAAATATTTTTTAAATAAAAAATATTTTTTTTTATTTAATTTTGGCAGACTCTCTTTATTCGGAAATATTTCTTTTAACTTCATCGAAAGTTTTCCCTTGTCTAGAATATTTCTTGAATTTATATAAAGATCTTTAGTTTTTATAGAAGTGGCAAGTACCTCCCCATTTCTATCAAGTATCTCTCCTCGAGAAATGTCAGTTTTGGGATATATCTGATTTAAGTCGAACTTATTTAATGAAATCTTTAAAAGGTTAATTAAAATAAACATAAGAAATGCTAATGAAATAAAAAAAAATAATAGGTTTGTTTTTTTAGCAAATTTTTTTATTTCTTCTTTTCGTGAATTTCGAATAAGGTCATTACTATCATGAAAGTAAATTTTTTTTGACTCTTTACCTATACTTCTAGGGAAAATATTATCGTATACTAATCCAGTAAAATTTTTTTCAGTCATTTTTATATTTGATTACATCTTCTTGTAAAATTGGTAATAATTTAAACTCTTTTGAATTTATTTCTTGAAGTTTTTTAGGCCTTGTAACATAAGATAAATCAACTTTTAATCTATTAATTCTTTCGTCAATCCCTAAAATTTTATTTTCTAATTTTTTGATCTGATTTTCTTGATCAGATACTAAAATTTTAGTAAATATTGTTAAACATAAAGTTAAAAAAAATAAAGTTACAGATAAATGCCTCATATTTTTTCTGCTACTCTTAATTTTGCCGATCTTGAGCGAGAGTTAATTTTAACTTCATGCAGGCTAGGTATCACAGGTTTTTTTGTTATTATTTTGAGTTGACCAGATAGTTCTGACTGTTTTTTAATAAAATTTTTTACTATTCTATCCTCTAAAGAATGAAAAGTAATAATAGCTATTCTGCCCTTTCTTTTTAAAATATTAATACTTTTATTCAAAAAAGATTCTAACTCATTTAATTCGTCGTTAACGTATATTCTCAATGCTTGAAATACTCTAGTTGATGGGTTTTTAAATTTATCAAAATTTACCTTTTTTATTATTTTTGATAATTCAGATGTAGTATTAATTGGTTCTTTTGTCCTATAGTTTATTATTTGTCTAGCAATCTTTCTAGAGTTTCTTTCCTCACCATAATAGTAGAAAATATTTGCTAAGTCCTTTTCAGAATAATTATTTATTATTTCTTTTGCTGTTAGTTGATTATTTTTGTAGTCCATCCTCATATCAAGTGGTCCATCCTTTTCAAACGAAAACCCTCGTGATGGATTATTTAATTGAGTGTTTGACATACCTAAATCCAAAAGAATGCCGTCAAATTGTTCCTGATCAATTTTTTTTAAAATTTTATCTATTTCACTGAATTTATTACAAAAAAAAAAAAAATTATTTCTAAACTGCCTTGATATTTCTTCAACAAAAATTTTAGTATCTGAATCTTGATCTATTGCAATAACATTTGCTTTTTCAGATATCTTAAAAATTGCTTTTGTATAACCACCTTGACCAAATGTACAGTCGAGATAAATTCCATTATCTTCAGGTTTTATAAATGAAACAATCTCATTAACCATTACAGGGAAATGCGATAATTCTTTATCCATCAATTTGCTTGTCTTCTTAAGAATGCAGGTATTTGTAATAAATCATCATTTATATCATTTGATATCTCTTCACTATTTTTAATTTCGTCCTCTACTTTTTCCTCAGCGTGATTATTTGAAGAATGATTAAATTTTGACATATTATTCTCAGATAGATTTGTTTCTGAGAACTGGTCATTAGAAGTATTAGTATTTTCTGTTTCATTTTTTTCTGAAATTTCTCTAATTTCCTCAAAAAAATTAACTTTGCTTTCTTCTATTTTAATTTCTTTATTATTTTTTTTACCAAAAAGTTTTGAAAAAAATGAGGTTTTCTTATTTACTTTTAAATTATCGTCTCTAATAATTTTTTCTTGAACTTTTAAATCTTCATCAATGGATTTATTAGATTCTTGGAGATTAATTATAAAGCCTTTTCTTTGATCTTTATTTTCTTGAACAGCCGATTCTGTTTGATTTTGATTTATATTATTTATTTGAGTAGTAGAAAATTCATTAATAAAATTTTCATTTGAATTATTTGAATCTATTAGATTTTGGTAGTAACTTTCTGACTCAATTCCAGTCGCAATGACTGAAATTCTGAACTTTCCATCTAATTTATCATCTTGTTGTATGCCCCAAATTAGGTTTGCGTTAATGTCAACCTCTTCTTTAACTTTTGATACAGCTGTTTCAACCTCATGTAATGATGTATCATTTCCACAGGAAATATTTATTAAAACACCTCTTGCACCTGCGATCGTATTATTTTCTAGCAGCGGATTCGATATTGCTCTATCTGTTGCAGCATTTATTCTATCTTCTCCTTCTGCTATTCCAGTACCTAAATGAACCTTACCTGTCTCGCTCATTATCGCTTTAACATCAGCAAAGTCATGGTTCATTATTCCAGGTTTAACCATTAAATCAATAATACTTTTAACTCCATCAATTAAAACATCATTTGCAAATTGAAGAGAATCTATAACTGGAGTGTCTGGTCTTGCCAGATGGAATATATTCTGATTTGGTATAACAATTAAATTATCAACATATCTCTGCAATTCAATAACGCCTTCATCAGCTCTATTAATTTTTCTATTACCCTCCATTTCGAATGGCTTGGTTACCACACCAACAGTAAGAATACCTTTTTCCTTAGCAATTCTTGCTATTACTGGACTTGCTCCAGTACCAGTTCCACCTCCCATTCCTGCTGTTAAGAAAACCATATTAGCGTCTTGAAGATATTGTTCAATTTCATCTATTACTTCTTCTGCTGCCTTTTTACCAAGCTCTGGATCAGCCCCTGCACCTAAACCCGCCGTACAAGAGGGTCCCAGTTGTAGGGTTTTCTCTACCTTAGAGTGTTTAAGTTGTTGACTATCAGTGTTTACATTTAGAAAGTCAACTCCCTCAATACCAGATTCAATCATACTATTTATTATATTTCCTCCAGCTCCTCCCACTCCGATAACAAGGATTCGAGGTGATAAATTATTATTATGTGATGGCATTTTTAGATGAAGTGTCATAATAGCTCCCTAGTCATACTCCTTTTGGAATTGGTTTTAAGCGCGGATTAAGTTTTTTTTCACTCGCTCTTTTAATAGTAAGTTCCTTAATTTTTTTATACTTTTCAGGATTCCACATCTGAAAAGTAGGTCCCAAACCCACAAATAGAACCTCATTTTTAATGAGTGCATGCTCTACCAATTTCTTTGGCATAACAATCCTACCCTCTTTATCAAAGGGTAGTTGTTCAGCTTCACCAAAGTAAAGTGATATCAGATCAAATTCTTCTTGTGAGTATTCGTTGTTATTATCAAGGTCATCAGATATCCTTTCCATACGGTCTATTCCACAAGCGTCTATGTTTGGACCTTTATAGGAAGGAAAAGCGATTAAACCCTTGAAACTTTGTTTCTGTAAAGAACTTCTAAAATTTGATGGTACAGATACCCTGCATTTAGAGTCCATTTTATTAATAGTTGTCGACAAAAATAAAGCCATAATAATCCTTACTTGGGATATTATGGGATATTATGGTATTTTCAACCACTTTTCAAGAAAAAAATACTAGATGGTTTATAAGCCGGATTCTGTTCCCAAAATTTTTAGGTTGTGACTATTAATCTTGAATAACTGTTACCAGTTATTTCTAGCATCCCACCAAGCTATACGCAGAGCATCGCATGTCATTTTAAATGACTAGCTTACTTGGATTTGCTCCCAAAGGGGTTTACAATACCTTCTTTGTTACCAAAAAAGTGGTGAGCTCTTACCTCACCATTTCACCCTTACCACTAATGTGGCGGTATATTTTCTGTTGCACTTTCCCTAGGGTTACCCCCGCCGGACGTTATCCGGCTTTGGTGCTCTGATGAGTCCGGACTTTCCTCCTTAAAAAGGCAGTCACACAACCATCTAGTGTATCAAATAAATCAAATTTAAATAGATTAAGTCAATATTTTTTTTTATTTCTTAGTAAATCATTTATTTTATTCAAGCTTGTAAGCGTTAATTTTTTATATAAAAGTTTAGGAAGATATCTTCTATGAAAAGCATTAATGATTAGTTGATTTTTGCTGTAACTCGTGTTCATTTCAATGTAAGGATATCCAAATTCTTTTAATCTTTTCAGAAAAACTAAATAATCTGATCTTTTTACTCTTTCATCATTTATCCTGTCTTTAACCCATTCTAGTCCAAGATTTTGATAGATTTTTTGCCATGGAAAATGAACCCCAGGGTCAATTTTTCTTGTAGGAGCAATATCGCTATGCCCTAAGATATTTTCTATATTATAATCTTTTAATAAACTATTCAGTAAAACAGAAAGGGAATTTATTTGTTTAGTAGTATAATCTTCTTTCATTACTTCACCAGAATTTACAATTTCAATTCCTATGGATCTACTATTGATATCATTATAATTACCCCACATTGATTCACCTGCATGCCAAGCCCTTTTATCTAGATCCACTAGATTAAAAATATCACCACTTTTATCAATCAAATAATGAGAACTTACCTTTCTTTCTAAAGATGTAAGTAAATTCAAAGCTTCATTAAACGTTTTCGTTTCGGTAAAGTGAATAATTATTAAGGAAATGTCAAATTTTCTCTGATCATAATTTACAGATTTAAATTTGTTATATATAATCGGTTGACTCATCTAAAAATGTCTTTATAAAATCTTATGATGAAGATTTTTATTATTCTTTTCACTTTAACAGTTTATACCCAAACTTTCTCGGAAGAAAAGGTTTTTAGTGTTAAAACCGCTACTAATTTATATATGAAGCCCGATATATCTTCTCCTGTAATTTATCCTCTTGATCATGCAAAGGAACTTATTAAAAATAAAAAACAAGAAAACTGGATCAATGTTCTTGATCAACAAACAGGACTTGTTGGTTGGGTGTTAGAGGATGACTTTTCAGAATCAAAACCTGAAAAAAAAATAAAATCAAAAAACTATGACAAAACCTTTAGCAATTTTAAATCTAGAGTTCTTGAAATGAGTAAATCAATTAAAGAAGCTATTGCAGTAGATACATTTCTAGACGTTAAACATCTAGGTGGTGCCGCAGCATATGTAATAGCTGATGATTCCTGGTTTAAGGGAAGAAGACACGCTAACCAAGCATTTCAAGTTTATGAACTTTGGAGAAACGAAAATCAGTCCCCGTCTTTTTTATCATTCAGAAATACAAAAAACGAAGAGCAGTTCATTGTCCTTTCTGGTCCCCACAGACCAAGATATCTAAAATCAAATAAAAAATAGTGTTGTTTAGGCTTCTAAAGTATTTAATTATAGTTGCTATAACCATAGTAGCTTTGTTTCTAGGGTTGGTCTTATCAATTGATAAGGAAAAATTTATTCAAAAAATTAATGATAAAATTAGGTCGGATTTTGGTAAAGAAATACAGTATGATCATGAAATAGAATTGAATTTTTTTCCGTTTCCACAAATTAAACTCAAAAGAATAGAATACTTTGATAGGATTTTAAATTTAGACCTTAAAGTAAAAGAACTTAGTTTAACCTCATCTTGGAGATCAATACTAGTTCTTGATCCAGAGATTAAAAATTTACATTTATTTGAACCAGAATTAAATATTACTCAAAAAAAAATTGCTAAAACGAGATTTATTTTAGTAAATAATCCTAAAGATTCGTTTGCTGATATACAAAATCTAGCAAAGAAATTTAAGAAAGTAATAATTGAAGATGGAGTTTTAACTTTTGATCGTGGCGGTACTTTTCATGAACTTAAAAATCTCAATGGTTCATTAAATATCGCTAACTATTATGATCTTCAATTAAAATTTTACTATTCCAATATTAAATCTAATTTTAATTCAAAAATTTTAGGGAGCTTTGAAGATAGTTTTAAGTATCAAGTAGATCAGAGTTTTTTAAATAAAAATAAAGTCTTTTACAACGGTTACATTAATTTTAAAGACAAGACCTTAATTGATGGGAAAGTTAGTAGCAAAGAATTAAATTTAGATGAAGTTTTTATACTGTTATCAAAATTAAATAATTTAAAAAATTCTAACTACCAATTAGTTAATAATACCAAAAATCACTTATTAGAAGCAAAATTTGATGTTGATATAGCAAAAATAAATTTTAAAGATAAGCCTTTAGAATTTACGACTTTTCAAATTATTTTTAAAGATAATAATCTTTTTATCAAAAATTTCATATCAAATTACCTGAATTCAAGGCTTAAATTAGAGGGTAAGTATAATTTAATTTCAAAAAAATTAAATGGGAAAATAAACACACAGGATTTATTGATTGATGAAAGTTTTTTTCAGCCAAAAAGTAAATTTAAAATTAAGAAAGCAATTTTTACATGTAATATGGATTATAAATTTGATAATTCGGTAAAAAAAAAATCACTTAAAAATTTTTCAATAAATAAAGGTATTTGCAAATCAAATAATTTAGCAATAAGTGGAATTGATGTAAAAAATATCATATCCAAAGTAGACAATATTAATACTTTTCAAGATTTCTTTAATTTATTTAACCTCAAAAAATTTGGGGGGGATACACAATTAGAAACAATGTTTTTTAAATTTAAATTGTCAAATAATAAATTAAGTATAAGTGACTTTGAAACTAGAAATGAAGTTATTAAAATCAGATCGTCTGGTGATTATAATATCATTTCTAAAGATTTAAATGCAGATAATAAAATATCATTAAAAACAAAAAAATTCCCGTCATTACCACAGTTCTCAGTTTTTCTGAATGGTAATTTTGAGAACTATAAAGTCACTTATGATTTCGATAAAGTTAAAGCTGTTTTATTAAAAAAGGGAATTGACAATTTAATTGGTAAAAGAAAAAAAATAATTATCAATCCTAAATCTATCGATAAAATTCTCAAAGACAATCCAATTAAGGAATTAAATACGGAAAAACTATTTGACCTATTTCTTGATTAAGATATTTTTGTCATTTGTTTAGGATCAATTATTAAATCAAACTCATCTTCACTTAAATATCCAAGTTCAATAGCAGATTGTTTAAGTGTAATATCATCTTTAAATGCTTTTTTTGCTATTTCAGCAGATTTATCATAACCTAACTTTGGGTTTAAGGCCGTAACTAACATTAAAGAGTTTTCAAGGTTATGATCTATCTTTTTTTTATTAACTTTAATATTTTTTAGACAGTTATTTGTAAAAGATTTAATGGAGTCTGATAGAAGCGTTATTGTTTTTAATGCAGCAAAAATTAAAAATGTTTTATTGGCATTTAATTGAAAGTGTCCTTGGCTACATGCAATTGAAATTGATGATTGAAGGCCTAGAAGATAAATACATACTTGAGACATTGATTCACATTGAGTAGGATTAATCTTTCCAGGCATAATTGATGACCCTGGTTCATTTGAAGGAAGAATCAATTCACCAATTCCTGAGCGTGGTCCTGAACCAAGAAATCTAATGTCATTACATATTTTATAGCACGCAACGATCAATGTATTAAGCGCACCAGAAAAATTTAATATTGGCTCATGAGATGATATAGACTCAAATTTATTTTGAGATTCTTTAAATGGTAATCCAGTAATCATTTGTACTGCTTTGATAAAACCTGAGATAAATTTTTTTGAGGTGTTTAAACCAGTTCCAACAGCAGTACCACCCTGAGCTAACATCATTAATTCCTTTAAACTATATTTCACTCTTTTTTTTGCATTTTTAATTTGCGATACATAAGTTCCAAATTCTTGTCCAACAGATATGGGAGTTGCATCTTGAAGATGAGTTCTTCCAACTTTTATTATATTTTGAAATTCTTTTTCTTTTTTCTCTAAAATGTTTATAAAGTTGTCAATTTTTTTTAATAAATTTTTATTAGTTTCTAAAACTATTGAAATATGCATAGCAGTCGGAAAGGAATCGTTTGAGGATTGTCCCATATTACAATGGTCATTTGGATGTACCTTTTTATATTCACCTAATTTTTCTCCTAGACTTTTGTTTGCGTAATTAGCAATAACTTCATTCAAATTCATATTTGTTTGAGTGCCAGAACCTGTTTGCCAAACACTTAACGGAAATTCATCATCTAACTCCCCATTAATAATTTTGTCGCATGCATCAATTATTTTTTCACCAATTTTTTTTTCTAACTTACCAATTGCAACATTACTTATGGCTGATGCTTTTTTTTGAATTGCGAATGCTTTGATTAACTCTACGGGCATTTTTTCATTCCCAATTTCAAAGTTTTCAAGGCTTCTTTGGGTTTGTGCACCCCATATTCTTTGATTAGAAACTTTAATAGTTCCAATACTGTCTTTTTCTCTTCTATACTTATTCATTTTTTTCTAAAGTCGTCTAAAGTTATTATTTTTTCTTTACTTTTCTTATTTTTTTCAGGCTTTTTACTGTTAATATTTCGTTTACTATTTTTACTTTTCCTCAATTCTAATTGAATACTGAATTTCACAAATGGATCATAAAACTTTACTACAGAATCAAAGGGAACTTCAAGAGTTTCCTTTTTCTTATTGAAGAGAAGAGTTACTGAAAACTTTTTAGCTTCTACTTTAAGGTTCCAATACTGATTTTGTAAAACAATTGTCATCTCATCTGGGTACTCTTTTAAAAATTTTGAGGGTATTTTGATACCCTTAGATTTTGTTTTAAAAGTAATATAGAAACAATGATGAGAAGATATTTTTGATTTAGATAAATCTTTTAAAATTTCTCTTACAACATTTAATATAGCGCTATTAATTCTTTTACCGTAATCTATATAAATTTTTTCCATGATTATTTTTAATTTTATCAAAAAAAATTATTCTTTTAAATTACAAACATTATTTAAAAAAAAAAAATAAGATTGATGTTAGTGTTATTAGTAAAGAAGTATAAATTATCAATCTAAAAAACTCGTACATTTTGTATCACAATAAATTTGTAATATTTTTATGTATAAAATAACCAACTATTAGAATAATTATACCTGATAAATAAGCTTGAGAAAAACTAAGATTTAACTGTTTTGAGAAAAGAAAAGGTAAAAAGAATAGCAGGGAAATTGGAACACCAATAAAAATACTTTTTGCAAAACTCACTGTTTTATCAATATCTTTATATTCGGCATATGAGAAGAGAATTGTGATAAGGCTAACTAATGGGAGAGAGACAATAAAACCTGCTAGTACTGGCTTTTTAAAAGATAACCAACTTGCAAAAGATAATATTATGGCCGAAAAAATAACTTTAATTAAAAATAGCAATTCATTAACCAAATAAATTTTTAATTTTTGAAATTGGGTTTCTTAGGGGCTCATATACCTTATCTATAAATTTGATGTGATCAGAAAGTTTTTTTTCTAATTTATTCACTGATCTTTGTAATTTATCAATTTTATCCTCGAGTATTTCAATTTTTTCAAAATCATTTATCTTTTTCATAATGTTAATTTAGTAACTATTATAATTTAGTAAACAATTTTTAAATTTTTTTTAAATTTTAATTTGTGATTTAATTACATATTTTTTAGAAAAATTATCTGGAAATTTTTCTGGCTCTCTGCCTTTAGAAATAATAACGAAAATAAGAATAGAAATAGACAGAATAATATTCAAATAAATTAAAAATTCAAAAAAATTCGTTAACATTATTATATTAACGTCAATAGTGGAAATTTGTTAAATTACTCCCATTCTAATTCGGTATAAACCTTTGTAATGTTAGATGGGTGATAAATATTATAAAGAAGCCAACTTTCAATATTTTCTGAGGGAAATTTTTCTATTGCTTTTGACAAAGAAAGATTATTTTTATGAAACTTTCTAGTGTTATCTATTAAACGATTGAAATAAGACAACATTGGTTTTAAGGCTTCATTTTTTTTCTTAACGGGACCATGACCAGGAATGATTAAATTTAGATCCATTTTACTGGTTTCTTCGAGGTTTTTTTTCCACCCCTTTACACTTGCTCGAATTGATGGAGTTCTTCTAATAAAAATATTTTCAGTCCATAGTGTTCTGGTTTTTTTATCAAAAATTGATAAATCATTATCAGTATGTCCACTTGGCCAAGCTTTTATTTCAATGATTCTATTACCTAAATCAATGGTTAAATTCTTATCAATATTAACAATTTTTGTAATCTTAAAATTTTTAAACTCTTTAACTGATTGATCTCTAGTATTTACTAATTGAAGATTTTTATAAAACTCAAAATTAGCATCAAGGGATCTTTGAAGCTTACTGTGACCAATTATATCTATTGATTCGTTTATAAATACATTTGTACCAAAGTAATGATCAGGATGAGAGTGGGTTATAACAACATAAGAAATTGGAAGACCCGAAATATCATTTATTTTTTTATACAAGGCCTCACCAATACTTGGAGTTCCTCCAGTATCAATTACTAGGACGGATTTATCTCCTACAATAAATCCAATATTTGATATGTCCCCTTTATTAATTTTGTTAGCATCTTCTTGAAAACCAAAATGTACATAAATTTTATCTGCAACTTCTTCTAAATTAAAAGAGAATGATTTTGTTGCAAAAAAAGAAATTAGCAATAAAAGTAAAGAAGTGAAATGTTTACGAAACGTCATATATTATGACTACATGAAAAAAAAAAATTAATCCAATATAATTTAATAAATGCAAACGAAAATACTCTACCTTATCCCTTTTTTTTTAATAGCTGTTTTTAGTAATATACAATCAAATGATTTTCTCATTCTTCAGTCAACTACTTCGACTAGAGACTCAGGATTTTATGATTTTATACTACCAGATTTTAAAAAAAAATTTAATATTGATGTTAGAGTTGTTGCAGTTGGAACAGGGCAGGCTATTAAAAATTCCGAGAATTGTGATGCTGATCTTCTTATTGCACATCATAAGGAGTCTGAACTAAAATTAATAAGAAATGGTTTTGGTTTATACAGAAAAGAGTTTATGTATAATGATTATATTTTAGTGGGTCCTAAGTCTGACCCATCATTCTTAAAGAATAATATTTCAATAGAAAGCGCTTTGGAACAGATTCACAACCATGAACTTCTTTTTATATCAAGAGGAGATGATAGCGGAACAAATAAAAAAGAAATAGGTCTTTGGAAAAAGATTAATTTTCTGCCAAATCCACAAACCGATAAATGGTATTTATCAGTTGGACAAGGAATGGGAGCTTCATTAAACATGGCAGTTAACAAAAATGCTTATTTAATAACTGATAGAGCAACTTGGATAAGTTTTAAAAATAAAAGTGATCACGCTATACTAGTCGAAAATGAACCCTTATTATATAATTTTTATGGGGTTATTCCTATTAACCCTGAGAAGTGTCCGAATGTTAAATATACCGAGTCAAAGAAGTTTATAAATTGGTTGCTTGATGAAAAAACAAAAGAAAAAATTAATTCTTACAAGTTAGATAATCAGCAGTTATTTTTCACAAAAATTAAAAACTAAAATTTTCTATTTTAAATAGTAAGTATACTGAGAAAAATTTGGTATAAGTTTTTATCATGAGAATAGTTTTTACTATCTTACTTTATTTATTAGGTTGCCAAGCTTCTCTATCTGCTTCACCTTTAATGATTGATCCTAACATATGTAGTTCAGAGGAAAACACGAATAGTTCATGTGAGCTTCATTGTATCTCTAAAGGAATCGAATCTAAGTTTTTAAATTTTGACAATTTCATTTATTTTCATTATTTAATCAATGATTATTCATCACAGATAAAAAAATTAAATTTATTATTTAAAATTGAACCAAAATCAAACTCTCCTCCTAAATATTTAATTTAGTATTTATAAAAAAATAAAAATTAAACTTAGGAGAAGATTATATTTATAATCACAATTTTACTCATATTATTTCAATTCAACAAAGTATTTGCCGATAATATTCAACTAGCTGATTCACATGCACCCATTTCTGTTATGGGCGATCATACTCACAAAAAAAAAGAAGTTATGTTTTCATATAGATTTATGAACATGCAGATGGGTAGGTTATTTAATAATAATAAAAAACTTTCCAAAGATGCTGTAATGAATGCACCAAATGGTGCTTCTGATGGTTCAGGATCGTATATGAATGTACCAAAATCTATGTCTATGGATATGCATATGTTTGGTATGATGTATGCCCCCTCAAATAGAATAACACTTATGTTGATGAATAGCTTTTTAGAAAAAGAGATGACTAAACAAAGAATGAGGATGGCAGGTGGAACAAACTTTGAAGTCAATTCATCTGGTTTTAGTGATTTAAAGGCGTCAGCTTTAATAACATTGCTAAATGAAACTAATTGGGAGAATAGTTTTTTATTAGGAGTTAGTTTGCCAACCGGCAGTATAGATAAAAGAGGAAGAACGCCTGCATCGAATAACACAAGATTAGGATATGGAATGCAAAATAGTACAGGTACATATGATACCTATTTTTTAGTTAATAATTTGAATACAATTGACAAATTTAAAATCGGAGAACAGATACATTTTAAGGTACCTGTATCAGGGAATAATTCAAAAGGTTATAAATACGGTAAGGAATTTGATGCAAATTTATGGATGTCTTATAGAATTTTAAATGAGTTAAGTGGCTCAGTTAAACTTACTTATAATTATAAAGATAAAATGAGTGGATCAGACAATGAGATGAATAAAAGAATGAGTCCAGCGATGGATTCATACAATCAGGGTTTTCAAAAATTTACTTTAGGTATAGGTTTAAATTTTATCAATCACGAAAATTTTTTAAAGAATAATAGATTAGGTTTAGAATTTTTAGTCCCAATTCATCAAAAATATAATGGTATTCAAATGGGGGAACGCTACAAGATAGTTTTGGGGTGGCAATACGCATTTTAAAAATTTTAAAGTATTTAATCATTGAAAAGGTTTTAGTAAGTATAATGTTAATAATATGTTTGCATTTTTTTTGAAATTTTTTTTTTTAATTTTTATTTTTGAGACTAATCTCTTATCAGAAGAGATAAATTCCTGGAATGACCTAGTCAGAAAAGGAAATATTTTTTATAAGAAATCTGATAATCAACCTTTTAGCGGTATATTAAAAAACTATTATCCTTCTGGAAAATTACAATTAATAGATAATTTTAAAAATGGTATGCAACATGGGGAATTTAAAAGTTTTTATGAAAATGGAAAAGTTTCAATGTATGGTATGTTCAAAAAAGGTAAGCAACACGGTCAATGGAAAGAGTTTCACGAAGATGGATCAATTTATTGGAAATTAAACTATTATGACGGTTTGGAAGAAGACGGTTTATTTAGAACTTTCCACAAAAATGGTGAAATTATGTCAGAAGTTACATATCTTAGTGGGAGACCAAATTCAAACTGGATACACTTTGATGAGTTAGGAAAAAAAATAAAAGTCGAATATTATGAAAATGGAAAGTTTTTCTATGAAGAACATTTTGATAAATAATCAATTTAAATACATCTATCAATTGAATATTTTCTATAAATTCATAATATAAATATTAAATATTAATCTTTTTTTTAAGGAGGTGATCTGATGTCTAGTATTTATGATCCAAACAATTTCAAATTAATTAACTTTTTATCAGAGCAACCTTTGATTTCAGGTTGATTTATAAAATTTGTAACTGTTATCAGAATACGGAAGGGGGCTTAGGTCCCCTTTTTTTTTGATGTTAATATTTTTTTAAATAGATCTTAAAAGAATTGTTATTCTGAAATTTTTAGATTATCTGCAGCAAACTTACCTTTATTTTCAGCTACATCAAAAGATACTTTTTGTCCCTCTGAAAGATTTTTAATACCAGCCTTTTCTAGTGCGGTGTAATGGACAAAAACATCTTTTTCTCCATCATCAGGCGCTATAAAGCCATACCCTTTGTTTTCGTTAAACCATTTTACTTTACCGGTCTTCATATATACTCCATTAAATTCAGAGGTTAATCTGTTATTAAGCATAATAACTAATAAATTTTATATAAATAAAATATAAATAGAAATTATAATGCTAATCTAACATATTCTTATTTTTATACAAATAACAAGATTTTTTTATTATTTTGCCTAAATTTAACTTTTATTATTTATAGTTTTTAAAAACATTTTGAACAAATTCCCTTCACTTCTAAGTTCCAACTTTTCGCTGAAAAAATATTTTTTTCTATTTTCTTTTTAATTATTTTGGGTATTTCACAAATATGAGACTCAGTTACTTCACCACATTGATTACAAATAAGAAACTGAGATCCTGAATGCAGGTGTTCAGCCTCACATACGAAATAAGCATTAAGACTATCAATTCTATGGATGAAATTATACTTTTCCCAAAATTCTATTGCTCTGTAGGCAGTTGGAGGTTTAGGATTTTTTAAAACTTTTTTTAGATGCTTTAAAACATCATACGCCTTAATCGGCTTATTACTTGATGCAATGATTCTTAACACACTTTCTCTAGGTTTTGTGTATCTGTGCTTATTTTTTATACAAAAATCTAATGCCTTTTTTTCTAAGCTTGAATTCATAAAAAAAATCCTAACATAATATTCGATAAAATGTAACGTTATATATTCTATGAACTCATTAATATAATTCAATGTTTTTTAATTTTGTGAACCTAATAATGAGAACACTTTTATATAACTTTTATTTTTTACTTTCCTTGATAATTTTAACTTTGTTTACTACGAGTAAATCTAATGGAAAAGGAGACCTCACAAGACAAAAGCCAATAAGTATCGAAGTTTTATTAAAGGGTAGCTCTGGTGAGTTTCATTATTATGAGCCATCACTTTTAAAGTTTGAGACAGGAAAACTTTATAAATTAAAATTAAAAAATCTGAGCGATAGTAAACATTATTTCACATCAAAAGAGTTTGCAGATTCAATTTTTACAAGAAAGATTCAAGTCAATAAGGATAAAGAAAAAATAGCTGAGATTAAAGGCGATATTCTTGAGGTAGAAATTTTCCCGAATAATACTTTGGAGTGGTGGTTTGTTCCGATTAAAACCGGAGTTTTTGATGATTTAAATTGTAAAGTTATTGATAATAAAATTAATAAGTCACACGCAGAAATGGGTATGCGCGGGAAAATTATAATTGAGTAAGATATAAAATAAAGATTTATCTTTCAAAATTAGAATATATAAATCCTACAATTAATCCTATAAAACAAACAAGGGCAAACGATTGCCCGCCTTTGCAGATGATACTTACATATTTCGGTGCATGAATAAAGTGTAAGTAAAGTGTATTCAAAATGACGACAATTTCTGCACGACTTTTGCCGGTACTCACTTTACATACAATCTAATTATTTCCATTTTCTAAACAAAAAAATCACTACAGACCAAACCGCAATGATTATTAATAATTTTTCAATAAAGGTCATTTGGATAAGTTTAGATAAATCTATATCATTATCAACTAATTTTATGATTGAAATAACAAGTTGGGATAATCTTTTTACTCGCCATATTTCTTCATATTATTACTGAAGAGTAAATACTCTGAAACCCTTTGTGAGTATTTCTAAAACAAACAAGGGCGAACAATTGCCCGCCTTTGCCGATGAGACTTCTGTGTCTCGGTAAATGTCTTAAGACCCTTTGTTTCTGGGACTTTCTTAAAAAGTGTATGCAAAAGTGTATGCAAATTGAGGACATTTTCTGCACGACTTCTGCACGGACTACTTTTTACCATAGTAATCTGGGAACAATTTAATGTGGTCATTTACCATTTGTTTTTGATTTTGTAATCTTGGTTTTTCTCCACTACATAACAATTCTAATGAATTTACATTTTTAGATAAAAAAATAGTCATTACAATTAAAAAGAATTTTTTCATTTCTTAACACTAAAGTATTTAATAAGTACATTAAAAAATTTTTTAATTTAAATGCAAATAGAAAGAATTTTTTTTAATTTACTCTTCTCCAATATCTTACAACTTCGTCTTGATTTTCACCCCACTCTCTATCCATATAAACTATAGAATTTTTATTTATGTTCCAAGATTGTTTGCCAGTTATTGAAGTTAAAACTAATTTATTATCTTTAAAAAAAACACTATATTCTCTCATACCTTCCCAAGGAGATTTTTTTTTTACAGTTTTAATATTATTTTCAATCAATAATAACTTCCAATCATGCCATCCGATATGAAATGATTCACTGTTAATTTCATATTTTCCCCATCCTATTAATTCGGCAGACTTGTTTGTATCCATATTTTTATCCAAGGTAATTAAAGCATTATTATTATTTAAGATAAGTATTCCTGCTACTTCTGGGTAATAATATTGGATGTTATTTTCTGTCCAATAAACTAGTTCATACCTTCCTTCTAATAAATTTTTGACATCATTTATACCCTCAGAAGAATTTACTTTTACACATCCTAAAAGTATGATTGAAACTGATAAATATATTTTAAAAAATTTGAGGTATAGTCTTTTCATAAATAAATTTTAATTAATTTTTACGCCATTAATCAAGCAACTTAAAAAAAATTTTACAATTCTTTCAACCATTCTAACAATCCAGAAAAATAAATGATGAACAAATAAAAGTGCATTGCAAGTGCATAACACTTTTTGCACAGTGATTTCCCTTATTTGTTGAAGAGTGAATCCTCTGAAACCCTTTGTGAGTCTCCCTAAAACAAACAAGGGCGAACAATCGCCCGCTCTTGCCGATGAGACTTCTGTGTCTCGGTTTATGGTCTAAGACCCTCTGTTTCTGGGTATTCCTCAAAAAGTGTCTGCAAAAGTGTCTGCAAATTGAGGACATTTTCTGCACGACTTCTGCACGGATTAATTTTATAATTTCTATTTTCTAAAGAAAAAAAAATTAATACAGACTAAATTACAATGATTACTAATAATTTTTCAATCAAGGTTAATAGGATTAGTTTAAATAAATCTATAATCAGAATTAATAATAGGTATAAACATAAAAAATTTCTACAGAGATATCTTAATTACTATGTATTATGTTGGCGTCTAAAATTCTTCCTTCCCTTTGGACAGGTTTTAGGCGCCTATTCCTCTTAATTTTATAATTTGTAAAATTATAAACGAAAAAATGTCTGTTCTAAATATTATAGCATCACCATTATTATTTGAAATTATAACAAATATAAAGAATATAAATTTCAATAAATATTTAAGATTTATTAGTATTATATTTTAACCTTTTTGGAGATACACATGAAAAATTTCTACCTTTTATTCTTCTCCTTAGCAATTTTATTTTCTTCTGAATCCATAAGAGCGGACGGACACGGAGAAAAAAAAGAAGTTGTAGAAGAAAAAACAGAAGATACTTCTGAAGAAAAAGAAGAAGAGACAACAGAAGAAAAAAAAGAATAAAATAAATTATAATTGGTTCAAGCAAAATAACGTAAATTTTAATGCTTGAACTAATGTTTTAAGAAAATAAGAACAGACAAAAGTGCATTACACTTAAATCGTTTTGTTTTGCTTTATTTTCTCTTATTTTCTGTTGAGCGAATCCTCTGAAACCCTTTGTGAGTCTCCCTAAAACAAACAAGGGCGAACAATTGCCCGCCCTTGCCGATGAGACTTCTGTTGCCCGGTAATCTCATAACCGCGCTTGCTTAAAATTAAGCAGCGAGTGCCATTTCATTATCGTTGGCATTTATAAAGTTTAGTCCGATAACGTTGGTACCATTCCGAGCAAAGTTTTTGACCGTCTACATGCACGTCGATCCTGTTTCACCCCCATTAAAATATATTTTGGTGGAGGTGCCGGGTACCGCCCCCGGGTCCGTCTCAGTTCAAATCAAACGTTTATTGCTATAGCTGAAAACAGCATTTATATCTTAAACCTAATTTTAAAAAAATAAAACCTTAAATTGATTGTAATGATTTATGCTTTTACTATTATAGATTGATGAAAAAAAATCAAAAAATACAAAAAGAAATTGATAGCGTCAGTAAAAATAAGTTTTTAACTAAAAGAGTAGTTGCACCAAAACTTGAGAAAGTTTTATATAAATCATTTAAAGCTCTTGATCATGGCTTTGTAAGAGTAATTGACTATATGGGCAATGATTCCTCTATAGTTCAGGCTGCAAGAGTATCCTATGGTAAAGGAACAAAGCAGTTAAACCAAGATAAAAGCCTAATTAATTACTTGCTTAGTCATAGACATTCCACGCCCTTTGAAATGAATGAAATCAAATTTCACGTAAAATTACCAATCTTTGTGGCTAGGCAATGGATAAGACATAGAACAGCCAATGTAAATGAATATTCAGCAAGATACTCAATTCTTGAAAATGAATTTTATATACCAAATCCTAAAGAACTTAAACCTCAGTCAAAAACCAACAATCAGGGAAGGTCAGGAGATTTGGATGAGAATGAAAAAAAGATGTACATGAAGGTTTTAAGAGAAAATTCTAAAGATTCATTTGAAAAATATAATTTTTTATTAAATCAAGACGATGATGAAGTAAATCACAAAAGGCAAGGACTTACCAGAGAACTATCTAGAATTGTATTACCCTTAAATAGCTACACTCAATGGTATTGGAAAATTGATCTTCATAATTTTATGCATTTTTTAGCTTTGAGGTTTGATGAACACGCTCAGTATGAAATAAGAGTTTATGCAGAGATAATGATAAATATAATGAAAAAATGGGTGCCGCTAACTTATGAAGCGTTTCTAAAAAATAGACTTGATTCCTTAGTCCTTTCTTCAGAAGCAATAGAGTTCATAAAAAACAAACTTCATGGTAAATCTAATAAAGAAACTAAAATTTCTAAAAGAGAAATTGATGAATTAAAAAAAATATTTTCTTTTTAATTTTCAATTTTAACCTTCTTATCAATCATTTTATCCTTATTGTCTAAAAGATTTTTAGCGATGCTTTTATAAAAATCAGTAGCTTGTGATTTCCCATTTAAAACACTAGGAGCACCTTTATCACTTGAAGATGCTATTTCGCTTATTAGAGGAATATCTCCAAGAAAAGGTTTTTTTAGACTTACCGCCTCATTTTTAACTCCATCTTTTCCAAAGATATACTCTTCATTTCCGTTTATTTTGAGGTAGCTCATATTTTGAATTAAACCTAGAATTGGAATTTTTACTTTGTCAAACATCGAAATAGCTTTTCTTACATCGATAAGGGATATTTCTTGGGGAGTTGACACAATTACAGCTCCTGAAATATTAAGATACTGAGATAAGGAAAGTTGAATATCCCCAGTTCCTGGGGGTAGATCAATAATTAAGTAGTCTAAGTCACCCCAAACCACATCATTATACAGCTGTCTTATAGCACTCGAAACCATTGCTCCCCTCCAAATTACTGCAGAACCATCTGGAATCATATTTCCAATTGAAATAGCCTTTATAGAATATTTATCGTAAGGAATAATTTTTTTATTTTCAGTTGATGGTTTATCCTTTATACCCAACAGGTTTGGTATAGAAGGTCCGTAGATATCAGCATCAAGGAGCCCTATTTTCAGTTTAAAATATTTTGCTAAAACTATTGAGAGATTGACGGATACAGTAGATTTTCCTACACCGCCTTTTCCAGAGCCAACAGCAATTATTTTATTAATCATGATAGTTGATATTAAATATTAAATTTAAAAAGTAAAATTACAAAATAATTCTTTGCAAGCATAAAACAATTCTTATATAAGATGAAACAAGTAATTTTTTTTATTATGAAATGGATCTCAAACATGAATGCTAATAGCCCCTGGGGTAATAATTCAAAAGGGAATGGATCAAACAGCAATAATGATTCCTACAGTGATGATTATTTTAATAGTATTCAGAAAAAGCTCAAAGATATGTTTCCAAAAAATAACCCGTTTAACTTGTATATTGTATTAATTATTTTGCTAGCTTTATGGACTTTAAGTGGTTTTTATAGAGTTGGCACGGATGAACAAGGGGTTGTGACTAGATTTGGAGAATATGTTAGGACAACGGAGCCTGGACTTCACTATCATATACCTTATCCTATAGAATATGCTCTTAAACCCAAAGTTACTAAGGTAAATAGAATTGAAGTTGGTTTTAGAAACTCCCAGTCTCAATTTTCTAATTCTCAACAAACGCGTCAAATTCCTGAAGAAGCTTTAATGTTGACAGGTGACGAAAATATTGTCGATTTAAATTTTACGATCTTTTGGATTATCAATGATGCAAAAGATTACTTATTTAATGTTCGAAATCCTGAGATAACAATAAAAAGTATTGGTGAGAGTGTCATGAGAGAAAAAATTGGTCAAACTCCCATCGATCCAATTTTATCAGAAGGAAAGTCAATAATTGAGGAAGATGTCAAAAATAAGGTTCAAGATGTTTTAGACTATTATTCTGCTGGAATATTAGTCACACAGGTCCAATTACAGAAGGCTGATCCACCAGAATTAGTAATTGAATCATACAGAGATGTTCAAAGAGCAAAAACTGATGAACAAAGACTAAGAAATGAAGCTGAAACATACAGAAATGATATAATTCCGAGAGCTCGTGGAGAAGCAGAAAGAACTATACAAGAAGCTGAAGCGTATAAGAAAGAGGTTGTAGCCAAAGCCGAAGGTGAAGCACAGAGATTTATCTCAGTTTATAATTCTTACAAAGAATCAAAAGAAGTTACTAGAGAAAGAATATATCTCGAAACTTTAGAAAAGACGCTAGGTAAGATAGATAAAGTTATTGTTGATAATAAAGCAGGAGGAGGGGTGGTACCTTACCTCCCTTTGCCTGAATTAAAAAAGAAATCCTTAAAATCATCTCAAACCAACGAGGTTTCTAATGACTAAATTTTCAGCTCTTATTCTTTTTTTAATAATTATCATAGCTGTTGGTTTAAATGGCCTCTTTACAATGAATGAAAAACAGCAAGGTTTAGTTTTACAATTCGGCGAGCCTAAAAGAGTAGTGCAAGATTCTGGGTTAAATTTTAAAATACCTCTTATTCAGAATGTTGTAAGATATGACAAGAGAATTTTAGAGTATGATTTGCCAATCGAGGAAGTCATAGCTGTTGATAAAAAAAGAATGCTTATAGATTCATTTACTAGATTTAAGATTACAGATCCTCTTGAATTTTATAAAACGGTAGGAAGCGAATCTAACGTCAGAAATAGATTAAATTCTAATGTTATATCATCACTAAGAAGAGTTGTGGGTACAGTCACTCTTGACGAATTACTCTCTAAAGATAGAGGTGACATTATGATAAGGATACGAAACGAAGTTAACAATGAAGCGTCTAGATTTGGGATAGAAATTGTAGATGTGAGGATTAGAAGAGCAGATTTACCTGAAGCAAACAGTCAAGCCATTTATGATAGAATGATTAGTGAAAGAGCAAGAGAAGCAAAAGAATTTAGAGCTAAGGGTTCAGAGATAGCTCAAAAAATTAGAGCTGAAGCTGATAAGGAGAAGACGGTGATTCTTGCAGAGGCTACCCGCCAGTCCGAAATTCTAAGAGGTGAGGGAGAATCCTTAGCAATATCAATCTATGCAAATGCTTTTGAAAAAGATTCAGATTTTTATTCTTTTTACAGATCTATGCAAGCCTATGGTAATGTTCTAGGCGAGGATGGTACAACCATGATTTTGTCTCCAGATAGCGAATTTTTAGAGTTTTTCAATGACTCTAAAGGTAGTAAGAGGAAATAATGTTCAGATTTTTCGTGGCAATTAGCTTTTTAGTTTGTCTATTTCTAAACGATAACGTTAAAACTCATCCGAGTTCTGATGACTTAGCAAATTTAGTTTCAGACTTATCTCCAAGTGTTGTTAATGTTTTTACCATTCAAAAACCAAAAGAGCAGGAAAATTTAAATCAACTTCCATTTGATAATATTCCACCTCAATTTAGAGACTTTTTCAAAAATTTTCCTCCTGGATTTCCATTTGGACCTCCACAACAGCAAAGACCAAACAATCAACCACAGAATGAAACGCCACAAGCATTAGGTTCAGGTTTTGTAATAGATCCCACTGGTTACATTGTTACTAATAACCATGTTATTGAGCAGGCAAATGAAATTAAGGTGAAATTTCAAGATGAAACCGAGCTTGAGGCAAAATTAATCGGTACAGATAAGCTGACCGATATAGCACTTCTAAAAGTTGAATCTAAAAAGCCTCTACCATATGTTAACTTTGCTGACTCTGACAAGGCTAGAGTAGGTCATTCTGTTATTGCTATAGGGAACCCCTTTGGCTTAGGTGGGACAGTTACCACTGGAATAATATCAGCCTTTAACAGGGATATAAATTTTGGTCCATACGATAGTTTTATTCAGACAGACGCCTCGATTAACAGAGGTAACTCGGGTGGACCACTATTCAATTTTGATGGAAAAGTTCTAGGAATTAATACAGCAATTTTTTCCCCAACAGGTGGAAGTGTTGGTATTGGCTTTTCTATACCTGCAAATCTGGCAAAACCTATAATTGAGCAACTCAAAAAATATGGCAAAACTCAGAGAGGTTGGTTGGGAGTGAGAATTCAAGAACTTACCCCAGAAATCTCTAAAAGTCTTGGATTGAAAAATGAAGATGGTGTCCTTATTGCGATGGTCAATCCTAATGAGCCTGCCGAAAAAGGAGGCTTAAAGTCTGGGGATGTAATACTCGAATTTAATGGAAAAAAAATTAAGGATGTCAAGTCATTACAAAGAACTGTTGCGGAATCCGCTGTTGAGAGTAAAGCAATAGTCAAAGTTTGGAGAGACAAAAAGATAAGATCATTCACTATTAAACTTGGTGAGTTAGAGAAATATAGTTCACAGGAAGAAAAACCGGAGACAAGGAAGGATGACCCTCCTAGCAATGAAGTTGAAATAGATAAAGTTGGCCTAAGGGTCGTGGCAATTAACAATGCAACAAGACAAAAATATAATATAAATAAAAACATATCCGGAGTTGTCATTTCAGCAGTTAAAAGAGATTCAATAGCAGCTAAATCTGGTTTAAATGTAGGCATGGTAATTTCACAAATTTCACAAAAGAATATTGAGACTCCAGATAAAGCTAAAGAAGTTTTTGAAGGTTTTATAAAAAGAAAAGCAGATTCAATCCTTATTCAAGTCTATGAAGGTGACTTTGCAAGGTTTTTAGTTTTAAAGTTAGACTAAATTGTTTCCCTTAGCAATTTTAATCGGGGGTCCAACAGCTTCAGGTAAGTCAGAATTAGCATTCAAACTTCAAAAAAAAATACCTAGTATCATAATTAACGCTGATAGCATGCAAGTTTATAATAAACTTCATAAATTAACTAATTCCCCGTCTAATGAAGAAGTTAAGGACTTTGATTGTAATCTTTATAATTGCATAAAATATCCTTTACTTTGTGATTTAGGTATTTGGTTAAAAGAGGTTAAAATGATATTAAATAAAAACTCTAAAAAGATTCCGATTTTTGTTGGAGGAACAGGTTTATATTTAGATGGATTAAATGGACAAATTTCTCCAGTTCCAAATATTCCAAGAGAAATAGTAGAAAGTTTAGAAAAAAAACAAAAAAATAAAGGAAATCTTTATTTGTATGAAGAACTTATGAGGATAGATCCTGATTATGCTGTTAAAATATCAAAAAATGACACCCAAAGAATAATAAGGTCCCTATCTGTACACTCATTTACAGCAAAAACATTTACATACTGGCATTCAATTAAAACAAATAAAATTTTCAAAAAATTGATTTACATTGTTATTAGTCATCAAAGAAACGAGTTATATGAAAGGATAAATACAAGGTGTTCTAAAATCTTTAATATGGAATGTCTTGATGAAATTGACAGTTTTTTAAAGAATGACATGACCTCGAGTCACCCAATCCATAAAGCGATTGGATTTCAAATTCTCAAAAGTAATATTGAAGGAATTATTAATCAAGATCTTGCACTTGAAAAATTTCAGATAGAGACAAGAAACTACGCTAAACGACAAATTACCTGGTTTAAAAATAGATCGATAGGAGCAAATTTTTTACCATATAATAAGGCAGAAGATTTTATATTAAAAAATTTTTAAATTTTTAGTGAGTATATTTGTTTTTTAGTTTACTTTAATTATTATGACGAAAATTACAGGTGCAAAAGTAGTTATAGAAACCCTTATCCAAGAAAATGTTGAGGTTATTTTTGGTTATCCGGGGGGAGCAGTTCTACCTATTTATGACGAAATATTTAAACAAAAGAAAATCAGACATATTTTAGTTAGACATGAGCAAGCAGCAGTTCATGCAGCAGAGGGTTATGCGAGATCCACAGGAAAAGTTGGTGTTGTATTAGTAACTTCTGGTCCGGGAGCGACTAATACAGTTACTGGATTAACAGACGCAATGATGGATTCAATTCCTATAGTTTGTATTACGGGCCAAGTACCAACACACATGATTGGTAATGATGCATTTCAGGAGGCGGACATAGTTGGAATTACCAGACCCTGTACCAAACATAATTATTTAGTTAAGGATGTAACAAAGTTGGCTGGAGTAATTCATTCAGCATTTAACATTTGTATAAATGGAAGACCAGGACCAGTTTTAGTTGATATTCCAAAAGATATTCAAACTTTCAAAACTGTTTATAAAGGAAAAAAGGCATATAAAGATAATCGTTATTATAAACCTAAAGTAAAGCCAGATGACGAAAAGATTAATGAAATTGTAAAACTTATGACAGAATCTTCAAAACCTATTTTTTATGTAGGAGGGGGTGTAATAAATTCTGGAACTAAGGCTTCTAAAGAACTTTTTAAGTTAATAAAAAAAACTAGTTTCCCGTGTACGCAAACATTGATGGGTTTAGGAGCTTTCCCAACATCTGATAATCAGTTTATAGGTATGCTTGGTATGCATGGAACCTATGAGGCTAATCATTCAATGCATAAGTCAGATTTACTTTTATGTGTTGGAGCACGTTTTGATGACAGAATTACTGGAAAAGTTTCAGGCTTTTCACCCAAATCAAAAAAAGTCCACATGGATATCGACCCTTCATCATTCAATAAGAGTGTAAATGTAGATGTAATGGTACAGGGCGATTTGTATAGAATATTAAGTGCTATTAATAATAGAATTGAAGAAAAGAAAATTATTTTTTCAAAAAATAAAATAAAGAAATGGTGGATACAAATTGATAAGTGGAGGTCTAGAAATTGTTTAAGGTATAAAAATTCAAAAGAAATTATTAAACCACAGTTTGCTTTAGAAAGGCTAAATAAATTAACTGAAAAACTAAATCCATTTATTACAACGGAGGTTGGTCAGCACCAAATGTGGGCAGCTCAATTTTTGTCATTTAACAAACCAAAACATTGGATGACATCTGGTGGTTTGGGAACTATGGGATACGGATTACCAGCTGCGATGGGTGTTCAAATAGCCCATCCGAAAGAATTGGTAATAGATGTAGCAGGAGAAGCTTCGATACTAATGAACATTCAAGAAATGTCTACAATCAAACAATATAAGCTACCAGTTAAAATTTTTATATTAAATAACCACTATATGGGCATGGTTAAACAGTGGCAGGAACTACTACATGGTAATAGGTTGTCAGAATCCTACATGGAATCATTACCAGATTTTGTTAAGTTGGCCGAATCATTTGGGGCAAGTGGGATACAAGTATTAAAGCCAAATGATTTAGATGAAGCAATAAATGAGATGATAAGTATAAAAGGTCCTGTAATATGTGATGTTGTAGTTGACCCAAATGAAAACTGCTTTCCAATGATACCTTCAGGATCAACACATGACCAAATGCTATTGGGTCCGAATGACAAAGTAGATGGTGAAATTTCAGAAGAAGGAATGATTCTAGTATAAAGTTAAAATGTCAAATTTGATTAATACCAAACACATTTTATCAATCATGGTAGATAATGAGCCTGGAGTGTTAGCACGTGTGGTAGGCCTTTTTTCTGGGAGAGGATATAATATAGAGAGTTTGTCAGTATCAGAGGTAGATTCAGACAAATTCTTATCTAGAGTCACGATTGTAACATCAGGTACAAAGATCATTGTTGATCAGATTAAAGCTCAATTAAAAAAACTTATACCTGTTCATGATTTGATAGATATTACTGAACTTGACAGCTTTATTGGAAAAGAGTTGATTTTGATTAAATTGAATGTAAAAAGTATAACAAAGAAAGGTTTTGAAGATGTCATACATAAAACTAAGACTAATATATTGTTTGATAAGGGTAATGAGGTAATAATTCAATTTTCTGGTAGTCCATCAGAAATAAGAAGTTTGTTAAATAAACTAAAACCTTTCAAAATTATTGAGCAAACAAGATCTGGTCTGGTAAGTATGGCTTTAGGAACAAAGTATATTAAAAAATAGAAAAGAGTTTAAAATGAAAGTTTATTATGATAACGACACTGATTTAGATCTAGTTAAGAGTAAAAAAATATGTATTGTTGGTTATGGGAGCCAAGGTCATGCTCATGCACTGAACTTAAGAGATAGCGGTGTTGAAAATGTAATAATTGCATTGAGATCAGGTTCAAAGTCAATAGATAAAGCAAAGTCAGATGGATTTGAAGTTATGGAAGTTAGTGATGCAGCGAAAGTTTCTGACATATGCATGGTATTAGTTCCAGATGAACTACAAGCTGACTTGTATAACGAACACTTAGAAAAGAATTTAAAAAAAGATTCCTCATTACTTTTTGCACATGGTTTAGCTATACACTTTCAATTAATTAGGCCACGTGAAGATTTAGACGTTTTTATGATTGCTCCTAAAGGTCCAGGCCATACAGTAAGGGGACAGTATGTTAATGGTGGGGGTGTTCCTTGCCTTCTTGCAATACACCAAGATTCATCCGGAAAAGCTTTGGATAATGGATTATCTTATGCGTCAGCAATTGGAGGAGGAAGATCTGGTATTATTAAAACAACTTTTAAGGAAGAATGTGAAACTGATTTATTTGGAGAACAAAGTGTGCTTTGCGGTGGATTAACTGCATTAATTAATGCTGGATTTGAAACGCTTGTGGAGGCAGGCTATTCTCCTGAGATGGCATATTTTGAATGTCTTCACGAGGTTAAATTGATTGTTGACTTAATTTATGAGGGTGGCATTTCTAACATGAGATATTCGATTTCAAATACGGCTGAGTTTGGTGATCTTTCAAGGGGACCCAGAATTATCAACACAAATGTAAAAAAGGAAATGAAAAAAATTCTTGAGGAAATACAAACTGGAAAGTTTGTAAGAGATTGGATAATTGAATGTAAATCTGGACAGCTAAATTTTAATGCAGAAAGAAGAATACAAGCTAATAGACAAATTGAAGAGGTTGGTAAAAAATTGAGAAAAATGATGCCATGGATTACCAGTAATAAGTTAGTTGATAAAGCAAAGAACTAAAATAAATAAGATGAAAAAAGAAAAAGTAACTATTTTTGATACTACGTTAAGAGATGGAGAGCAGTCTGCGGGAGCATCTATGTCAGTAGAAGATAAAGTATCCATTGCTTCAAAACTTGATGATATGAAAGTTGATGTAATTGAAGCGGGATTTCCATTTGCGTCTAAAGGAGATTTTGAGGCAGTTGAGAAAATATCAAGAATTGCCAATTATTCAACAATCTGTGGATTAGCTAGAGCACAAGATAAAGATATTGAATTTGCAGGTAAAGCACTTTTAAAGGCTAAAAGAAAAAGGATTCATACCTTCATATCAACTAGTGACTTACATATGAAATATAAACTAAATATGCAGAGAAATGAAGTGATTGAGGCAATTAAAAAAAGTATTACTATTGCAAAAAAGTTTACAGATGATGTTGAATGGTCTCCAGAAGATGCATCAAGGACTGAAAAAGATTTTCTTTATAAAACTATAGAAATAGCAATAAACAGTGGAGCAAATACTATAAATATTCCAGATACGGTAGGATATGCAATACCATTTGAATTTGGTGAACTGATAAAAAGTATAAGGAATAATGTTTCCAATATTGATAAAGCGATAATTTCTGTACACTGTCACAACGATTTAGGGTTAGCTGTTTCTAATTCAATTTCTGCAATTATTAATGGTGCAAGACAGGTTGAGTGTACAATTAATGGAATTGGTGAAAGAGCAGGTAATGCTGCTCTTGAAGAGATAGTAATGTGTTTAAAGACCAGAAAAGATAAACTAAATTACTTTACCAATATTGATGCTTCAAAGATCGCAACAATTTCTCACTTAGTCTCGACCATTACTGGATTTAATGTTCAACCTAATAAAGCAATCGTGGGTAAGAATGCTTTTGCGCATGAGTCTGGTATTCATCAAGATGGAATGCTTAAGAATGCTAACACATATGAAATAATTACTCCTGAGTCTGTTGGGTTCAGTTCTTCAGAACTTATTTTAGGAAAGCACTCAGGAAGACATGCGTTCAAAGTCAAACTAAATGATTTAGGATTTGAATTTACTGACAAAAAGATAAATCAATTATTTAAGAAATTTAAAGATCTTGCTGATAGAAAAAAACAAATATACGAGGAAGATCTTTTAGCTTTGATAGATGACAAAGGAAGTTCATCAAAGAAAGAGTATTTAGAACTTATGGATATAAGTATATCTTGTGGTTCTTCAAAAAAGGCCTCAGCTAAAATAAAAATTAAAATACTCGATAAAATAAAGATTTTGAAAAAAGATGGAAACGGACCTATTGATGCTATATTTAGCGCGCTAAAAAATGTTATACCTAATAAAATAAACCTTCTTGTATATCAAGTGAATGCAATCACAAAAGGCACGGATGCAATAGCTGAAGTCAGTGTTCGTATAGAAGAAGAATCGATCACTGTTCTTGGTCAAGGAAGTGACTTAGATACTTTGGTGGCATCAGCAAAGGCATATATTAATGCTATAAATAAACTGATAGTCAAGCGAGACAAGCTAAAAGACGCTAAAAATAAAATTTTTGAATCTAATGAAAAGATCGATAAGCACGTAATATAAATTATTGATTTTTGGAATAAATTTCTATAAGAATATAAAGATTATGAAAAATTTTTTTTCCTTTTTCTCTCAAGACATTGCAATCGACCTTGGTACCGCTAACACTCTTATATATATAAAAGGAAAGGGTATCGTTTTAAATGAACCATCAGTTGTTGCTTTATCTAATGATAAAAAAGAATCTAAACCTAAAGTTTTAGCAGTGGGTCATGAAGCCAAAACGATGTTAGGAAGAACACCTGGAAATATTTTAGCTATTAGACCAATGAGAGACGGAGTTATAGCAGATTTTGATGTTGCTGAAGAAATGATAAAACACTTTATTAGAAAAGCTCACAATCACAATAGTTTTTTTAGTCCAGTAATTGTTGTTTGTGTTCCTTCAGGAGCAACATCAGTTGAAAGAAGAGCTATTGAGGGTTCAGCGGCTGCGGCGGGTGCGAGGAAAGTATATTTGATAGATGAACCAATGGCCGCTGCCCTAGGAGCAGGTTTAGCTGTAACTGAGCCATCAGGTTCTATGGTTGTTGATATTGGAGGTGGAACAACAGAGGTTGCACTTTTAGCACTTGGTGGGATTGTACATGCGCATTCTGTAAGAGTGGGAGGTGATGCTATGGATACGGCAATTATTAACTACATACGCAGATCTCAAAACTTACTTGTTGGTGAAAGTAGTGCCGAGAGAATCAAAAAAGCAATTGGTGTGGCCGCACAACCCTCAAGCGGTGATGGAAAAGTTTTACATATTAAAGGTAGAGATCTATTAAAAGGTGTTCCTAAAGAAGTTGTAATAAATCAAAGACAAATTGCTGAGGCACTAGAAGAACCAGTTCAGGCAATCATAGAGGCAGTAAAAAATACACTTGAAAACTCAGATCCAGAGCTGGCATCTGATATTGTTGATAAAGGAATTGTTTTAACTGGTGGAGGTTCTTTGTTGGGTGAACTAGATCAAGTAATAAGAGATGCAACAGGTCTTCCTGTAAGTATAGCTGATGATCCTCTTAGTTGTGTTGTGCAAGGCACCGGCAAATGTGCAGAAAATCTTAAAGATTTACGTTCTGTTTTAAGTAGTAGCTATTAATATGGGGTATAAGTCTTCTTTTTCGAGAGGAATAAATTCTGGCCCACTTAATAGGTATATATTAGAATTGTTAATTTGTATCACTCTTTCGTTGTTATTTGTGTTGATGTCACTATCAAAAAGTAAAACAGTTAACAATATGAAATACCTCATTGTTTCAGCAAGCAAACCTGGATTAGTATTTGCTAATATGCCCTTTCAATTGGTTTCAGATTTAATTCAATATTTTGAGAAGATAGGTAATTATAAAACCTTAAACAAATCACTTGAAAATGAGAATAAATTTTTAAAAAAAGAATTTAATAAAGTTAATTTATTAGAAGTAGAAAACTTTAGACTAAAAAACCTATTAAAGCTTCAAGAAGTTAATTATGTTGAAAAATTATCGGCTAGAATCATAATAGATGGGTATAGAAATGATGATAATTCCATATATATTGATATTGGTAAAAAAGAAGGGTTAAAAACTAATGATTTAGTTTTTAACGAAAATGGACTTTTAGGCCGAGTTAGCCAAGTTGGTACTTATTCATCAAAAGTCCTTACAATTTATAGTTCTGATTCTGTCTTACCGGGTATATCTGTAAATACTAAACATTCAGTTTTTGCTAGAGGAGACGGTGATCGATTAGTTTTAAAACATCTAGAGAATAAGTTTAAACTTGAGCATAATGAACTAGTTATTTCAACAGATGCAGCAGGATTCTTTAAAGAAGGGATTATAATTGGAAAAATTGTAAAAACATTAAACGATGTTTATATACAACCTACGGCCAAAAAGTCTGATTCAATTTTTGTAAATGTTTTAATATTTGATTTTAAAAAAATAAATTTAGATTAAAATATAAAAATGGTTTTAAGTTTTTTTTTAAGGATCATTCCATACTTTTTATTAATTTTGTTCATCTTCTTTGAGTTTGCACCTGGATATTTTTCAGATAAAGAAATTATAAAACCATATTTCACTTTTATGTTTCTTTATGCATTAATAAACAATGATTCAGAAAGATTTAGACCTTTATGGATATTGCTAGTTGGACTTTTTTATGATTTCTTGGATGGTGAAGTTATAGGAATAACAAGTCTATTTTTTTTAATAACTTTACATTTCTTGAAAAGAAAACACAGAACTATTGTATCAATTGACTTTAAGATAATATGGACAAACTTTATATTAATATTATTAGCCTATATTTCTGTAAACAAATTTATACAATTTGTTTTTTTTGATAATTACTTTGAATTTAAGAGAATAGTTTTAAGTTTTTTTTTAAGTATAATATTATTTCCACTATTCAATTCAATTGTAAAAAAATTTAATAATAGATTAGGTTATATTAATGAATAAGGCAGTTAAAAAATCTAAAACATTAAGAAGAAGAGCCTTCATTCTTGGTATGTCAAAATCTCTAATAACAGGTATAGTAATAAGTAAATTATATTACTTACAAATTTTACAAAAATCAAAATACGGTAAATTATCTGAATCTAATAAAACTAAAATTAAAATATTATATCCAGAAAGAGGAACTATTTTAGATCTGTATGATAAACCCATTGCGTCAAACCAAATAGATTATCAACTAAATATTCTTAAAGAAAAAAAGAAGTTTATTGGTCAAACAATTCAAAAATTAGAAAGTATTATCAAATTTTCAAAATTTGATTTAGATCAGGTTAAATTAAATTTAAGGGATGAAAATTTATCTGACTTTATTACAATTAAAAAAAACTTAACTATGGATGAGTTGGAGTTGTTTGAGTTGATGTCAAATCAATTTCCTTACTTATTAATAACAAAAGAAAAGGTAAGGCATTATAACCATGATGAAAATTTTTCGCATGTTCTTGGTTATGTAGGGTACAAAAAAATTAATAAAAATAAAAAACTGGCCAACCTTAAAATTGGGATATCAGGTGTGGAAAAGAATCTTGATGATCAGTTAGTTGGAACTGATGGCTGGGTTAAATTAGAGGCTAACTCTAGAGGAATAATAAAAAAAGAAATAGTAAGAAAGAATCCAATACCAGGTAAGAATATAAAAACTAATTTGATATTAGATATTCAGTCTAAAGCAATGGAAGAGTTGAAAAAAGTTAATGGTGCTGCTGTTATACTTGATTGTCAAACTGGGGGGGTAAACTGTTTAGCATCATCACCATCATTCAATAATAACGAATTTAGTAACGGAGTGAGTAATCAGAAATGGAATCAACTTTTAAATCATGAGTTCAATCCACTATTAAATAGATCTATTGCAGGGTTATATTCACCAGGATCAACATACAAATTAATAACAGCTTTATTCGCAATTGAGAAAATGAAATTGAATATACATAAAGAAATTAATTGTACTGGTTCTTTACAATTTGGTAATAGAAGATTCCACTGTTGGAAGAAAGAGGGTCATGGGAAAGTAAACCTTTTAGGGGCAATTCAAAAATCATGTGATTGTTATTTTTATAATCTTGCAAAATCAATAGATATTGATGATTTATCATTATTTTCTAAACAATTTTCATACGGAATTAAGTCAAATATTGATATTCCAAATGAACTTGGTGGAATCATGCCAAATAGAAGTTGGAAAAAGTTAAATAGAAAAGAGAGGTGGCATCGGGGAGAAACATTAAATACTGTGATTGGACAAGGATATGTTTTGTCCACTCCACTCCAAATAACCCTGATGACAGCAAGAATAGCAACTGGAAGAAAAATCTTTCCTTCTATATTAAAGGTAAAGAATAAAGAGTTCCAAAGAATGAATCTATCAGATAAGGCTCTAAATTATATTAGAAAATCTATGTATAGTGTTGTAAATGATTTTGATGGAACTGCATTTAAGTCGAGATTATCATCTAATTATAAGATGGCAGGAAAAACTGGAACATCACAGGTTCGCAAGATATCCATGGAAGAAAGAGAGTCAGGCGTTCTTAAAAACGATGAAATAGATTATAAGTTAAGGGATCATTCAGTTTTTACAGCTTATGCTCCATATAATAATCCTAAATTTGCTGTAACTATAATTGCAGAACATATGGGGAGTGGTTCCAAAGTTGCGGCACCAATTGCTAAAAGAATTCTAGAATTTTCTTTAAAAAATTATCTAAACTATGTCTGAAATATTAATACAATTTAAGAAATTAAACTGGTTATTAGTTTTTTTAATATCTTTCCTTTCGTTTGTTGGTCTAGTTATGATATATAGCGCAACATATGGTGATGATGACAGAGTATTTATTTCACATTTTAGTAAAATATGTTTAGGCCTGTTAATAATGATAGCTGTAAGTTTGACTGATTTAAATTTTATAAAAAAACATGCTTATCTTTTTTATCTAATTGGAATTATTTTACTTATTCTTGCTACGTTTTATGGAATAGTAGGTAAGGGATCTAGAAGATGGTTGAATCTAGGTGGATTTGTTTTTCAACCCTCTGAATTAATAAAGATTCTAGTAATTATTACATTAGCAAAGTTTTTTGATGAAAAAAAACTTCAGAGTGCAGGAGATTATATTTTTTTAATTTTACCTATTTTTTTGATTCTTTCACCATTCTTTTTAATACTTGTTCAGCCTGACTTAGGGACCGCAATGGTAGTTTTGCTACTTGGTTTAATAATTTTTTTTATATCTGGAATAAGCTGGAAATTTTTTGGTGTTCTTTCACTTTTTTTCATATTTTCTGCTCCGTATATTTGGGGAAGTCTCAAGGAATATCAACAAAAAAGAATTCTTACATTATTTGATCCGGAGAGTGACCCTTTAGGATCTGGTTACCATATTATACAATCTCAGATTGCAGTTGGATCTGGAGGAATATTTGGAAAAGGTTGGACCAAGGGATCTCAGTCACATTTAGATTTTCTTCCTGAAAAGCATACAGATTTTATTTTTTCAATGTTAGGGGAGGAATTTGGTTTCCTAGGTACAATTTCTGTAATTGGACTAATTTGTTTAATCACCTATCTTACTTATTCAATCGCAAGTAAATCTTTTTCAGATAATTTTAATAAAATGGTTGGATATGGAATAATATCAAACTACTTCTTTGTCTCAATGATTAATATGTCTATGGTGATTGGTATTTTGCCTGTTGTTGGTTTACCTTTGCCTTTAGTTTCTTATGGTGGGTCATCAATGATTTCTTATTTTATTGGATTTGGAATTATACTTTCTATAGACAGATCAATGAGGAATTAAGATCTGATTTTTTCAGAAATTAAAATAGCGAGATTTTTTGTTGAATTTAAGTTGCTAAATATAATTAATAAAAAAACTAATATAGGTACACTTAAAAACATACCGGCAACGCCCCAAACTTTACCCATAATTGATAAAAATATAATCATTACAATTGGACTAAGATTTAACGTTTTTCCCATCATCTTTGTTTCTAGGAAGTTACCAATTAGAATTTGAGAGAATGTTAATGTTATTAAAATTAAAATTGATTCAAAAAAACTAAAAAATTGAATCAGTGAAAAAATAGTTGGAATTATAATCGAAATTAAAGAACCAATGAAGGGTATAAAATTAAGAAAGAATGCAAAAATACCAAATGTCGGTGCAAGATCACTGTTAAAAACATATAAGACTAAAAAAGTAAATATTCCTGTAAGAAAACTGGTAAAGGTTTTAATTTGAAAGTATTTAAAAATATCGTTATTAATTTTTTTTAGAACGTTTTTTGTTGTTAACTTATTAAAGAAAAATTTAATTTTTTCAGCTAAAAGTTTTTCCTCAATCATAAAAAAAATAATATAAATCAAAATCAAGGAGAAGTTTCCTGTTAATTCAGTAAAATAATTTATAACTCTTGAGAATATTTCTAAAAAATTTACTTCATTAAATACATTGTTTAATTCTATGAACTTTTCAATTTTGTAATCAGAAAATATATTGATTAAGTTTTTTAGATTATTTTGGTAATAACTAGAATTATCTGTAACATTCCTTAGATTGGAATTTAGAATTTTAAGAAATGTATAAATAATTATGATGAAAATAGAAAAAATAGAGAAAAAAGACACTAAATCATTGATTTTTATCTTAAATAATTTAAGTGTCGAATCTATGAGTTTTTTTGAGAGTGATTTGATAATTACAAATATGAATAATGCAAGCGTTAAAGGCAAAAGTATAAACTTACCGTAATATAATAAAATTGATAAGAGAACTGCTGTTAATAGTATTGTGTTAATATTATTAATACTCATAAATTATTCAAAACTTTCTAAGGTTTGTACCATTACCGTTTTTCCAAAAAGATCTGAATTTGTTTCTTCTATTCTTTTACTTTTAATTAGACCTATACCTTTAGCATACCATTCTTCAGATGAAATATTTATTTCAATGGCACCTATTTCACTATCACCAATAAATTTTGTTTTACCCGTACCTTTAAGGTAAATACAATTATTAAATTTTCCCAAGGGAGTTCTTATAAACTCTTTTTTGGATATAACTTCATAATTTATTTTAAATTTGGTTGTTGCCCTGTAATCATAGTATGGATATCTTTTTAGTATGAGATAAGTTTTACTATCTACTTCCCACTTATCTCCTACATTTATTGGGTTAGGTAAAACAAGCCTTTGTTTTTTATGGAAGTTAATTTTGTTATCCTTCTCGAAGCTTAGTCCATTTCTAAAGATTCCATCCTTATTTTTTTTGTAATAATAAATCGAACCATTTTCTCTTAAAAATGGAAAATATACTTCATTTTCAATTTTTGTTTTACCAATTGAATAATTTATTTTTTTATAAACTATCGGTTTATCAATTTCAGGTTTAATTGTAACTTCATAGGACCATTTTTTTTTTTCATCAAGAGGGAAATATGAGTTACTTAAGTCTTTGCAACTACTAATAAAAAAGATAAATAATATAAATAAATATTTAGTCATTTCTCAGGGAGAAGTTGATTTGGCATATCAAAAAAATTTAATTTTGTACTTGCATCTATAACTTTTTCCTTCTTTGTTATAGAAGAAATTATACTCTCCTTATTCTCATCTGAATGTTCGCCCATTTGTGGTATTCCATTTTTTAGATTTACCAGTGCCTTAGAGATCTTTTCATGAACTTCTTTACTATATGGAATGATATGCGATCGCGGTTCTCCTAGACCAGCAAGATTATCCATATTCGTAATCCACAAGAATATTTCTCCTTCTGAATTTAGTATTGCATTTGGTTCATATATCTGAGCAGAAATTAACCTAAATCTTTCTGGTAGTTTTTCACTAGATGGCCAACCTAAGAGATCCTTGAAAGAGTTATATGTGAAGATATAAAAAAATGCTGTCAAAACAATCATAGAGGATTTAAGAATCCAATGAAAATTTGTTCTTAAATTAAATAAGGTTAGTAAGAAACCTATAAGAATATATCCAGTTATTATTAAAATTATTTCTGAGCTCATTATTTTTCCTTTCTTTAGTTATCTGGAACAAGTTTTTTATATAAATTGCCAGAGACACTAACACTTCCACCTTGAGTTATATTAAATCTTGTTGCTGTCTTTTCTATACCTTTTTTTTCTAAATTTATTGTACCATAATAAATTACTTCTAATTGGGGATTAACTTTTTCAACCTTTACATTAACATCAATAGGATTATTAGTCTTAGTTGCATAATAATGTACATTCACAATATATTCACCTGGTACAACAGCTCGAATAGTAACAACTTCCTGGTTTAAAGGATTTTGAACTTTTTCACCATTTACCTCAATAGTATCATTCAATAAACCTCTGTCATCTCTATCCAAGTGAACAAAACCCGCCTCTTTACCTCTAAACCATACTAGATCTCCTGTTGGACTTTGAACATAAGTATCCACATCATCTGGATTATTGTCTTTCCAGCTAACAGTTATTATATACTCTGCTTTGGGGTTTATTACTCCTGTTTTTGGTATTGGATTCATAAAGATTATAGCTAAGAACATTAAAAGAGTAAAAGATAATAAGACGTTGAATAAAAGGTCTGTAAAGGGGTCTGCCCTTAATCTTCTTCCTGAGTATGACATTATAAGCTATTATCTATACTAATTTCAGAAATTTGATTTAACACTGAAAACAGCTCTTCGCAGCCACTCTCTAAATTATAATATTGGACTGCGATTAAAACCCCGCCCACAAGAGCTGAAAGTGTTGTATATAAGGCTACACCCATTCCACTTCCCATTGTTGTAAGTACACCTTGTAGTAAAGTAACGTCGAATGTTGTAATATCTGACAAAGAACTTAACATAATTATAAAACCTATTACTGTTCCAATGAGTCCTAATTTAAGCATTACATCTGAACAAAACCATCCAAATTCGTAAAAGGTTACAGTTTTTTTTTTATAACTATCTAATATTTGCACATGACTTGTTGCACCATTCTTTTTTAAGCCAATAAGATCCTTAAAGTAGTTAGAAACAATACCATCAGAAATTTCTCCTTTTGATGTAAGAATTAGATTACTATCTATTATTCTTAATTTAACATTTTCTTTTATTAAACTTTTTTTTATTATATGTGCTTTATTTAATTCTGTTGAAATGAGAAAAGTATGATAAACACAATGTATTGTTACGATAATATAAACGAGCATTATTAGAGTTGTAATATAACTTTTATCGGAAGATACAATCTTAAAAATTATCCCTTGATCACTTAAAAAATAAATCAAAAAAAATATAAGGCTTGATTGTAATAGCCAATTTAAGAAAAGTTTATGTGATCTTGTCATCTATTTAATACCTAATTAAAGATTTAAAAGGGACATCTAATGCTTGCTTTCCATTCAAAAAAGAAAGTTCTATAAGGCATAAAAAACTTTTTACTTTAGCACCTGATTTTTTTAAAAGCTTAATAGCTGCATGAGCTGTTCCACCTGTTGCTAACAAATCATCAACTAATAAAACTCTCTTATTTTTAATATTTACATTTATTTCAATTGTATCTTTTCCATATTCAAGATTATATTCTTGAGAAAGAGTTCTTCCTGGAAGCTTGCCTTTTTTTCGCAACATAACAAGACCTTTATTTAGTTTGGAAGCTATTCCTGATGCAAAAATAAATCCCCTTGCATCTATTCCAGCTACTAAGTCAATTTCCAACTTAGAAACATTATCACACATTAAGCTTAAAGATTCACCAAAAGCTTCGTTATCTAAAATCAACGTTGAGATGTCATAAAACAAAATACCTGGTTTTGGGTGGTCAGGTATTTTATTAATAAAAGCCTCGATCTCTTTAAGCTCCATTAAAAAGCTATTTTAGAGATTTAAGATAGGCTATCATATCGTCTATCTGTCCTTGCTTTCTCAAACCTGCGAAAATCATTTTACTTTTCTTCACATCTTTACCAAACTTGGCAACTTTAACTTTTTTAGCTGATACCCAAGCAGCTAGCTCTTCATCATTCCAAACTATCCCTGATCCTTTTAACCATTTAGAATATTTATAACCATCCTGTATTCCTGCTTTTGCACCATGAATTTTCCACAAATTAGGACCAGTTTTATGCTTTGCTCCTTCTGCAACATTATGGCAAGCAGCACACTTCTTAAATATTTTCTTCCCTTTTTCTACATCGCCTGCAAAAACAGCATTACTACTCAAACTAAGAATGAAAACTAATGATAACATTAAAAATTTCTTATACATATCTAAAAACTCCACTATTATATTATTAATTAATAAGATTATATATATATATAGTAATTTCAACCTCATAATATGAATAAATTATCAAAATTTAAAATAATCGAAGAGTCATTTTTGTTTATAGATAAAATTGGCTGGAAAGAATTCTCAATAGAGAGATTTGCAGAGGAAAATAATTATAAAACTTCAGAAGTAAAAAATTTCATTAGTAACAAAAATGATTTATTAATTGAGTTTTCTAAGATGATAGATGAAAAAGTCGAGTTAAATATTAATATAGAGGAATTTGAAAATTCCGATGTAAAGGATAATATTTTTGAGCTTATAATGATGAGGTTTGATGCAATGACTCCTTTTAAAGGTGGATTAAAAAAAATTATTAATGAAATTAAAAGTCCAATTATTTTAAAAGAAATATCACAAAATATTTTAGTAAGCATGGATTTTTATCTAGAATTTTCGAATGCATATGATGACACTATTTTCGATGTAATAAAAAAGAAATCTCTTTTTCTAATCTATTCATATTGTTTTAAGGTTTGGTTAAATGACGATTCAAAAGAGCTTTCAAAAACTATGTCAGAACTTGATCGGCTATTGAATTATGCAGAAAAATTCTCTAAAAAAGCTAAAGATTTTCTTTCATTTTAGCTATTCTAAATAAGTTTTTTTGTTTAACCATCATCTCTTTTTGAGAGAATCCACCAATCAGACTATGAAATTCTCTATACCAGTTAACTTCTGCATCTAAATGTAAAAAAACTGAACCCATACCAATTGCAGCTCTATCCATAAAAACAAACTCTCTCGGAGGCTTAACTCCTCCAATTTTTTTTAGCTCTTTATGTACCTTTGATGCAGCCTCTGCTCCATAGACAGAGGAGTTTGTTTCTTGCATCTTTACAGATTTATCTTTTAAGAGTGGTGAATACAAAAATTTTGCCCAGATATTTAATATTTCTATCAAATTTTTAGAAATATTTTCAAACCCCCAACTTTTATATGCTTTTACAGCTAAATCCTCATTATTATCTTTAATTGAATTATACAAATCAATAACACCCTGAACAAAAGAGGGTTTAAAAAATCTAATACACCCAAAATCAAGTAAGTTTATATTTAAATTTTTATCTGCAGAGTAATTTCCCAAATGCGGGTCACCATGAATAATACCATACTTATAAAAAGGTAGATACCAAGCTTTAAACATGTTTATAGCTAATTTTTTTCTATGCGATACTTTGTGTTTAGTAAAATTTAATAATTTATCTCCATCTAGAAAGTTCATGGTTAATAATCTCTTTGTCGAAATTTTTTTGATTACTTTTGGAACATTTACAGCGTCATTATTTTTAAATATCTCGTTAAATATTAACATGTGTTTTTGTTCTAAATTATAATCAAGTTCCTCTCTAACTCTTGATATAATTTCTTTTTCTATTTCTGAGGTATTAATGGTACTATCAAACTTTTTATAAACTGAGAAAATTAGCTTCAGTTGATTTATATCTGCTTCAACTATCGATAACATATCTGAATACTGAAGTTTACAAACTACATTTTTTCCGTCTAGATTGGCCCTATGAACCTGACCAAGAGATGCTGCAGCAAAAGGCAATTTATCGAATGAATCAAATTTTGCTTGCCATCCAACTCCAAGTTCGTTGTTCATTCTTCTCCTCACAAAGTTCCATCCCATTGGTGGAGCGTTAGATTGTAATTTTGTTAATTCTTGAGAATATTCAGGTGGAAGTAAATCTGGGACTGTTGATGCTAACTGAGCAATTTTCATAATAGGACCTTTAAGGTTTCCCAGAACATATCCTAAGTTTTCAGCATTTTTAGACTTTTCCTTACCAAGTATTTTGGTACCTAAGAATTTAATAGCAAGGCTTCCTGCTGATGTACCCAAATCAGTATACCTTTTAAATCTTTTAGAAAATTTATTAACTTCTTCCATAATATTAAGTTAATAAATAAATGCGTTAATTTAAATAAAAATTGTGAAAGCTATGCAAATAATTAGTAATACTAGATAATTTTTAGAAAAAAACTCTAAAAATTTTATTTTTGCATACTTTAAGGAAGAGGGATGTTTAAAATTTGTCATTATTAGGTAATTAGCAAAAATTGTTCCAATTTAGTTCTGTCTGTTTATTAGAAAGTCAACTAACCTTATAATTTTTTCCTTAGTAGCAGATTCCTTAAAAATACCAAGACTATCTTTAGCCATTATGGAGAAATGTTTAGCTTTAGCTAAACAATCAAATTTTATATTATACTTTTCCATAATACCCACAATTTTTTCAAAATCGTCATCAATAATATTATCTTTTGACAAGATAGACTCAATTATTCTTTTTTCCTTTGTATTTCCTCTCTGGTAGCAAAGGATGAGAGGTAATGTCATTTTTTTTTCTTTTAAGTCATTTCCTGGTTCTTTTCCTGACTCATCAGATTTACAAAAATAATCCAGTGTGTCATCAACTATTTGGTATGCAATGCCAATAAATTTCCCAAAATCTGATAAAAATTCTTTTTTTTCTTCATCAATTTCACATATCTCTGCACTTATTTTACATGCTGCTGAAAATAACTGTGCTGTTTTATCAGAAATAATATCCAAATACTGACTCTCTGTAGTTTTTAGATTATTAATGTAAATTAATTGTTTTACTTCACCATGCGATATATTAACTGAGACATCTGAAATGATCTTAATACACTTCATCGATCCATCGTTGGTTAGTAGTCTGAAAGCCTTACTCAAAAGATAATCTCCAACTAGAATACTAGATTTATTATCCCAAACATAATTCGCTGTTTTCCTTCCTCTTCTTTTTTTACTGTTATCAACCACATCATCATGCAAAAGAGTAGCAGTATGAATAAATTCAATAACAGATGCGTGTAGTATATGCCTTGTACCAGAGTAACCACATAATTTAGCACATGCGATTGTTAACAGTGGTCTAATTCTTTTACCACCTGAATTTACAATATAGTTTGATAATTTTGTAACTAGTGAAATACTTCCAGCTAAATTTTCTAGAATAAATTTGTTAACACTATTCAGATCTTCTTCGAGCCAGCTAAGAAAATTTTTAAATTCGTTTTCATCTTGATTTTTTAGTTTAACTATATTCATTGATGGATTTGTAATTAAATGTATATGAAATTTATTTTAGTAATTATTATTTAACATGTATAAATGATAATATAGTATTTTAAAATTAATAATGCTTACTTTTCAAGAAATAATTTCTAATTTGCAAAACTATTGGAGTAAAAAAGGATGTTTAGTGATGCAGCCTTATGATATGGAAATGGGTGCAGCAACATTTAATCCATTCACTGCGCTAAAAGCTCTAGGTAAAGACCCATGGAACGCAGTTTTTACCCAACCATGTAGAAGGCCAGCGGATGGAAGATATGGTGAAAACCCTAATCGACTTCAGCATTACTATCAACTACAAGTAATTATGAAGCCAAGCCCAACAAACTCACAGGAATTATATTTAAAAAGTCTTAAAGAAATTAAAATTGATCCTGACGAAAATGATATAAAATTTATCGAAGATGACTGGGAAAGTCCAACTTTGGGTGCTGCAGGTTTGGGTTGGGAAGTACAGTGTAACGGAATGGAGATTAGTCAGTTTACTTATTTTCAGCAGGTCGGAGGGATTGAATGTAAACCTGTTAGTTTAGAAATTACATATGGATTAGAACGACTTGCAACGTATGTTCAAAATATCGATAATATTTATGATATAAAATGGGATAAAAATGGTACTACTTACGGAGATATTTTTCTTCGTAATGAAAAAGAGCAATCAGATTATAATTTTAATCATGCTTCCTCCGATTATTTATTTAGTTCATTTAATGATTATGAAAAAACTACCAAAAGTCTAATTGATAAGAAATTAGTAATACCAGCATATGAACAGTGTGTAAAAGCAAGTCACTGCTTTAACCTTTTGGATTCTAGAGGCCTTATATCTGCAAAAGAAAGGCAAGCATTTATCTTAAGAATTAGAACAATGGTATATAACTGTTGTAGTTTATTAAATGATGAATGAATTTATATTAGAAATATATGGTGAAGAAATTCCGTCTTGGGCACAAAGATTTGCAGAAAAGGATCTTAAAGATTTAATTGAGGAATTTTTAATTTTAAAAAAAGTTCAATATTCACAAATTGAAATAAATTCATCCTCAAGGAGAATATCTATCTCAATTAATAAAATTGAAAAAGAAATTCCACAAAGTGTTATTGAGATTAGAGGCCCGGGAATTGACGCACATGAAAATGCTTTAATGGGTTTTCTTAATAAAAATAATGCAACATTTAAAGACCTTGTTAAAAAAAAGGTAAAAAATAAAGAATATTTTTTTCTAAAAAAAAAATCAGCAAAGTTAAGGGTAAATATATTACTTCAACAAAATCTACCAATAATTTTAAGTAAGGTAAGGTGGAAGAAGTCTATGAGGTGGAATAGTTTTGATGAAAAATGGATAAGACCAATTAAAAGCATATTGTGTGTTTTTCATAATAAAAAGATTGTTTTTAATTATGGAGGAGTAACTTCTAGTAATTTTACCTATGGGAATTACAAGTATGGTGAAAATAAAATTATATTAAATAAAACTAATAATTATGAAAAAGATCTTGAGAAGAATAATGTCATACTCTCAAGAAAAAAACGTCAAAATATGATAAACAAAAAACTAGAAGGTTTTTGTAATTTAAAAAGGTCAAAATTAGTTGAAAATAAAGATTTATTTGGCAGAGTTGTAGATTCTATCGAGTATCCAAATGTTTTATTTGGAACTTTCTCTGAGAAATATTTTGATTTACCTGAATTCCTTCTAAAGAGTGTAATGTTTGAAAAACAGGATTACTTTTGTTTTGTTAAAAACAAATCACTAATGAATTCTTTTGCCTTTATTTCGGGTAAAGATATATCGAAGAAAAAAAAAATTATCAAAGGCAATGAGAATGTACTTAAAGCAAGATTTAGTGATGCAGAATTTTTTATCAAAGAGGATAGAAAAAAAAAACTAGAAGACCGTATAGGCAACTTAAAAGAAATTATTTTTTTTAGAAATGCAGGAAATCTATATCAAAGAGCTGAAAGAATACAAAAATTAATTGTTTTTATTTCAGGTAAGGTAAATTTAGATCTTAAAAAGTTTTATAAATATTTGATTCTTTCTAATGTCGATCTAACATGCGAGTTAGTAAAAGAATTTCCAAGTTTGCAAGGAAAAGTTGGTGGATATTATGCTTCGCTAGAAAATTTCCCGAATGAAGTGTGTGATGCTATATCTAATCAATATAATCTAGACTTTCCCAAAAGTGATAATTATTTATCATTATTGATGTCTATTTCCCAAAAAGTTGATGGTATTCTTGGTTTTTTCATTTCTTATAAAAAACTGTCAGGCGCAGGTGATCCTTTTGCTATTCGAAGGTCAGCTTTGTCTATCATAAAAATATGTATAGAGAATAATTTAAATTTAGATTTGATTAAAATTCTTGAATTTTCTAATAAACAGTTTGAAGAACAAGGTATTACATCAGAAGTAGATGTAGAAGATATTATTGACTACTTTAGAAAAAGGCTTTTGATTATATTTAATGATATGGGCTTTAAAGGTGAGGAAGTTCAAACCGTCCTGATTAAAAATAAATTTAATCCTCTACAATTATATAAAGACCTTAAAGTTTTAAAAAAGTTTATATCTAGTGAAAACGGTAAAAACTTTCAAAGGGCAATAAAAAGATTAATTTCTATAAATGAAAATTCCAAAGTGCAAAATAGTATTAACGTGAATATTTTCCAATCTAAAGAAGAGATACGTTTGTATGAATGCTCGCAGTATCTTATTAAGTTTGAGCAAGGGATTGATTTTTTGGAGGATAAAAAATTCATAATATTATTTACTAACTCCTTAAATCAATTCTTTGACAAAGTTAAAGTAAATAGTAGTGACGAAAAATTAAAAGAAAACAGAAAAGCTTTAGTTAATTATTTATTTGAAAAAGTTAATAATATTTTTAAATTTGAATCACTTATAAGATGAAAATAACATTAAAAAAAAAAATTGAGCTATCAAATTTTTTGGAACAAATCGAAACAAATAGAAATTCAGAAAAAGTGATTAATAAACTTGACTTGATGCATTCAAATCCAAGAGCCCATGTTATTGGTATTACTGGATCGCCTGGGGTTGGAAAGTCTTCACTTATAGATAAATTAATTCAATTTATAAGGAAAAACAATAAGTCAGTAGGTGTTATAGCAGTTGATCCATCCTCAAGAGAGACTGGAGGTGCAATACTAGGAGATCGCACCAGATTTCTACTTGATCCAACTGACAACAATGTATTTGTAAGATCTATGGCATCAAAAAATTATCTTGGTGGGATCTCTGAGTTGACATATCCAACAATGATTACCATGAGATCAATATTTGACTATATTATTATTGAGACAGTCGGTGTAGGTCAATCTGAGATTTTTATAAAAGATATTACAGATACAGTGGTTTTATGTATTCAACCAGGTAGTGGTGATAACATTCAGTTCATGAAATCAGGTATTTTTGAAATTCCTAATATAATACTCGTTACCAAGAGCGATTTAAAAGATTTGTCAAATCTAACCTACTCAGATTTAAAAGGTAGTGAAAATCTATTTGAATATGACGATGATGGTATTGAAATTTTAAAAATCTCATCTCACAAAAGTTCTGGCTTTAAGGGTCTTTTCGATGTGATTTCAAAAAGATGGGGAATACTTAAGGAAAAAAAAAAAATTTTTAATCAGAGGAAGTCTCAAGATATTAGTTGGATTGAGAGGAGTATTATCGACGAATTTGGTCAAAAAGGTAAAGAGCAGATTAAAGATTTAATGAATTACTCATCAAATCCCTTTAAAACTCTCAATGAGTTAAGAAATTATTTAGCTAGGAATTAGAATTACTTGACCACCACGGATCAGATATTGACAATACTGAATCACCTGATTTAAAATTTTCATTTTTATAATTCTCTAAAATATTTTTGGAGATATAAGCCAATCCATTCCTTTTATCGTAACTAGTTAAAAATCCAACTTCACTTCCATCTAATAAAACTTTTTGGTTCATAAAAGTCTTGAATTTAATTTTCACTTGAGTTAACAATTTTTTTGTAATTTTTCTATAATACATTCTTGCAGTTATTTCCTGCCCCAGATAACAGCCTTTATCCCATGAAATACCGTTAAGGTAATTAAACCTCATTTCCATTAAAAGTGATTTATTTGAAATAGCATCTAAACTAAAATCTGGCACCCCATGAAGAAGACGAATAGATTTATATTCATCCTGTTTTAATAAATAAAAATCACCATTTTCTAAACTAGTCACTTTTTGCTTTCCAAAAATATATACCCTATGAAATAAGTTATTAAATCTAGGGTCGCTAAATGTCTTTTTAAACTTTACTTTTTGAAAAATTTTAAGGCTATTTTCATTCAATAAATATATTTTAAAGTCATTTAGAACCTCAAAAGTTACACTAGATCTTAATTTAAACATTGATAATTTTTTCATAATTAGGTCTAGATTTTTACTTTTAATTTCTATTAGAATATTATCTTCATATATGCTTAGAATAAAATCAGATAAAAATTTTCCTTTGGGTGTAAGTATAGCAGCGTATAAACTTAATTTAGTTTTGAGAATTTCAGTATCATTTGATATGATTCCCTGAAGGAAACTGAACTTATCGGGTCCTTTTACTTTTATGATTGAGCTATATTTCTCTTCAAAAAAACTATTATCTTGGAACATATTAAATTTTTTTATTTAAAATATATAATAACACAGATATGAAACGAGTATTAATAATTTCTTCCAATAGACTAGGTGATGCAATTTTATCTTCAGGTTTAAATTATTATTTTAAAAATAAGTATAAAGATACCCAGGTTACCTTTGTTTGTGGTGAGGCTCCTCACGACCTTTTTAAATATTGTAAAGATATTGACATTATAATTCCTCTTAAAAAAAAAAAATTTTCATTTCATTGGTTAATTTTATTTATAAAAGTTTTTTTTAAAAGTTGGGAAGAAGTTATTGATCTTAGGGGATCAGTAATAAGTTTTCTTTTATTCACAAAAAAAAGGAATATATTCAGAAAAAATAAATTTAAATCTCTGCATAAAGTAGAAGAAATCACAACCAGTGTAACAGGTAAATTAGTAGAACCTAAAATTAATATATTAAATTTTAGTTTTAAAAATAAATTTAAAGGAAAAAAGGTGATTTGTATTTGTCCAACAGCTAACTGGAATCCAAAAATTTGGCCTGAAGAAAACTTCTTAAGATTGATAAAAAAAATTTCTACACTCAGCAAATTTAAAAACCATATTTTTGTTCTTATCGGACCTAAAGAAGAGGAGTATAAAATAAATAAAATTTTATCAATCAAGAATAAAAAAATATTTAATATGTTTGGAAAGTTTTCTTTAGTTGAAATTCTTTTATTTTTAAAAGAGTGTAAACTTTTTATTGGAAATGATTCTGGTCTTATGCATTTGGCAGCCCTAGCTGGAGTTAGAACTATTGGTTTGTTTGGACCAAGTAGTGTGGAAAAATATCGTCCTTGGGGTAGAAAAACACTTTATATTTCTGGCAAAAAGAGTCCAGAGGAATTAATGGGCCATAAAAACTTTGATTTTAGACAGGAAGATTGTTTAATGAGAGACCTAAAAGTAGATGATGTATTAAAAAAAATAGATAAATTTTACAAAAAATGAAAAAAATATCAGTTTTGTTAGTAGTCCATAATGAAGAAAAACAAATTTCAGAATGTCTTGAGAAATTATATTTTTCTGATGAAATAGTAGTTATTCTAGATAAGTGTACAGACAATACATTAAAGATTGTAAAAAAGTTTACCAATAAATATTTTTCAGGAAGTTGGGAAATTGAGGGAGATAGAAGAAATTATGGCATTGAGAAATGTAAAAATGAATGGATTTTAGAGATAGATGCCGACGAAAGAGTAGACTTAAATTTGGGTAAGGAGATATTGTATACAATAAAAAATAGCAAATATGATTGGCATCAAATCAATGTTGATAATTATATTAACAGAAAATTAGTTAAATATGGTTGGGGTGCATATTTTGGAAAATCATCTTATGCGGGTTTATTCAGAAAAAATTGTAAAAACTGGGGTTTTCAAAGAGTTCATCCTAAAATAACTCTAATAGGGAATAAAGGTGATAATTTAAAGAATCATTTAACTCATTACTATTGTGATAGTATTAAAGATTTAATCAAAAAACTTGATAGTTATTCTTCTGCAAGAGCACTAGATTTGGAAAAGGAAAATAAAAATGAAAATATATTTACAAATATTAGAAGGATTTTTTCTAGATTTTGGAAATGCTTTATTCTTAGAAAAGGATTTAAAGAGGGTAAAATGGGTTTAATTATAGGAATTGTTGCAGGATTATATCCACTCTTATCCTACCTAAAATATAAGGAAAATAAAAGTGACTAAGTTGTTATTTGTTGATGATGGGATATCCTTTGACTCATATTCTGTAAGAGATAAACCTTATGGTGGTGCCGAGATTGCTTTTGTATCACTTGTCGAACGTTTATCAAAAAATGGATTTAAAGTTGTTGTTTATAATAATTGCGAATATGAGGGACTAATGAATGGAGTTGAATGGAAAAAGCTTAATAACTCTATAAATGATGAAACATGTGATACTTTAATTGTCAACAGAGGTGATAAATTTTTGAATATAAAAAAAGAATGCAAAAACAGAATTTTCTGGATTCATAATCCGGCAAAGTATTTGATAAAATATAGATATTTATCAAAAATTTTTTTTAATAATTTTAAAATAGTTTTTTCAGGAAAATATCATGCTAGTACATATCCTTTCTGGGCTCCTGCACTCGAAAGAGTCATAATACCTTATGGAATTGAAGACAACTTATTTAATTACAAAACAACAAGATCTCCTCCCAAGAGAAAAGTAATTTTTACTTCAAATCCTATGAGGGGCCTATCTTGGCTATTAGATATGTGGGAAAAAAATATTTATAAAAAATCAAATGGAGCAATATTAGAAATCTTTTCTGGCTTTGAGACATATGGTAAATTTGGAAAAAAACATTCTCGCCAAATATCTAATATTCTAAAAAGAGCAAAGTCTCTTGAGAATTTAAATGTAGTAGTAAAAGAACCTTTACCAAGACAAAAACTTTTAAAAGAGCTTAAGAAGTCTAGGCTATTCCTTTATAAAGGTACATTAGATGAAACATATTGTATGGCTTTAGCTGAGGCTCAAATGGTTGGACTGCCATCAGTTGTAATGAATTATGGTTGTATGAATGAAAGAATTATAAATAATAAAACAGGTTATGTTTGTGAAAACGATAAAATTTTTTGTGACAAAACTATAAAATTACTTAATGATGATATTTTATGGAAAAATATGCATAAAAATGCTCTCAAAAAACAAAATTATTTAACATGGAATGAAGTGGCGAATAAATGGAAAAAAATTCTAAATTAAAGATTCTTAATATTATGTCTGGAGCTAATAGCGGAGGTGCAGAGAATTTTTTTGAAAGACTCACAATCGCAATAGAAAAAGAAGATTTAGAGCAGAAAGTAATAATTAGACATCATCAAAAAAGATTTGATTATTTAAATACTAAATTAAAGAATGTAAAATCTATTAAATTATTCAATAATTTTAATCCTTTTTGCCAGTCCATAATTGAAACTAGTATTAAAGAATTTGTGCCTGACATAATACTTACATGGATGAATAGAGCCTCAAGGATTTTACCCAATGAAAAGTTTGGCCCCGAAGTAGTTGTTGGAAGACTTGGCGGTTACTATAAAATGAAAAACTATTCTAAATGTGATTATTTGATTGCAAATACAGAAGATATTAAAAATTATATTATTGATTCAGGGTGGGATTCTAATAAGGTCACATTTATACCTAACTTTGTTAATCCAAATAAAAAAACTAAGTTAGATCTAAAATTTGATAAGAAAAAAACTTTAATCGCAATGGGTAGGTTTCATGAAAATAAAGGTTTTGATGTTCTAATAAAATCGTTATCTTTTTTACCTAGCTACAATTTAATTATTGTAGGACAGGGTTTATTAAAGGATTTATATGAAGAGCTTATTGAAAAATACAATTTAAAAGAAAGAGTAAAAATTTTTGGTTGGACGGATGATATTTCCTCCTTTTTAAACTCGGCCTCAATTTTAGTTTGTCCCTCTCGGCATGAACCTTTTGGTAATATTATAATAGATGGTTGGGCACATAAAATACCCGTTATTGCAGCTAATGTAAGTGGTCCAAGTAATTTAATTAAAGAAAAAATAAATGGACTAAAATTTGAAAAAGAAGATATTTTTAATCTAGTTGAAAAGGTTGAAGAAATTCAAAAAAATAAAAAATTAAAAGATAAGATCATAAAAAATGCATTTGAAGAGTATAGTAAAAAATTTACACAAGAAATAATTGTAAAAAAATATATTTCATTTTTCAGAAAAATTATAAAATAAATGTGTGGAATTGCAGGTTTATCCTTAGTCGCTGAAGATAAAAGTCTTACCAAAAGATTTTTAAATCTAAAAAAATCTTTGATTCATAGAGGGCCAGACGGCAGTGGAGTTTATGAAAAAAAAAAAATAAATTTACTTCATACGAGATTATCAATAGTTGATTTGAAGCAAGGTTACCAGCCAATAAAAAATAAAAATTTAGTTCTCGTTGCAAATGGTGAAATTTATAACGATTTAGAAATAAGAAAGAAATACTCTAATTATAAATTTAAAACAAATTCCGATTCTGAATCTATTTTAGCTGTTTATAAGAATAAGGGTATTGAGGGTTTCAAAGAACTGAGAGGAATGTATGCATTTGCAATTTATAACGAAGAAAAAGATGAAATAATTATTTCAAGGGATGAGTTTGGAATAAAACCTTTATATTTCACAGTTTTTAACCAAGGATTAATATTTTGCTCTGAGCTTAATTCTTTAAAAAATGTAACTCCTAACTTACCATCATTGAATATTAATAAGGTAGTTGAGCAACTTCAATATCAATATTGTACAGGAAACAAAACTATTTATAGAAGTTTAAATAGAGTAAGGCCTGGGGAAACATTAATTATTAAAAATGGTAAAATTAAAGAAAGTAAATTTAGAAAACTAGAAGTAAAAAGAAATATTACAATCAGTGAAAGTTTTTTAAAAGAAAAAGTCATTGAAACTGTTAGATATCACCTTAGGAGTGACGTGCCTTATTGTTTGTTTTTATCAGGTGGTATCGATTCAATGCTTTTACTTTACTGTATTATCGAGCTAAATTTAAAAAATATTACAGCTTTTACTATGAATGTTTCTGAAAAAAAGAATCATAATTTCAAACAAATTTGTATAGACAATAATATAAAACTAAAAGAACTAAGTTTCTCTGAAAATGATTTTTGGGACTCAATCTTTCTTGCTGCAGAAAAAATTGATGAACCTGTAGCAGATTATGCAATTCTTCCAACATTAAAATTATCTGAAAAGGCTTCTGAAGAATTTAAAGTTGTTCTCACAGGTGAAGGGGGTGATGAATTATTTGGAGGATACGGGAGATATAAAAAGGTAAAAAGATTTTTATTCAAGGGAAGAGACTTAAAGGAAACATTCAAAAGTCGAAACCTTTTTAAAAAACTACAAATAAGAAATAATGATTTTAAAAATAAAACACGTTATTTCGAATATAAAAATATAACCAAACTTCAAAAAAAACAATTATTTGATTATAAGAACTGGTTACCTAACGATTTACTAGTAAAATTAGATAGATGCCTAATGGCATTTAGTTTAGAGGGTAGAACACCATTCATAGATAAAAATATGTTCAGAGAGTTTTTTTTTGTTGAAGATAGTTTAAAAATAAGAAGTGGTTTTGGAAAGTTTTACATAAGAAAATTCTTAAAAAAAAATCTTAAAAACTATGATTCTTTTTCTCCCAAAAAAGGCTTTACTATACCAATAAGTGAATGGATTCCAAAAAAAATTGATCTCATAAAAGAAAATTTGCTTAAACTTGATTTTCTTTTACTTTTTTTTACAGAAAAAGAAATAAATTTTTTATGTGATAAAGTTAAAAAAAATAAAAAGATGGCTAAATCAATTTGGCATATAATTTTTTTTAGTTCATGGTATCTTATTCATGTTGAAGGTTTAAAAGATCGTGGAAATTATTTTGACGTTTTAAAAAAGAGAAATGAATATAAAAAATAATTTTAAAATAGATTTAGTTATCAAAAATGGTTCGGTTGTTCTGCCAGATTATAATATTGATAAAATAGATATAGGAATTAATGAAGGTAAAATTTGTGAAGTAGGTTCTGTAGACCAAAGTCTAGCAGATGAAGTTATTGACGCTAAAGGTTTAATAGTAATGCCTGGTGCAATTGATACCCAAGTACATTTTAGAGAACCAGGCCTTACACATAAAGAAGATATATATCATGGCACTAAAGGAGCAATCTTAGGAGGGATCACTACAGTTTTTGAAATGCCAAATACGTCCCCAGCCACAATAAATAAAGAGCAACTTGATATAAAACTAGAAATAGCAAAAAAAAACGCATTTTGTAATTATAGTTTTTTCATAGGAGCAGCAAAAGAAAATATAACTGAACTTAGTAAACTTGAAAGATTAGTTGGTTGTTGTGGTGTGAAAATATTTATGGGCTCTTCAACTGGAGATTTACTAGTTGAAGACGATGATAGTTTAAGAAAAATTATTTCAAACATAGATAGAAAATTTGCTGTTCATAGCGAGGATGAATATAGATTAAGAGACAGAAAAAAAATTTTAGATGATCCTAATATTTCAGTAAATTCTCACCCAGTTTGGAGAGATGATAATACAGCAATTAGGAGTACTCAAAGATTATTAAAAATTGCACGTGAAGTTGGAAAAACAAACCTACATATATTACATATTTCAACTGCAGATGAAATAAAAATGATAGAAAAAAATAAAGATATTTGTACGTGTGAAGTTACTCCTCAGCACTTATATTTCAGTTCGCCGGATTGTTATGATCTATTAGGAACTAATGCCCAAATGAACCCCCCAATTAGAAATGATGATCACCGCAAAGGCTTGTGGTATGGAATTGAAAAAAAGGTAGTGGATGTTATAGGTTCCGATCATGCTCCGCACACAATAGAAGAAAAGAAAAAGAAATATCCTTTATCTCCTTCAGGAATGACAGGAGTACAAACACTTCTTCCTATAATGCTAAACTTTGTGAATAAAAATAAACTTACTATCCAAGACTTAGTAAGACTTATTTCTGTTAATCCATGTGAAATTTATAAAATTAAAAATAAAGGAAAAATAAGTTTAGGATATGACGCTGATTTGACAATTATTGACTTAGAAAAAGAATTTGAAATAACTGATAAATGGATTGCAAGTAAGTCAGGATGGACCCCTTATAATAATCTAAGAATAAAGGGGATGCCGATTTTTACAATTGTAAATGGAAAAGTTGCTATGAGAGACAATGAAATTAGCGAAAACTTAAACGGTAATTGTGTTCAATTTAATTTTGAATAATCTTACAACTTAAAACCACAACCTCTTTTTCCAAGCATTTATACTTTTGTATAACCTTTTTTATTGCAATTAGCTTCGCCTCCTGTTCATTTGACGCCTCAGTTAGTTCAAATTCCTTACCATAAAAAGTAATTTCAAGTTCAATATTGTACCAATTCATTATTTTTTTTCTGATTTATTTATAATTATAGATACCATTGAATCACCAGATACATTTACTGCGGTTCGAAGCATATCAAGAAACCTGTCTACTCCCATTATGAGAGCTATACCTTCTAGTGGTAAACCAACTTGATTCAGAACCATCCCTAGCATTATTATTCCAACGCCAGGGACTCCTGCTGTCCCTATTGAGGCTAACGTTGATGTTAAAATAATATTTAAATAATCAATAATAGATAAATCAACACCATAAGCATTGGCTATGAATACAGTTGCTACACCCTGCATAATTGCTGTCCCGTCCATATTTATTGTAGCTCCTAAAGGTACTGTAAAAGAGGCAATCTTATCTTTAACACTAAAATTTTTTTTTAGATTTTCAAGTGTGACTGGAATTGTTGCTGAGCTACTAGAAGTCGAAAATGCAAAAATTAACGCTTCTTTCATTCCATTAAAAAATTTTATTACTTTTACTTTTCCAAATATTCTTATTAATGGCAAATATATAAATATTACATGTAAAAATAAGGCAAAAGAAACAACAAAAAAATATTTTGCTAATTCAATTATAGAACCCAAACCCTGCGTTGCAAAGGTTCTAGAAATTAAACAAAATATTCCAACTGGTGCAATTATAAGAGAAATAGAAAGAACTTTCATTATAACTAAATTGAAATCATTAAAAAATTTAGTAAGTTCTTTCTTTTTAGAGATTGAAATTGCGCTACCGAGAAGAATAGCAAAAAATATTACTTGAAGCATATTTCCATTTACTAATGATTCAAAAGGATTGTTTGGAATGATATTTAAAATAACCTCATTGAGAGATGGAGGTTCTGATATTGTTATATCATTATTTTCTATTTTTAAGTTGAACCCCTTTCCAGGATCTAATAAGTTTGCAAAGATTAGTGAGCCTGTTATCGCAAAAAAAGTGGTAAGAATATAAAGAGATATAGATTTAATACCAATCTTTCCTAAAGTATTAAGTTCATTTAAATTAGCCACTCCAGAAGTAAGTGAAAAAAAAACAATTGGAACAACCAACATTTTTATAACTTTTAAGAATATCTCTCCACCAACTGAAAGTATTTCAATTATAAATTTTTTTTCAGATTGATCTAGATTGATCAAATTTATAGAGATTCCAAAGATTAATCCTAATGAAAATCCTATTAATATATTTTTTGTTAAATTTTTCATTAGTATTATGGTGCCCTCTACTGGTTACGCTCCAGTGGCTGAGTCTTACCAAGACCCTGTTTTACTATTAAACTAAGAGGGCAAAACAAAAGATTATCTAAATTAAACATAAACATTATTTAGAAAATAAATTTAGATTAAATTCACCTTTTTCTTTTAAATTGAACCCATATCATAATTAAAACTTTTTGTATTTACTTTATTCCAGTAAACATTAATTCTAGGGTCAGCAATAGTTTTCTTTCCTTTTTTTAGTAGTTCCCCTTTTTCTGCTCGAGGATAAATTTGATCAGCTAATAGAATTTCACTTTCAGATAATCTTCTAACAATGTGTCTTCTATTTAACTCGCTTGGGTGTTTTACCCCAACAGACTCTAAGAGTTCTTTTAATACGAAAATAGTATTTTTATGAAAATTAAAAGCTCTATTTGATCTATCTTTAATATCAATAGCTCTGTACCTCATTGGATCCATAGTTGCTATTCCAGTTGGACATTCTCCTGTATGACAGGACCTACACTGAATACACCCAATTGAAAACATAAATGGTCTCGCCATATTTACCCAATCAGCCCCCAGAGCACACATGTGAGCAATATCAAATGCCGATACTATTTTTCCTGATACACCTATTTTCACCTTTTCCCTGAGGTTTGAGCCCACAAGAGCATTATCAACGAAAATTATTGCATCCTTAAGTGGACTACCAAGGTGATCAGTAAATTCAGCAGGAGCTGCTCCAGTTCCACCTTCAGCACCATCAACCGTAATAAAGTCAATATATTTTTTTTCTATAACCATTGTCTTAACTATCGAAATTAATTCCCATGGATGACCAATACACATTTTAATTCCAACAGGTTTACCACCTGAAAGTTTTCTAAGTTTTTCAACAAACTTCAATAGTTGTGAGGGATTAGAAAATTCTTTATGACGAGCAGGTGATATACAATCTTTACCAACTTCTATTCCCCTTGTAGCAGCTATTTCTTCTGTTACCTTTGGTGCAAGTAACATACCACCATGACCTGGCTTTGCTCCCTGGCTAATTTTAATTTCAATCATTTTTATCTGTGGACTTTTAGCTTTTGATGCAAATTTTTTTGGTGAAAAATTTCCCTTGCTATCTCTGCACCCAAAGTACCCAGTTGATATTTGCCAGATAGTATCTCCACCACCTTTTTCATGATAACTAGACATTGAGCCTTCACCTGTATTATGTGCAAAATTACCCATTTTTGCAGCCATATTTAATGAGGTAATTGCAGGCGGTGAAATTGCACCAAATGATGTGCCAGATATATTTAACACTGACATATTGTAAAAATTTTTACCATTTCCAACCTTTGTTTTAAACTCAGAACTTTCTATATGTGATGGGGTTATTGAGTGATTAAGCCAAACGAAATCTTCTTTGTACATTTTTTCCAGTGAACCAAATGGTCTAACTCCTTCGATATTTTTTGATCTTTGATAGACCATTGACCTTTGATTTCTTGAATAAGGGACTTCATCATCATCAGATTCCCAATAATATTGTCTTAATTCAGGTCTTATACTTTCTAAAAAGAATCTGAATCTCCCTAATAATGGAAAGTTGGAAAGAATAGATCTTTTTTTTTGAAAAAAATCCCATAAAGAAACAGAAAACAAAAAGCCTGAAATAAATGTAAATAAAATTAAAAATTTAAAAAAGAAACTTAGGATTAAAAGAGTTACAGTGCTTATACCAGTGTAAACAAGTAGTGAATATCTGCCCCATATTACCTCATTCATTGTTTTTAAATTCTAGCAACAATTAAAAAAAAAGATATAAATTTTTTAAAGAAGATAAAAATCAAGTATATTAATTTTAAAAAGACGAATCATATGAACGAATTAAAAATAAAAAAGATTTTAAGAGAATTTTCAAAAAAAAGAGATTGGGATCAGTTTCATTCTTTAAAAAACCTAGCTATATCTATTAGTCTTGAGTCGTCAGAATTATTAGAAATTTTTCAATGGGAAAAAGAAAGCTCAGAGTTTTATAAAAAAAAAGAAAATCTCTCTAAGATTAAAGAGGAGATTGCTGATATAATGCTATATCTTCTTAGATTTTCGGATATTGCTGGGATTGACTTAGAAAAGGAGTGTCTAAAGAAAATTGAGATTAATAAAAAAAGGTATCCAATAAAACTATCTAAGGGGAAAGCAACAAAATACACTTTTCTTGAAAAAAAGAAGAATAAGTATTATGAATAAAAGAACTCCAAAGTTTGACAAACTTTCAAAGGCACTAAGGAAAAATTTAAAAAAGAGGAAGGGAAGTAAATTATGGGAATAATGCCTGATTTTTGGATAAAAAAAATGGTTAAAGAAAAACAAATGATCAACCCATTTGTTGAAAAGCTTGAGAAAGAAGGGGTATTATCTTATGGACTTTCTTCATATGGATATGATGCAAGAGTATCAAAAAACTTTAAAATCTTTACTAATGTAAATTCTGCAACCGTGGATCCAAAAGACTTTTCTAATACCAGTTTTGTTGATAGAGAAGTTGATCATTGTATAATACCTCCAAATAGCTTTGCACTTGCACGAACAGTCGAATATTTTAAAATACCTAAAGAAACCTTAGTTATTTGTGTTGGAAAATCAACGTATGCAAGATGTGGAATTATTGTGAATGTTACACCTTTAGAGCCAGAATGGGAAGGACACGTTACTCTTGAATTTTCTAATACCACACCGCTTCCTGCAAAAATCTATGCAAATGAGGGTGCTGCACAATTTTTATTTTTTAAAGGAGATGATATTTGTGAATTGTCATATTCTGATAGAAAAGGTAAATATATGTTCCAAAAGGGTGTGACTTTACCTAAACTATAAAATGGATGTAATTGAGATATTTGGTGGAAAACCTCTTAAAGGAAAAATTAGGATCAGTGGATCCAAAAATTCTGCGCTTCCAATTCTAGCTTCAACACTTTTAACAAATTCTATTGTAAGGTTAACCAATATACCAAGTTTATCGGATATTTTTTCAATGATAGATTTACTTAAGTCGTTGAATGTTAAAATTTTAAAAAAAAAGAATAGTTGTTATACTTTTAAGTCCAACAAGCCTAAATCATTGATAGCACCCTATGAACTTGTGAGAAAAATGAGGGCATCATTTTTGATATTGGGTCCACTTTTATCCAGATATGGGTATGCAAAAGTTTCACTACCTGGAGGTTGTGCAATTGGAACAAGGCCAGTAGATTTACATTTAGATTGTTTGAAAAAGATGGGAGCATCTTTTAAAATAAAAAATGGTTATGTCCATGGCAGTGTCAAAAGTAAATTAAAAGGAACTTCTATAAACTTTAAAAAAAAATCTGTAGGCGCAACAGAAAATTTAATTATGGCAGCTACTTTGGCTGAGGGACAAACAATAATTTATAACGCAGCTCAAGAGCCAGAGATTAATGATCTTTGTAACTTTTTAATAAAAATAGGAGCAAAAATTAAGGGCCATGGTACTGAAGTAATTACTATCGATGGAGTAAAAAAATTAAATGGAGGAGAATTTGAAGTTATGCCTGATAGAATTGAAGCTGGAACTTTTGCTCTATCTGTTTTAGGTTGTTCAGGTAAATTAATACTTTCGGGGGTTAATACTGAAATTTATAAACATTTAAAAAATATTTTAAGACCAATTAGTTTGTTGAAGCTAAAAAAAATTGATAATAAAAGTTTTAGTATTGAAAAAGTAAAAAATGGTTGTTTAAATTTAAAAATTACTACCAAAGAATATCCAGGCTTTCCAACTGATCTTCAAGCTCAGTTGACTTCAGCTTTATTAAAAATTAAAGGTTTAAATGAGATTAATGAAAAAATTTTTGAAAATAGATTCATGCATGTTAGTGAATTAAGACGTATGGGAGCAAAAATTAAAAAAAAGGGATCAAAGGTTGAAATCAGTGGGGTTAAAGAGATTTATGGTGCACAGTTAATGGCCACTGATTTAAGGGCATCATCATGTTTAATAATTGCCGGCTTGATGGCAAAAGGTAAAACGATTATTAATAGGGTATATCATTTGGACAGAGGTTATGAGAATATTGAAAAAAAACTTAAAGCATGCGGTGCAAAAATAAATAGAATAAAAAAATGAAGAAAATGATACTTGCAGTTCCTAAGGGAAGAATTTTAAATGAATTAAGCCCAATTTTAACTAAGGCTAATATCATCCCTGAGAAAGAATTTAATGAACCTGAATCTAGGAAGTTAATGTTTAAAACAAGTGTTAATTTTCTTGACATAATTAGAGTTAGGTCTTTTGATGTAGCTACATTTGTAGCTTTTGGTGCTGCGCATCTAGGGGTAGTTGGGGATGATGTTTTAAAAGAATTTAATTACGACGAAGTAAATAATGTGTTGGATCTTGGTATTGGAAAGTGTAAATTATCAGTCGCACATAAAAAAGATTTTTTAAAAAAAAAACAAAGAAATGGTCATTTAAAGATTGCCACAAAATATAAAAATACTGTGACAGATTATTTTGCAAGTAAAGGAATTAGAGCAGAATGTATAAAACTGAATGGTGCTATTGAGTTAGCTCCAAAACTTGGTATTTGTTCAACTATTGTAGATTTAGTTTCATCGGGTAAGACTTTGAAAGAAAATAATTTAGTCGAATCCGAAGTTCTGTTTAAAATTTCCTCGAAGCTTGTAGTTAATAAAATTGCTTTTAAATTAAATAACGATAAGGTTTCTCAAGTCATTAAACAATTAAAAAAGGCAATAAGTGGTTAAAATATTACGACAAAAAGATAAAAATTTTCATAAAAATTTTGATATCCTTCTAAAAAAAAGAAGTGTTTCAGACCTCTCAATAGAAAATACAGTTGATAAAATAATCAAGGATGTTCAATTAAAAGGAGACAAGGAAGTATTAAGACTGTCAAATAAGTTTGATAAAATAAAAGCAAAAACTTTTTCAGACTTAATTGTGGACAAGAAAGAGATAGATAAAGCTTATAACTCAGTAGATAAAAGTCTAATTGTATCATTAAAAAACTCTATAAAAAGGGTGAGGGCGTTTCACATTAAGCAAAAACCCAGTAATTCACTTTATAAGGACAAAGAGGGCGTAACGCTTGGTTCAATTTGGAATCCTCTTGAATCTGTTGGTCTTTATGTTCCAGGAGGAAAGGCTGCTTATCCTTCATCATTCATTATGAATGTAGTTCCTGCTCAGGTTGCTGGAGTTCCTCGTATAGTTGTAACAGTTCCAGCCACAAATGGTGAAGTAAATCCTCTTGTTTTAGCGTGTTGTAAAATACTGAATATTCAAGAGGTATATAAAATTGGGGGTGCACAAGCAATTACGGCCTTAGCATTGGGTACTGAAAGCTTAAAAAAAGTAGACAAAATTTTTGGTCCAGGTAATGCATATGTTGCATTAGCAAAAAAGAAATTTTTTGGTGTTGTTGGAATTGACATGATTGCAGGACCATCAGAAATTTTGGTTTTTGCAGATAAAAATAATAACCCAAAACATATTGCTATAGACCTTCTTTCACAAGCAGAGCATGATGAACTTGCTCAATCAATTCTCATAACCGACTGTAATATTTTTGCCCAAGATGTAATTAGTAAAATTGATGAATTATTAAAGGAGCTTAAAAGAAGAAATATAGCAAAAAAAAGCTGGGAAAAATTTGGTGCTGTCATCATAGTTGAAAAAATTTTTGATGGAATTGAATTAATAAATAAACTAGCTCCTGAGCACTTAGAAATTGCTTTAGATAATGCTAAAGAATATCTAAAGGATATAAAAAATGCGGGTGCTATATTTCTTGGAAAGTTTACTCCAGAAGCAATTGGTGATTATATAGCAGGTCCAAATCATGTTTTACCTACCGATAGGACAGCAAGGTTTACTTCAGGATTAAACCTCTTGGATTATTTAAAAAGATCCTCGGTTGTTTGTTGTACTGAGAAAAGTATAAAAAAAATAGGTATGGATGCAATTAATTTAGCTAATGAAGAGGGTTTACAAGCACACGCTTTATCAATAGAATGCAGACTGAAAAAATAAAGGAAATTTATGGCTAAAGATGAATTAATGGAATTTCAAGGGACTGTAAAGGAATTACTTCCAAATGCAATGTTTAGAGTTTTGTTAGACAATGATCATGAAATTATAGCCCATACTGCAGGAAAAATGAGGAAATTTAGAATAAGAGTTTTAGCTGGAGACAGAGTTACAGTTGAGATGACACCCTATGATTTAACTAAAGGTCGAATAACATTCCGACATAAATAAATTTGTTTAATAAGCTTGGTAATATAATCCTTGCCTCCTCTTCACCAAGAAGGCTTGAACTACTTCAAAATCTGGGATTAAAAAAAATTAGGATTATAAAACCAATGATTAATGAAAAAAACCTTTTAGAAAAAAGTTCTTTAAAAAAAAGTGTTAGAAATATAGCAATTCAGAAAGCTCTTTATGTTAGAAAAAGTTATAAAAATTTTAACGACTCAACTATTATTGCAGGGGACACATTAGTCTTTAGGGCAGGAAGAATTCTTCATAAGGCTGAATCGAAAGATACTGTTAAAACTTACCTTAATTATTTGTCAGCCAGAAGACATAAAGTTTACGGTGGAATTTGTATCATTTCAAAAGAAGGAAAGATATTTAGTAAAGTTGTGATTACGGAAATTTTTTTTGAAAAATTAGAACCAGTTGATATAAGTAATAAACTATTAGAGGAAGGTATAGGAAAGGCAGGAGGTTATGCAATTCAGGGAATGGCCTCAAAATTTATTAGAAAAATAAAAGGTTCTTATACAAATGTTGTTGGATTATCAATTCCAGAAGTGTATAAAATATTTAAGATAATATGAATTTATTTGAAAATATTCTAACGTTTAGTAATAATTAGACATTTTAATTAGGCCCAGGTAGCTCAGTTGGTAGAGCAAGCGACTGAAAATCGCTGTGTCGGTGGTTCAATTCCTCCCCTGGGCACCACTCTATGAAACATATTAATATTAAATATCTAGCTATAGTTCTTCTTCTGATTCAGGGTTGTACACCAGAAAAAAATAATTTTTTTCCATCGGACATTAATTTAAAATGGACTTATTCAATAAATATTTACTCATCATATAAAAATGAGAGATTCTTAAAAAGAATAATGATTACTAACGCAAAAAAAGATAAACAAAATAATAAGGTAGAATTATCAAAACTTTACTCAGACGGTAGTTATTACACATATGAAATAGATGAAAAAAAAAAAACTGTATTTAGAAAATCAGTAGTCTTAGCCTTTAATGAAGGAATCGTAGAGCCAGTTCAAAAAGTAGTTTATCCAGATTTAACTTTTAAAACTAATGAATGGGAGACTCAGGAACAGTTGTTTTTAGTCAAGGGTTTTCAACCTCCCCTCAGAAATTTTAAGCCAAGAACAAGGTTTAAAATGAAATACAAAGTATCAAGAAGAAACTTTCAATTTAAATCCAAAAAAAAATCATTTGAGGATTGTATTGAAATTGAAGGAAAAGGAAACGCTAGTTTTATAGCAGATACTAGGTCAGGCCCAATTATTGTAGATGTCACTAACAATGAAGTTTTATGTAATAATATAGGATTGGTTTATCAAAAAAGGTCTGAAATAACTAATGCCTCGGCTTTTGGAAATATGGAGTTAAAAAAATATCTTATTAATCAAGGGAATTAAATTTTGACGTCAGTTTCTTTTGTTATACCAGTTTTTAATAAGGCTAAATATTTAAAAACCGTCATAAAATCACTTAGGCAACAAACCGGTAATTTTGATAAAGAGTATATTTTTATAAACGATGGTTCAACAGATAACTCTTTAGAGATACTAAAAAGAGAGAGAAAAAATCTAAAAAATTGTAAGATAATTTCTCAAAAGAATAAAGGTTCAGCAAGCGCAACAAATGCAGGTATTTGTGCTTCAAATATGAAATATATTAAATTTCTTGATGCAGACGATTTAATTATAAATAAAACCACATTAATTTTATTAAAACTTCTAGAGGAAAATAAGAATTTCATCCTTGCATATGGTTTGCAAAGAAAAGTAGAAAATATCTCATCTGAAAAATTAGATGATAAATTGGAGAACATAAACGTAACATTTCAAAAAAATCCAATTAAATCAGCCATGAGAAATTCAATGTTCAACCCTTCACAATTTCTGGTTAGGACAGATATATGTAAAAAGCTAGGTGGATGTGATGAAAGAGTTATTCATAGTCAAGAATATTCATTAACTCTGAGGTTAGCAAATATTGGGAATTTTATTAGGCTAAATTACCCAGTAGCTATCTTACCATTTAAAGCACCAGGACAAATCTCTGAAAAAAAAAATAATCAAATATATAGAGTGTCAAAATCACTAGAATTGTTTGTCAAAGATAACCCTGAACTAAATTTAAGCCTTAAATTATATGCTCAGCGACGTTTAACAGCGAGAGCATGGAGATTTGTCAGGGGGAAAAAAAATAGGAGAATGTATCTAAAATATCTTTTTTTATATTTTGTTGGATTGTTTAGGTTAAATATTAATCCATTAAAGATTTGTAATGAAGCGAATAAAATATATAAAAATTATCTTGATTAAATAATCTTACCTGGATTCATAATCCCTTTTGGATCAAAAATTTTTTTGATTTGGACCATTTTTTTAATCTCGTCATCACTCTTAAACTTTTTAAGTTCTTTTCTTCTTAATTGACCAATACCATGTTCTGCACTGATTGAGCCGTTATATTTTATAACATTTGAAAAAACAATTTTATTTATATTCTTTTGAATTTTCTTGTATTCTTTATTATCAAGAATTTTGTCAACAAATACATTGAAATGAAGATTATTATCACCTAAGTGTCCAAAGTTTATTATAAAGATTTTAGGATCAAGTTTTTTAAGTGAAGAGCTACTTTTTTCTATAAATTTATCAATTAAATTAAGTGGTAAAGAAACGTCATGTTGTATAACGTTTTTCAAGAGTTTTTCGGCTAAAGGTATTTCTTCTCTTATTCTCCAGAAAATTTTATTTTCTGACTCAGATTTAGCAATAATAATTTTCATTTTTTTAAAACTAACCTCACCAAACTTATCAATAATAAAATTATTGAAATTCTTAATATCTAAAAAATTTGTTAGTTCAATTAGACAGTAATAATTTCCTGAGAAAGGTAGTTTTAGTTTATTATCTAGTTTTTTTATTAGATTTACTGAAAACTTATTCATTAATTCAAATGCTGAAATTAATTCACCAAAATTTTTTGTTATGGTTTTGTAAGCCTCCAAAGTTTCATTTATTTTGTCAGTAGAAAGTATTAGTACTATTCTTTCACTTGGCTTCTTGTAAATCTTTAAAGTTGCTGCTGTAATTATGCCTAAAGTACCCTCGGAACCAATTAAAAGTTGTTTTAAATCAAAACCAGTATTATTCTTTTTTATAGTTTTTAAATCATTATGTAATTCTCCATTGGGTAAGACAGCTTCAATTCCCAGAATATTACTTCTAATCGAACCATATTTGATTACATTAAGTCCTCCGGCGTTAGTTGCAATATTACCTCCGATTTGACAACTACCTTTTGAACCTATTGAAATAGGCATTTCAAGTCCAAACGGCTCTAACTTATCACTCGCATCCTGAAGAATACAACCACCCTCGAGCGTCACAGTATTACTGATAGGATCTATTTCTCTAATTTTGTTTAATTTTGAGAGATTTATTATTACTTCTCCCTTATTCACTCTTGGTACAGAACCACCTACCAAACTTGTATTTCCTCCTTGAGGTACAATAGAAATCGAATTCTTGAAGCAAAACTTCATAATTTTAACAACAGATTTAACGTTTTTTGGGAAAAACAGTATTTCAGCTGTTCCTTTGAATTTGCCTCTCCAGTCAATACAATAATTCTTAATTATACCCTGTTCTGTACAAAATTCATTCTTATTTAATGTCTTCAGAAGAGGCTTTAAAATTTTATTCATTTACTTTTGCTCTATTCAGTCTTTCGTTTATTACTTTACCAATTCCTTTTTTAGGGATGGGATAAATTGAAATTTTTTTTTTCTTTAATTTATCGAGTTTTCTCAAAAAATGAAATAAATTAAAAGCTGCCTCATTTAAATCTCCATTTTCAGATAAATTTAGAAAGGGTTTATGGTTTAGTCTTATAGAGCCGAACCCTAAAAATGCATCATCTTCTCCAGGATTTTTAACATTCAATTTAATTGGTGTGTTTGGAGAATAATGCTTAAAAGATTGTCCTGGTGAATTTGGATTGTTTTTTTTGGGCTCATTTTGTTCATATATTTTAGTTTCTATTTTTTTTTCTAATAATTTTTTATCTATTACACCCAGTCTTCTGATCAAGATTTTTTCTGAGCTTAAATCAATTATAGTAGATTCTAGACCATATTCAGACTGTCCAGAGTCAATTACAAGTTCAATGTCTTCTCCAAATGACTCAATTACATGACTCGCTTTTGTAGAAGAAATATATCCACTTTGATTTGCACTTGGTGCAGCCACTGGCTTGCCAAACTTATTTATTAGTTTCAAAAATATTTCAGAGGATGGCATTCTGACAGCTATTGTATTCAGTCCTGCAACTGCGAAATCTAAAACTTTTTTATTTTTTTTTCTTGGAAGAATCAAAGTGAGTGGTCCTGGCCAGAAAAAATTAATGATACTTGAAGCTATTGTATTAACTTCAGCAATTTCTTTAAGCATCTCTAAAGAGTTAACATGAATTATAAGTGGGTTGCTTGATGGACGATTCTTTAAATTGTAAAGCTTTAATATTGCTTCAGGGTTACTTGGGTCACAAGCTAAACCGTATACTGTTTCAGCTTTAACTGATACAAGTCCGCCTCTATTTAGAATTTGGGTGGCTTTATTAATTGCACAAGTCGATTCTTTAATAAGGTTTTCACTCATGCAACTAATATATTAAAAAAAAAGAAATCTAAAACCTTATTTTTTTAACCTAAACAGTTTATCACTTTTTTTTCAATATTTCTAAATTTTACAGAATAATATTTGGCCCAACCATTTGGTGCATTTTTTGAACATTGAAATGAAATATCATTAGAATGTTGTTTTTTGCACGAATATTTATTTAATTGACTTTTAGTAGATGACAAATCTCTATCTAAAAGTTTTAGACAACCTGCTGATGAGTCTTCAGCGAGAGTTATTATACTTAAGTAAGTAAAGCAAAGAATAATTATTTTTTTCATTTTTAACCTCATATTTTAATTATTAAAGAAAAATTAAGACATTTTTAGATATAAATCAAATTTATTATTCGTATATTCTTAATTCATAACATGAATATTATATTTCTAATTATTTTGTTTATAATTATCAAGTGGATCCAAAATTTTATAAATTTTTATACTTTATTGCACTATGCGCTCTTATCGTAGCAATTATGACTATTTATAAAGGTCTGAATGAAATTAATTTATTTTTCAATGAGAGGATTAAGATTTAAAAATTACAGATATCAATAATTTCCTTAATTTTATTAACTTCATAACTTGCAACTATATTTTTTGATAATTTTCCGTAACCATATCTTACAAAAATGGAAGTCATATTTAATTTATTAGCTGGTAAAATATCATTGTTACTGTCACCTATCATTATACATTGTTCTGAAGAATTAATTTTTAATTTTTTTAAGCAGAATTCTAACATTTTAACACTAGGTTTCATTTGCAATTCGTTTGATGATCCCAAGATGAAATCAAAGTAATATTCTAAATTAAACTCTTTCATAATTTTATTAGTTAAGTGCTGCCTTTTATTTGTACATAAACAAACTTTAAGATTTGCTTCTTTGAGATATTTCAAAGTATTTTCAACCCCTTCATAAAGTTTTGTCTGATTTGTGCAATTATTATAATAATATTCTAAGAATTGAAAAATATATGTCTCTACTTTTTTTTCATCAATTTTTACTTGTATATGATCAAAACCTTTTCTTATCATCATTTCAGCACCTCCGCCAACAAGACTTCCTAAAATGGATTGGTTAACGCCCTCAAAGCCTTGCTTTTTAAGTACATAATTTAAAGAACTAGCTAAATCAGGTCCACTATCTATGAGAGTTCCGTCAAGATCAAATATTACACATTTAAAATTTTTATTCATAAAAAAATATTTATCTGATAAAAGTATTATAAAGATTAGAAACGTCAAATGTCATTATCTATCATTGTATTAGCTGCAGGTAAAGGATCAAGAATGAATTCATCTATTCCTAAAGTGTTTCATGAAGTAGGTAATAAGGAAATGATAAGTCATGTTCATGAAATTGCCTTATCAATGAATCCAAAAATTTTAACAACAGTTATTTCTGATGAATTCAAGAATTTTATTTATAATATAAAAAATAAAAAAATTAAACTCGTAACACAGCATAATAGAAATGGCACAGCTCATGCCGTTAAAACAGCACTGAAGAAAAATAATTCATCAAATATAAAAAATACACTAATTTTATACGGTGATACTCCTTTAATTCAAAAAAAAACTATTGAGAATGCGATAAAATATTTTATTAAAAACTCTCTAGATCTTTGTGTTTTAGCAATGAAACCAAAATCAAGTGACCATGCATATGGAAGATTATTTTTTCAGAATAAATCTTTAGTCAAAATAATAGAGAAAGCTGAAATGACAAAAACTCAATCAGAAAATGACCTTAATATATGTAACTCTGGTATGATGATTTTTAATACAAAAAAATTACTAAAATATATTAATAAAGTTGGGAACCTTAATAAGAAAAAAGAATTTTATTTAACTGATCTAGTAAGTATATTTTATAAGTATGGGTTAAAAGCTGGATATTATCTTTGTGATTATGAAGAATGCAAGGGTGTCAATAATATGCAGGAGTTATCAAGAGCTAATAAAATATTTCAAAACAGAAAAAGAAATTTCTTTTTAAATAAGGGTATTTTTATGGAAGATCCATCAACAGTATTTTTTAGTGCTGATACAAGAATTGAAAAAAATGTAAAAATACAACCAAACGTATACTTCGGAGTTGGCGTTATTGTTAAAGAGAATGTTTTGATTAAGAGTTTTACACATTTAGAAAATACCATAGTAAATAGAAATGTTATGATAGGCCCTTTTTCTAGAATAAGAGATAATGTAGAAATAGGATCTAATGTAAAAATTGGAAATTTTGTTGAAATTAAAAAATCAGATATAAAAAGCGGTGTAAAAGTATCTCATTTATCATATATTGGCGACGCACTTATTGGAAAAGAAACTAATATTGGTGCAGGATCAATTACATGTAATTTTGATGGAAAAAATAAGAATAAAACAACTATTGGAGCTAATTGTTTAGTTGGATCTAACACGTCATTAATTGCTCCATTAGAAATAAAGAAGAATTCTGTTATAGGAGCTGGAACAATTGTAAATAAAGATATAAAGGAGAACAGCCTTATATATAGAAAATCTGAATTAGTAAGAAAAGAGAAAAAAAAATAATGTGTGGAATTTTTGGAGTATTATCTGATGAACCAGTTGTAAACAAAATAATTAAAGGTCTTCATAAACTTGAATATAGGGGGTACGATTCTTCTGGTATATCTGTGGTAGTAGATCAGAAGATTCAAACTATTCGTGCTCAGGGCAAACTGATCAACCTAAAAAAAAAGTTATCTAATAAAAACATTGAAGGGACATTAGGAATTGGTCATACAAGATGGGCTACCCATGGGATTCCTTCAACTAAAAATGCCCATCCTCATAATTCAACTAATGTTTCAATTGTTCATAATGGGATAATTGAAAATTATTCAGAATTAAAAAAAAACTTACTTAAAAAAAGTTACGTATTTAAATCAGAGACGGATAGTGAAGTTATTGCACATTTAATAGATTTGAATTTAAAAAATAGTGCTCCTGAACAAGCGCTAAAAAAAACACTCTCGTGTTTAGAGGGAGCCTTTGCAATTGCAATACTTTTTAAAGATCAAAATTTTTTAGTTGGTGCTAGAAAAGGAAGTCCTCTTGCAATTGGTATTTCTGAAAAATCTTTTTATCTCGGATCAGACTCTATTGCTTTATCTCCATTTACCCAAAAAATTATATATATGGAAGAGGGTGATAGTGTATTTATTTTTAAAGATAAGTTAAATATTTTTGACTCTAAATTTAAAAAAGTAATTAGAAAAGTTTCAAAATCCTCATTTAGTGATTCAAAATTAGGTAAAGGAAATTTTGATCATTTTATGCAGAAAGAAATTTTTGAACAACCAAATATAATCAGCAATTCTTTATCAAGGTTTTTAGATCCTATAAATAAAAAAATTAATATTCCAGAATTAAAAATTAAATGGAACAAGATAAAGAGAATAGATTTTATAGCTTGTGGTACATCTTTCTTTGCAAGCCAGATAGCTACCTATTGGTTTGAAAATTACATTGGGATTCCTTCTTCTGCTCATTTGGCCTCAGAGTATAGATATAAAAGAGCACAGAAATCTAGTTCATCTCTTTCTATTTTTATTTCCCAATCAGGAGAAACCGCAGATACACTTGCGGCACTTCGTCATTCTAAAAAAAACAAAAATATTATCCTTAGTTTGGTAAATAACAGAGAAAGTAGTATCGCAAGGGAATCTGACTTTTATTTAACAATTGAGGCAGGTCCAGAAATTGGTGTAGCTTCAACAAAAGCCTTCACAGCCCAATTGAGTATTCTTTCATGTTTATGCCTCGTTATTGGAAGAGAGTTGGGTGTAATTAATCACACAGCAGAAAAAAAACTTACCGACAGTTTAATTGAGATTCCATCGAATATGTCTAGTATACTAGAATTGCGCGAAGAGATAAAAAAATTAAGCAAAAATATTTTTAAAGCTAAAAGTGTACTTTACCTGGGAAGAGGACATTGCTATCCATTGGCGATGGAGGGTGCATTAAAGTTAAAAGAAATTTCTTATATACATGCAGAGGGATATGCATCTGGTGAGATGAAACATGGACCAATCGCACTTGTTGATGAAAAATTACCAATTGTTTTCATAGCTCCTAAAAATTATCTTTTTGAAAAAAATATTTCTAATATGAAGGAAGTTCTAGCAAGAGGAGGTAAAGTAATATTGATAACAGATCAGCTTGGAATTAAAGCAATTGATGATAAAAATATTCAGACCTTAGTATTACCAAATATCTCTGAGTTTGTTCAGCCAATTTTATTTTCTCTCCCAATTCAACTTTTAGCTTATTATGCTGCCGTGTTTAAGAAAACTGATGTTGATCAACCAAGAAATCTTGCTAAATCCGTTACTGTTGAGTGATTTCGAAGAGTGAAAAACTCTCATCTTATAAACAAACAAATCAATATCAGTAATAGTTTTTTCATTTTAAATCTTCATTCTTCATAAACTTACTAAATTCTTTTTCCCACTTTTTGTAAGAATCTTTATACTCCTTCTCAGAGTTTAAATCTTTTCTATTTGGTGTTGGTAAAATAGTTGTCATAGTTTTCTTTAAAACCTTTTTTATATTCAAAAATTATTTTCATTACTCACTCTCATTAATATTTGTCATAAAATATACACAATAATTATTTATTTTAAAGTGGTTCCTAGTCCTTATTAATCCTCTGAAGTAATATTCAGAGGATTAATTACTTTAAAGAAATTGTCTCTATTCTGTCATAAAATTTACACAACAATTTTTTAATTTGAAAACTTAAAACATCACTATTAATCCTCTGAACAAAAATTCAGAGGATTTCCTAAATTAACTTTCATTTTTCGTAAACTAAACAAGTACCTTCATTACCTGTCAAATGTAACCTATACATTTTGTCATCATTATGAAAATACAAGTGAAGTTCACCTGATTTCCTATTAATTGTTGAATTGACTATTTTGGTATCATCATCTTCTAATTCTTTCATACACTTTTCATAGTCGATAAGTTTAGTTATAGATTTTATATCTTTTGACTTCACTTCAAAAGAAACAAACAAACAAATTAATATCAATAATAGTTTTTTCATTTCACTTCATCACATCATTGCAATTATTAAAGATATTACTGTTACAATGATTACAAATCTAAATAACATCTAATAAATTTAACCTATACATTTTATTTTTTAAAATCCTACCTTTAATTTCATTTTACCAATCCATTCCATTCCGTAAAATTTATTTTTATAATTTTCTCTTTTGGACTTTTCATTATATCTTTTTAAATAAGAATGAACTTTTGAATTAGTCCACGTAGTATTTCTTTTTGTTTTTATTTTATTTGAATTCAGATAATGAGATATCTTCCTATAACCTAATCCTTTATTTTGTAATGACTTGATTAAAGTATAAATCTCTTCTTGTTTAGAAGTCCATTGAGATAAGTCTTTAGTTAGGTTATTGTATCTGTTAGAAATACTAAATGTTATGTAAAGGTTTGATACTTTAAGTTTTTCACCTTTCAAATATAATCGGTAACTGTTGAATGATCACAAACTATATTTTGATAATTTTTATAATCATTTTTTTTAATGATGATTCTCACGGAAAAAAAAAAATTAATATTGATGGAGTATTTT